>CAWKHS010000014.1:0-59989 GCA_963849445.1 uncultured Acidobacteriaceae bacterium | reverse complement strand
CAACACCCTTGGATAACTGTACGTTCGGCTAAAGTGGTGAACCAGAACGCGGCTTCTGGACCAAGTCATAACAACCGTGGAAAGGGCTGTTCTCGCCAGCGACCATCTGTAAACGCCGCGGAAGGCCCCAGTTCTTCGGGTATGATGTCAGGTGCCACTTTCTGGAAGGAGAACTCGTTTGAAATCACGCCTCCCCCTTCTTCTCTTGTTCATCGCCCTGCCAACACTTTCGCTGTCCGCTCAGACTCAGCCACAACCGGCTACATTACGGAGCCTTTTGCTGCACGAGTTGCGCACCACTCACAACAAAGCCGAATGGTTCGTCCCGATCAACATCGCCGTTGAAGGCCTAACGGCAGAACAGGCCAACTGGCAGCCTCCCAATGGCGGGCATTCAGCAGGGCAACTCGCTTACCATTTGCTGTTCTGGAATCGGCGCAATCTGAATAACCTTCGAAACATCAAGAATGAGAAGTTCACCGGCGACAACAAGGAAACCTTCGACAAGTTCGACAACAAGCAGTGGGCCGATATCGTCAATCAACTCGACCAGGTCATGACCGACCTTGAGAAAGTTGTGGAAACGGCCGACGACCAGCAGCTCGCCAAATGGGCAAACACCATTGGCAATCTCTGCACCCACAACGCGTATCACATCGGCCAGATCGTGTACGTGCGCAAGCTGCAAGGTACGTGGAATCCCGAAAAGGGCGTAAAGAGTTGAGCCGCGTCCAGCCTTATGCTACGAATGCAATAGCGATCGCGGATCTCGAGGGGCGACGGCTGCGGGTACGAAATAGCCGCGCGGAACGCGACCACACCATATCGCATGCTGGTATGCGGTACGGTACCATCAGCACATATGGAGAGAGCGCGCAAGATCACTGTCGAAATCCCACCTGAACTGCTGGAGAAGGCTCAACAGGCAAGTGGGACGGGCATTACCCAGACGGTGCGCACGGGGTTGCAGCTAGTTGCTGCATCGCAGACCTATGCAAAGCTGCGAGGCCTTCGCGGTAAGGTTCGCTTTTCCCGGACTTCCGCTGAACTTAAGGTCGATCGATGATCGCGGCGGACACAAGTACATGGATTGCCTTTCTTCAAGGTGATTCCGGCAAGGATGTCGAAACACTCGACCAGAGTCTCGAAAATCGCCAGGTGCTCATGGTCCCTCCGGTCTTGACCGAATTGCTGAGTGATCCAAAGCTTACTTCTGAAGTATCGAAACTTCTATCAGAACTGCCGCTCATTGAGATCCATGCTGGATTCTGGAACCGAGCAGGCACACTTCGCGCGAGCGTACTGGCAAAGCGGCGCAAGGCGCGTTTGTGTGATTGCCTGATCGCTCAGAGTTGCCTGGACGCTGGCATACCGCTTTTGACACGCGACCGGGACTTCCGGGCAATCGCCGAAGCGGCATCCCTCGATGTGCTGTTTGATGGATGTCATTTTTTAATGGATGTGCTGTTTGATGGATGTGCTGTTTGATGCTCTCACGTGAAGCGACTCGCTAATGGCCGGATGATTCCGTGTCGAGTGACTTGTTAGGCGCGACTTGGAGGGAGCATCGACGCTGGCTCTTCGAAACGACTCATTAAGACGACCCTGCTAGCTTGCATCAATTCGCGTGTGAACGCTTGACCCAGTTGATTACATACGGCGCAATGTTGTTTTCGATGGTGCGAAACTCGTGGTTCCGTAAAGAATTCGCCCGACCCCGATCTGCCGAATGCGCTCGACGATCAGGCCGGCTTTGTCTTCCCACATGCCAGGAATCGCTATGCCGCAGGCGTGAAAATACACATTCTTCATCCGAGGATCTTTTCGTTCGATCGCTTCCACGAATACCGATAGAGCGCTATCGACTGCCGGGTCATCGTAGCCTCCGCCGCCCGCAAGATGCGCGATCTGTACCGTCACCCCGGGAGCCTCAGGCAGAATTTGTTCCAAGAAGATGCGCGCCTCCTTTGCGCCATACGGGCGATGATGATCGATGTTGGCATGCATGTGTACTACGATTGCCATGCCCTGCGCATTGGCCGTGCGGAAAACTCGGCGCACCTTCGTTACATCATTAGGATTGTCGAGGTTGACGTCAGAGTTGCCGAAGTGCAGCTTGAGCCCTGTGCGTAGGTTTGGGTCTTTCGCGCACCGTGCGATCTCTTCGAGTGCATAAGGCCTGAGCGGATTAACGCTACAGATCCCAAGCAATCGATCAGGGTATTTCGCCACCTGCGCGCTAGTCCAATCGTTTTCGGCCATGACGTGTGCATATTCATTCGGAACTGGCGGCTTATTCGGATTCGAGAAGCTATATGCCACCGAAAGCACTACTGCTCGCTGGATGCCGGCGGCATCGAGTTGCGCAACTAGAAAGCTTGCGTCGATGCCCTTCGGACCTGGAGAGGACCTCGCGCCTGCTTCAGGGCTGTATAGATGCTGATGATATCGATGATTTCCGCGAACGAGCATAGAGGAGCGAGCAGAGCGCAGGTGGTGATGATCGCGAACCATCGTTTAATCAGGCGGGCTTTGGGCCAATGCGGCAAAAGAGGTTAGGGTATCGAATCGAGATCAGTCGCGTAATACCTAGAGACTTGGTCGGGAGTGATTTCACGGCGGGTCGAAGAGGTCTCGACAGACCGCATTCCTTCGAGTTGGATCGTGAATCGGAGTGCTTCTGCGGGATAGAGGCTGGCTGGTTGTTCCGTATCTGCCTTACACTTTCCGGATGGCGACGACTCGCTCGGAATAGAACGCGTATTGCGCAAACAGTTTGCCAAGCCCGCCGCCGGCGATTGGAGATTTGCAAAGCCTAATTATTTCTGGATTCACGACTAGGGCAACCGCTCGTGATGCTCGACTTCGGGGGTCAGCAGTAGAAGCAGAATAACACCGTCAATCAAAAACATCCTGAACGCTGCATCTTGTCCATTCCAGGTCCGCGACTGCCACATTAGGAACCATTCGCCTCCAATGGTCAAGAAGGCGCCCAACCACATCAGCATGCCGACGGTTAGCCCGGCGATCGCCAACCGTTTCGCGCTTTGAAATAGCGTGGCGGTCTTGCCGATCGCACGCAGCAGTTGCAGCGTACCAGCCCATGCCAGCAGCATTGATATAACCTCCCACGCGATCATCGAGTCATAGAAAGCTGTGTGAATCCAGCCTGGATGGATCGCCCGCCACATCGCGTGATTACCGGGAGACGTGGAGTCCATGAGTAGCACATGCTGCACAAACTGATAGTTCGAGCTGTAATCCGTCAGGTTGTTGAACACCACCAACGTATAAAAGAATGCGGACGCCGCGACAAGCAGGGTCTTCGCGAGGCGCGAAATCATAGTGACTGTTGGTCCAGCGACGAACAGGGTGCCTGGGGCCACGCTCTTAAGATATAAGACGCGCATTTTGGCCGACTTGTAAAAGTACTCTGCGAACCCTGGATTTCATGCTGTTAACGAAACGGATCTGGAGGGTGTGCTGAGTGCGCCATTTGCGCAGTTGTTCGCCGCTCACAAATTCGGGCGGGATTTCCCAGTCGTATTTGGTTTTGTGCAGGTCATCGATAACGCATAGACCAGGGGCGCTCTTCAACGTCTATGGACACGCGGCGCCAGGGCGCTTGTGGCCGGCCATGGAGTGAAGATACTGGATGATTGCCTGGATGTCTTTCGTCGGCAAAGAATCGAACTTCGGCATCTTGGTCCCGTCTCGAATACTGCCGGCATTCACAATGAATCGGCTCAGGAGTCGCGGATTCCAGTATTCCGTTACGCTGCAAGGAGAGTTCAGTTCCGGCCCAAATGTCCCTCCGACGCCATTGATGGCGTGGCATTTCAGGCAATGCGCGACGAACAGCTCATGACCGGGCTTCAGGCCATCGAGACCCAGGCCAGCTAAGGCGTCGGATGAAGTAACCAATTCTATGGCAACCATCTGATAGGGCCATGGGTATTCTTCGGGGCCGCTTGGAGGCGAAACCCAAACTAAGTAGCTGGGCGCCAGAGTCAAGATTCCGCTCCCAGGCAACGGCTGCCAGTCTTCACCTTCGCGAGCGTTTGCGTCACGGATCGCGATCAACCCCTGGCCGCGGATCGCGCGAGCCAGAGGCATGATCGGAAGGTACCCGTCCTTACAGCGGAAACGCACGTACAGTTCGGTTTCCGAATGACCTCTCTGGCCTAAACTGTTTAACACGTCACGCAGCCAGAGACCCTGATATCGCTGCTTCCTTTTATAAAGGGGATCGTTCACCTCAGCCGAGGCGAGCGGATGCTGTTTGCGCATCTGCATGATCGATTCTTCAGTGATCGGGAAAACTGCTACCGGCGTTCCTGCCACAGCAGCACACCATCCCAACAAGGGAAAGCACATCATGGCGATTCGGGTAACTCCACCCATACTTGATCTCCCCTTCTTGAGTCGGTTGAGTATATCGCCCTCCGTTTCCGGCGGCACCCCCGAGCTAACGATCGCAGTCTTGGACGTCCATCCGGGAGGTTGTATCTGGATTACGGGCAATTCCGGAAGTTGGCCCGCGCCATGTCGACTCCAGAGGAATCATCTGGCTACATCTTGGAAACGGCCAATCCGTGGGACGCAAATGTGGACGGCGCAAATGTCGACCGAGGCGGTAAACTCCTGTCACCTATACTCCGATACAAATGAAACTGCCTCCGTCCGTATTACCTCGCTGGATGCGAACAGCAACGTGAGGCGTCGCACTCCGACATTGCAGCTCGGTAACAAAGTGCAACGCTCAAATCGTGATATCCTTGTGTCCCAAGCCCCGGGGCCGCAACCAGTAGGAGAAAAGCAATGCCAGAGACAATGTCGATTACGAGCGTGGCAGAGGCATTTTTTGAGGCATGCGAAACGGGCAAAGGTTGGGACGCGTGCCGCGAGCACTGCACGCCTGATGCAACGTTTTCGGCGCAGTCCGAGCCGCTCCTGAACGTAACGACGCTCGCGCAGTACACAAACTGGATGCAGGGCATCTTATCCGTCTTGCCGGACGCGCACTACGAACTGAGGTCATTCGCCACGGACTCTGTTCGAAGTAATGTCGCCGCCTATGCTGTATTTCACGGAACGCACACAGGCCAGGGCGGGCCGGTCCCTCCGACCGGTCGACGACTGAGCACCGATTACGTATATGTGATGCAATTCGAGAACGGCAAAATTGCTCACATGACCAAAATATGGAACGCTGGTCTGGCACTTAAGGAACTGGGCTGGGCATAACGACTTCTGCCCGTAGCAAAGTCGGCCCCGCCAGCGGCTTAGTGATAACGCGCTGGTTGGAAAGGCGCCTTTAAACCGGATTCTCCGCCCAAGCTGATGCTGCTCATCGGGAGGCGGTCTTTCTTTCGCCGAGTGCAGCGGGACAAACGTGGTTTGCAGCCGATTGTACGATCACGGCAGGAAGCCGGGCTTGCTTTCCCCATGCTGAAGAAATGCTTCGGCCTGTCCAAAACCGCTGACGCTCCGCCGAAAACGCGTGAGTTCGACCTGTTTCGGATACCATTTCCTGGGCATTGCTAGCCCGGCAGCCAAGCGACGCTTGGTCAATACAGAGAGGAAATCGCCAAGCAGTCGCGCGTGCGTCGCCGGGCGTTTCCTTAGAAGACGTGGGCGTAACAAGCGGCATGACGCTGCTGTTCGACCGCGGAGATGTCGACGTAGTGCGCGGGAGTGAACATCATGTGTCGTCGGCAACCTCATAGGAAAAGAACGCTGCTTTCTTGCCGCCACGGAGCCACGCCTCGAGCGCGAGGTTAGACAGGGCGCGACGGTCGCGATGCTTCTTGATGCGCTATTGCGCGAACAGGATGTCAGGATCTTCCGCATCGAGTAGTTTGCCGAAGGCAGCGTAGTGTTCATCGTCGACCACGGCTTGACCATCGTATTGACCGGCAAAGAGCGGCCGGGCTTTGAGGATTTCGCAGGCCTTGTGTACTTCAGCAGTGCGAATCTCGCCGCAATGGTTGCCGTCACGCTCACCGTTGCAATACCCCTGGCTGTGATTGAGATAAAGCAGAGCGGCATTGTGGCCGAGGGTGGTGTAGCGGGCAATCCTGCCGGCGCAGCCGCATTCGGGATCGCCGGGATGACCGCCGGTGACGATGACTTTCAGCTTAGAGCGGCAGACATTTCGGTACACGCGCCGGAACTGGCGGCCGCAACGCCGTGGTTGCCAGCAGGCTACGTCTGGAAACATGCATCGAGCCGAATCTTAATACGACCGCCGGAACTGAGTCTCCCTCCCCTGAAGCTTGCGTTGCGGATGAACTAGGCCGAGTGCCATTCTTCTCGCGTATGGCAGATGTGGACGTCCAAGCGGCTTGCGCTACAATGAGCGATTTTTAAAATGGATGACACTGTTGGACCGGGACTAGCCGCGCGCGGATGACGGCGCGCGGGTCCCCCGTTGAAGGCAGCGGCTGCTTCGAGCAAGAGATCTGCGCGGAAAGAGCGCCTTGCGACAGGCAATCCAAGCCACCTGGATGGTTTCTCGGCCACGGTGAGAGTCACCAAAGGGCTTTTGATATCGACGCCGTTCGCGATCACGCCCAGTTCGATGATTCATTCATTTCGGCCTGTCACACGTTACTGGATACCCACCCGATTATTCTTGCCGTCGCTCGCTGCTCAGAAAGTTAACCGAACTCACCTCATAGTGCTGCGCTTTACCGTCAAACCGCTTCAGGTACTTACGACGCTCTTGTGGAACAATAGCAGTCTCATAGTTCTCGCCTGCAATAGCTCTAAGCGCCTCGTACGACTCCCAAAGAATAATCGTGATGAACTCTACCTCACCGTCGGAAGCGCGCCGAAGCAAATAGCTGCCAAGAAATCCCGGCATTTTGCTGAGGCCCGGCAGTAACTCGGGCTTCAGCGTTGCTTCGTAAGCGTCCGCGTTTTCAGGCGTCGTATATCCGTGCCACATGCGAGCGATCATGTTATCGTTGCTGCCATCCTACCTAAACTTGCGACCCGCAGCTTCTGTTCTGTCGACGTTTCGCAAGCGCAGTGCCCTGAGTTTCTGTCAGGCCGGCTGCGACCGGCTTCATCGAGCCGGTAATGACGCTGCATACGCCGCTTCGGGCGGAGGGACTGAAGCGCTGCGCGGCTCGGAGCACGCGGCACCGCTTAGCCATCGCGAGGCTGTACTGAATGGACTTCGAGAAACATGACGAAAGCCTGCTCCACCCCTACCGCAGTCAAGCCCCTTCGCTCGCATGCTGGCCTACTGAGATTTAGGTGAGCGCAACCGAATAGAGAACGACGAACGGCATCAGATCTGACACATCGTAAACCGCGGAGCTTACATGGCTGGTGTCCTAGATGCCGAGTTCCGGACACTTTGCGCAACTCAAATGCGCGCGAAGCGCGTTTTACGTCTTCTCTTCTCTTTCTTGAGACTTTAATTCTAGGATACTTGATTTATGACTGATTGGTTCGCGCTTCTCTTCTTCCACGTGAAGGATGTCGATGCCTTGGTTCCGTTTTACGTGAACCTGCTTGGTTTCAGAGCCCATGGCGCTACGACGAGGAAGGCAGAGCACGAGTCGCACAGGTCCACTGGCAGGGCTTTCCTTTATCCTTGCCAACAATCTGGCACCAGAGAAAATCGGCAAAGCAGTTATATTCATTTCCCTAAATGTCTATCGCGACGCCTGAGGCCGCGTCGCCGGGTTGATGCGCTACGCGCAGAACTTGAGGCAAAGGGCGTTCCAGTCAAGGAGGTTCATGGGGTCATCGACTTCTGTGGTCGATGATCTCGCCGGCAATCAGCTCCTGTTCAACTATCCGAGCGAGAAAACACCATGAACATCCTGCCGTGGATCCTGCAGATCCTCTCCGCCCTCCTGTACGAGCGTCTGCGTCATGAAGATCTTCATCTTCTACAAATAAGTGAGAGTGTTCCATCTTTTTTGCTTACCTCAAAGCCTATATACTCTCTGCATCATCTAACTCATCTGCGCTGTCTGCTATCATCCCCACCACCTTGCATTCACAACCCCTCACTATCACCTCACTCCTTACAATCTAAGCATCTTATTCTTATTCACACCAATACCACAATCACACCCATCCTATTAAACAACTCTCTATCTCATTATACATTCACCCATACCCCTTCCTTACTGCAAAGTGCGTGAAAATGCACGTTGCAAAAAGGGTAGTATCAGCGGCAGGGGGATTTATGGAGCCGGAGATTTTAAGAAAGTTGGGTGCGCTCTTGCGGGACGGCATTGAGGGCGAGCCTCAAGCTGTTTATCTCATGGCAGCGATACGCAAGCTGTTAGAGCAGCAGGGCGTGAAACAGCAGTATTATTATCTGAACTTTCATTGTAATTGGGCGTTGCACAGCAAGCTTTCTGGTGAAAACTGCAATGTTTATGTTTTGTTTGCGACCAGATGAATACTCCGTCAATACGCGCAAAGTTCACGATTTGCGTCCCGGTGGCCCGTTTGAAAATGGTTAGATCGCACATCATCGACGATGACCCATCGCAGGTGCGAAGCACAGACAGGCCTCGGCACCTCTTGACGGATCGGTATCCCGCTTTTGGGTCGCGGATGCGGCGGATGAGCTACTTCCCGATGCGGAACATCGATCGCATTGCCCCGTGGAGATCTCCTCGCCGGTCACATTCCACTAGCGGCTGGGTTAAACGATCCCGGCCTTCCTGTCACAATGATTCGGGGCCGGGATGCGGGCCGGAGGAGAGTGGGAACTGTGAAGGAAAAGTGGGCCGACCTGAAGAAAAGCAGCCGGCTTACCGGTTTAGTGATTGCGCTGCTGGGAGTGATGAAGCTCCTGAATGATCTGGGCAAGCCGCGTGTAGAGGCGCTGCACCCCATTGATGTCTTTGGACTCGTCGCTTCCGGCGGGTTGTTGGGGGTCGGCTTCTTTGGCCTGATGGGCATGCTGAATTTCCCCAACTCCCGGAAGGACCAACGCATCCCGCCACGGGATGAGTAAAGTGCGTGGAGGGGATCGGTCATAACTTTCCGGCCCAATCGTTATTCAGAATTCGTTCGCGCTTGATATCCCGAAGTTGCATAATGGGTCCGTTGTGGGACTAGACGCAACCTTGTAGATTGAGACACATGGCGCTCAAACGGATGGACAACGTAGGAATCGTCGTCGATGATCTCGGGGGGACGATTGACTTTTTTCGCGAGCTCGGCCTCGAGCTCGAAGGGCGGGCCATTATCGAAGGAGAATGGGCCGGACGTGTCACCGGACTACGGGATCAGCGCGTCGAGATTGCGATGATGCGCACGCCGGACGGACACGGTCGGCTCGAACTCTCTCGCTTTCTCACGCCGCCTGTCGTCGCGGATCACCGCAACGCCCCGGTGAACGCTCTAGGCTACCTCCGCGTCATGTTCGCCGTGGACGACGTCGACGAGACGCTTGAAAGGCTCCGCACGCGTGGCGCGCAGCTCGTAGGTGAAGTAGTCCAGTATAAAGACACTTATCGGCTCTGCTACATCCGTGGGCCTGAAGGGCTTCTCATCGGACTCGCCCAAGAACTCGGGTCAGCGCGCGCGGTTTCATGAAGGGTAAGTTTTGCAACGAGCCAGAAAACCCAATAAAATCAGGCCATCGGGTGTTGCAAAAGTCTGATGCAAATTGAATCGCAAAGCTTGGTCCCCGATCATCGGGGCATCTCTTTCGCGCCCTTTCATCGGGCCTGCCGAGGATGACACCTTTAGTCGCAAATATCTGTTGCAAAATGAAAGCTCGAATAACGCCCTTTGTCTTGACGGACTGTCGCCAACGTTGGCCAGGGAGAAACCACGTTGACGGGAAGTCGGCTACGGTGAGATTGGCCATAGCGCGGGATGACTTGAGCGTCTTATACGTTCTCCGCGCAAAAGTCGGAAATGTAATCGCAACTGACTGCGCGACTGGGAGTTGGCGAGTGTTGAGCGGATTAGTACTGTTAAACGCCGTACCATCCACCTCCCAGCATTCAGGTACAGAGAGTAACAGCTTTAGCCCACCGAATCGGAAATGGACTGTGCGCCTCCGTACCGCCCGCTCCCGCGTAGCCGCGAGGGCTAACAAGGACAGATCGTTCCTGTCAAAGGGCGCAAGTTGATGACATTACCGATGACCAGCGCCCAAGCAACGCCAGACAGTCTGTCTCGACATCAGATCGGCCGACAGTGTCACCCGTAAGAAACTGCGCTTAACACTAACTGCGAAGGGGCGCTGGATACCTGCCCGGTGAGCGGTGAATCAGTTCAACGGCATAGCTGCCCAAGTGAGTCACCAATCCAAGAAATAAATCCCACCCGAAGCTCCTCAACAACTTATTCGCGGCCGAAGCCCATTGATCACGCTGCCCCCTTGCCCAGCCATGCTACGGTTTGGCCGGGCAGGAACGGGCTCTCACCCTTCTCTTGCCCATTTCCCATTTAGGAGACGCGAAACACATGACCCCTCGTCAAGCCCGCAGAGAGCGCCGCGAAGCCGAGCGCAAAGCGAAAAAACTCGAGCTCAAGAAGTCCCGGCAGGCAAGCGGTGCTTGGTCCTCAGCGACGGCGAATCGCCAAGCCTCCGCGCCGCCGTTGCCGGGCTTAAAGGAGACGGCCCGGCAGGCAAGCGGTGCTTGCTCCCCGGCGGCGGAGGAATTTTCCGAAATCCAGCCCCGCTGGAATCCCGAACTCGAGGATGAATTCCCCCGCGAAGTCCAAATCCGCAACAACGCCATCATGGACCGTCGCCTCCTCGAAGCCGGGCTCCCCATCCCGCCTCCTGGTCCAACTGCAGGGCCACGCTCCGACGCGTCCGCCGAGGAAATCCGCGACTACTATCGCGCCAAACGCGCTAAACGTTCGGCTGAAAACCCGGCCATCCTGCGTGACTTCGTCCCCACAACCGCCCCTGCTCCCCGGCCGCAGCCGCCGGCCGAAACCGATGAATTTGGCTTCGTATCGCAAAACACGCCCTCTCCCGCTGAAATCAACCGGGCCGCCATCAATCGAGCAAATGCCCAATTCTCTACCGGTCCACGTAGTTCGCCAGGCAAATCGGCTTCGTCTCGTAATTTAACCAAGCACGGCCTCGCCTCAGGAACCGTCATCATCCCCGGCGAAGACCCCGCCGCATTCGAGGCTCTCCTCACCGATCTCTTGGAAGAGCATCAACCCGCCACCGTCAGCGAAGAAATCCTTATTAATGAGATGGCGCAGTCTCATTGGCTCACCCAACGCGCCATTCGCTTCCAGAACGATTGCTTTACTGCCGAAGGAGTCGATCAAAAACAGCTCGCCCTTTTCCTCCGCTATCAAACCACCCACGAACGCCGTTTCTATAAAGCTCTGAGCGCTCTCCTCAAGCTGAAGAAAATTGGCTTCGTTTCGCAGCCCAGCCCAAAATCGGTCACGGCCGTTGGGTTCGTTTCGCAAACCAACATCGAAACCCACCCGGACGACCAGTTCATTTCGCAAAATCCGCCCGTCGAAGTAAACGAATCGCCTTCTGAACTGAAAAACGCCAAACGCGCGGCCTGATTCTCCCGCCAAATCAGCGGGCGACTACGATGAAAGTCAGCCAGTCATGAAACTCAAACCCGTACTGTCCCTCGTTGCGGCATTCTTGTGCGCCTTCTCTCTCGCGGCAGCCCAGGAGCCTGACAAAACTCCCTTCAGACCGCCCGCCGTCCCCCTCGTCACCCACGATCCCTATTTCAGCATCTGGTCCATGGCAAATCGCCTCACCGATCAACCGACTAGACATTGGACCTGTACCGTTCAATCTCTCACCAGCCTCGCTCGCATCGACGGAAAAATCTATCGCATCATGGGTACTGAGCCTCGCCGCTCCCCTGTTCTTCCGCAAAGCCATCTCGAAGTCCTGCCGACCCACACCATCTACCAGTTCGAAGGCGCCGGCGTTCAAATCACGCTCACCTTTCTTAATCCCACGCTGCCGCAAAACCTTGAGCTCGTCTCGCGTCCCGTCACGTACCTCACCTGGACCATCCGCTCTTCCGATTCCGCCACCCATCAGGTCCAAATCTATTTCGATGCCGCTTCCCAGATCGCAGTCAATACCCCCGAGCAGTCCGTCGCGTGGTCCCGCTACAAAACGGGCAATCTCCAGATCCTCCGCGTCGGCACCCAGCAGCAGCCCATTCTCGAAAAGTCAGGCGACGATCTCCGTATCGATTGGGGTTATCTCTACGTCGTCGCCCCACCGGCGGACGGCGCCTCGGAAGCCGCGACCGTACGGCCCGACGCCATCAAAAGCTTCACTACCTCCGGTCACGTCCCCGATTCTGACGATTTGAAAACCGATCAGCCCTACGCTCAGCCTCCCCCCGTTCTCGCGGCCTCTTTTGACTTCGGAGCCGTTACTGCTACTCCCGTTTCACGCCACTTAGTAATTGCGTACGACGATATTTTCTCGATTGCTTACTTGGAGCGGCGCCTCCGTCCTTACTGGCGGCGTAATGGTACGGAAGTAATAGACATGTTGCGTACCGCTCTAGCGGATTACGAAACCCTCGACACTCAATCGACTGGCTTCGACCGTCAGCTCATGGCCGATCTTACAAGCGTTGGCGGCGAAGACTACGCACGCTTGTGCGCCCTTGCCTTTCCACAGACTCTAGCCGCCCACAAACTCACTGCCGATATCGACGGCACACCGCTCTACTTCTCGAAAGAAAATTTCTCGAATGGATCTATCGATACGGTCGATGTTACTTACCCAAGCTCCCCGTTTTTCCTGCTTTTCAATACCCGCCTTCTCGAAGCTCAGCTCAAGCCGGTTCTCGAATATGCCGGCCTTCCGCGTTGGAAATTTCCCTTCGCCCCCCACGATCTCGGCCGCTACCCCTTAGCGAATGGCCAGCAGTACGGCGGTCGCGAAAAAACCGAAGAGGACCAGATGCCCGTCGAAGAAACCGGAAACATGCTCCTGATGGTCGCTGGCATCGCCCAAGTGAACGGCACCGCGCAATTCGCTGAAAAGTATTGGCCCATCCTTACCAAATGGGCCGAATATCTCCGCGCCAATGGCCTCGATCCCGAAAATCAGCTCTCTACCGACGATTTCGCCGGCCACTTGGCTCATAACGCCAATCTGTCCATCAAAGCCATCCTTGCCTTAGCCGCTTACGGCAAGCTCGCGAACATGCTGAACCATCAGGACGTCGCGAACCAGTACTTAAGCCTCGCTCGAGATTACGCCGGACGCTGGGTAACAATGGATCGCGAGGGCGATCACTTCCGCCTGGCCTTCGATCAGTCCGGCTCCTGGAGTCAGAAATACAATCTCGTCTGGGACAAGTTACTAAACGTCAACTTGTTCCCGCCCGCGGTACTGGACAAAGAACTCGCCTTCTATAACAAACATCAGAGTAGGTACGGTCTGCCGCTTGACAACCGTGCCGATTACACCAAACTCGACTGGCTGACTTGGACCGCTTCCCTGAGTAACTCCCGCGCGGGTTTCATCCACTTGTTTCAACCCGCCTATGAATTCGCTGATAAATCCCCCAGCCGTGTTCCCCTGAGCGACTGGTATGACACGAAAACGGGCAAGCAGGTCGGCTTCCAGGCCCGCTCCGTCGTCGGGGGAATCTTCATCCAGATGCTCACCGACCCCGCCATTTGGAAAAAATACGC
Organism: uncultured Acidobacteriaceae bacterium; assembly: GCA_963849445.1. Classification (GTDB taxonomy): domain Bacteria; phylum Acidobacteriota; class Terriglobia; order Bryobacterales; family Bryobacteraceae; genus Bog-105. The sequence goes on along the minus strand of CAWKHS010000014.1, from coordinate 46,327 downwards.
CACTGCCGAAGGGCGGTAACTCAAAGATCCGTTGCGCCGAAAACAGCAAAAGCGTCTAAGCTAAGGAAAGTTGGGTTGGGTAGGAACACCTTCGAATAGCGTATGGCAATAGTTTTTGGAGCAGTCGCTCGCGACGACACCGGCGCGGCGGATTTGGCCGGTATGCTGGCGGATCGCGGCATGCGGCCCATTCTCGTCATGGCGGAGCCGTGGCATGGAGACTTTGTAAAATGGACGCGCGATGCCGAAGCTATTGTCATCGCAACGCCTTCTCGCTTCGGCAGAAGTGATATCGCCTATGAAGAGACGCGCCGCGCCATCCGGCTGCTGGAAACGGTTGACCCTGCCTTGCTGCAAGTCAAATACTCCAGTACGCTCGGCTCCGCCGAAAGCGACATCGGCTCTTCCATCGATGCGGCCATGGACGAAACCCACCAGGAGTTCACTGTTGCGCTGCCGGACCTGCCCGCCAATGGTGAAACTAGAAGCGGCTTACTTGCTCAGTTGCAGCGTCAAACCAAGCGCCGCGTCGCTCTAACCTCCCCGCTAGGTGCGGCACAAGGCGTGGCCGGAATCAGGCAACGTCTCGACCAGTTACGCGCTACTGGAGTTGAGATTGCCATCTTGGACTTCGCCTCCGAGCATGAGTTGCCGATCCTCTGCGAAGCCATCTCTGATCTCCGTCTTGTCACCGGCAGTTCCGTCCTCGCGAGCCGCCTTCCCACCTCGTGGACACCTCTAACGCCCGTCTATCCGCAGCGCCGGAATGGCGGACGAGGGTTTCTCGTTGTCGCAGGAAGCGACTCCCCCGTCACGCTTAGCCAAAACGAGTGGCTTGCAGCTCACCACGCCGTCGCAATCACGCTCGATGCTTTGAACCTCGCCATGGGCATCCTGCCCGATTCTGTATTGACGCCCATCTCCGAAGAACTCGCATCCGGCGGCACTTGCCTCCTGCATGCCTCCGCGGACAGCCAAACTCTTCACGATTATCTGCGCCAGCAAAACAAGACCGTTGGCGACGCCAGAGAATCCATCGCCCGCAGTCTCGCCAGCTTCGTTCGCGACTTGATGAGTTTCATCACTCCGGAGGGCCTCATCGTCGCGGGTTCGCACACCGCCAGCATCCTCTCGCATTTGCTGGGCTTCGGTGCTCTCGCTGTCGGCCCCAACATAGAACCCGGCATTCCTGTCTGTGTCACCCTCTCTGGATCCGCCCTGCCCGTCGTCCTCAAATCGGGAAGCCGTGGAACAGAAACCTTTTACCTAAAAGCCATCGAAACCATACGCAGCCTCGAATACGTAACCGAGGCGCGCGCGTGAGGCTTATAACTAGGACGGCAAAACAAAATGCGCGGCAACCCGTCTGAAAGCGGCAATTTGGTTCGCTTCCCATGACCCGTCGTAACCCCGTTCTCGAGCCATCAACGACGCCACTTTCGGAGCGGCGTGCAGCGCCGCTCCGGCATTCAGAAACAAGGCCCGTGTGCGGCGTGATAGCACATCATCTACCGTTCGCGCCATCTCGTACCGCACGGCCCAAACCACTTCAGCGCCCATGTACGGCAGGCCATTGGCCAACGGCTGAGACAATTCCGGCTCGCCGTTCATCAATTCGCGAATTGCTGCGGCATCCGACCCATAAACCGACAGATGCCCGAATCGTCGCGACTGTTCGAGAAATCCGTGAATGTTCAGCCGCTTGGTCACGCACTCTTGCTCAGGCAGCTTCCCAAGGACTGCGGCATGGTTCACGCAATCCTCCGCCATGTGCCGGTAGGTCGTCCACTTGCCGCCCGTGATGTTCAACAGCCCCGATTCGTCGATCTGAATGGTGTGATCGCGCGAAAGCGCCGCAGTGTTGCCGGAGTCGGACGCCTTCACCAGCGGCCGAATTCCGGTAAACACACTCAATACATCGTTCCGCGTGGGCGCTTTGTGCAAATACTCGCCGGCGGTCTTTAGAATGAATTCGATTTCGTCTTCTTGCGGCGACGGGTCCAGGGTCGGCGCTGAGATCGGAGTATCCGTCGTTCCCACCAGCGTGTGCCCGTGCCACGGAATCGCGAACAGCACGCGTCCATCGCTGGTGTGCGGAACCATGATGGCCGAATTCCCGGGAAGAAAGGAACGGTCGAACACCAGATGCACGCCCTGGCTCGGTGAAATCATCGGTTTCACTGACGAATCCGCCAGCTTGCGAACGGTATCCGTGAACGGACCCGTTGCATTTACAACCACTTTTGCCGTTGCCGTGAACTCCTCCCCGCTCTCCGCGTCCTGAGCCACTACACCGTTCACAAACCCGTCGGAATCCTTTGTCAGTGCATTTACAGGAACATAGTTGAGCAGCGTAGCGCCTTGCTCGGCTGCAGTCGCGACCATGTGAATCAGTAACCGCGCGTCGTCGAACTGTCCGTCGTAGTAAATCACGCCGCCGCGCAGTCCTTCCTGATTGATCGTCGGCAAACGTTCCAGCGTTTCTTCGCGCGAAAGAATCTTCGAGGCGCCGAATCCGTATTTCCCGGAAAGGAGATTGTAGATCTTCAAACCCAAACCGTAAAACGGCGCTTCCCACCAGTCGTAATTCGGCACAACGAACGCCAGATCGCTCACCAGATGCGGCGCGTTCTGGCGCAAGATGCCGCGCTCTTTCAACGCTTCCATCACCAGCGAAATATTCCCTTGCTCCAGATAGCGAACGCCGCCGTGCACCAGCTTGGTGCTGCGGCTCGACGTACCTTTGCCGAAATCGCTGCCTTCGAGCAGCAGCGTGTCATAACCGCGCGAAGCAGCGTCAATCGCGACCCCAACACCCGTTGCGCCGCCGCCCACGATGATGATGTCCCATTCGCCGTTGTGCAAACGGAGCCGGTTCAGCATCTCCGGCCGCGTCATGCCGTGGGCTCGCTCCAGGCTTTCGCGCGTTCCAGCGCCTGTTGCCAGCGGCTTCTCAGCCGGTCGCGTTCGCTGGCCTTAAGCACGGGATGAAACTCCTTCCCCACCTTCCAGTGGGCTTGGATCTCGTCCCGATCTTTCCAGAACCCGGCCGCCAGCCCGGCGAGATACGCCGCGCCCAAGCGAGGTGGTCTCCGTGCTTGCGGGACGCACAACTGGTATGCCGAGCAAGTCCGCTTGAAACTGCATCAGAGTGTCGTTGCGAGCCGCTCCGCCGTCAACGCGCAGCTCATGAATCGGAACGCCTGCGTCCTGCCTGCATCGCGCTGAGCAGATCCGCCACCTGATAAGCGATGCTCTCGAGCGAAGCGCGAGCAATGTGCCCGGCCTTTGTCCCGCGCGTGATGCCGACGATGATGCCGCGCGCATGCGGGTCCCAGTGCGGTGCGCCCAGACCCGGTGAACGCCGGCACAAGATATACGTCGCCGTTATCTGGAACGCTTAGCGCCAGTGCCTCGACCTCCTCCGACGACCGAATGATTCCCAGCCCATCGCGCAGCCATTGCACGACCGAACCGGCAATGAAGACGCTGCCTTCCATCGCGTACTCGAGCCTGCTCTCTACCTGCCAGGCCACTGTGGTCAGCAGCCGGTTCGTGGACTGCTTCGCCTCCGGCCCCGAGCGTCTGCAGCAGAAACGCGCCGGTACCGTAGGTGCACTTCGCCATGCCTGGACGGAAGCACGCCTGCCCAAAGAGCGCCGCCTGCTGGTCGCCCGCTACGCCGCCGATCGCGATGTCCTCTAAGCCAAGAGTCGTCGAAACTTGCCCATACTCGCCGCTCGAAGGCCGCACCTCCGGCAGCATCGAATCCGGAATGCGCATCGCCTTCAGCAACTCTGCATCCCATGCGCCGTCATGGATGTTGAACAGCATGGTGCGCGAGGCGTTCGTCGCATCCGTGGCATGAAGCGTTTCCGCTGGTCAGGTTCCAAATCAGCCAGCTATCGACTGTTCCGAAGGCAAGCTCGCCCGCTTCCGCCTTCCGCCGCGCGCCTTCGACGTTGTCCAGGATCCACATGATCTTGCTCGCCGAAAAGTAGGCATCGATCAGCAGTCCGGTCTTCTGCTGGATCGTAGCTTCAAGACCTTGCTCCCGAAGCTTGTCGCAGATTGCCGCGGTGCGCCGGTCCTGCCAGACGATCGCGTTGTAAACCGGCTTGCCGGTCTTGCGTTCCCAAACGATGGTTGTTTCGCGCTGGTTCGTGATCCCCAGCGCCGCGATGTCGCGCGGCCGTGCGTGCGCCCGGCTGAGCGCTTCCACGGCCACACCCATCTGCGAGGCCCAGATCTCCTCCGCATCGTGCTCCACCCAACCCGGGTTCGGATAGATCTGCTCGAACTCCCGCTGCGCCGTGCCCCGAATGGTGCCGTCGTGGTCGTAGAGAATGGCTCGGGAACTCGTTGTTCCCTGGTCTAGCGCAAGTACGTAGTTCAACTTGTTCATAATACGATCTGATATGGAATCGAGTACCGCGGCTGTGCTGGGTGAGTTCGTTGGAACTGCACTCTTGATTCTCTTGGGCGATGGAATCGTCGCCGGCGTCCTGCTGGCGCGTTCCAAAGCACAGAACGCTGGCTGGATGGCCATCACCACTGCGTGGGGCTTGGCAGTGTTCGCCGGCATCGAGGTCGCCGCAGCCCTAGGCGATCGCGATCAACATCTAAACCCCGCTTTCACGATTGCCTCTGTAATCATGACCGGACATGCTGACCGCCTATGGCTCTATATTCCGGTCCAGCTTGCTGGAGCGTTATTCGGCGCTATACTCGTCTGGATTTTCTATCATCCGCATTGGAAGCTGACGGAAGACCCCGCCCACAAACTCGGAGCCTTCTGTACCATCCCCGCCATACGCAGCCCTTTAATCAACTTCATCTGCGAAGTGATTGCAACCTTCGTCCTGGTGCTCGTCGCCACCGCATTCACTTCGAAGCGCCTCTCTCCCGGCGGTACTCCTCCCAGCATGGGGCCGCTCTTAGTTGGAGGATTGGTGTGGAGCATCGGTCTTTCGCTTGGTGGAACCACCGGCTACGCCATCAATCCGGCGCGCGACCTCGCGCCCGCGTCTTGCCCATGCGCTGCTTCCGATTCCCGGTAAAGGCAGCTCCGATTGGAGCTATGCGTGGATTCCGTTCTTTGGTCCCATCTGTGGTGCTGTATTGGCAGCGCTGTTTGTGAACTGGTCGGGTATGGTTTAGGGCTCGAAGATTGTCCCTCTGCCCAGCAGCCAATCCGGATCTAATTGGCGCTTCACGTCTTTCATCGCTTCGATCTCATCCGCCGAATACATGAGCTTCAGCAGGTTTGTCTTCGTCTTGCCGATGCCGTGCTCGGCCGCCACAGTCCCTTTGAGTGAGACTACGTAACGAGCAAAATCTTCCATCAGCTCTCCAGCGACCTTCGCGCGCTCGGGCGTGGAAGGCAGCAGGTTCACATGCACGTTCGCATCGCCAACGTGCCCGAAGATCGTATATTCATTCGGAAACACCTCGTTGCAGCGCTTGCGGTAGTAGGCGTAGAGATCACGGCTGCGTTCCAATGGAACCGCGAAGTCGCTGCCGAATTTCGCTCCGTTCCGCCTTGCCTTTTCCACCACGAGCGTGGGAAGCGCGTGCCGAAAATCGATAAAGCGCTCCCGATCCGCCGCGGTGAACCCGAACCATGATTCTTCTTCAAGCGCCTGTTGCTGAGTCAAACGCTCTGTCCATAGATCCACCTCCGGGTCCTCTTCGGATGCAAGATCCTGCTCGAACAACAGAGCTGCTCGCGCGGCCGGCGAGATAGACGGATAGTGAGGCCGAAGAATGTCCAGCGCGCGTTCATCCATCGATTCCAACAGCCGCAGGTTGGGCAGCGTGCGCCATGCATCCACACTGTCGAGCGCCTGCTCTTCCGACGGAAAGAAGACGACACCGCTGAGGATCGCTGCCGGCTCGGGGAGCAGTTGCAGTTCAGCCTCGGTAATGATTCCCAGCGTCCCTTCCGAACCCGAAAGCAGATCGACCCAGTCCAGATCCGGCCGCAAATAGTATCCAGCAGAGTTCTTTGTAGTGCTTGGAACGCGAACGGTTCGATAAGGAAATTCAACTTTCTCGCCGCGCTTCACACGAACGGTGCGGCCGTCCATGAACGTCACCTCTAACGCCAGCACATGATGCCGCACGGATCCAAACCGGAAGCTGCGTGCTCCCCCCGCGTTGGTGCTGATGATTCCACCTATTGAGGCCAACGTTTCAGTTGGGTTCGGACCGAAGAATTGCTTTGATCGAGCGGCCGCCTGCTGCAGATCCCTCAAACTCGCGCCAACTCCGCAGCGCGCCTTGCCCGGCTGAACCTCGACTGCTCGAAACCGCTCGAGCGAAATAATCCAGCCTTCGTGTGGAACGCGCGCGCCAGTCAGGCCGCTGCCCGCGCCGGCAATGGTAATGGGAACGCGACCGGCAGACGCCTGCCGAACCAGTTCTCGGACTTCGCCGATCTCCGAAGGAAGAAAGACCTTCTCAGCGACGCCGTGGTATCCGGAGGCATCTTCCAGGTAAGGCGCGATCTCCGTCGAAACGATCTGCATCACTAACCATTAATAGCTGCCCGCTTGCTGCAGCATTCCGCCGTCGATGAAGTATGTCGCCCCGGTGACGTAAGCCGCTTCCTCAGAAGCGAGGAACACTGCGAGTCCGGCAACATCCTCCGGCTTACCCCATCGGTTCAAGGGGATCTCGGACATCAAGGCTTTTTCGAGTTCGGGTTTCGCTTCAATGTCGGCGTCGATGGGAGTGTAGACAGCGCCCGGCCCGATGTTGTTCACCGTGATGTTGTACTTGGCGAGTTCCACGCAGATGGTTCGCATCAACATGCGCAATCCGCCTTTGCTCGCGCAATAAGCGGCATTGGTCGGCATGGGCAGGTCTTCATGCACGGAGGAGATGTTGATGATCCGGCCACCTTGATTCTGTTGGATCATCTGGCGCGCGGCTGCTTGCGCTACCAGAAATGGGCCGATCAGATTTACATTGAGTATCTTCTGAAGTTCTTGCAAAGGATAGTCGACGAACGGATGTTTCGATTCGATGCCCGCATTGTTGACAACTATATCGAGCTTGCCGAAAGCTTTCACGGCGCTCGAAACCAGGTTTTCTACCTGTTTGGGGTCTGAAACATCCGCCTCCACCGCGAGTACTTTGCCGCCCGAACCCTTGATCGTGTTTACAGTCTGTTCCGGAGCTTTCGGATTTCCTACATAATCGACGACAACAGCCGCGCCCTCGCGGGCAAAGCGAATCGCGATTCCCTGACCAATGCCGGTTGCGGCACCGGTTATGATGGCCACCTTATCTTTTAAACGCATCCAGTCCTCATTCCACACATTGGACCGCTCACCAACACCGAAGTTTCACTAAGAGGGTGATGAACTTAGGCGCAATTGTGCATCTAGCTAATGTATGCAATGGCCTGTATTGCGTCAGTTGAAGAACGGAGATGTGTTTGCATTAGGCGAATCGGCGGCGTCCGACCGGACTGAAGCGCTTACAGCGCGCACGAAAGGCGCGGACAAAGTAGTCGGTTCGGTCTGCCCATACTGCGCCGTCGGCTGCGGTCAGCTCGTGTACGTCAAAGACGAGAAGATTATTGACATCGAAGGCGATCCCGCCTCGCCGCTCTCGCAGGGTTGCTTGTGTCCTAAAGGCGCTGCTACGTTCCAACTGGTGACCGGGTCGCATCGTGTTTCAGATGTGCTTTACCGCCGGCCTCACGGCACGGAGTGGGAAAAGATTCCGCTCGAACAGGCAATGGACATGGTGGCTGAGCGCGTGAAAAAGACGCGTGATGAGAACTGGGAAGATAAGAACAAGGACGGAGAGCCTCTGCGTCGCACTATGGCCATCGCCCATCTCGGCGGCGCGACGCTCGATAACGAAGAAAACTACGTCATCAAAAAGCTCTTTACGGGGCTAGGCATCGTTCAGATCGAAAATCAGGCCCGTATTTGACATTCCTCCACGGTCCCCAGTTTGGGGACCTCGTTTGGACGAGGCGGCGCGACGACATTCCCGGGAGACCTGGTGAATTCGGATGTCATCGTCATCGAAGGTTCGAATATGGCCGAGTGCCATCCAGTCGCGTTTCGCTGGGTCATGGAGGCGCGCGAGCGCGGCGCAACCATTATTCACGTGGATCCTCGCTTCACGCGTACCAGCGCAGTCGCCAATATTCACGTGCCGATCCGTGCGGGTTCGGATATCGCTTTTCTGGGCGGCATCATTCGACACATCCTGGAAACCGAATCGTACTTCAAGGACTACGTCGTCAATTACACGAATGCGCCAGCCATCCTGAACGACGATTTCAAGGACACTGAGGATCTGGACGGCCTGTTTAGCGGCTGGGAGGAGAAAAAGGGTCATACGAGACGCGAACCTGGATGTACAAGGACGTGGATCCGGAGGCCGCTGCAGGAGCCCGCGAATCGGAAAGCGGCAAGAAGGGTGAACCAACCCAACGGCGTCCCATTCAGGCGGAGCATACCGATCCCACGCTGCAGAATCCGCGTTGCGTGTTTCAGGTTCTCAAACAGCATTACTCGCGCTATACACCCGAGATGGTCGAGGAGACCTGCGGCATACCGCAGCATCTTTTCCTGAAGGTTGCCGACGCGCTGTGCCGGAATTCCGGCCGCGACCGGACCGGCGCCTTCGTGTATGCAGTGGGCTGGACGCAACACTCAGTCGGCGTGCAATATATACGGACCGCCGCTATCATCCAACTGCTGCTCGGAAACATGGGCCGACCAGGCGGGGGCGTAATGGCGTTGCGCGGTCATGCGTCCATTCAGGGATCGACCGACATACCGACTCTTTACAACCTTTTGCCCGGTTATCTGCCAATGCCGAAGGCGAAACACGATAAAGACCTTAAGACATACTTACGGCTGAACGAATCGCCTTCGGGCTGGTGGGGTGAGTTCCACAAATACTTCATTTCGCTGATGAAGGCGTGGTTCGGCGAAGCGGCGACAAAAGAAAGCGATTGGTGCTACGACTATCTACCGACGCTCACCGGCGACCATTCGCACATGAATACCGTTGTCGATATGGTGGACGGCATCGTCAAAGGCTACTTCGTCATGGGTGAAAACCCGGTAGTCGGTTCGATGAATGGTCCGCTGCAGCGGAAGGGATTGCGGCAGCTCGATTGGCTGGTGGTTCGCGATTTTCAGTTGACGGAAACGGCCGATTTCTGGCGGGAAGCGCCGGAGATCCAGCGAGGCGAGGTGAAGCCAAAAGACATCGGGACGGAAGTCTTTTTCTTCCCGGCTGCGGCGCACACCGAAAAGGACGGCAGCTTCACAAACACGCAACGGCTGCTGCAGTGGCACCACAAAGCCATCGACCCGAAAGGGGATTCGCGCAGCGAGCTGGATTTTGTGTTTAAGCTTGGCCAGCGATTGAAGAGGCTCTATGCGGGCGAGTACCATCAGCCTCGGAATTGGCCGATTCGCGACCTGACGTGGAACTATCCTACGCACGGTCCGCTCAACGAGCCGAGCGCCGAAGCGGTGCTTCACGAAATCAATGGTTATACAGTTGCCGACCACAAGCCCATAGAGGGTTTCACGTCATTGAAAGACGACGGCTCGACTGCGTGCGGGTGCTGGATCTACTCCGGCGCGTATCGAGACGGCGTCAACCAGACCGCGCGGCGAAAGCCGCATTGGGAACAGAACTGGGTGGCAGCGGAGTGGGCTTGGGCTTGGCCGCATAACCGGCGCGTGCTGTACAACCGCGCTTCGGCAGATCCTGAAGGGAAGCCGTGGTCGGAGCGCAAGACGCTAGTGTGGTGGGACGAGAAAAAACGTGAATGGGTGGGGCATGATACGCCCGACTTCATTGTGGAGCGGCCGCCGTCGTACCGTCCGTCGAAAGATGCGCGAGGGAAAGAGACCATTTCCGGCATCGATCCGTTCGTCATGCAGTCGGATGGAAAGGGCTGGATTTACGTTCCGACGGGATTGAAGGACGGTCCGCTGCCGACGCATTACGAACCCGAAGAATCGATTGCAAAGAATCCGTTATACGGGCAGCAATGTAACCCGGAGCGAATGGAATGGCGTCGCAAAGATAATCCTTATCATCAGCCGTACGACGATTCCAGATTCCCGTATCTGATTACGACTTACCGGTTGACGGAGCATCACACGGCGGGAGGGATGACGCGATGGTTGTCGTGGCTTTCCGAACTCCAGCCGGAAATGTTCTGCGAAGTGTCGCCAGAGCTTGCAGCTGAGCGCAAGCTGAAGAACGGTGGATGGGCGACGATTCGCACGATGCGCGGTGAAATCGAAGCCCGTGTACTGGTGACCAACCGCCTGCGTCCGGTACGGATAAAGGGCCGGACCATTCATCAGATCGGGTTGCCGTATCACTGGTCGAGTAAGGGACTGGTACGCGGAGATGCCGCCAACGATCTGATTGGCTTCGTCGCCGATCCGAACGTATCCATTCAGGAATCGAAGGCGTTCACAGGAACAATCGAGGCGGGCCGCACGAGTAAAGGGCGCAGACATGCCACAAGCGGACCGCTGCGCAGCCTGCTGCATCCTTCACAGATGAATAAGCGCGACCTCCCGGTGGCGCGGCACAAGCCTGAAACCAAGCACGGTTTCAAGGCGCAAGAGACCAAGGAAGGGAACGTGTAAGCGTGGCCGAAACAAAGGGTTTTTTCACAGACACAACGCTGTGTATCGGCTGTAAAGCGTGCGAAGTCGCGTGTAAGCAGTGGAACCAGTTGCCAGACGACGGGTTTCTGTTTTCCGGCATGTCATATGACAACACAGTTCATCTGGGCGCTTCCACATGGCGGCACGTTGCTTTTGTTGAGCGTCCGATGGCGTTGCACACGCAGGATGAGGGCGCGTTTTCCTGGCTGTTTTCGTCAGACGTTTGCAAGCATTGCGCGCGCGCCGGATGCCTGGAGAGTTGCCCTACCGGCGCGATCATGCGAACCGAATTCGGCTCTGTGTACGTACAGCCGGATGTATGCAACGGCTGCGGCTATTGCATTGTGAACTGTCCTTTCGGGGTCATCGACAGGCGCGAGGAGGATGGACGCGCCTGGAAGTGCACGCTCTGCTATGACCGCATACGCGAGGACATGACGCCCGCGTGTGCGAAGGCGTGCCCAACGGAATCAATTCAATTCGGTAATCTCACGGAGCTGCGCGAGAAGGCAGCGCAACGGGTTGAAAAGCTGCATGATCAAGGGCTCGCTGATGCATATCTTTATGGTGCCGATGCAGAGAGTCAGCCGGGAACAGAAGGTCTCAACGCGTTTTTCCTGTTAGTCGATAAGCCGGAGGTTTATAACCTGCCGCCTGATCCGGTTGTTCCGACCAAGAAGGTGAAGGATGCCTGGACGTCCATGGCAGTGGGGGCACTCGGGATGGCGGCAGTGGCGGTCGGCTGCGGCGCTGTTCGGCACACGAGGCAAGAGTGCATGACGGTACGGTACAAAAACTCGGTTGAGCCCGTCTCGACGGATGGCCGGGACATCGATTTGGAGGTCGGCTCGCTTACCGGTGAAGGAGCCGACCAGGAAGCGTCAGGCACAAGCGACCAACACATAAGCGCGATGGCGCAACCGTGGAGTCAGTTGCCCGAACCGCGGCGCGGCGATCCGACGTACTACGACCGGCCAATGCTGAACGAGCCGGTTTGGGAGTGGTCGATTCCGATGTACTACTACATCGGCGGTTTGACCGGCGCCGCGCTGGTGCTGGGGGCAGCGGCGCAGCTAACCGGCTCGAACTGAAAGCTCTCGATCGACTAATCCGGCGCTGCCATTGGATCGGCTTCATCGGCGCAAGCGTAAGCGGCATCCTGCTCATTCGAGACCTGGGAAAGCCATCCCGTTTCTTCAACATGCTGCGCGTGTTTCGACCGACCTCGCCGATGAATATGGGTGCGTGGATTCTATCGGCGGTGGGAGCAACGTCCGCACCTACTCTCCTGTTCAGAGGCCGAGGCGGGTTGCTCGGAAGTTTAGGAGACGCGTTCGGAATCGCTTCCGGGGTTTTCGGAATGGGGCTTGCAACCTATACCGGCGTCCTGGTCGCGAATACCGCGATACCGGTATGGCAGGAGTCGCGGCGAGTTCTGCCGATCCTGTTCGGAGCATCCGCCATGTCGAGCGTAGGTTCTTTATTCGAGATGTTCATCGAGAATACTGAGGAGCGGCGCATCACTAAGGTTTTTGGTGTGGTCGGACAAATGGCGGAAATCACGGCCAGCGTCGTGATGGAAAGGCAAGCGTCCGTGGTGCCGCGCGTTGGGCGTCCATTGAAGCGGGGCTTGAGCGGCACGATGTGGAGAACCGCCGCCCTGCTCACCGGCGCCAGTCTGGTTATGGGAACCTTGCGGAACAAATCCCGGCAACAGCGCATTGCCGGGGGCGTGCTCGGGACATTGGGCGCCCTGTTGATCCGCTTTGCGATTGAGCGCGCCGGGGTCGTGTCGGCTCGAGACGCGCGTGCTTCTTTTCATCAGCAGCGGGCGGGGCACGGTGCAGCCGAGGTGGCGACTGCGGCGACAAGCATATCGTGATACGATAGATCTAGTTGGGCAAGCCAGAGCCTTCGAAACAGTCCATTACAAACAGCCAGTACCGGCAAATCGCGGAATTCCGTTACAGAATTCGGCGCTTTCTGCATTTCAGTGAAGAATCGGCCCGGGCAAGCGGCATTGAGCCGCAACAGCATCAATTGCTGCTGGCCATCAAGGGAATGCCGGAAGGAATGCGTCCGACAATCAAGGCGCTTTCGGAGCGATTGTGCCTGCGGCATCACAGTACTGTTGAGTTGATCGATCGCACGGTCGCGCATGGGGCTGTCGTTCGGCGCCATAGCGACGAGGACCGGCGAGAGGTTTTGGTTGAATTGACGGCCGAAGGCGAACAGTTGCTGGAGAGCCTTTCCATTTTGCATTGGCAGGAATTGCAGACGGCAGGTCCCGCGCTCTCGCGTGCCGTCCACCAGGTGGCGCGATAGGCGCGGCGGGTCGGAAGGATTTCTAAAAAACACAAAATAATGAAAAATAAGCCCCATAAGCATTTGGATGAGTTAGGCGATTTCACTACCACGGTTCGTGTTATACCCATCACGCTGATGGCAATTGTGATTGGGGTTATCGCGGCGTTCGTAGCGTGGTTTCTGCTGAAGCTGATTGGGATCTTTACGAACCTTTTCTACTATCAGCGCCTGGATACCGCGCTGACTTCGCCGGCTCACAACCACCTGGGCTTGCTTGCTGTAGCAGTTCCCGTGATCGGGTCATTGATTGTGGGGCTGATGGCGCGTTATGGCTCGGAACGCATCCGCGGGCATGGTATTCCCGAAGCAATCGAGTCCATCCTGATGAGTGGAAGCCGCGTTAAACCGAGGCTGGCGATTCTGAAACCGCTCTCGGCTGCCGTTTCAATCGGTTCGGGCGGACCGTTCGGCGCCGAAGGTCCCATCATCGTGACCGGGGGCGCCTTCGGCTCCATGATCGCGCAGTTTTTTCACCTGACCAGCACGGAACGTAAGACGTTACTGGTGGCCGGCGCGGCGGCGGGGATGTCGGCTACATTCGCTGCTCCACTCTCGGCGGTGTTGCTGGCCGTAGAGCTATTGCTTTTCGAATGGAAGCCTCGCAGCGCTATTCCAGTCTTCTTCGCGAGTGCGGCTGCCGGGGCCGCGCGGCGGTACATCCTTGGAATGGGACCGCTGTTTCCCGTGCCGGCACACGCTGCCTTCATAGGGCCGATCGGGTTACTTGGCTGTGTTGTCGTCGGGCTTGGCGCAGGCGCTTTGTCGGCGATTCTTACGCACGGAGTGTATGCGGCGGAAGATGCGTTCCGAAAGCTACCGGTCCATTGGATGTGGTGGCCGGCGATCGGCGGGGTATTTGTCGGAATCGGGGGACTGATCTTTCCGCCCGCGCTCGGGGTGGGATACGACGTGATCGGATTCCTGCTGAAAGGCGATGTCGCCATCAAATTCATCCTCGGCGTATTGCTGGTGAAATCCACCATCTGGGTTATTTCTCTGGGCTCGGGCACATCCGGCGGGGTACTTGCTCCGCTGCTGATGATGGGAGCTGCTATGGGCGGCGTTTTCGGCATGTTTCTGCCCCACTTCGGCCAAGGGTTCTGGCCGCTGGTTGGCATGGGCGCGATTCTCGGCGCCACCATGGGATCGCCATTCACCGGAATCATCTTTGCCATTGAGCTAACGCACGACTTAAACATGCTGCTGCCGCTAGCTATTGCGACCTTCCTCGCGCATGGGTTCACGGTACTGACGCTGAAGCGCTCGATTTTGACCGAGAAGATTGCTCGGCGCGGATATCACCTCAGCCGTGAATACGCCGTCGATCCACTCGAAATCCAATTTGTGCGGGAAGTGATGCGAACGAATATCGCACTGCTACCGGGGAACATGACCATTGCAGAATCGCGCGAACTGGTACGTCCTTCGAAGCGCGTTCATGGACAGCATGTGTTTCCGGTTGTGGACAGCACGAAACACATCTTGGGAGTTATCAGCCGCAATCACCTGTTGAAGCTGTTCGAGGAAGCGAATCCAAGAACGCTTGCGAAACGGTTGGAAGAGATTGCGACGGGCGATCCGATGACTGCTTTCGCCGACGAGCCCTTACGAATTGTCGTTTACAGAATGGCCGAGTCGGGATTTACTCGCCTGCCGGTGGTGGATCGTGATGACCCGCGCTGCTTGCTCGGGATGGTTTCGCTCGAGGACTTGCTGCGCGCCAGGGGCCGGAATCTGGAAGAGGAGCGAGCACGCGAACGGGTGCTGCGGTTGCGCCTGCCGATTGGACGCAGAGAGGCCCGAGAGGACGAAACGGAGCCGAAGGCAATAGAGATTGAGTAGATGAGTGTCTCCAGGGCGGCCGTTCTCACTGCCTATAAACATCCTCTCGAATTGCGCGATTTCCCGGTTCCTTCCGTAGGTCCGGGTGAGGTGCTCGTCCGCGTAGAGATGGCCGGCATCTGTGGCACAGATGTGCACCTGTGCGATGGAGAGCTGAATATTCCACTTCCCGTGATTCTGGGGCACGAGACCGTCGGTCGGATTGAAGCAATCGGCGAGGGGCTGAAACAAGATTGGCGCGGAACAGATCTTGCCGTTGGCGATCGAATCACCTGGGCGAGTTCCATGGTTTGCGGCGAATGCTATTACTGCCGTTTGAAACAACAGCCGACCCGCTGTTTATTTCGTAAGGCGTACGGCATTTCGTACTGTGCCGACGAAGCGCCGCACTTGCGCGGCGGGTACGCGCAGCATATTCTGCTGCGTGCTGGAACGGCTATTTTTCGCATTCCCGATGCGGTATCTACGGAGAGCGTAGTGGGCGCCGGATGCGCACTCACGACCGTTTTGCATGGCGTGGAGCACACGACTATCGAATTAGGCGATACCGTTATTGTCCAAGGCGCGGGACCGGTTGGATTGGCGGCGCTAGCGGTAGCGACCCAATCCGGCGCGGCAAAAGTGATTGTCATCGGAGCGCCGCAGCTCCGATTGGAACTCGCGCGGACCTTTGGCGCTCATGCCACGATTTCGGTAGAAGATGTGCCGGATGCTGCTGAACGCAAGAAGCTGGTGCTGGCGGAGACGGGACCTTACGGAGCCGATGTAATTCTGGAATGCGTCGGGCGGCCCAGCGCTGTACCTGAAGGTTGGGAACTGTGCCGCGATGGTGGCAAGTGTCTGGTACTGGGGCAATATGCAAATTCCGGAGACATCCCCATTAATCCGCACATGATTACGCGGAAGCAACTGCAAATATCAGGAAGCTGGGGATTTGAGCCGCGCCACGTCGATCGCGCGCTGAAGCTGCTCGAAATTCCGCATTGGCAGGAGCGTTTCGCTGCGGAAGTGACGCATCGCTTTCCACTGGAGCAGGCGAGTGAAGCGGTGGAAACGGCGCGCCGGCAGATCGCAGGGAAGACTGTTATTCTCCCTTAGGTTTGCAAGAGCGCGTCGTTGGTTAGCTGTTTGTAAACTTCGATGACGCGCCGCAGATCCTCGAGGTCGCTGGGCGGCTTCTCATCAGTGGCGGGCGCACGGGACCCGCCTTCATACCAAGCATCTCCATGGCTTCCTTCATCATCGCCACTTCATAGCCGCGGGCCCGTTCGCGTAGCGAATACAGCGGATTCACGTATCGCTGCATTAAATAATCAAGACGGCCGAAATCGCGAGCCAGTCCTGCGCCGGCAAGCGCGAGCGAAACTTCGGGCGCAATGTTCGAAATGCTGGAAGTAAAAGCCTGCACGCCGATCGCAAAATAACCTGGCACACAATCGTCACCGAGGCCGCCAAGCCACGCTAACCGCTCGCCGTTGTATTGCATGATCCGCTGGTATCGGCGGATATCGCCTTGCCCTTCTTTCCACGCCACCAGGGTTGGGACGCGATCCGCTAACCTCGCGACCATCTCTGGCGTAAAGACCACCCAGTCGCGGCTGTAGATCATCAGCGGAAGATCAGTCGCGTTTCCGAGCGCTTCGTAATATGCAAACAATCCGCTTTCAGGCGCGAGGATGTAGTAAGGAGGCAAAGCCAGCAGGCAAGACGCACCCGCACGCTCGACCCGGCGCGCAATGTCCACGCCCAGTGCTGCATTGAACCCGGTCCCGGCTACGACGGGCATGCGTCCGTTCACTGCTCTGACAGTTGCCGCAACCACCTGCTCGATCTCTTCCACGGACATCGAGTACATTTCCCCTGTACCGCCCGCCGCAACGATTGCGCAAAACGGGTAACGCGCCATTCGATCCACGTTCTGCTCGAGAGCATCCAGATCCAGCGAGAGGTCATCTTTGAACGGAGTAACCGGAAATCCAAACACGCCGCGTAGAGAGGCAGCGAATTCACGTGGCGTCATATTTCGTAAAATTTCAAGCGCCGGCAGCTTGCATCAAACCGCGGATATAGCCGAAGGCGAAGGCAAATGCCTGGCGTCCACCTTCGTCGCCCGCGATGATGGGGACGTGATCAGGCATCAACATGCCATCGTAGCCGACCTCTTTATATGTGCGAACCGCTTCGAGCATGTCCACGTCGCCACAATCCGGAAATGTCTCCTGAAAGTCGAGAAAGCGCCCGTGGATGTTGCGGAAATGCACATTGAAGATCTTCTTACGCGTGCCGAAATAACGGATGACATCGAAGATTTGAGTCGCGGGGTCGGAGAGCATCTCGGATACCGTGCCCTGGCAAAAATTCAATCCGTGATACGGGCTCGCGTTGATTTCGATAAGACGTTTCAGTCCATCGACACTGCCTAGCACTCGATGTACTCCTCGGTAGCCTTGGGGCTCCGGCATTCCAGGGTCATGCGGATGGCACGCCATTCGCACCTTATTCCGTTCAGCAACGGGCACCACACGGTTGAGGAAATACGTGATTCTTTCCCACATGAGTTCGCTCGAAACCGGACCAGCTTCGGTCAGCGGCGGGTCTTGCTTGGCCTGATTGTATTTGAAAGTGCTGTAGCTGGAGCCGCCACGGCCAACAGTCCGCTCGGTGCGTACGACGCCGAGAATGCTCATGTTGTACTTGACTGTGTGAATTCCAGCGCGTGAGCAGTTCTCAATCATGCTGCAGATATTGTCGATTTCGCGATCACGTTCCGGACTCTTGCCAAGCATGATGTCCGGGTTTTCCGATTTTGTGATGTAGCTGGAGCTGAGCGGCAGAGGTACCGCTTCGAGCTGAATGCCGAAGGACTCCACCCGTTCGCGGAGACGAGTAAGACCCTCCACCGACCAGCTCTGGTCGAACTTAGCGGAAGGGAGAACGCTGCAGATGTGCGTCACTCCCAGAGCTGCAATGGTTCGTAAAATCTCGTCTGTTGAACCATGCTGCGTTCCCAGTTTCATACGGCCCGCCTGAGGCTCACGGTTCGCTGACAAGGCGCGCTCTGCGTCAAGAGAGGCAATAGTCAACGACGCAGTAGCAAATTTCGTGAACGTCCGCCGGTCCATAGCTGTACTTCCGTGGATTCTATCGCGTGGTAACTAAGAAGCTATGGCTGAACACGCGAGCCTGCACACTGCGCCGATTATCACGGAGATGCTGGTCATCCCGGTGGCGGGCCACGACAGCATGCTGCTGAACCTAAGTGGCGCACATGGGCCGTTCTTCACTCGCAACATTGTGATCCTGAAAGATAATGCGGGACACACGGGTGTTGGTGAAGTCCCCGGCGGCGAACGCATTCACCAAACGCTCGACGACTCTAAGCCACTGGTGATAGGACAAGGGCTGGGGACGTACAACAACATCCTCAGCGGCGTGCGAGAACAGTTTGCGGATCGCGATAGAGCGGGCCGCGGACTGCAGACGTTCGATCTTCGCACTACTATCCATGCTGTGACCGCTCTCGAAGCTGCGCTGCTGGATCTGTTGGGACAACATCTGGGCGTTCCGGTCGCCGCGTTGCTTGGTGACGGACAACAGCGCCAGGAAGTAGAGATGCTGGGTTACCTGTTTTTTGTGGGTGACCGGCGGAAGACCGATTTGCCGTACGTGAGCGAGGCAGACGGTTCGGATGAGTGGCTGCGCTTACGCCGCGAACCGGCGATTACACCGGATGAGATCGTAAGGCTGGCAGAGGCGGCGTATGCACGATATGGATTTCGCGATTTCAAGTTGAAGGGCGGAGTGTTATCGGGCGTCAAGGAGATGGAGGCGGTCACCGCGTTAGCGGAACGTTTCCCGGAGGCGCGGATCACGATAGATCCGAACGGGGCATGGTCTCTGAGAGAAGCAATCGAGTTATGTTCCAGCGCGCATGCCGTGTTGGCCTATGCGGAAGATCCGTGCGGAGCCGAAAACGGGTACTCGGGGCGCGAGATACTGGCCGAATTCCGGCGTGCCACGAACCTGCCCACCGCGACTAACATGATCGCCACCGATTGGCGCGAGATGGGACATGCGATCCAACTGCATTCGGTGGATATCCCGCTGGCGGATCTGCATTTTTGGACAATGCGCGGCGCCGTGCGCGTCGCGCAAATGTGCCACGAATGGGGGCTCACGTGGGGGTCGCATTCGAATAACCATTTCGACATTTCGCTGGCGATGATTACGCATGTAGCGGCGGCGGCGCCGGGAAAGATTACCGCGATCGACACGCATTGGATCTGGCAGGACGGCCAGCGGTTGACGAAGAAGCCTCTCCAGATTGTAAAAGGCAAAGTGACCGTACCTGACGCGCCCGGTTTGGGTATTGAAATCGATATGAAACGAATCGAGAGCGCCCATCGGGTCTACAGGGAACTCGGATTGGGCGCGCGCGATGACGCCGCTGCCATGCAGTATTTGACTCCGGGCTGGACATATGACAACAAGCGCCCTTGCCTGGTCCGCTGATCTGACTGATCGACTGCTCTACGTTTTCTGCGGGGACATTTTCGCGGCTTCGTAGCGGGTCTTGTTGGTTGCATTCGGAGGATAGAGGCCGGGCAGCGCGGCGCCGTTCTGAACCTCGCCCATGATCCAGGCTTCGAGTTTTTCCTGTTCGGATGCGGCCGATACGACGTGGTCCAGCAGCGCCGCCGGAATCACAACGGCGCCGTCCGCGTCCGCCACGATGATGTCGTCGGGAAACACTGCCACGCCGCCGCAAGCGATGGGTTCTTGCCAGTTGACGAAGGTGAGGCCGGCGACCGATGGAGGCGCGGCTGCACCCTGGCACCAGACGGGTAAGCCGGTCTCGAGGACTCCGGACACATCGCGCACAACGCCATCGGTGACGAGCGCGGAAACCCGGCGCTTCTGCATGCGGGCGCAGAGAATGTCACCGAAAATTCCTGCGTCCGTGATGCCCATTGCGTCCACTACTGCAATGCATCCTTCCGGCATGTTCTCAATGGCAGCGCGGGTGGAGCGAGGAGAGGACCAGGATTCAGGCGTGGCCAGATCCTCGCGGGCGGGAACGAAGCGCAAAGTAAACGCCGGGCCTACTAATCGCGGCTGATCCGCACGCAGCGGACGCGTTCCCCGCATCCAGACGTTGCGCAAGCCCTTTTTCAAAAGAACGGTGGTGAGTGTGGCGGTGGAAATGCCCGCAAGCGATTCGGTCATCTGCTCGTCTAATTTCATTTGTTCCTGCCCGTGATTGCTTAGCTGAAGCCGTATAGCTTCGCGGGATTCTCTACCAGAATCCGGCGGCGCAAGGTTGAGTTGGGGACCCATCGCGCCAGCAGATCGAAAAGGACCGCATCGTCCGGCTTTTCAGGCGTAGTTGGATGCGGCCAGTCGGTTCCCCAGACCAACTGGTCCGGTGCTTCGGCAACATAGGCCTGGGCGGTTGGAGTGCTCTCCGGATAATCAGGAGGTCCAATCTTGCTATCGATGTACGCGCCGGATAATTTCAACCAACCGTTGCCGGTTTGCAGTTGCTTGACGATGACGCTGAATGCGGGATCATCGCGGCCCAATAGGAGAGTGTGGCCGAAGTGATCGAACACAACAGGGCAGGGCAGCCGCTGAAACAGAGCGGCCGCTGCGATGATTTGGGGTGACGAGGCGTTGATCTCGACGTGCCAGCCGAGTGGCGCGACGCGCCTGGATAAGGTCTCCAGCATATCCAGCGTTGTGGCTCCTGCTTGCAGCAGGTTGAAGCGGATGCCGCGGACGCCAGCGGCGTTCAGTTCGTGCAGTTGCGCGTCGGGAACGTCATTGTTCACTACCGCGATGCCGCGTGTGTTGGATGTGCCGAATTGCCGCAGTGCATCGAGCAGACAGCTATTGTCTACACCGTATGTAGACGGCTGCACGATAACATTACGGGTCGTTCCGATGCGCTTCTGCAGCAGCCGATAATCGGCGACCGTAGCCGGTTTTGGGCGCAGCGTTGCGGTCTTGGCGATGGGAAAGCGCGAATCGTAAATATGATGATGGCAGTCCGCGGCGTTGGCGGGCGCTTTGGTTTTTGGAGGTTCAGTCCCGGAAGACCAGGGCACGCGTATGGCTTCTTGCGCGCACAGCACGCCTGTGGGGATGGCTTTCAAGAAGGAGCGGCGGTCCAGATTCATCATCATATCCGGCACACTTTCAGACTTCGGCGTGTGGCCTACTGAAGGAATGGATTTAGGTTTGACCGGAAAGACGGCGCTGGTTCTCGGCGGTAATGGCGGGTTGGGGAAAGCCATCGCTCTGGCTTTGGGACGCGAAGGCGCGCACGTTGCGGTGGCGGGTCGTACGAAAGTCACCGTGGAGGAGGCAGTGCAGAGCATTGAGAGTGCCGGCTCGCAAGGGCTGGGGCTGACGTGGGACATCAGTGATTTGTCCCTGATTGACAGCAAGGTGTCAGCTATCGAGAGCCGATTCGGACCGGTGGACATTCTGGTGAATAATACCGGCGGACCTCCGCCGACGCCGGCCGCTGGCCAGGACCCTGGTTTATGGCGGAAGAACTTCGAATCGATGGTGCTGTCCGTCATCGCGATCACCGATCGCGTGCTGCCTGCCATGCGGGCTCGCAAGTGGGGCCGCATCATTACCAGTGCGTCTTCGGGCGTGGTCTCTCCGATTCCGAATCTTGCCCTTTCGAATGCACTTCGACTTTCGCTCGTCGGTTGGTCGAAGACGCTGGCGCGAGAGGTCGCGCCGGATGGAATCACCGCGAATATCATCTTGCCGGGACGCATTGCCACCAATCGTGTGCGCTCGCTCGACGAGGGAAAGGCGAAACGGGAAGGCCGCGCTGTCGACGACGTGGTGAAGGAGAGCCTTTCCTCGATTCCGGTTGGCCGGTATGGCGATCCGGAGGAATACGGCAATGTGGTGGCGTTCCTGGCAAGTGTCCGGTCGTCTTATGTCACGGGTTCCGTTATTCGCGTGGATGGCGGTGCTACTGCGTGTGTCTAAATAGCGGGACGCGAACTAACAGGGATAAGCTGGCAGTTTAGTTATGCGCCTGTTATTGATCGGAATGCTTTGCATCTTTGCGGAGTACTCGTCCGCACAAGAATCTGTAAACATTCAGGTCGATGCGGCGAAAACCATCGGACCGAATAGGTATGCTTGGCGCTATTTCGGGTACGACGAACCCAATTACACGACGGCTCCAAACGGGCGCAAGCTGATAGGCGAGCTCGCCAATCTGAGCGCCGGTCCGGTTACCATCCGCGTCCACAACTTACTGACTACAGGAAACGGCGTCGCGTCTTTGAAGTGGGGTTCGACGAACGCTTACACAGAGGACGCGAATGGAAATCCGATTTATGACTGGAGGATCGTGGACGGGATCATCGACACGTTTGTCAAAGCCGGAGTTCGGCCGTTTGTAGAGATCGGCTTCATGCCTAAGGCGCTCTCCACGCATCCCGATCCATACCAGCATCACTTTCCTGAAGAGAAAAATGTATTCACGGGCTGGTCTTATCCGCCGAAAGATTACGCGAAGTGGAGCGAACTTGTCTATCGCTGGGCGCTACATTGCGGCGAAAAGTATGGCAAAGCGCAAGCCGAAAGCTGGCAATGGGAAGTGTGGAACGAACCCGATATTCCTTACTGGCACGGGACGCCCGAAGAATACGACAAGCTTTACGATGACACCGCGGCCGCTGTGCGTCGCGCTCTTCCGAGGGCGAAAGTAGGTGGTCCAGCGAGCACGGGACCAGCGAGCCCGAAAGCCGCGGCCTTCCTTCGTCAGTTTCTGGAACACTGTGCGTCTACGGGCGTGCCGCTCGATTTCATCAGCTTTCACGCCAAGGGCAGTCCGAAAATCAGCGGCACGGAAGTGGAGATGGGGCTTGCAAAGCATTTGAGAGATATCTCAGATGGATTTGAAATTGTACGCTCGTTTCCGAAATTCAAAGACCTGCCGATTGTGCTGAGCGAATCCGACCCCGAGGGATGCGCAGCGTGTTCGGCCCCGCAGAATGCCTATAGAAACGGCACTCTTTACGCTGTTTACATGGCCGCTTCTCAGAAAGCGGCTCTGCAGCTTGCGGAAAAAACGGGTGTTAATCTGCAAGGCTTTTTAACTTGGGCGTTCGAGTTTGAAGACCAGCCCTACTTTGCCGGTCTGCGTTCGCTCGCAACCAATGGAATCGATCAACCGGTGCTGAATGTGTTTCGCATGGCAGGGTTGATGGGCCGCGATTTCGTTTTCGCGAAAAGCGATCAAGCGGAGCCACTCGAGCGCATCGTATCCGGGGGCGTGCCGGCGCCCGAGATCGACGCGTTAGCTACACGATCCGATCACGATGTGTCGGTAATGATCTGGAACTATGAGGACCAGGACCGAACCGATTCTTCCTCGAACGTCAAGCTGTCCGTCTCTGGTCTACCCGCGTCCGCCAAGCGTCTTCTGCTGCGCCATTACCGCGTCGACACGAACCACAGTAATTCTTATACGCTTTGGAAAGAGATGGGATCGCCGCAGCAGCCTACACCCGAGCAAATTGCGAGACTCCAGGCAGCCGGACAGCTTCAGCTTTTGGAATCGCCAAGATATATCGATAACAGCGCCGCTTCCGCCGAAGTGAAGTTCACGCTTCCCCTGCAGGGCATTTCGCTGATTCAACTCTCCTGGTGATGCTTAAGTAACCGGTCCGGGATTAAAGGGAATGAGCGCGTTGCCTAAGCCCCAACGGTCCGCCCACGTCTTTTTTTGCCCGCTGGCCACATCCAGAATGAACCGGAAGATCTCTTCGCCGACTTGCTCCACGGTCGCTTCGCCGGTGGCAATCCGTCCCGCGTCGATGTCGATGAGATCGTGCCATTTTTCCGCGAGAGCCGTGCGCGAAGATACTTTCACGACCGGGACGAGAGCCAATCCATAAGGACTCCCTTCACCTGTTGTGAAGACATGGAGATTCATGGACGCGAGTTGCTGCGTTCCGCAGATGAAATCGCTGGCTGGCGTCGCCGCGAACACCAGACCGTGTTGCGTCACCTTTTCACCGTGTCCGGCGACGGCCATGATAGCGCTGCTACCGGCCTTCGCAATAGACCCCAAGGCTTTCTCCACTACGTTGGCAAGGCCTCCGCGCTTGTTACCCGGAGTTGGGTTGGCGCTTCGATCGGCCGCGCCTCTGGCGAGATATTCGTCGTACCAATGCATCTCTCGAATCAGGGCCTTTCCAACTTCTTGGTTGATGACGCGCGGCGTCAGCAGGTGAACTGCATCCCGCACCTCCGTTACCTCCGAGAAGAGAACAGTAGCGCCTGCCCTCACGAGGAGATCTGCCGCATAGCCGACGGCGGGATTACAGGTGACGCCTGAAAACGCATCACTACCGCCGCATTGCAAGCCGACCGTCAACTTCGATGCGGGACAGGTTTGCCGCCGTCGGTCGTTCAAAATCGCCAACTTCTTTTCCGCGGCACGCATGATGGCCGCAATGCTTTCGGCAAAGCCACGCTCGTCCTGCAAACGGATGACGTTGAGATTCTCCAGGACCGGTAGATCTGAACGAAAAAGACGATCGGGTTGCAACTTCTCGCAGCCCAGACTGACGACCAGCGGCTGCCCGGCCACATTCGCATGCAAGCTGATGTTTTTTATTGTTTGAATGGGAATGGAAGCCCCAGGCGCGTCGATTGCCACACCGCAACCGTAGCCATGCGTGATCGAAACCACGTCATCCACATTCGGATATCGCGGCAGAAGTTCGGCTTTGATCCGTCTTACGGCGAGGTCGACTGTGGGCGCCACACACTGGACGGTCGTCGTGATTCCGAGGATATTCTTCGTGCCGGCGCTTCCGTCGCGGTTGGCATAACCTTCGAAGGTAACGTCGGACAACGGGGCGAGCGGAGCCGGTACGGCATTGGCGAGAGGCAGTGCCTCTAACTTCGGCGGCGCCGGCAAATCGATCATCTCTTCCCGAACCCACGAGCCTTCTTCGATTGTCTGGTTGGCGTACCCGATTACCTGTGCATAGCGCAAAACCGGGTCGCCCGCTTGCAAGGCGACGAGAGCGAGTTTGTGAGACTGGGGAATTGTTTCTTTAAGCGTGAGACCGGATCGATCAGCCGTTCCCGCAGTAGCGCCCTCCGGATCGACGATGATTCCTACGTTGTCAGACGGGTGAACACGGAGATACAGCGGCGCCACTAGTGGATTTTATCGCTCCAAGCGCTTCTATCTGGCGATTACAAGCCGGCGGCGGGAGCTAGCCACCGAAATAGGAAGAAGTGGCGGCCGCAGAGTTCGCAGCGATAGGGCATGGTCAGCCAAAAGAAGACTCTCTCGATGAAGTTTCGAACACCGACAGTTCTAAAATCGACAGACCTGCAATGCGGACAGTGGGGGACGAACACAGCCTACAGTAGCGCAAATTGAGCATGCTTGAAAAAACATCGATTCTAAACGCTATTCTTCGCTACCCTGTTTGAGCCCGGACATATTTGCGTCTTCGCCCCTTTCCATCCCGATCGGGCGCCGGGCAATTCCGCAATCTCGAAAAGGCGGAATCTACTTCCCGAGTTCGATTCCCAGCCGTTCCCGTCTAGTGCTTGCCTGTTATATAATTCCTCCACTTGAGGTCCGAACGAGGGTGAGGGGACTCGCTGCTAGCGTAGCGTAAGCCTGCTTATAAACTGCCGGTTGCCACCTGCCCTCGAAAAGGAGAGTTTGTGAAGCATCTACTTTGGATGTTGTATGTGTGCGCGCTCGCCTGTTTTTTGCGTGTACCCGCGAATGCGCAGGCTGTGACCGGCACCGTGCTGGGGACCGTCACTGATGCCAGCGGTGCTGTTGTAGGGGGCGCCAAGGTAACACTGACAGAGATGAACACGCAGGTTGCGCGCAACGCCCAAACAAATACGAGCGGCAACTATACCTTCCCCGACGTTCCAGAGGGAACCTATTCCATCAGCGTTGAGGCATCCGGTTTCAAAAAGGACATCCGCCAGAATATCGGCGTCGCG
This sequence comes from uncultured Acidobacteriaceae bacterium, assembly GCA_963849445.1. GTDB lineage: Bacteria > Acidobacteriota > Terriglobia > Bryobacterales > Bryobacteraceae > Bog-105. The sequence continues at coordinate 20,414 of CAWKHS010000014.1, read as the reverse complement.
GTCAATACGACTGCTCGCGTGGACGTGCAGCTTCAGCTCGGCAACATCAGTCAATCGGTTGAGGTGACTGGCGCTCCACCGCTACTGCAGACGGATCGCGCCGACACGACCGTGACGCTAACCACCATGCAGACAGCCGACCTGCCGCTCAGCGACAATCGGAATTTTCAAAGCCTGCTGAACCTCGTGCCGGGAACGACTCCGGCGACCTTCCAGCATTCGCAGTTCTTCAACGCCGAAAGTTCGCTTCAGACCGAAGTGAATGGTCAGTTCCGCATGGGCAACGAATATCAGATCGAAGGCATCGACGACGACGAGCGCACGGGACTTCTGCAAATTCTGATCCCTCCCGACGAAGCGATCCAAACTGTGGACGTTTCAACCAGTAACTACGATCCCGAGCTGGGCCGCGCCTCGGGTGGCGTAGCAAACGTCATTCTTAAATCGGGCACCAATAGCTTCCACGGCGCGGCATATGAGTTCCTGCAAAACAGCGATCTCGATGCGCGCTCCTTCTTTAACCCCACCATCGGGCACATTGCGTATAACTACTTCGGTGGCGATGTAGGCGGACCCATCATTCACAACAAGCTGTTCTTTTTTGCGGATTACCTGCGAGTGAATGACCACGAAGCGACTTCGACCCAAGAAACGATCCCGTCATTGATCACCCGGACGGGTAATCTGAGCGTGTTTTCAACCACGATCTACAACCCCTTTACTCCGGGCAGCAACCCGACCACCGGAGTAGGTCGTGCGCCCTTTCCGGGCAATCAGATCCCTGCGAACCTGATCAATCCGGTATCGGCGGCGATCCTCGGCCTTCTGCCAGCGCCGAACGAATCATTCAAAGAGAGCAGTCCCAGTAACAACTATTACGGCGCGCCTCCCTTTACGAAGACGACAGATTCCTTCGATACCAAGGTCGATTACAACCTGAACGAGAAAAATCGTTTGAGCGCGCGTCTGAGCTTCTCTTGGCCCATCACGTACCAGGCGCCCATTTTTGGTCCGGAAGCCGGCGGGAATGCCAACGGCGCGTTCCAGGGAACGGGTTCTCAGAAGACTTACAGCAGCGGCCTCAACTATGACCACGTGTTTTCTCCCACGCTGTTGACAGAACTTCGCGTCGGTGTGGCTTATTACCACAGTTCGGCATTCCCGACGGATTATGGCAGCGCTGATGCCTCGAAGATCGGCATTCCGGGCGTCAATATTAACCAGTTCACGAGCGGTCAGGCGCAAATTACCATCAATGGCGGCTATTCCAATCCCTTGATAGGATACTCGGCGAGCGTGCCGTGGGTGCGCGCCGAAGCGAACATAGATGCCGTCAACACCTGGACGAAGATAGTCGGTAATCACACTTTCAAATGGGGTGTCGATTTGCGCCGCGTCCGTGACGACCTGTTGCAGGATCAAGTCTTTGGCCCTCGTGGTGTTTACACCTTCAGCGCGAACCAAACCTCCATTCCAGGCGCGGCCACGGGCGCCGGTAACGATCTTGCCAGCTTCTTGCTGGATCTTCCTAGCCAAGCGGGACGCGACGTCAACACCTACTTCCCCGCTTACCGCGATTGGTGGTTCTTTGCCTATGGCGGCGATAAGTGGCAGGTGACACCGAAGCTGACTGTCGATCTGGGTCTGCGCTGGGATTTGTATCCGCCCGGTACGCCCGCATTTCCTGGCGGCTTTTCTAATTACAATCCTGGCACTAACTCGCTGGTCATCGCGGGAGTCGGCGGTAACCCGAACAATCTGGGGATGAAGACGCGTTACCGCTATTTCGCCCCGCGCGTTGGGCTTGCGTACCGCCTCTCAGAATCGACGGTCATTCGCTCCGGCTTTGGCATCAGCTACACGCCGTTCCCGGACAATACGTACGCTTACAATTACCCGGTCCGCTCGAACAATGCATACAACCCGGTCGGCAAGCAGTACGGTCCGGCAGTGTTAGCGGACGGCGTGACACCCGCAACCTTCCAGGCCGGGTTTCCAGCGCCTGTTCCGGTTGTGGTGCCGTCGAACGGAATCATTCCCGCCACGGGAGGCCTCGCTGCCCAAAACTTCTTCACCATCCCACTGGATTATCTGAATCCGTACGTGGAGTCCTGGAATTTCGCCATTCAGCAGTCTCTCCCCTGGAAGTTTACGTTGGACGCGGCGTACGTGGGGAATCACGGCGTTCGGATACCAGGGCAGTTCAACTTAAATGCGGGCAGGGTTATCGGCGCCGGTACTGCGGGACAGCCCGAGTATCCGCGCACCGCCTCCACCACCGAATTTTGGCAAGGCTTCTCATCCAGTTACAACGGGCTACAAACCAAGCTGAACCGCCAGTTCAGCAATGGCCTTCTCATCACTACCGCCTTCACGTGGGCGAAAGGCATGGACTATCAAACGGGTGACGATGGGGCCTACGATTTCTATGTCGACTTCCAACGTAATTACGCCCGTACGGATTTCGATCGGACGTTGACGTATGTCCAGAGCTTCGTGTATCAGTTACCGTGGGGCAAGGGTCAGAAGTGGATGAGTTCCGGATTGGTTTCCAGCGTTCTCGGCAATTGGCAGGTCTCCGGTATCATCAGCGCTTATAGTGGAACACCGATGACAATTACGGCTAATGGCGGAAGCTTGGCTTTGCCTGGAGCCAACATCGGTCAGACGGCAGACCAGGTAGCTCCAGTCCAGATCCTCGGTGGAATTAACACCCGTCCCTGGTTCAGCACTTCGAGCTTCGCTCAGCCAACCGGGGCGCGTTACGGCACGTCGGGCCGGAACCTTTTCAGCGGCCCTGGACTGTTCGCTCTGAATTTATCGTTGTTTAAGGATTTCAAGTTCCGCGAGCACTGGCAATTTGAGCTACGTTGCGACACCTTCAACTTCACCAATACGCCGGAATTCGCCAACCCGAACCAATCCATCACTAGTTCCAGCTTCGGTGAAATCACAAGTACACTCGGCAGCGGCACAGGAGTGAACGGCACCGGAGGCGGACGCGCCATTCAGTTAGGCGCTAAGCTTTCTTTCTAATGCAGCTTGTGCCGTGCACTTACCTTGTGTTCGGCTCCTGCGGGACGGCTTCTCCGTCGCATCTTGGATCGGCCCCCGCGAAGTTCACGGCTCGCGTGTCGTCTCGCAACACTGCTTCGCCCTGTCCCACCGTGAACGAAAACGGCTCCAGCAACTCAATGTCGTGACCGCGCTTCGTTAGCTGATCTCTTACCGCAACAGGAATGGTCTGCTCCATCTGAACATCGCAACCGTCGAACGTGCTTTTGGTGAAGCGCGCCTGCTCGAGCGCCGCCTGTACGTTCATGCCGTAATCGACTACGTTGGCGACGAACTGGGCGTGTGCTTGCGCCTGATTCCAACCGCCCATGATGCCGAAGCCAATATGGATGTCGCCCTTTTGCATGAAAGCGGGAATGATCGTGTGCAGCGGGCGCTTGTGACCGGCGAGGGAATTGGGGCGGCCCGGCGTGAGATCGAATCCGGCGCCGCGGTTGTGGAACGAGAAGCCTAAGCCGGGCGCGACCATGCCGGTCCCGTATCCGGCGTAGTTGCTCTGAATCAATGAAACGATGTTGCCGTCTTTATCGATGGTGGAGAGAAAGATCGTCGAGTTGCCGTGCGCATTGAGGATCTGCGTTATTTCAGACGGCACAGTCTGGCAGGACGCATGATCCATCTGGATCAACTTGGCACGCCGGATCGCCAGTTCCTTCGAAGCCATTTGCTTCACTGGAACAGCCGTGAATCGCGGATCGCCCACGTAGTGATACATATCCGCATAGGCCAGTTTCTTGGCCTCAATCATCACGTGGAGCGCGTCGGCGGAATTGTGACCGTATTGGCCCATCGGGAACTGCTCCATGATATTGAGCATGGCAAGGGCCGCGATGCCCTGGCCGTTGGGCGGCAATTCGTAGACCGTCCAGCCACGATAAGTGGTGGAGATCGGATCCACCCATTCGGGTTCGAAATCCTTAAAATCTTCGAAAGTATGCGTGCCGCCCTGCGCCCGTAGAAATTTGACCATGTCCCTGGTCATGGCTCCGTTATAAAACGCATCTCTTCCGTGCGCCGCTACTTGCCGTAGCGATTCACCTAGCGCAGGGTTCTTGAAAACGTCGCCGAGACCAGGCGCTTTTCCGCCGGGCAAGTACGTTTGTTGATAGCCCGGCTGTTGCAGCAGCTTTTTAGCTAACCAGTAACGCGCGTTCCTTTCGGCTAACGGAAATCCGTTCTCAGCGTAGAAAATAGCAGGGGCGAGTAGTTTTTCGAAGCCAAGAGTTCCAAAGCGATGCTGCAGCGCATCCCAACCGGCGACGCAACCGGGGACATCGATGGTGTGAACTCCGATTGGATCGATATGGTCGATATTATGGGCTTTCAAATACTCGATGGTCAGGGCCTTTGGCGTCCATCCGCTCGAGTTGAGGCCGTATAATTTGCCGGTCTTGGCCTCGTAGTAGATAGCGAACAGATCGCCGCCCATCCCGTTCACGTAAGGCTGCACGACCCCCATGACGGCGTTGGCGGCAATGGCTGCATCGACCGCGTTTCCGCCCTGTTCAAGAATGTGGGCGCCGGCTTGCGAAGCGAGAAACTGGGGCGCGGCCACAATCCCGTACTGTGTCACCACCATGGAGCGGCCTTGTCCGGGTACGGAAGAAAATTTCTGGCCGAGTAGTACGGCTGCTATCGCGAATGTCAGTACGGCCGTAAAGAGCTTGATTCTCATAGATTCCTTTGCGATAGTTCAAGCGAACCATCACAGCGACTTGGCAGAATCTATGGTAATCAATCGCGTGGCTCGCCGCGAATCGGAAATCTATTCGTACCTGAGCGCCGACAACGGATCGATTCGCGTGGCGCGGCGCGCAGGCAGATAGCCCGCGAACAAAGCGACGCCGAGCATCGCGCCCACTGCAATTGCTATCGCGAGGGGGTCGTAGAAGTTCACCCTGAATAGTTGACTTTGCACCAACCGCGTGGACACGACAGCCAACACGAGGCCCAATGCCACACCGGCTAAAACTAATTTGGCTGTTTCGCGGAGCACCATCCAAAGGACATCCTGGCGTTCAGCACCCAGCGCCATCCGTATGCCGAACTCGTTGATGCGCCGCGTAATTCCGTAGGACACAACGCCGTAGATTCCGATGCACGCGAGAAACGCAGCGAGTAGGCCAAAGAAGGTGGAGAGTTCTGCCGCGATTCGCTGATTAAGTACGGAACTGGCCACCAACTGATTCAACGTCAAGGCGTCGCTGACCGAGAGGTTCGGATCGACGGCAGCAATCGCTTTTCTGATCTCCGGTCCAATGGCATTGGCATCACCCGTGTAGCGTACCGCAAAGTCATAGAGAATTCGCCCATCGTGTTGGGCATGCGGGTAGAAGGCGGCGGGCCGCTGTTTCTCTCTGAGATTTGTGTATTTGGCGTCTTTGACGACGCCGACTACTGCGATGTTCTGCCATTGCGGCTCCTTGCCAAGAGAAAATGTACGGCCGACGGGGGAATCGCCGGAGAAGTAAGCACGGGCCATCGTTTCATTGATGACGGCAACCTTCGGCGCGGCAGAATTATCACGCAACGTGAGTTTACGCCCGACCAGAAGAGGCATCCCCATCACGTCCAGATATTGAGATCCGACGATATTATGCGTGACCGCCGGGTCGTCCTCAGACTTGGGATGGCCGGGCACAACCACGGGGTCGCTCCATTCGCCGCTGTTGAAGATGAAGAATGCAAAGCTGGCGGCGCGCACACCAGGAATAGAGGCGACCCGTTGTTCGATTCGCTGCTGGACGAGTTCGAGACGTGCACCGGACGAATAGCCTGCACCACTGGGATCGATCCCCATGAGCAGAACGTTCTGCTTGTCAAAGCCAGGGTTGACGTTCATGAGATTTACAAGGCTGTGCAGAAACATGCCCGCGAAGACGAGCAGCATGAGCGACAAGCATACTTGGCCTGTGACAAGGCCACGCGAGAGGCGGTTGCCGACCGGCACGGCCAAAGTACCACGGCCTTCTTTGAGGGCCGGAGCGAGATCCACACGGGTAGAGTAAACAGCTGGAGCCATGCCGAACAAGAGCACGGTAAGCGATGCGATGCCCAAGGTGAAGCCGAGAACTTGGCCATTTGGAGCGATGTCAATCGGGCTCGACCCGAAAGGTAATGCGGAAACCAACAAGCGAATGGCGCCCCAGGCAAAGAAGACCCCGATGATCGCGCCGCTAAGCCCAAGCAAGCCGCTCTCAACCAAAAGTTGACGGATCAGGCGTGAGCGCGCGGCGCCGATAGACATGCGGACAGCCACTTCGCGGCGGCGCGCCGCGGCCCGCGCGAGCAGTAGGTTCGCAACGTTCGCGCAAGCGATCAGTAACACGAGGACAACAACAGCCATCATGATCTTCAAGGGCGAAGCGATCTGAATCCGCAGCGGTGACAGCCCGGTGGCTGCCGACGTGAGTTCAATGTGGGCGTGCTGAATGCTCTCGAGTTGTTTCGCGGAGGGCTGTGGTCCCGCATACTCGTGCAGAATTTGTTTGAACAGTAAGTTGGTATCCGCGCTTGCCTGCTGGACGCTAACTCCAGGTTTCCGGCGAGCAAGGATATAGAGCGATTGGAAAAGTTTGTCCTCCAATCCGTTCCAGGACGGCGAGATTTGCTTCTCCATTGCGAGAGGAATCCATAGGTCCGGTGACTGCCCAACCGTGACGCCTACAAAGTTTGAAGGAGCAACTCCAAGGATGGTATAGACGGCTGATCCGATGGTTACTGGCGTGCCAAGGACATTTCGATCTTTCGCAAAACGGCGCCTCCACCAGGAGTAGCTGGCAACTGCCACGGGGTGAGCGCCGGGAGGCTGGTCGTCAGCGCCCGAAAACACGCGGCCGAGAACGGGGTTTACGCCGAGTGTGTTGAAGTAGGTGCCTGAAACTAGCTCTACATTAAGTTTCTCGAGTTCCGAGCCGGCGGCGACGCGGCCGTGTGTACCCATGAGAATGCTGTCGATGGCGGTCAGCTCTGCGAACACCCGATTCTTCTGCTGGAATTCGCGATACATGGGATACGAGAAGAGCTGCCAGCTTTTATTGGGCAACTCGTCCTCACTACCGGCCCACTCACCCTTGCCGAACAGTACAAGCTCGTTTGGCTGATGCACTACGGGCAGATCTCGAAGCACGAGCGGGTCCAAAATGCTGAAAATGGCGGTGTTCGCGCCGATGCCTAGCGCCAGAGTGACAACGGCCACGATGGTTGAACCGGGATTTTTCGCCAGCATTCGCAGACCGAAGCGAACGTCCTGGAGCAGATCGGAGCAAAGCCAGCGCTGCGATTCGTAAAATCTTTCTTGTGTTCGCGTTATATTTCCGAAGGCGCGGCGCGCTGCCATTGTCGCTTCGTTTTGGTCGAGCCCCTGCGCTTTGAGGCGCTCTGCTTCCAGCTGAAGATGAGCTCTGATTTCCGCCTCGAAGTCGCGTGGATCTCTGCGCCGCCAGAACATGCGTTTAGCTCTCCTCCGGCCCCACAACGCGGCCCATTGCGGCTGCGAACCGCCGCCACTTACTGGTTTCTTTCGCGAGCTGTTTCCGGCCCGTTTTCGTCAGCGTGTAAAAGCGGGCTCTGCGATTGTTTTCAGAGGTACCCCATTCGGCGGCAATCCATTGTTGCGCCTCCAAACGCTGTAGCGCGGGGTAGAGCGCTCCATGTTCCACCAGCAATTCGTCTTCCGATGTTTGCTGGATAGCGCGTGCAATTCCCTGTCCATGCTGCGGGCCGAAGATCAACGTGCGCAAGATGAGCAGGTCAAGCGTGCCCTGCAGGAGTACGAGCCGTTCTTTCTCTTCTCGGGTAGACAATTTACCTAAGCATAGAACTACTTGGGTAAGCTGTCAACCAGAATGAATCCGTTCAGGTTTGCTGCTCGAGCGCGGTTTGCATGACCGGGCGCGGGGCGGATTCACCGGTCCAGATCTCGAACTGACGGGCGGCTTGCTCCAAGAGCATTTCTGAGCCGTATACGATAGTGCGGCCCTGCTGCTTCGCCCGCTTCAGCAGCACGGTTTCGTGCGGGTTGTAGACCATATCGAGCACAACATCCGCCGGAATCGTGTCGTTGAACAGGCACCCGTCTCTGTCGGGCGACATGCCTACCGGCGTCGCGTGGATCAGGAGATCGTAATGGCGAGTTTGCGATTCCTTGAGACTTACCGTGTTCGCGTTAACCACTCGACCGAGCGCTTGAGCGCTCTTCATGTTCCGGCCGGTGATGGTGACCGTTGCGCCGCGATCGGCTAGCGCGATGGCGGCCGCGCGCGCTGCACCCCCGTAGCCGGCGATCAGGACAGAAGCGTGGGCGAAGCGCAAATGGCGGGCTAGCGGCGTAGTGACGCCTTCCGCGTCCGTATTGGTGCCGCGCCACTTTCCTGCCTTCCGCCAAACAGTATTCACGGCGCCGATGCGCTTGGCGAGGGGCTCGACAACATCCAGGTAGCGAAGGATGCGCTGTTTATGAGGAATGGTAACGCTAAATCCGCATACGGGGAGAGTTCTTGCGAGTTGAAACCATTCGCTGAGATGACGCGGCGAGATCAGAAACGGGAGATACACGGCATCCACGCGACGAGCTTGAAAAGCACGGTTGTGTATGATCGGCGATTTGGAGTGCGCGACCGGATCCGCGATGACTCCGTACACCCGCGTGTCCTTATTGAGCTTTTCGCAGCGATAGAGGGACCGCATCAGCTTGGCCGAGATCTGGCCGGGCGCAGTACCTTCCTCCTGCAAAGGCGCAGCGTAAGTGAAGGCGCAGCCAAGCGAAGGCGTCAGAATGCGGGTGGGAATTCCCGTCTCGCCCATGGCAAAGGCGATCAGCGGAGTGCCGCGGTGGTGGCGTACGAAGTCGAAGACTCGTTCATTGTCGGCAGGCTTGCGCGCTGTGGTTGCGATTTTGTACGCGTCGGCCGGAAATGCGCGCGACCCGGCGTAGCACCGGTAATAGTGCGGGCGTGCTTTGAAAATTGTGATAGGAAATAATGAGCGGAGCGGATGCGCGCAAGCCCGAGACGGCAGCTTTGGCCCGTTCCGCTGACTCCACCTCGAGGTCGAGAGCCATAGCACCGGCCCTGCCCGCGTCTTCCAGCACTGCACACTGTTTTTCGATGGAGCCGGCAAAACGGCCGTTGTTCTGCTTGTGGCGGCAAGTTGCCACGACGTAGACTTCTGGATAGCTCTTATGAAACCGGCGAATCAGCTCGATACCCGCGCCGGGGTCCTGTAAATAATCGAGGCGAAATTCCAGAAAGGTATTGCCGTCCTTATATTCGAGTTCAGCAGCGCGGTTGAGTTGAGAACCGGTCGGTAGACCCAAGGCCACGCAGACGCGCGGTAGCGATCGGGGAAAGGAAGGCATGAAAGCGCCGGGTAGAACGGCAACTCGAACAGGATAGCAAGCGCGGACAGGAGTAGGTGCAAGCGGCCGGAGCTTCTTCCGAACATACGATAGCGGCGGGCGACCCCCGGTACGTTCACCCTATGTTGAGGAAGAGGCAACCCGGAATATCCCGAGAACTAAAGATGCGGTCTTAATGGTACGTACAACCGACAAGATTTGTAAGGTCGCGTTGCACCTAGACGGTGTATTAGCAGCTGTGGTCCTGGTGAACAGCTCTTCCAGCCGCGGCGCTAGTGTACCGATTGAAGATAGCAGGATAACCCGCAGACTTTGCGAAAGGCGCGCCTATTGCTTCAATCTTGCGGCTCGCAGGTCTGTGATGCGAAACAAAAACGGGAGTTGAAAATGGGTCTTCGAATTGACGGGCGGCTTATAAATTTCTGGCCGCGAGTGGGGAAGGGCGGTTCCCTTGCAGGTGTGGTTACCGCCATCTGTGCTGTCTTAATAACTGGTGCAGCGAATAAATGCGCCTTTGCGCAATCAACGGATCCACAGGGCAATACTAGCTCTCCGACGGCTGCGACGTTCAGCTCAATCGTGCCTGACGCTCCGGGTGGATCGCATGCAGCGAAAGACTTGCGTGTATTCGGTCCTAATCCGAGCGGCTGGCTTTTCCCGGTCACTGAGGCCGATAAAAGGCTTCCCCGCTGGTTACAATTTGGTGGGCAATTCCGCGACCGGGTGGAGAGTCAGGACGGCCTCGCCTATGCACCCGTTGACGACACCTATGATTTGACTCAGCTTCGGATTGGGATTTACGTACAGCCGACGAAATGGCTGAAGCTGGTCGGCGTGACGCAGGATTCGCGTGTATTCTTCAACCATCACGTCGCGATGGCTTCGCCTTACCAGAATACCTGGGATATTCGCGAGGCGTATTTGCAACTGGGCAATGCGACAGAGGCCTGGTACGATCTCGTGGTCGGTCGCCAAATGTTCAGCTTCGGAGATGAGCGCGTGATTGGTCCATCGGATTGGAGCAACATGGGACGAACCTTCGACACGGCGCGGCTGGATTTGCATACGTTCGAGTTGGAAGACGAGCATTTTCGCAGCTTCGGTGATCAACGCGATCGACGGCCAAGTGGACCGTCACATCGAAGGCAATAATTTGTATGGCGCTTATAACACCTTCACACACCTCTTACCGCGTGCCTCGGTTGAGCCATATCTGCTCTGGCGCGTTGCTCCGGGTACGGTAAAGCTGGCCGAGACGCAGGGCCACGGTCATATGAATGAGGTGACGGGCGGAGCGCGGATCGCCGGGACAGTCGGCGAAGCAATCGATTACGACGTCGAGATGAATAAGCAGACCGGTTCGCTGGGCCGATACACCATTGATTCCTGGGCCGGGCATTGGAACGCCGGCTACACGTTTACGGATGCGCGCCGTGATGCCGCGGCTTTTTGCCGAGTACGACTACGCGTCGGGCAATAAGAATCTCGCCGGTAGCACCTGGAGCACGCATGACCAGATCTATCCTTCAGCGCACAACAAAATGGACTTTGCCGATCAATTTGGCTGGAAGAATATCGAGGATTTGCGGACCGGTGTCATTGAAAAGGTCCGGAAGAAGTGGACATTGAGCGAAATCTTCGATGACATCTGGCTGGCGTCAAAGAACGACGCTATCTATGGAACAAACGGAGCAGTGGCGGTTGCTGCGCATCCGAACGCGACCAGCACCCATGTCGGCACGGAACTAGATCTCATCTCAGAATATAAACCGAACCGGCACATCACATATGGGCTCGGGTATGCTCGTCTTTTTACGGGTACCTTCTTGAATGAGGCGACGAAAGGGAAAGATTACAACTATCCCTTCACTTACGCCACCTACGTCTTCTAAGTGGGTCGCCTGCTGCGTTTAGCACGTAGTCAGTCGACTCATCCCTGTACTCTCTGAGAACGCGGCACAGCAGCGATTGTGCCGCCTTTCTTTTTCTAAACGCCATTCCTGTCATCAATGGCAACGATTCTCCGGAGCCGGGTCGATCAAATATATCCCGATCGACATCCCGCCTGCCGTATGACTCAGTAAAGGAGAAAGGAAAGGAAATTGATTAAGGCCGACGGTGAGTTGCGCTGGCCGAAGGGAAAAGAGTAGAGTCACGCAAAGCGGCCTGCGCCCGGCGCGCCTGTTCAGAGGTGGGATACGTGTGCATGAGCGAGTGGAGTTCCTGTACCGCACGCGCGCGCTGGCCATCCTTCGCCAAGGCGAGACCTTTCATCAGACGTGCGTCGCGTGTTTTAGGATTTTGTGGGTAGCGCTCGAGAACGGCGTCAAAGGCCTTGACAGCGCCCTTGAAGTCGCCGCGATTGTAACTGATCTCGCCGATATAATATTGCGCGTTGGCGGCCAACTCGGTATTCGGGAAATACGTAAGATACTGCTGAAACTCCTGCAAAGCGAGATCCAAATTGCCCGTTTGCTGATCACGGCGCGCATCGGTGTAGGTCTTGTCGGCGCTCATACCCGCAGGAGGGAAATTCGACCCCAGCGGCACTCCTTGAGGGCCGGAGGGGACCGTTCCGGAAGCGCCCGGAACGGTAACGCCGGGAACGGAGGAGCCGGGAATAGAAGCTCCGGGAGCCGCAGGGGGATTCTGCATGATTTGCAACTGATTTTTCAGATCCGTGATTTTGGCGTCCATGCGTTCGAGCCGCGCACCAAGATCGGCAAGCGCGTCGCGCAAAGCACGGACGTCTTCGCTGGTACCTTCGATTTTGGTATTCAACCCGGTAACCGGTGCAAGCGCATTAGTGACGCTAGTGCGCAGAACGTCCTGCATGCCCGCCACCTGATCGGCGGTACGCCTGGAATCATTCTGAATCCCCTGGAGCAGACCGCTGAGGGTATCGAGGCGGGAGTTGATGCTTTGCTGCATCGCGTCCATTTTTGCTTCGAGATCGCGCTGCATGGCGATCATATCTTTGTTGACAGCGAAACAGAAACTGGAACAGGCAAACGTAAGAACAGTGAGGCGCAGGAATTTCAAGTGGGTTCACTCCTCATGAGCAAGGGACGGCGTTCGACCGTCCCCGTTTCATGCTTGTCTTTAGTTTAGAGGAAGTGGCGCGCTGCCGGGCAGCGTGCCGAGTTCCTATTGTTACTGACCGGCGGAGAAGTGCGCGCGCCGGTTACGGGCGTAGCAGTCTTCGGTTGCGTCGGTACAGAGCGGCCGCTCCTTGCCGTAGCTCACCGTCTTCAGTTTGTCGCCGGGAACGCCGAGCGCAACTAGCGCGTCCTTAGTGGCAGAGGCGCGGCGGTCGCCAAGACCAATGTTGTACTCCGCCGAGCCGCGCTCATCGCAATGCCCCTCAACGGTCACAATGAAGTTCGGATCCATAGAGAAGATGGTCTTAAGCGCATTGGCATCGGCTTGCAGGGTCGACTGGTCTTCGGGCCGCACGTCGCTCTTGTTGTAGTCGAAGTGAATATCCTGCACCTGGCTGGCCAGCATCTGGGCGGCGCTTTGGGTCGGCGCGGTTTGCGTTGGTGTGGGCGGCGGTGGCGTGCCGACCGTCACAGTGGCCGAAGCGTCGCTACTGCCGCCGGGACCGGTAGCGGTCAAATGATATGTGGTCGTAGCGGTGGGATACACGGCGCGACGGCCGTTCGGGCTTACTGGACCGATGTCATCGATCTGCACGTTTGTGGCGCCGTCCACGGACCAACGTAGAGAAGAAGGCTGACCACTGCTGATCGTGGTGGGCTCAGCGGTGAAGTAGTTGATCACCGGCTTGTTCGCTGCCGGCGCGGCGGGCGGCGGCGCTGCCGGGGGCGGGGGTGGGGGCGCCTTCTTGTGGCATCCCGCTGCCAAAACCAACACGAGCGCTGAAACGGACGTCAGCAATACCCTGCGTTTAGTCATAAGTTTCTAAATTTTCTCCTGAGGTCGCTATTCCTAGTTACTTTACCTTGTTACTGCTCCGCATTTACCCAAACGGGCTTTTCGTTACTGCCAATTTGCGTGATCTGGTGCTTGCCGGTACCGTCCGCATTCATCACCCAAAGCTGGGATTGACGGCCGCGCTTCGACGCATAAACGATGTGGGCCCCATCGGGCGCCCAACTCGGATTTTCGTTCCGTCCTTCATTGGAAGTGAGTTGAGTGATCTGGCGTGAGGCAATGTCCATGATGAAGATGTTGTAATTGCCGGGTTCAAAGCCTTTCGTCCAGGCGAAAGCAAGATGATCGCCATCGGGATTCCAGGCGGGATTCGTGGCTTCGCCGGTGCCGGGCGTCAAACGTTGCACGTCCGTCCCCTCAATGCTCATGTGGTAAATCTGCGGTTCAGGGCCGGAGCGTCCGGAAACATCCACCAGATCGGCGCCGGTCTTCGGATTGACTTTCGGTTCCACTTCAATAGCATTGGAGGCGGTTAGGCGATGAAATCCGCTGCCATCGACGTTCGCCATGTAGAGTTGCGAGGGCCCGCCCGCGGCGCTAGACGAGAAGACGATGCGTTTTGAATCCGGCGTAAAGCTGACAAACGCGTTCATGGAAGCCCGCTGATTATAGAACGGCAATTTACGCCCGGTGTCAAGAGATAACATCTCGATTCCCGGATAACCCAGTGCGTAAGTGGTGAAAGCAACGATGTGGCCGTCGGGCGAAGCGGACGGAAAAGTGGTAATAGAGTGGAAATTAGTCAGTTGACGCTGACCGGTACCGTCCCAATTCATCACCCAGATTTCTTTCGAACCCGTGCGATCCGAGACAAAGACGATGCGCGTCCCGACTAAGCTCTTGCCGCCAAATGTAGCAAGAATGTCGGCGGCGTAGCGGTGACCGGCATCCACCGCGCCGTTTTGATCGAGCGAAGCTGTGTAAACCTTGCCGAAGATCTGAGCTTGCTGGAGCGAAGGCATGGACGGCGAAGTGGAATAGAACCAGCCAAAGAGCACGAGCATGCCGCGATCCTCCGCGCCGTAGCCGATGCCGAGGTAATTAGAAAGAACAGGCGGCAGGCTCCAATCCGAGAGACGATGCCCATTGATAGTGATCGCGCCGCGGCTGGGCGGGGCGACACCCGTAATGAGATCGGACGGTTGCTGCGGTATTTGCAGCGGATAAAGCGTCTTCGGGATGAAGTTGATCAGCGGAGAACCCTGCAAATCGTCAGCGACGGTCTGATTGAACGCCGTGATCAGCGAGGCGGCCGAGCCCGAAGCGCGAAAGTCCGGCACGGCCACGTGAGGTTTGCCCGGATTCTTGTCCACCTGAACTTGGATCTGCTGAGCGATCAACGCGCCCGTACCACAAAGGATTAAGAAGGAACAGAGAAGATATCGCATCACGTAAGTAACAATCAATGTAAATTGAACGTAAACTGCGCACTGATAGAGCTTTCGCGCACTTGAGCCGGGAGCGCCGGAAGCGGATTCGACTGGTACACCGCGCGCAGAGCGGTGTTATCGATCGAGGGATTCCCGCTAGTCTGCACAATTTGCGGACTGCGGATGCTCCCATCGCGCATGATCCAAAAACTAACAATCGCGGGAGTGGATTGAGCCCGAGAGTCAAGTCCGTTCGTATTCCAGTTTTGCGCGATGCGCTGGCGAATAAGATCGGCGTACCAACCGAGACCCAGCGTGCCTAATGGACTATTAGGACCAACGCCCACTTGCCCCGATCCGCTTTGCGCGGCGTACATTGGATTGGATACCGCCTGGCGCACGCGGCTGGAGATCTGATTCTGCGGCGTGGGCTCCTGATACTGCTGCTGTTTCGTGGGACGTTGAGCTTGCCGCTTGAGCTTGTCGGGCATTTCGAACGCGTTTTTGTCGAGTACCGGCGGCTTCTTCTGGACATCCTGCTTCGCAGGCGCAGTGGGAACCATCGACTGCGTATCGTTGGCAACGGGATTGGGAGGCGCTTCGCGCTGCGGAATCGGTATCGTATGGACCGGCGAAACGGCATACGCGGGACCGCCGCCGGGATTGATGTCGCCGAGATTGGCGCGATTGCGATTCATCCAATACCAGCCGAAGAACAGAGTCGCAATAAGAGCGGCATGAATGAGAATGGCTCCGATAAGTGGAGCGCCGAATGGGTCGCGTTGATCGAGTATGTCGAGCGGCTCTGCCATTCTTCTAACTGGAGGCCTAACGCCGATGCTGGCGCGCTGCTTCGTCTGTAGGCGCCGTCACCATTTTTACTTCGAACTTCGCTTCGCCAAGTTCGGCGATGATTTGTGCGATAACGTCCCAAGTAGCTTCTTTATCTGCACGAATATAGACGGCTGTTGCGTTATGAAATCTCTGCCGGACCGCGTCAGCTAGCAGGTTGATATTAACCGGCTTCTCATTCAGATACGACGTTCCGTTCTTCGTGATACTCACCACGGGCAGATCTTGTGCGGTGTTCTGCACGCGCCGCACCTGCGGTACCTGAATGTCCAGGCCGAACTCCATCACGTTAGCGGTAATCATGAAGATGATCAACAAGACCAGCACCACATCAACCAGCGGCACGACGTTGATCTCCGACATCGTGGCAGGGCTGCCAAAGCGGCGCCCCCGATGCCCGCCGGTTGCGCCGTTACCGACTGAGAAGGCCATTTGTTGTCAAACTCGTGTTCTCAATGATTCGCGGCGGTTATCCGCCGAAATCTCTTTCCGCCAGGTTTTGGAATTCGATCGCGAAGTCTTCCATGCGCGTGCCGAGTTCCTTGATACGCGAGCCGAAGATGTTATAGAAAATAGCGGCCGGAATCGCGGCAAACAGGCCGATAGCGGTCGTGACGAGCGCTTCCGAGATGCCGGGCGCGACAGCGCGGAGACTGGCGCTGCCTGCATTGCTGAGCCCTTGAAATGCATCGATGATGCCCCATACCGTTCCAAATAGTCCGATGAACGGGGACACCGAAGCGATGGTGCCCAGCCAACTCATGTTTTGCTCGAGCTTTGTGACTTCTTCGCTGATGCCGAGTTGCAGGCTGCGCTCCATGGCGCTTTTGTTCACCAGTGCGCCGCGCTGTTTGACCTGACGCTCAATCTCTCCGTAGCCAAAATCGAAAACGCCGACTAGAGGCGCGGCCGTGAACTGCTCACTGGCAACCGCGACGGATTGCAGGCTGTTGGCTTTGCGAAAGGCGCGCAGGAAATTGCGGTTTTCCCGGCGTGCCCGGCCGAATACACTGCCTTTCGCGAACACGATCGTCCAGGAAAAAAGCGACGCCAGGATGAGAATCCCAATGATAGCTAAAGGAACGGGCCGGAGGTTTTGGATGATGTCCCACAAACTCAGATCTGCGAGAAGCAGCACAAACGGCAATATGGATAAGTCCTTTCCCAGTGACTTCGTCTTTATTATAGAGACGGCGCACTTGGCGAAAAAGCCAAAGAAGGTTTCAATTCCGTGGGATGGCGTCAGTACAATCTGTTGTGGAAAGGAAACCTATGAAAACTGCACAAGTTCTGCTCGAGGATTTCGACGCCGAGATGTCCAATACTCGCCGCACTTTGGAAAGAGTGCCGGACGATAAAGGAGATTACCGCCCTCACGATAAGTCCATGCCGATGGGACGGCTTGCCATGCATTGCGCGACATTGCCGCTCTTCGGCCTCTATATCGTAGAGGATGACAGTATGGACATTGCGGCCCCCAAGCGCCCTCACGTCCCTTTGATCTTCACTTCACGCGAGGAATGCCTGAAGCAGTTCGATGAGAACGCAGCCAAGTGCCGGAGCGCAATCGCCTCTGCTTCGGACGACCATATGGCGGGAAAGTGGCGCTTCACCTGGGGCGAGCAACTGATCTCAAACGAATCCCGCTCCCGCAGTTTCCGTAGCATGTGTTTCGACCACCTGATCCACCACGTGGCCCAGCTCGGCGTCTACCTGAGGCTAAACGATATCCCTGTGCCCGCGCTCTACGGCCCCTCAGCCGATGAGCAGTGGTCGCCGAAATAGCTCAGCTTTCTAAACTTGCAGTATCGTGGTGTTGTGATGGTATGGCGACCACGAAGGTCACATTTACGCTGGATCGCAGCGCCATAGAACGGCTGCGGACGCGCCAACGGCTGGCTCTCCCCAAGAGCGAAGTGGTGCGCCAGGCCATCATGGAATTCCACGATCGCCTCGGAAAACTCAGTGAGCGCGAACGGCTCGCGATGCTTCGCACGTTTGACGAAGTGGTTCCAAGGATCCCCGAAGGCAGTTCGGCGGCAGTGGACCGGGAACTCGCCGAATTGCGGCGGGCGCGAAGGACCGGTGCTCGGCGAACACGTTCCGCGTAGAGATGACGGTTCTCGACACCTCTGTTCTTCTCGATAGTCTCGCTGGAGCAAAGCGTTCTGCACGGGTTCTTCGCGCCGTGATCGAGCAGGGCGAGCGAATCCTGCTGCCTTCTCTTGTGCTTTTTGAATGGCTTCGCGGACCCCGATCTCCTTTGGAAATCGCGGCTCAAGAATCCCTGTTTCCCTCCGAGAGCGCTGTAGTGTTCGGGTACCGGGAGGCCTCACTGAGCGCCGAACTTTATCGAACAATCTCCCGTCCGCGTGGCCGTGAGGTCGATATTTGCATCGCAGCGTGCGCAATGGCCAGGAACGCTGAACTTTGGACATTGAACAAAGCGGATTTCAGAGATATTCCTCAGCTTCGGCTTGCCGCTTTCTAAGATTCCCGTCCGAGTCGTGATAAACACCACCCGAATTAACCGTCCTACACTCGTCAACACGCCGCGCCAGGTTCTATTCGCGAGCCTGATCGGCACCACGATCGAGTTTTTCGATTTCTATATTTACGCCACTGCGGCTGTCCTGGTCTTCCCCAAATTATTCTTTCCGGCATCCGATCCAGCCGTCCGCCACGCTTGCCTCTCTCGCCACATTCGGAATCGCATTCCTGGCGCGGCCCATCGGATCAGCGCTGTTCGGTCACTTCGGCGATCGCGTCGGCCGAAAAACAACATTAGTGGTCGCGCTTTTGACTATGGGTCTCTCTACTGTCACGATCGGAGCCCTGCCCACCTATCGCACCATCGGCTTCGCCGCGCCGCTGCTCCTGGCGCTGTGCCGCTTCGGGCAAGGCTTGGGGCTTGGCGGTGAGTGGGGCGGCGCGGTGCTGCTCGCAGTTGAGAATGCGCCTCCCAAAAAGCGCGCCTGGTATGGCATGTTTCCGCAGCTCGGCGCGCCCATCGGCTTCTTCCTGTCCGGCGGCGTTTTCCTGCTGCTCTCCCGCTTTCTAAGCGATAAGCAGTTCTTCGCGTTCGGTTGGCGGCTTCCGTTCCTCGCGAGCGCGGTATTGGTGTTGCTCGGTCTGTATGTGCGGCTCACGATCACGGAAACTCCTGTCTTCCGCGCCGCCCTCGGTCGCGGCGACCAGGTGAAGCTCCCCATGCTGGCGGTGTTCCGCGATTACACGAAGCCGCTTGTCGCGGGTATCTTTCTATGCCTGGCAACGTTCGTCCTGTTTTATTTGATGACAGTCTTCGCGCTCTCCTGGGGCACTAGCGTGCTCGGCTACAGCCGCGGCAAGTTTCTGTGGATGCAGCTATTGGATATCGTGTTCTTCGCATTGACGATTCCGGTCTCTGCGCTGTTGGCCGAGCGCGGTCGGCGCCGCCTGATGCTCTGGATTACCGTTTCCATCGGACTCTTCGGCCTGGTGATGGCCCCGCTGTTTGCCGCCGGCACGACCGGGGCGCTGTTCATGATGGCAGTCGGCTTGGCTCTAATGGGCCTTACTTACGGCCCGCTGGGCACAATCATTTCTGAGCTTTTCCCGACCGCAGTGCGTTACACGGGCAGTTCCCTTGCCTTCAACTTCGCCGGTATTCTCGGCGCATCGCTCGCGCCGTACATCGCTACGTGGCTGGCAAAAACTTACGGACTGGCCTATGTCGGCTACTATCTCTCCGCGGCCGCCGTCCTCACACTGTTCGGGCTTCTATCGATCCGTGAAACCAAGGATGACGATCTCGCAAAGTAGCCCGCCATCTAATGCCCGGCTTTCACCACTGCAGCAAGATCCTCGTATTGGTCTGACGCGATGATATTCACGCCAGCCTTGATGCACGCCTTCCAACGAATACGTGCGGCTTCCAGGTTTCCAAAGTTATAGCCCTCGAACCAGCCTTGTTGATTCCCGGGCGCGAAACCGTCGAGCGTGTAGAACCTGATCCAGTAACCGAGCCGGTGCGCATGGTCCACCAGCCCCCGCAATCGGCTCGCGTCCGCCGCCGTCCATTCGCCCGCATGCGGTTGCCCACCTTCCTCCACCTCGTACCACGAGTTGTTCCACCAACGACGATAATTCGTGGGCCGTTCAGGAAGCAGTTGTTCCGGCGCCAACGTGGCGGCCAGATGATTCCGTTCTTGCGCATTCTTCGTTTGCGGCATATGCGTATGCGCGGAACCGAAAAGCCGCAGCTTCGAGCCAACGGGCACTTGGTCGAAAAAGACTTCTTCTTGCGCGTCGGAATCTTCCGTCAGCACTAGCAGCGGCTTGGGTTCAAACGTCGCCAACTCGTGCGGATCTTGCCCTTTCACCGCCGTTGTAATCCAATCCTGATATTCGCCCAGCAAGTCCCAGACGGCATGCAGCAGGGGAGCCTGATTATCTTTGAAGTCGAAATGCAGGATGATGAGAGGCCATTGTGCGCGGTGATCTTGCGCCAATGCCTTCTCGACGATGGGCCGGACACGTTCGAAAAAGTACTGACGCAGCGTGGGATCTGACGCGTTCGTCTCCGCGGAATGAGTGACAACCGCTCGCCCTTTCCCGCTTGCCGGATCCACGTACCACGCAAGGTCCTGCTCAATCCCGACAGGAAATCCTGTCTGGAGTGCCCGGTCAATGCGGTCAGCCCAGCGTCCATCGTACGGATAGCAGTTATGCGCATCGACTGTGGGCCTGTTTGCGTTGAGGTATTCAAGCTGCTGAGCCTGCAACGAAAGCGCGAGGAATGAACAAACTATGGCAAGCCG
>CAWKHS010000013.1:0-67599 GCA_963849445.1 uncultured Acidobacteriaceae bacterium | reverse complement strand
TCTTAAGCGAGCATGGCAGAGGATAACACCTCGCGGAGACGGCGGCCGACGATCGCGTCTTCTCCTGGTTCAAGCATCCAGACACCCACCACAATTGTGTTTTCGTCCGAGGGTAAGCCCGCCGATCCCTCACGATGACCGGTGGAAGGATTCAACTCAATGCTCGGAGTCCCGTGACGCAACTGTTTGGCTACTTCTCGAGGCGAGATCTTGACGCGCTGCTGATCGTAACGAATCAGGAGATGCGGAACATGGTTGGCAGCGGGGGGAATCACAATTCTTGATTGAAGAGTGGGGATCTGCTTCAACTCGCCGGAGATGCGGTCCGCACGGCGCTGAAATTCCGCCTCCATTCCCTCATCCGATTGGCTAAGGAGCCAATCGACCGCGGCCACCATGCCGACGATCTGTTCTTTGGCCACCTTCATGCCACGGCCGACACCTTCGTCGAAAGGATTGTTCGTGGCAGCCGCCGCGACGATCAGATCCTTGCGGCCTAGCAGCAAGCCCGCATTCTGTGGACCGCGAATCCCTTTGCCGCCCGAAAACGTGACGAGGTCGAAACCCATCCCGGTGTAGTTCCACAAATTCGATATTGGGGGTACATCGGCAGCGGCATCATTGAAAGTCGGGACGTGGTGTTCGCGCGCAATACGTACCCAGTCTTCGCGGCTGATCTGCCCTCCTTCCGCCGCGTTGAAGAAATGCGCCATCACAGTGCGGGTGCTAAACGCATTCTTGTAGTCGGAAATCGATTCAACCTCTACGAATCGCCCGCCGCAGTTCTCAAGGGCGTGATCGTAGGAGTAGCGGTGCGCTTTTTGAATCAAGATCTCATTCTTCTGAAGCTGACTCACTTTTGCGGGTACAGCTTGGATGGGAGCATCGTTCATGACGCCGATGCAGGCGGCCGTTCCAAGAGTCAAAGCGGAAGAAGCACCCGCCGTCACGATGGCGGCTTCGCAACGCAGACGTTTAGCCAAATACTCGCCCGCCTTTGTCTGTAGATCCAGCAACCGCACGGGATGCTTCGCCGCCCTGGCGACCGCAGCCTGAACCTGCGGAGGCATGATGGCAGCAGTCAGAACCGTGTAGGTCCCTGCGGCATTTATGATCTTCTCCACGCCTAGCTTCTCGTAATAGTCTTCGCCTTCGGGCTCCGGATTGGCTGCCCCGGAAGGAACTGCCAGACCGGTTGCGGCAAGAAGGCCTCCGGCGTGTCTCAATACAGTGCGGCGCGTGGTCGTCTTGCTCATGTGCTGCTCCTCCGATTAATTCCTCAAAGGTACTTTAGCGCGATTACGATCCTTCATTTAAGCGATGGATCGAGTTTGCGCGCCAGATCAAACTGGGTCCGAGCACTTGCGGTATCGCCGAGTTTAGTGAGAGCCAGCCCAAGATTGTAATGACCGGCAGCGTAGCTGGGCTTGTGTTGAATTGCCTGTTCCAGAGCAACCTGTGCTTTTCGGAACTCGCCCTCTTTCAAAAAAAGTAATCCGAGGTTGTTGTACGCCTCAGCAAATTGCGGCGAGCGGCGAATGACTTCGGTGTACGCCGCGGCGGCGCGGTCAGGTTGGTTCTGCGCTGCCCACAGGTTACCGAGCAACATGCGGGCTTCCAGGTTTCCGGGATCTAATAGAAGAGTCTGCGAGAGCTCATCTACTGCCTCGCTTGATCTCTGTTCAGAGGCCAACAAAATCGCCAGATTGTAGTGGGCATCCGCGAGATCGGGATCGCTCGAAACGGCTTCCTGCAATTGCTGTTGTGCCGCTTCCGACTGATTTAGATGCGCGTACGCCAGGCCTAACGCCATGTGCGCTTGGGCGTACTCAGGGTTGAGTTGCAAAGCGTTTGTGAACGCAGCTATGGCGGCGTCGCTATGACCCAATTTCTCTTCTGCTTGTCCCAGATAGTAAAAAGCGTCAGCCAGATTGGGAGTAAGCTCGACTGACTTTTCGAAGTCGCTTTTTGCCTGCTCAGGCCGACCGGCCTTCAGCAGTTCGACACCATCGACGATCAGTTTTTTACTCTGCGCCACTTCTGCGCGCGATTGGTGTAGTTCACGAATGGAACTCAGTTGCGAAGCGGCTTCGGCGTGTTGGCCCTGCATCTGAAGGGCGATGCCAAGCGCATATTTAGCTCTCTCAAATTCCGGTGTGATCTGGAGCGCGTGGCGCAACTTTGCGATGGCGCCGTCTAAGTCACCGGCCTGCTTGAGCGCGAGGCCCAGATCGCACAACGCAACGGGATTCTCAGGCATCAGGCGGACTGCCTGCCGAAATTCGAGGAGCGCACCGGCGCTGTCGCCCTGACGCCGCAGAGCAAGGCCAATACTTTCGTGAGCGGGTCCAAAGTTCGGATCGACTATGACGGCCTGCCGAAAAGCGGCAACGGCCGCAGATAAATCGCCATCCTGGCCCAAGGCGATGCCTAAATGGTATTGGGCTTCCGCGTCCCTCGGTTGCTGCGCGACATAGCGGCGGATTTGCGAGACCGCTTTGGCGGGATCGCCGCCTTCGAGATACGCCATGCCGAGTTGTTGGTGCGTTCGTGCGTCCTTCGGATCGATACGCACGGCTGCCTCAAGCTGCTGGATCGCTTGCGGTACTTGGTTTTTCTTGAGTAATACGCTCGCCAAATATCGCCGAACAGGAGCGAAATTGGGATCCAGTTCAATGGCGCGGCGAAGCTCGATTTCACCCTGCGCCGCATGGCCCTCGTCGCAGTAAGCTGCTCCTAGCGCATAGTGCGCCAGCGGCCAATCCGGTTTAACGCGGAGGGCTTCCGAAAATTCACGAATCGCGTCCGCGGAATCGCCTTTGTATTTAAAAGCCAGGCCGCGGTTATACGAATCAACGGCGGTGTCGGCTGCCACCGCCACGACCGCTGAGCAAAACAGCGCAACGATCAGACACTGCTTCTTAGACAAGCATTTGCCATTTTAGAAGAGGAATTTCAGGCTAAGCTGGCCGATGCGCGGGTCGCGCGCAGTGGTTACAACTCCGAATTGATCGCTGCTGTAATCCCCATTCGGATTGTTGAACTGAGTGTGGTTGAAGATGTTGAAGAATTCGGCGCGGAATTCGATGCTCGTGGATTCCGTGACTCGAGTATCTTTTTCCAGCGCGAAATCGGTATTCACTATGCCCGGACCATGGAAGAAGCGCCGGTTCGCCGTACCGAAGCCTCCGTAAGTTTCAGTAGCAAAAGCGTCCGGAAGGAAGTATGTATTGGGACCGTTCGGCCCCGCGTTGTGCGGGTCCTGAGTGATAACCTTTCCAACCAGATTGGGCGTATCGTTCGAGCTGTCGCCAGTTAAGAGATTGGTCACCTGAACTTTGACTCAATGTGATCGGGAATCCGCTCGAAATCCGGGTAATTCCCACCAGGTTCCATCCCTGGGTAAGCCGCCGCGAGGCACGGGGAAAGGCGCGAGAAAAGGGAAGTGACCAGTTATAACTCACCACGAAATCATGAGTTACATCGTAAGACGAAAGCGCGCGGCTAAGCCGGTAATTGCTGAAGTTCACCCAATCGTTAAACGCTGAGGCATTGTCGATAGCCTTGGAAAAAGTATAAGCGGCCAGGAACGTGATGTCAGAGGCCTTTCGCTCAACGGACGCCTGGAACGAGTTGTAGTTCGAGTTGGCGATGTTGGCCGTAATGGTATTCGATGGCCCAAAATCGGGGCCTAATGTGGTCCGAGTGCCATTGACCTGGGTTCCGTCGGGAAGCGTATAGAGATTCGATTCGCCGTACGGTCCGCAGGTGGGCGTTGCACCTAGCTGATTCAGCCGCATGCACAGTGCCGCGTTGCCTGGATTCGCATCGTACTGCGAAATAAGTTTATGGCCCTGCGTGCCGACGTAAGCCAGAGTCAGAACGGTAGCTTTCGAGAGCTCGCGCTGCAATGTGAAATTGTAATCTTCGGCATAGGGCAGCCCGTTGTGAATCGAATAGCCCGGCGAATACGAGATCGGAAGAAATGGAGAATAATCGAGGGTCTTATTTGAGGGCGCGCCCGGGACAGGTGCTACGTACGGAAACCGCTGTCCCGCGGAGCTGCCATCGGCGCGGTTCAGGAAGGGCTGATCGAACATCGGCTGCTGCGAGGTGTTGCTGGTGTAATAGAGACCAAAAGGAGCATCGCCGACCTCATAGAACAGATTGAGATCTTCAATCGATGTGTAGTAGATGCCGTATCCGGCACGAATACTGCTCTTTCCAGTGCCGCCGAATATCTTGCCCAAGATGCCATCGTGAAAGTCAGGTGAATATGCCATGCCGACACGAGGTCCGAAATTCTTGTAGCGGGTGGGAGCCAGTGTGCTGGGAATACCGGGGTCTCCGGGAACAACCCAGCCGAGCGGAGCCGTGGGGAATTGTGTCGATTGCTCGCCCGGCACGATGGTTTCGATTTTTCCCTGGGTGTCATACCAAGGCATGCTCACTTCCCAGCGGAGGCCAAGATTGAAAGTCAGATTCGGTTTGGCTTTGTAGGAATCCTGGAAATAAAGCGCTCCGTAGCGCGTGCGCGAATCCAAAAACTGCTGGCTGCATTGGTTGTAGTTGGTGGGGGCACCCAGCAGGAAGTCCGCGAAATCAATTCCGGTTTCGTTGCCGTTGAAAGTGAAGGCTCCGTTAGGAGAGCATGTGTTTCGCTCATTGATCTGCAGGTAACGAAACTCTCCACCAAACTTCATCGAATGACTGCCCACTATTTTTGAAAACCCGTCTGCCACTGCATAAGTATTGTCGGGCTGAAATGTAGTAAGTGTCGGGACACCAATAGAGAAGCTGTTGAAGTAGACGGGCGGTACAGTTTCCGGAAAACCGGGAGGGCCGGATGGAATAATGCCAAGCGTTCCAGGGCCCGTCACGAATCCGAGACTGGAAAGGCTCGCAAAGCTGCCCTTCGGCTGGTCGGTATGCGTGGCGGTGCGAAAAAAGCTCAGACGAAGCTCGTTCACTTGGCTCGCGCCAAAAGTTTTCGTGTTGCTGACGACGAATTCCTGGGCGCGAGTAGGTGTTGTCGAAGGGAAGCCTGGGACGCTCGCCGCTGGAAGTGCATTGTTCACCGTAGAATCGTCGAAGTGGTAATAGAAGTACCAATTACCGGTTAGCTGGTTGAGGAAATCAACCCGTTCGCCGATTTTGTTATCGCTGACGCTGTTCTTTTGGCTGTCATCCGCATAGTATCCGCTAGCTAGATTTGGCGTTGGGATGTACGGCAGAATGCCAAGCGCCGGCTTCGAGTAAGCGCTCTGCGGAATGACGCCGTTCGGGAAGACACAGCTCGCTGTGTCCCCACAACCGGGATAGCTGTAAGTTTCGCCGTTCTGCACCGGGTAACCAAGACGTTGTGACAGTACTTGCGCCCAGTAACTGCCGTTCACTCCCAGGGCGTTGCCGTTCGAATCGACGAAGGAACCGGGATCGAATATCCCCTGCCTCTCAGCCACAGAGGGCACGGGAACCAATCCCGTACTCGCGCCGGCTACCTGCTGAGTGCCTTGATAATCGGTGAACCAGAACAATTTGTTCTTGATGAACGGACCGCCGAGCGTATATCCGTATTGATTGCGCCGCAATTCGGCTTTGGTGGGGTCGAAGAAGTTGCGCGCATCGAAATTGTCGTTACGGAGAAATTCAAAAGCATCTCCATGAAATCCGTTCGTTCCGGATTTCGTAATGGCGTTCATGACGCTACCGCTGTATTTACCGTATTCCGCGTCGAAGCCGTTGGTGATGAGCCGGAATTCCTGGATGGAGTCCAAATTAGGAATAAGCCCGGCCCCCTGATTGCGTCCCTCACTTACGTCGCCGCCGTTCACCAGAAAGGCGTTGGCCGTTTCACGCTGCCCGTTCACTGAGACGTTGCCGGAGGAAAGAATTCCAGAAACGGGTCGGTCCTGCTGAATGGAGCCTGATGTCGCGGGCGCCACGCCGGCCTGGAGACCGAGTAAGTCCAAAAAGCTCCGGCCGTTCAACGGAAGCGAAAGGATCTGCTTCGTGCCGATCACTTCTCCAAGCTGCGTGCTGTCTGTTTCCACTTGCACGGTATTCGCCTCCACCGTGACAGTTTGCCTGACCGCGCCGATCTGTAAAGACACGTTTATCGTCAGTTGATCGTTGATTTTGAGGTCAATTCCCTTCGTTACGAAGGTTTCAAAACCGGGAGCCGTCGCTGTCAACGAGTACTGTCCCGGAGGCAACGCGAGAAGCCGAAATTCTCCGTTGTCTTCCGATACAGTGCTTCGAGTAAAGTTGGTTGCTGTCTGCGTGACCTCCACCTGCACGTGCGAAACGGAGGCGCCGGAACTATCGCGCACAACCCCGGAGATGGCGCCCGTAACATCGGCGGAAAGATTTAAAGCAAAACAGCTGGCTACAAGGGCAAAGAATGCGAGTTGATGGCGGCACATTGATATAACGCTCCCGTAACACTGGTTTCGCCGAGGTTACCGGGAAAACTGCGGGTTGTCAAGAGCGGCTAGGTTTAAACTACTGAAGCACGAGAGCGAGGTGTAAAAGGCATGAGACGAGTGTTGACGGAACGGCGAACGTTCATGAAATGGGCCGCGGCGGCCCCGGTCTTCGGAGCGATAGCCTGGCAGCAAATGGCGCAGAAGTTGTCGGGGTCTACGGGACAAGCGTCGAACGTCTATGAGCGAATCGGTGTTCGCCCATTGATCAATGCGCGCGGTACGTGGACGTATCTGAGCGGATCGCTGATCTTACCGGAAGTACGCCAAGCCATGGAAGCGGCTTCGCGGCAGTTTGTGGACATGTTCGAATTGCAGGCGGCGGTGGGCAAGCGCCTGGCAGAGCTCTCTGGGGCCGAATCGGGAATGATCACCTCCGGCTCCGCGGGCGCTATGGCAGCCGCCACTGCAGGATGTATCGCGGGAACAGATCCGCAAAATATCTGGAAACTGCCGGATACAACCGGTTTGAAAAATGAAGTCGTGATGCTCGGCGGGCGGATCGCCTTCGATAGCGCAATTCGGCTCGCCGGCGCCAAGCTGGTTGTGGCGAAGAATCTTTCTGAACTGCCGCCGGCCATTAATGGCCAAACCGCGATGGTGTACACCACGTGGCGCGATGACAATTTGCCGAAAGCACTCGCCGTTACGAAGAACGCGAATGTTCCCCTGCTGTTAGACGATGCCGCCGGGATTCCACCTTTCGAAAATCTTTCACGTTACGCCAGCCTGGGCGTGGATCTGTATTGCTTCAGCGGCGGCAAGGGGATGCGAGGTCCGCAGTGCGCGGGCGTGCTGCTGGGCCGCAAACACCTCATCGATGCCGCCTTGAAAAACTACAATCCGTACGAAGGCGCGGTCTGCCGTGCCATGAAGGTCGGCAAAGAGGAAATTATTGGCATGCTGACAGCCATCGAGACCTGGAAGAAGATCGATTTGAACGCTCTCAACCGAGATTGGAACGCCAGAGTTCAGCGCATCGCGAAGCTCGTCGAAACTGTTCCAGGCGTAACGACCCACATTTATGTGCCGGAAGAGGGGAACAGTTATCCCACACTGAAGGTGAACTGGGACGAGCAAAAGTTCGGCCTCACGGTTGCGCAATGCGACGAGAAACTGCGGGCGGGCGAGCCGCGGATCGAGGTCCTCACAAACAGCAATCCAAGTATGGTCCGGGCCGCCGAGGAAGGTCATGACGATAAACATGAAGCTCCCAAAAATCAGCTCGAGATTGTGTCCATGACTCTCGAGGATGGTGAAGACCTGATCGTTGGCAAGAGGCTGCGTGAGATTTTGAACGATGCAGCAAAGGCGAGAAGCTAATGCGGATGAAGAACGCAGTTTTGATTTTGATGATTTCGGCTACATTGCAGGCCGCCGACATTCGGGCGGTGATTCCGAAGAATGGTCCTCCCCCGATTGGCCCTTACTCGCCCGGCGTCCTTGCCGGTGATTACCTGTATGTATCCGGGCAAGGCGCGGAAAAGCCCAACGGAGAAATCCCGTCCAGTTTCGAAGATCAAGTGCGGCAAACGCTCGAAAACATCAAGAGCGTTCTGGAAGCGGCCGGCCTCAGCATGGACAACGTCGTGTACTCGCAGGTTTATCTCGACGACATGAAGAATTTCGACGCTATGAATCATGTCTATGCGGAGTATTTTCGTTCGACTCCGCCCGCCAGGGCAACGTTGGGGGTCGCTAAGTTGCTGGGCGGAACACACGTTGAGATCAACGCCGTAGCGATCCGCGACGCCTCCCAAAAGAAGGCGGTTGCAGTGAGTGGCTACCACATGGACGAACCTATTTCTCCCGGCATTCTGACCAATGACCGGTTGTTTATCTCTGCACTCCGTGCGAAGGCGTCCGACCCGAAGCAGGAAGTGGAACTTGCGCTCGACGGCATGAAGTCGGTGGTCGAAGCGGCCGGTCTCAAAATGGCCAACGTGGTCTTCGTGAATCCTTATCTGACGAACAAGATTCCATCGAAAATCATGAATCAGGCATACGCCAAACGCTTTGAATTTGGCAATACGCCGGGGCGGGCGACGATTGAAGTGACAAGCTTGCCGGAAGACTCTCAGATTGAATTTACCGGCGTTGCTGTACGGGATATCAAAAATCGACTCGCAATCCGACCGAAGAATATGCCTCCGAGTCCGACCGCGAGCCCGTGTGTCTTTGCCGGCGATACTTTGTATTGTTCGGCGAAAAGCGGCTTCATTCCGGGACCTCACGGAGGCGTTTTTACGCCCGCCGTGGATCTGCAACTGCGGCAAACCATGCGAAACCTTCTCGACAATCTGGAAGAAGCGGGATTGACTTTCAACGACGTTGTTGCGACTAACGTGTACTTGGATGACCTGGCGGACTTCGCGACGATGAACAAGCTGTATGGAAGCTATTTCAACGGAATCGCTCCCGCACGTACAACAGTCCAGCAGATTGCATCGGTAGATCGAAGCAAGCGTTCGGACGATGATACCTATCCCGACCTGGAACAAATTTCTTTGATCGCGGTCAAGCCCAAAGCGAAGTAGTTGACGGTCCTTTAGGGCAGTGCGAAAGTGAACAGGTCACTGCCGG
The DNA here is from genome assembly GCA_963849445.1 of uncultured Acidobacteriaceae bacterium. GTDB lineage: Bacteria > Acidobacteriota > Terriglobia > Bryobacterales > Bryobacteraceae > Bog-105. The sequence goes on along the minus strand of CAWKHS010000013.1, from coordinate 58,531 downwards.
AGGCGATGGCCACGTACTGCTTCGATCCCACGGCGTAACTCATCGGTGAGGCATGCATAGATTGCCCCGTATTGAAGTGCCAGAGCGATTTACCGGTACGGGCATCGACCGCTTCGAATGCTTCCGCATCGTTCCCGAAGAAGACAAGGCCTCCAGCAGTGGTCATCGTTCCTCCCCAGGAATTTGCAGACCCGGTTTGCGGATACTGCCAAACGAAGTTGCCGGTTTCCGGGTTGTAGGCCATAAGGATTTTTTGTCCGTGTTCGCCGGCAACGTGTTGGGCGCCCGTGGCATAAAACTCGCGGCCCTCTGCAAACACCTGCGGTTTTGAGAAAAACATCTGACAGCTCTCGAGCGCCATAAAGTAGAACAGGTGAGTTGCCGGATTGTAGGAAGGCGAGAACCAGTTGGTGGCGCCGATCATGTCGGGGCAGATTCGAGTGCCGCTCGCGCTCGGCTCGAGACCTGTGCGGATCGGCCTTCCGTTGCGATCGATGCCCTTGGCCCAATTCAGTTTTTTTACGAACGGAACTGCACTCAAGAACTTGCCGTCGGTACGGTCCAGAACGTAGAGGAATCCATTGCGGTTCGCTTCTATCAACAGCTTCCGGGGTACGCCTCCATAAACCGCATTTACCAGGACTGCCGTTTCCGTGGAGTCGTAGTCGAACAGGTCATGCGGCGTGAACTGAAAATGCCACTTTAATTTGCCCGACTCGGGATCGATGGCCAAAACGCAAGCTGTATAAAGATCATCGCCCGGGCGCGCGGCACTGTCAAAATCCGGGGCTGCATTGCTGGTACCCCAATAGAGGGTATTCAACTCCGGATCGTAGGTTCCGGGCATCCAGGTTGTTGCTCCTCCGTGCAGATAAAGGTCGCCGGGCCAGCTCTCCGAGCCTGGTTCGCCGGGGCCGGGAATAGTCCACCGACGCCAGCATTCCTTCCCGGTATCTGCGTCGAAAGCCGCAACAAATCCGCGGACGCCGTCGTCGCCGCCAGAGGTCCCGACGAGCACTTTGTCTTTCACCACCAACGGCACACTCGTCGCCCCATAGTTCTTGTTAGGCGGCGCGTATGGCACGTCCCACAGCAAATGTCCCGAGCGAGCATCGAGACAGAGGAGGTGGGCGTTATCGGTTTCCATGTACACCCGCGAGTGCCACAATGCAACGCCGCGGTTGTGGTGCGAAGAGGCATCGTCAACCAAACCTTCCGTAACCGGCCTAGAGTAATGCCAAACGGTCCTTCCTGTGCGTGCGTCGAGGGCATACGCGTCGTTCGCGCTGGTCATGAAGAGGAGGCCGTCGGCAACTATGGGGGTAGCTTCGAGGCTGTTAGAGTTCCGCGAATGGAACACCCACTGCGCGCGCAAGCTTCCGACGTTCGCCGGAGTAATCTCGTCCAGAGAGCTGAAGCGTCGTCCCGAGTAATCGCCGTTGTAGGTAGGCCAATTCGATCCGATGGGACTGGAGAGAAGATCGGAAGGAGATACATCGAGGGCAGCGTCCGTCGATTGGCCGCTGGCGCTCCAAAGATTGGCTGAAGCGATGAAGAGTCCTATAATCACCCAGTATGGATAGAATTGCCGCACTTTACGCATAGTACTCGTATGGGGAATATGCTCGCGTCCGTTGCGATCAGGCAAAGAGTGGCGCGTTGTTTTTTGACTTGGTCAACCGCCGTGTTCACGCTGGCGCTCATGCCGGGCCCGATTCCGGCAGCCCAGGACAATGCGCCTATAGGACAACAGACTTTCTCCGCATGCGCCGCTTGCCACGGCCTGGATGGCAGAGGCGGTGAGCACGCTCCAAATATCGCAACAGATCCCAATGTACAGCGAATGTCCGACGCGGCGATTTTTACAATCGTGCGGAACGGCATTCCCGCGGCCGGCATGCCGGGGTTCAGCCGATTGTTAAGTGACCGGCAGATCCAGGAAGTATTGCATTACCTGCGAACGCTGCAAGGAAGCGGAGAAAAAGGGAAGGTTACCGGCAACACGAAACAAGGCCGTGAACTATTCGTCGGACAAGCGGGTTGCGCGGAGTGCCACATGGTGAACGGCCGCGGCGGTTTCTTTGCAGCGGATCTCTCCGCCTACGGCAGCGCTCATTCAGCAGCCGACATTCGCGAGGCGATCGTCGATCCGGATAAGAAACTGGACCCGCGGCGCGGAACCGTTTCGGTTGTAACTCGCGGGGGGACGACCTACCGTGGCGCCCTTCGCAATGAAGACAATTTCTCGCTGCAGATGCAAACAACAGATGGCCACTTCCACCTGTTCGACAAGTCGGATCTGGCTCGAATCGATCATGAATCCAAGTCGTTCATGCCTCACGATTATGGCTCCAAGCTGACCAGTTCTGAATTGAATGATCTAGTCAGCTACCTGGCACAAACGACCAGCGCCGGCAAGCAGGGCAATGACGAGGAGCAAGAGTAAGGACAAGCACCTTACTTCGCAAAAATGAGCGTGCCGAAGTGCTCCGGGACGTGGTTCGGATCGCGGTTTTGAACGCAGGTCGGCTGCCAGCACATAAAGCGGCGCTGGGGGTCCGCGCCTAGACCATCGATTCGATATAAGTTCATCCGCCACTTCGTGCCGTTTTCTACTCGCTTGCTGCTGACCGCGGAGAGAGGGATTCGCGCGGCGGCATACCAGATCTTTCGTTGCTCGTCAACGCGCGCTTTCGTCTCCCATCCGGAACTCCAGCTGTGATCGTAGTCTTTGTGATCCAGGTCGATCGCCAAATCGATCCAATCGCCGGTAGGAGCAATCTCGAACTCACGATAATGGCGAATATTCGTCCAATCATCCCCGAGAAACATCTCGACAACATCCCTATCCCACAGCCCAACGTGCTTCTTGCTGTTATCCGCCGGCAGGAAGAGGTTCAACACCGTATACGGGCATTCGAACAGTAGATAAAGATCCCGATCTGTCCAGAAAGCGCGTATCGAAGTCTTCAGGTGTGGATAATCAATTCTGCGGCTGCAATCCTTTGACATGGATTGCAACGATGCGTTCTTCCAGACGTTGTTGTCCGGATGTACGGTCAGGTCCGGGTGCCCGGCGACATGATGGATGGTGAAGCTGGCCGTAGGTTCCGCGGTCACACAAGGCTCCTGGGCATGCAAACGAAACAGCGGGAATAGGATAAGGAAAAAGCGGCAAACTATGCGCATGAGTTCCCTCGAAATTATCACGAGCGTTCTGTTTTTTGTTGGTTCATTCAGTCTGCAAGCAGATGAGAAAGCGCCGAGGAGATTTGAGCTGGTCGCCATGTCGCCGGAATTCTGGAGCGTTGTCGACAGGGACGCGAAGCTCAGCCAAGTGGCGACGGGATTCGGGTTCACCGAAGGACCGGTCTGGAATACGGACGGTTTTCTCTACGTTAGCGATGAAGAACAGAACAAAATCTATCGGGTGTACCTCCATGGACGGAAGGAAACGCTCGTAACGCTGGGGGATCCGGATGGCAGTACGCTCGATGAGCAGCAGCATCTAATCGATTGCGCGAGTGTTCTACGCGCGATCATCCGGGTGAGCCCTGAAGGCAAATACGAGATATTGGCGGACCATTATCAGGGAAAGCGGCTCAACAGTCCAAACGATGTGGTTCTAGGTCCCGACCACGCGCTCTATTTCACAGATCCCAACATGGACCTGGTGAAAGGAGAGAAGCAGGAGATCGATTTCCAAGGCGTTTACCGGCTGGATAAAAGCGGTAGTGTCCAGCTTCTGGTGAAAGATATGTCTCAGCCGAATGGCTTGGCTTTCTCACCGGATGGAAAGCGGCTCTATATCGACGACAGCGACCGTAAGAACATCCTGGTGTTCGATTTTGCTGACGGCCATGTCATGAACGAACGTCTGTTCGGTGACGAGAACGAGCCCGGTGGTGTACCCGATGGGATGCGTGTGGACCAGGCAGGCAATTTGTATGTGGTGGGACCGAAGGGAATCTGGGTGTGGGATCCACAAGGACGCCACCTCGGCACGATTCAAGTTCCGGAGCAACCCGCTAATCTTGCCTGGGGTGACAAGGATTATAAGACGCTCTTCATTACGGCAGGCAAATCGCTCTATCGCATCCAAATGAAAGCAGCGGGGTTTATGCCCAACTTGCAGTCCCCGTCTGCCCATTAGGTCATGCAGGTTGCTACGACGAGGTTGCTCTCGGCCGTCTTTGCGGTTCTGCTGGCGCCGAGTGCCTTCGGGACACCGTCGAACGCCGAGTTAGTCAAAGTGGATCGTTCCCGCAATCTCATGGGGACGGTGTTCTCGATTGAAGCATACGGCACGAATTCAGAGCTGATTGCTGCAGCCGAAAATGCGGCGCTCAATGAAGCTCACCGGCTGGACCAGATGCTCTCGAATTATCTTCCCGACAGTGAAATCAGCCGAGTTAACGAGCACGCGGCCGAGCGCCCGGTAAAGGTCACACCGGAATTGTTCAACCTGCTATCGCGCTGTGTGTCTTACAGCCGGGCGAGTGAAGGAACTTTCGACATCACTGTGGGCCCGTTGATGAACACCTGGGGATTTTTTAAAGATTCCGGCCATCTGCCCGCGCGCACGGAAATCGCGGCGGCGCTTGAACACGTGGGGTATCGGAACGTCCAGCTTGACCCGCGAGAGCTTACGGTGCGCTTTTGTCATCGCGGCATGGAACTTGACCTTGGCGGTGTTGGGAAAGGCTATGCAGTGGACTCCATGAAAGCGTTTCTGGTGCGGGCGCAGATTCGGGCCGCCTTGATCACGGCCGGAGGAAGCAGCATTTATGGGATCGGCGCACCGCCCGGTCAGCCAAAGGGCTGGCGTATTCGCATCCGCGATCCGAAAGAGGAAGCAAAGACCGCAGCTGATGTTTATCTCAAAGATCTCTCTCTATCGACTTCGGCAAGTTACGAAAAGTTCTTCTGGGCCGACGGACGAATCTACAGCCACATCATGGATCCCAGGACGGGCTATCCTTCACAAGGCATGCTCTCGGTTTCAGTGCTGTCCCCTTTGACGCTCGACAGCGAGATCTGGGCGAAGCCGTACTACATCTTGGGCCGTGCATGGACCGCCACCCACAAGGCTCGCGAGTTCCGGGTACTGCTCTGTGAAGATCATCCCGGTGCAGGTTGCAGTTGGCTCCGCTAGATAGCCCGGCAGCCAAGCGATGCTTGGTCGAGACCGGCATGCAAGTCCGACCGCCTTGCGAAGCGATCGCGACGTGCGTTGCCGGACTGTTTGCTTAGAAGCTTTGCTGTACCATTCCACAGAAGGAGCTTTTTTGGATCGGCGTAGTTTTCTTCATCTCGCTTCAGCAGTTTCTCTGCTTGGAAGCGTGCCGGAATCGCGGAAGTTGCCCTGCTATCGGATCGTTACTCGCAGCACCGTCGACAAAGATGCCGGGCTACCTGGTATGGATCCAGGCAAGGCCGTCCGCGTTCAATCCGACAGAGCAGTCAATGTTGCAGCTAATCGCGTGGATGCGGCCACCGTCAAGGCGATGGTACATGAAGGTATGTGCCAGTTCACGGGAGCGGCCGACGAACGCGATGCATGGGCCAAGTTCATTTCCCCCAACGATGTAGTGGGCATAAAGGTCAACTGTTCCGGCGCTCCGCAAATCAACTCCAACCCGGAGCTCGTCTCCGCCATCATCGCCGGGCTTCTCTCCGTGGGTGTACCTGCCCAGAACATCTACATCTATGACCGCTTCGGATATCAGATGAAGATCGTGAATTTCCCCGCTCACGTGCAAGCGGGCGTAAGGACTGCGGCAGCTGAGAATTCGCGCGGCTCCATCCTCGGCTACGACCCTTACACGTTTGTCGAAGTCAGCTTCTTTGGGGAAGACGATACCCGGTCTAACCTGATTCGCTTGGTCTCTGAGAAGTTTACGAAGGTGATTAACGTTCCTACGATGAAAGAACATCGGGCGGCAGGAGTGACGGGGTGCCTGAAGAACTTGGGATACGGCAACTTTTCAAACGTAGCCCGCTCACACCAAAACGAAATTTCAAATACTTACTCTTTTATTGGCACATTGAACTCCGTGCAGCCACTTCGCGCTAAAACGGTTCTGCACGTGATGGACGGCTTGCGAAGCGTTTGGCAGGGCGGCCCCTTCTTGCAGAAAGCTGATTATCTTTTTTTCCCAAAGCGCATCGTAATTGGAACCGACCCTGTGGCGTTAGATCATCTGCTGATCGATATGATTGAAGAGAAACGCAAGCAGATGGGTGCTCCTTCCATCTTCAATCGATCACGAGAGCACTTGAAAGCAGGCCCCGAACTCGATCCCCAGTTCAACAGTTTCATCCGCGAGCCCGGTCACGTTGAGTATGCCGGCAGCCTAGGTTTAGGCATATACGACAAGAGCCAAATCAAGGAACAGGTTGTTACTCTGTGAATCTTTTTCTCTTGGCCGCTCTCGTTCCCGGCTTGTTCTGGGACAAAGGCCCGGATACAGCTTCTAAGCTTGCGCAAGCTGGAATTCGTGACATAAGTGTGCCGCCGTCCTGCGCCGCTGCTTGGAGAAAAGTCCCGGGAGGCATTTCAATCCATGTAGTGGATCCTGCTTCGTTGCTCAAGCTCAACGCTCCTTCCGTAGCTTTCCGCATGGAAGAAGCTTCCGCGACTCGCGAGGCGTGGATCAATTCCAATGCGTGGCGGCTGTTGCGGCAGCCGGCCGGACACTTCTATTACGAGGCGGCAGGCGTCTCAGCCTCTCTTGCTGCCGCGGAAGCATTTATGTACGGAGCGGACGCTTTAGTCCACACGGATGAAGCCGGTCTTAAGGCGCTCGCAGAAATGCAGCAGTTCTTGAGGAGTCTCGGCGATAATAGCCTCGCGCCGTTGGTCAACATCGGTTTCATAGACGATGGTTCACCTGCTTCGGGTGAGTTCATGAATCTGCTCGTCAGGCGCAATCTTCTGTTCGAAATCGTGGATCGACCGGATTCGCACCTTAACTTGACCGTAGCGTTGGGAACGCGCGACTACCCGAAATCTGAAGCCGGCAATCCATCGCTGCTGGCTGAAAAGGTTCGCGCTCATCTGACCGATGGCAAGAGACTGTTACGCATCTATGGAAGTTACTTGGTCATCGGCAGGTTGGTGGGCAACGGATCTCTTACGCGTCTATACCTGATCAATTACGCCGGAGTGAAATCGGACGTAGAGGGGATCCGCGTTCGGGTATTGGGAGAGTATCCACGGCAAGAGATTGCAGACTATCATGCGCCGGGCACGAAGTTACTGGACGTCACTTCGACGTCGGAGGCGACGGAATTTACAATTCCGAAACTGCCATCCTTTGCGGTCGTTGAGCTTAGGCATTGAAGTTCTGCATCTCAGATCGTTATTGTTAGAGGGTTTTATATGACTAAGGGCTTATTGAAAAAAATTTCTCGACGGAGCGTTGGCATGAACCGCCGCGACCTGCTTCAGAGCGGCGGATTGCTGGCCTTGGCTGCAGCTTTACCGCTCGAATCCAAGGCGGCCGTAGCCCCTGCAACCGCTCTTGGTTCCTCAGGTGCGTCCAGCATCTACAATGCCATCGGCGTTCGCCCGGTAATCAATGCCAGAGGAACGTTCACCATCATCACCGGTTCCGAATCGCTGCCGCAGGTAAAGGCCGCGATGGATGCCGCTTCCCGCGATTACGTCCAGATGGACGAACTGATGCTCGGGGTCAGCCAAAAATTGGCGGAGTTAACAGAGGCTCCTTGGGGCATCGTCACGGCTGGCTGCTGCGCGGCACTAACGAACACCACCGCAGCCTGTCTTGCCGGCACCAACCCGGAGCGGATGCAGCGCTTACCAGATCTGAGCGGGCTCAAGGATGAAGTGATCATCCCGGAGTACTCACGCAATGTGTACGACCATGCCATTCGCATGTTGGGCGTGAAGATTATTGAAGTAAACGATCCCGCTCAGCTAGAAACGGCCTTCAACGAACGCACTGCTATGGTGTACATTCTTGCAGGACCGGGAGATACCGGACCGCTAGGCACCGAGGTCATTTGCCAAGTAGCAAAACGCCACAATGTTCCCGTCATCGTGGATGCCGCCGCCGAGATCCTCACGATTCCGAACGTTCATCTCAAGCGCGGCGCGACCGCCGTGGCATACAGCGGAGGCAAGTGCCTGCGAGGTCCGCAGGCTGCCGGCCTGCTGCTCGGCGAACAGAACCTGCTGCAAGCGGCTTGGGCCAACAGCGCCCCGCATCATGCGTTTGGCCGGTCTCTCAAAGTTGGGAAAGAAGAGATTATGGGGATGCTCGCGGCCGTGGAGGCGTGGAAAACTCGTGATTACGACGCCGAAATGCGCGATTGGCGCCAGCGGCTCGACTTTATTTCGAAACAAGTCACTCGAATCAACGGAGTCACAACTCACGTGCGAGAGCCGGAGGGTCTCTCGAATCGCACGCCGGTATTGCGGATTGAGTGGAACGCAGACCAGGTTCGTATCACAGGGCAGGAAGTCAGCAAAATGCTGATGGATACCGAACCTCGCATCGTGCTCGGCGGCGCAACCGGCAGCCGCCCTGAACATATGCAAAGCTCCGTCTCCATTACTCCGTACATGCTGATGCCCGGCGATGAAAAGATCGTGGCGGAGCGTCTTTCGGCGGTTCTGTCGAAGCATCCGGTATTTCCAAATCCGGCCGTGCCTCAAGGCGAGTTGGCCGCTGTCGCAGGACAATGGCAAGCGACCCTGGAATTCGATCGCGGGTTGGCCATCCATACTCTCATTTTTGAACAAAACGGCACAGAGTTGAAGGGCACGCACCAGGGCGAATTTGTTTCGGGAGATCTAAGTGGTAAAGTAACTGCGAATCAGGTGAGCTTTCGCAGTGCTCAAAAGATTCAAGGACAACTTCTGTCGTATCAGTTCACCGGCATTGTGGAAGGCGACAAGATAACCGGCAACATTGATATGGGAGAGTACGGGCCAGCACGCTGGCAGGCTGAGCGGCACCAGTACGCCAGTCCAGCCGGACGAGCTCGACCAATCAAGAAAGCCTGACGCTGTTCATTTTTTCCTAAGGAGCACGAGGATGTCGAAATCGAATAGAAGAAAGTTTTTGGGAAGCGGCGCCGTTGCTGCCGCTGCCGTGGTGGCCGCGAGCCCTCAGCCGGTCGAGGCGCAGGCCACTGCGGGAAAAAAGGTTTGGTGGGACGGCGGGAAAGCACCCGAGAAGACTCCTTTATTCAGTGGCGCTGTTTCGTACGGCAATCTGCTGTTTCTCTCCGGAGTCGGTGCTCACTTCGAAGGCGATATAAAGGCGCACACCAAGCATGTGCTCGACGAAATCCAAAAGAAGCTCGAGGCGTGCGGCTCTTCGATGGACAAGGTCTTAAAGGCGCAAGTGTATCTCGCGGATCTCAAGGACTACAAGGAGATGAATGAAGAATTCCAGGGACGTTTCGGGTCCGAGCCGCCGGTACGAACTACCGTTTCAGTTGCCGGTGTTCCCGGCAAGTCGCTGGTCGAAATAGACGTAATCGCCTATATCTAAACACCGCGCCAAACGAAAACACGCTCTACATGGACCGAGGCGCGACTATCGGGCAGCGCGCCTCGTCGGTCACGGCCGCTTCCTCGCGGGATTGAGAGCATCCCAGCGAGGATCACCCACAGCCCTATAGTTCGGCGGCAGCGTGGTCCACTCGGGACGGCTGATGCCGTTCAGGTCATACACAACCTTCCCGTCCTTCACCGTCAGCTCACATTCAAATTTGCGTTTCCCGTCCATTCGCGCGCCATACATGTCCGTGAATCCAAAGTGACCCTCTTGAAGCCGCAGAACACTTACATCGGCAGGCGATCCAACCGACAGATTTCCTAATTCATCGTGATGAATCTCGCGAGCTGGATTCCACGTCGAGCGTGCAATCACGTCGTCCGGCGACAACCCCAAAGCCATCATTTTGCTCATCACGTTTAGCATGTTCTTCATGCCCGAGTTCATGCTTCCGATGTGCAAATCCGTCGAAATGGAATCGGGAAGAAACCCCTGCTGAATCGCGGCCGTAGCAACACGCCAGGAAAAACTTCCTGCCGCCGTGCCCGACGTCGAAAATGACACCACGCCTTCTGCCTTCGAACATTCCTGGGTTGATCTTGCCATCAGGAAGCAATTCGTCGCGAAGACCGGAATAGCAGTGGGTATAGATGTCTCCGGGCCGAAGCTTTTCGCCCAGCAAGACGCTGATGGGGCGTTCCGGATGGTTCTCGCCGAAATCGACCATCACGGGAATGTGGGCGATGGTACCGGCTTCGACGGCATGCTCTACCGGAGTCCATTCAGGACCGGCGTAGTGAGCGGTTTTGATGCCGATAATCAGGCCCGGATGCCGTTGCGCCATCTCCGCCGCCGGTTGAGGCTCCATGTCGGAAAGATTGTTCTCAAACTTCGGACCACGCATACCAGCGCCCACAATGTTGAGGAACGCTAAAACGCGTGTCTTCGACCGATCAATGACGTGTTCTTTAAAGTCTTCGAAATTTTTGTATCCGGAGGAACCCGCATCGGCGACGGTGGTTACGCCCGCGCGAAACGTGAAGCCATCGGGCCAGACGCTTTCGTCTCCCGCATAGGAATTGCGCTCGCCGGTGCTGGCATAAGCGTGAACATGGATGTCGATTAATCCCGGCGTTACATACAGACCGTGGACATCGACCGTTTTCAGAGCTGTCGACGGGTCAATGTGTTCTTCCACAGCGGCAATCCTGCCATTGCGGATGGCTACGTCTCGAACCGCGCTGAGATGACTTTTTGCATCGACAACGTGACCGCCATGGAGCAAGAGATCGTAGGTGGTTTGTGAATAGCCCGGAACTGAAAGCAAAGCAAAACATCCCGTTAGAAGGCAGGTTAGTACGCTGTGAATATTTTTCATGAGACTGAAAGTGAAGACTCTGAAGTGCTTCGCAAAATCACGATAATAGCTGAATCGCGACCCTAACGTGACTTACTTACGAGCCCTGCTCAACAGCTTGTTCCGCATTTACGGCGGCCCCGATGGTTGCGACCGTTTCTCCGCCTTGCACGACTTCGAGCGAATACCCCTGCAACGGACTCAGCTTCACCATCTCGTGCAGATACTCTTTCACCAGCGTTAAGTTGATAAACCGCGCGTTGAAGCCGGTGATGAAGAATTTCCCCGCTCCGGTCTGGTGAATGCTGGTGGCCGTCGCCGCTGCGAGCGCCCTGTGCCACAATTTCACAAACTCCACGCAACGCGCCTCGCCGGCTTCAGCCTCTTGAAACACCTCTTCGGGCTCAAGATCCATGAAGCGCAGCCGCATGGCGCGATGACCCATGATGCCTTCCAAATGTCCTTTGCCGCCGCATCCACAAAACTGCTCTTTCGGATCCAGCGACACGACCGAGTGTCCCGCCTCCCAGATGCCGTCCAGGATGGGATAGCGCCCAAACCCTATGCCGGTGCCTAATGTCCAGACCCTTACCATGCGGTCCATATGGCCACGCGTCGCTGCCAGCCCGGCCGCCATCACGTCCGCATCGTTGAAAATCGAGATCGGCACCTTGCCGAACACGGGCGTTAAGGCGTCCGAGACAACCGCCTGCATGTTTAGGCCTTTGAACTGCACCAGGTTCGGCGAATCTTCTACCACCCCGTTGCGCACAATACCTGGCATCCCCAAGCCGATGTGAGCCGGTGCTCCCGACAGATTCAACTGCCGGACCAGGTTGACAATGCGCTGAACAATGGTGTCCGCGGGCAGTTGACGCAGAAAATCTGTATCTACATTGCCTCCATCGTCGGAGCGCATCGTTCCTGAAATCGCATTGCCGGAAACTATAGCGGCGGATAGCCTTTCCGTTATTAAAATGCCGATGCCCTGTGCCATAGTAATTTTCGTTAAACGCGAGCCAACTTATTTAAGCCGTTAAATGCCGCCGCCTTGTAGCACTCCGCAAGTGTGGGATAGTTGAACACCGTGTCCACGAAGTAATCTATTTTGCCCTTTAAGATCAAAACCGCCTGCCCAATGTGCAGCAACTCCGACGCGCCTTCGCCAATGATATGAACTCCCAGCAATTCGAAAGTGTCGCGATGAAAAATTAGCTTCAGCCGGCCCGTTGTATCGCCACGGATCTGGCCGCGCGCGATTTCACGATAATACGCCACGCCCACTTCGTAGGGAACGTCTTCATCGGTCAGCTGCTCTTCGGTCTTGCCAATAAATGAAATCTCCGGAATGGTGTAGATTCCGAACGGAAAGTAACTTGGATTAGACGATACCGGGACGTTGAAGGCATGGGCCGCGGCGATGCGGCCTTGCTCCATCGAAACCGAGGCGAGGCTTGGAAACCCTATGACGTCGCCTACGGCATAAATATTGGGTTGCGCCGTTTGATAGTGCTCATTCACCGCAATTCGCCCGCGCGAATCCGCCGAAATTCCCGCTGCGGGAAGGTCCAGTTCGTCGACACTCCCTTGCCGTCCCACCGCGTATAGCAGCGCGTCGCCTTGCACCTTCTTATTGCTTTCGAGATACGCCGCCACCCCTGCGCCCGCCGCCTCCTCCACGCTCGATACCTCTTCGTTGAGCCGCATGGTCACCCGATGATCGCGCAGGTGATAGGAAAGCGCTTCTACAATCTCGGCGTCCGCAAACTCCAGCAGCCGGGGCCGCTTCTCAATCAGCGTCACACGGACGCCCAGCGTCGCGAACATGCACGCATACTCAACCCCGATCACGCCGCCCCCCACCACGATCAGCGTGCGAGGGATATTCAGCATGTCCAGGATCTGGTCGCTATTGACAATGGTCACCGCATTGATGGGTACCTTGGATGAGGAAGCTGGTTTCGTACCCGTCGCAATGACTATCTTGCCGGCCTTGACCTCGGTAGGTCCGCGTGAGCTACTCACTTGCACGGTCGTTGCGTCCTTGAATGTCGCAATGCCCGTGAGCACTTCGATCCCATTCCGGGAAAGCTGCGCCTGAGTAACGTCTACCTCCGTCTTGATAACGTGCTGCACGCGAAACGCGAGGTCAGCCATCGTGATCTTCTCTTTGACGCGGTAGCTAACGCCATAGATGTTCTGGTAGTTATAGCCAGACAGGTGCAACACGGCTTCCCGCATGGTCTTGCTGGGGATAGTGCCCGTGTTGATGCACACGCCGCCGATGACTTCTCGCCTCTCGATCAGCGCAACTTTTTTCCCGCTCTTCGCGCCCTGGATGGCAGCTCGTTGACCCGCTGGGCCAGAACCGATCACAACCAAATCGTATTGAGACATCGGAAATTTAGGATTCTACTTCGTGCGGTCACGCCGGAAACGAACCGCTGCCGGCGTGACGACATTCCGAGTATATACTCCCGCTGCAGTGTTCGGCCCGTCGCCCGAATCCCTCCGCAGCTAATGGCTGTCTGTATCCGTTGTCTTTTGCTTGACCTTGTGCGCGCCCTTCTCGGTTTCAGAAGCGGCTTTGTGCGTTCCCTTCTTCACGCCCTTCTTGGTTTCGCTGGTCGACTTTTTCGCCGCCTTCTTTGTATCGGAGCCCGCGTCCTTCAGGTCTTTGCCGACCGTGTTCTGCGCATGAACCGAAAACGAGCCCACTACTAACAATGCAATGGAGAGTAAAGTAACTTTCATTCCTTCATTGCAACACAAGGCGGCTAGTTGATCGCAATTATGGTGGGAAATTAATGCTCCTCCACTAGGCGGAGCGTGAACTTTGATTATGGGCGCGAAACCGGTTCAATATCTCGTCTTCGAACGCAAAATCGGCGCGCGGTAAACCTCGGTTCTTCGCATAGGCCCGGTAGGTGATCTTCAGCCCAGTTTCAAAATCAGTCGGTTTGAACGCTAGCATCCGCTGCGCCTTCGTCACGATCTGAGTAATGGCTGGAACGTCGAAGTAATACCCGAAGTACAGCTTTTCGCCGGCAGCTTGGCCGCCAGCGCGCTGAATCACTTCACGTGGCACCGAAACAATCTGCGGCTCTTTTGTACCGGAGGCCCTCGCCAGATCGAGAACCACTTCATGCTGCGTCAACGCGCGCGGATTCGCCGTGTTGAACGCGTGACCTACGGCATTGCGTAGCTCCACTGCCTTGAGCGCTAAGTCCACCAAATCGTTCACGTAGATGAACTGCATCAGCCGGTGCCCTTCGCTCGGCAGAATGACTGGTCGTGACGCACGGAAACGATCCCAGAAGAACGCCTCCCGGTAAAACGGATTGCCCGGCCCATAGACGAAGGGCGGCCGCAACGTCACAATAGGAAACCCGGTGCGCTGATGCATGCGAAACAGCGCGCGTTCGCTCATGGCTTTGTTGCGCGCGTACACGTTCGGGTGGTCGTCAGGCGCGAGAGCATCGCCCTCATGGTGATTCAGCCCATCCCCATACGCGGCCACGCTCGACATGAAGACATACCGGCCCACCTTTCCTTCGAAGATGTGGGCGGTCGCTTCCACCTGCGCTCCCGTGGTGCCGTGCTCCCAGTCGTATACGTTGTCGTAAACTGCATCGAACCGTGTCGCGCCGACCGCGCTGCGAACGCTGGACGCGTCATTCCGGTCCGCCACCAGACTGCGCACTCGCTTGCTGAACGGGTGGCTGGCTTGTCTATGCAGAATGTGAACTTCGTGCCCGGCGCGCAGCAGTTCCTGTACGAGCACGCGCCCGATGAACTGTGTCCCGCCGATGACCAGGATCCGCTTCGATTCGGAATCGTCGACTCCCGAAGCGCCTTTCTTCTTTGCGCTGCTTTGAGAGCCGGATACTTCTGCCGGGGGCATGTCTACTCCTCAATACGTTAGACGCCCCGCCCCGGAAGTCGTCTTAATCGTAATATTCGAGACCGAGGTGCGTAATTAAATCTTCGCCCTTCATCCATCGAAGCGTGTTCTTCAGCTTCATCAATTGAATGAAGATGTCGTGCTCCGGGTACAATCCTGGTGCAGTCATCGGACCCTTAAAGTAGAACGAGAGCCATTCCTGGACGCCTTTCATCCCTGCCCTCTGGGCTAAATCCAAGAAAAGCACTAGATCCAACACCAGGGGCGCCGCCAAAATCGAATCCCGGCAAAGAAAATCGATTTTGATCTGCATCGGATAGTTGAGCCATCCGAAAATATCGATGTTGTCCCAACCTTCTTTTGCATCGCCCCGCGGAGGATAGTAGTTAATGCGTACCGCGTGATAGAGATCTTTGTACAACTCGGGATACAAATCGGGCTGCAGGATCTGCTCCAGCACTGAAAGCTTCGTTTCTTCCTTCGTCTTGAACGAACCCGGATCCTCCAGCACCTCGCCGTCACGATTCCCGAGAATGTTCGTGGAGAACCAGCCATTCACACCCAGCATGCGTGCTTTGAATCCAGGAGCCAGCAGCGTCTTCATGTACGTCTGCCCCGTTTTGAAATCTTTGCCGCAGATCGGAATTTCGTTGTCACGAGCGAGTTCCAGCATGGCCGGGACATCGGTCGTCAGGTTCGGCGCGCCATTCGCATACGGCACCCGTGATTTCAGCGCCGCATAAGCGTAAATTTGGCTCGGCGCAATATCCGGATCGTTCTTTCGTAACCCTTCTTCGAAGCTGGCTACGCTCTGATGCACCGCCGCAGGCTTGTGAAACACCTCCGTGGAGCCGCACCAGATCATGACCAACCGGCTGCATCCTTTATCTCTCTTGAAGTCCCTGATATCCTGCATCAGGGCTTCCGCCATTTCCATTTTGTGGGCGCCGGTCTTGACGTTGGGGCCGTTGATCTTCTTGACGTAGTTCTGATCGAAGACCGCCTTCATCGGCTGAATGGCCGAAAGGGGCTCTTTCAACTTGTCTAACAAGGGCGTGTCCAGCACCCGGGCGCGCGCCGCGGCTTCGTACGCGTTGTCTTCGTAGATGTCCCACGTGCCAAACGAAAGGCACTCGAGCGGCGCTAGTGGCACAAAGTCCTTGATCCGCGGCGTCCGTCCGTCCGTGCGTTTCCCCAAGCGAATCGTGCCCAGTTGGGTCACTGACCCGACGGGTTTGCCCAAACCTTGTTTAATCGCCTCAACTCCAGCGATAAATGTGGATGTCACCGCCCCCATGCCCGGGATTAGAATGCCTAACCTCCCATCGGCGGGCGCGATGTTGACATTATCCTGCTTTGACAATGTGGAAAATTCTCCTGGAGATTGCCGCGTGTGGCTCGTATGAAGGGAGTACGCTCGAAGCGTTCCCGGCCGCATGCAGCCCTACGCGTTATACTATCATTCGATGTCGCCTGTGCTGACGGGAACCGTCTCAACCCTTATTGTTGACGACGAGCAACTCGCCCGCGAAGAACTCGCGTATCTGCTGAAAGACTTCCCCGAAATCGAGATAATCGATTCCGCCTCCAACGGCCTGGAAGCCCTCGAGATGATCGAACAGCTGGAGCCCGATCTCGTCTTCTTAGACGTGCAAATGCCGGGTCTCGACGGCCTCGGTCTCATTGCAAAGCTGCGCGAAAAGAGCACTGCCCTGCCGCACTTCGTGCTGACCACCGCGTTCGATAGCTATGCTGTCGAAGCCTTCCGCCTGGAGGCAGTCGATTACTTGCTGAAGCCCATAGAAAAGGAGCGGCTGGCGGAAACCATAGGGCGCGTAAAGCGCATCGTGGAAGAGAAACAGCAGCAGTCGCCGGAGCGGTCCGCCGAAGCGCCGGCGCCCAAGAGTATCCTGCAGCGAACAAAGCTTCTCGTGAAGGCGAACAATCGCAATTTGATCGTGGATGCGCAGGACATGATCTACGCGACCATCGATGACGGCCTGATCACAGTGGTTACCTCGCAGTTCGAAGGCCAGTCAAACTACCGAACCATCGAAGAATTGCAATCCAATCTGGACCCGAACCTCTTTTGGCGAGTTCACCGCTCGTTTCTGGTGAACATCAACAAAATTCGGGAAGTGATTCCGTGGTTCAAATCCAGCTTTCAATTGAAGATGGATGACAAAAAGCAGACTGAGATTCCCGTCAGTCGCATCCAAACCAAACGCTTAAGAGCACTGCTGAAAATCTGACTAGCGTCTATCGATATCTCTCTTCGAGATGCTGCAGGCGCGCATCAAGAACCTGTTCTACGCGAAGCAGAGCTTGCATCTGTGTCTCGAATCGAGCATGCATTTCGCTTCGCAAGCCGCCGATCTCGCGATCAATTCGACTGTTCAGCTCGGTCCGCAACAGGTTGATCTCGGTGCGAAGTGCATCCAGTTGACGATTATTTACCAGAATCCCGACTAGCACCGTTGCGGTGGGAATAACAATCGCCAGTAAAATGCCTTGATCCAAATGTGCCTACCGTGGCACCTTTATTGTTGGTTCTGCTTCGGCCGTTGCTCTCTCGCCAAACGCACGCGAGCGCTATCCAACTTCTTTTGAACTTTCGCCATTTCATCGGGCTCCAGATCGGCCGCCGGTGTCGCATTCATGGCCTTCAAAGAGGTCTCCCACTGGCTAATGGCTTCCTTCGTCTTGCCCTGCTTGAAGTAAACATCGCCCAAGTGGTCGTGGATGGTTGGGTCCTTGCCCGATAACTCCAATGACCTTGTGAGTTGCCGCTCGGCTTCGTCCAGCTTATTCTCGTGGAAGTAGACCCAGCCTAAACTATCTAGAAACGCATAGTTTTCGGGCTCAAGCTGGATCGCGCGCTTGATGAAATCCTGCGCTTCTTCGAGCCGCACATTTTGATCCGCCAGCATATAGCCCAAATAGTTCAGCGCCGACGCGTTGTTCGGATCTAAAGTCCAGCACCTTGCGAAAGGTCCTTTCCGCCAGCTCGAACTTCTTTTCGCGCTCGTAGGCAGCTCCGCGATAAAACAGCACTTGAACCTTGTCCTCGTTCGTTTGTGCCAGCTTGTCGGCCTCATCGAGCGCCTTATCCATCTCGCCGAAGTCCTTGCCCTTCTGGTAGACGTCAGCGATCGCCATGTAGGTCTTCAGGTCGTCTTTCGGGGTTCCATCCAGCAACTTCTTTAACTCGATAACCGACTCTTTTACTTTGCCCTCGTCCGCTAATAACTGCGCGTACTCCCCGCGGAGCTCACGGTCATTCGGAGTCTTCTTCAGCGCGGCATCCGCTTCCGCCTGCGCCTTCGCGTAGTCCTTTGCGATTCGATACGTGTCGATGATCTCCGCTTCTGCCTGCGGCGCTATGCCCGGATCGATAGTCAAAGCATCCCGAAACGATTCCACGGCCTTGTCATATTGCTGGTTCTCGCGATACAAGCCGCCCAGTTGCAGCGTCATTCGTTCGCGGTAACTTTTCTCCGCGGGGTTCGCCTTGTTTTTACCTGTTGAATCCAGCAATCCCTTCAAAACGGCGATCGCATCCGCCGTACGCCCTTCTTCATCCAGCAGGATGACTTCGCGATACCGCACCTCTGGGTTATCGCCATCCAATTCTTTTGCCTTGTCCATGGCTTTGCGAGCTTGCGTCAGTTCCTTCTTCTCGCCGTAAATCTCCGCCATTCCCAAGTACGGAGTCGCGTCCTGCGGAGCTGATTCAGCCAGCACTTGATACGTCTTCAACGCGTCATCGAAACGTCCCGCTTGCGCCTGGTCTTGCGCCAGAGCCTGATTCCACTCCACATGGCTGGGGTCAAGCTCAATCGCTTTGGCATAGGCATCCGCCGCCAGACCGTACTCGTGCATTGTTTCGTAATTCGTCGCCAACGCGAGATAAGAACGAGGCGACGGATTCTTCTTCGTCAGTTTTTCCAGCAGCGCCGACGATCCCTTCGCGTCCCCGCGATCCGCATATACACTCGCCAGCCCCGTCACCGCATCTTCGTTGTCCGGATCGATCGCGAGCACTTTCTTGAAGGCCGCTTCTGCATCCACGGAATTCTCCAGCACTCGATCCAAACGCCCCATCATCACCAGGCTGTCTACGTCTTTCGGGTCTTTCTCCGTAATGATCTTGTACTGCTCGATGGCGCGCTTCACCATGCCTTCGTCGATGTGGCTCGCCTGCGCGTCCCCAATTTCCTGTGTGTAGATGTGCGCCAGCACGCGCCGTGCGTTCAAATCGTCCGGATTCGTCTTCAAGGCCGCCTGCGCTTCTTCCACCGCGTCCCGCGTACGCCCCGAAACACGGTACAGTTCGGCTATATTCTGCACCAAAAAAGACGTGCTCGGATCTTCCTGCATCGCCAGGCGGTAATTCTCAATCGCCTTATTGACGTAGTCGCTACGGTTCCCATACGTTCCCGCCAGTTCCTCATACAGATGCCCAAGCGAAAAATGGTAGTACGCTGCCGCTTTGGGTGAACTGGCCTCCTTGCTGGCGGCAGGCAGCGCCGGCTTGCCGTTCGCTTTCTCCGCCGAAACTTGCGCCATAGCGCATCCCGGCAATAAGAATCCGGCAATCACTGCAACGAGAAATGCGCCTACAGCGCGGATGGGTTTAGAGTAGAGATAAGACATTCTTGCCGTTCGGGAACTAACGGGAGTGGGTCGTCCGAGTCAATTTGTTCGAGCCAATTTGGTCGGGTCCAATTTTGCTCGAGCCAAGTTGCCCTTAGTATAACTCCTAAAATACCGATGCTGGCCGCTGTGGCGCCGTTACTCCCATCGCCAGAAACACAGGTCGGCTTTTCTTCTTTACCCATTGCCGGTCTTTAGCCATTGCCCCCTCCCGCTTCTCCGCTCATCGTTGTCCTCGGGCCGACTGCTTCCGGCAAATCGGAACTTGCCCTCGCTCTGGCGGAGCGATTCTCTGGCGAAATCATCAGTTGCGATTCCATCCAGGTCTACCGCGGCCTTGATATCGGGTCCGCTAAAATAACTCAGCCGGAGCGGCGCGGCATCCCTCACCATCTCATCGACGTGGTGGAGGTAAATCAGGAACTCACCGCCGGCGCCTACGCCCGCTTAGCGAGGCAGGCTGTTTCTGAGGTGCAAAACCGTCGGCGCCTTCCTATCGTGACAGGCGGAACCGGCTTCTATCTGCGTGCCCTGCTGGACGGTTTATCGCCCGCTCCACCCAGAAATCAGGCGCTTCGTAACCGGCTCAGCCAGTTGGCTGCTCGCCGCCCCGCCGCCTTGCACCGGTTCCTCCGCCGGTTCGATCCGCCCGCGGCCACGCGCATTCACCCGAACGACCGCCAGAAGCTCATTCGCGCCCTCGAACTGACCCTCCTGGCCCGCCGGCCCGCTTCCCAAATACAAGCCCAGCCCAGGAATGCGCTCGCCGGTTTTGACGTTCTCAAGCTCGGCTTGGCGCCCGACCGGACGCTGCTCCGCCAGCGCATCGAGGAACGCTGCACGCGCATGTTTGAGCGCGGACTCCTCGACGAAACACGCGCATTATTGGCGGCTGGCCACCCGCCTGAACTGAAAGCTTTGCAATCGCTCGGCTATAAACAGGCGCTGAAACACCTCAGAGGCGATATCTCTTATAAGGAAGCGGTCGGTGAATGCCGGATCAAGACCAGCCAGTATGCCAAGCGCCAACTCACTTGGTTCCGCAAAGAGCCGAATGTTCACTGGCTAGTCGGCTTCGGCACGGACCCCGCTATTCAACAACAAGCCATCAGCGTTACTCGCGAATTCCTCAGTGCGTGAGCCTAATCCGGCTCGATCGGGACCGCTTTTGTGATCGAAACGGGCGATCCTTTCCCAAAATAGGACATCCCGACGCCACTCCAGGCCGTAGAATACGAACGTTATCTATGGTTGAGTTCGTGCCGGGGAAACTGGATGGATCTTCGCTACATCCTCCGCACACTGACCAGGACGCCTGGCTTCACCCTGCTGGCGGTCGCCACCCTTGCACTCGGGATCGGCATCAATACCGTGGCGTTCACAATCTACAGCTCGGTGGCGTTCCGTTCGATGCACGTGCGGGCGCCTGAACAGCTAGTCCGCTTCTCCTGGCAGAGCGGCGGGTTTGCATCCGACCGGTTCTCCTGGAGTGAATATGAGCGTCTCTCTAAATCGACGCGGTCGTTTGCGTCGGTTATCGCAACATCCACTCCTCAGACGGTCTTTTGCAGTTTGCCGGACTTCAACGCTGCCGGTCCCGACATCGCGCATGTCCGCTTTGTCTCTGCAAATTACTTCGACGCGCTAGGCGTCACTCCGGAAATCGGGCAGTCATTTGGCGCGGCTGATAGAGCCGTTGCGGTGGTCAGCCACGATTTCTGGATAAGGAAGTTGCACTCAGAGCCCGATGTTTACGGGAAAGCACTCAGTATTCAGCGCGGTGTGCTTACCATCATCGGAGTAGCACCTTCTAACTTTGCGGGAACGGGCGCACCGCCGCAAACGCCCGATCTTTGGATACCGGCGTCAGCCCAGAGATTGGTAATGCCAGGAGTGGACTGGACCGACGATAACGGCCCGCGCGAGTGGCAATTACTTGCACGGCGTCTGCCCGGTGTGACGGCCGCACGCAGTTCGGCTGAGCTTCGTCTGCTGAGCAGCGAGTGGCCGTTGGACGCCGGTAAAGCCGTTCAACTGAGCGCCGTTCGGGCATCGTTCTTCGACACGGAAGGCGGGGGATTCGAAGGTTTCCTGGCGGTCTGCGCGGTCCTGATGGTTGCAGTCGCTCTGGTCCTCCTGATCGGCTGCGTAAATCTAACCCACCTCATCGCCGCTCGTAACTCAGGACGCGAGCACGAAATATCTTTGCGGCTGGCGCTCGGAGCAAGCCGGCGGCGCGTGGTATGGCAGTTATGCGCTGAGAGTCTCGTCCTCGGCGTGTTCGGCGGAGTTGCCGGACTGACGCTCTCCGCCTGGATATGCAAATGGCTAGGGCTGAAGGCCAGCGAACTGATCGAACAAATTACCAATGGTGCGTTTGGAATGTCGTTTGAGCTTTCGCCGGACTGGCATGTCTTCACCTGGACCGCTGCCATTTCAATCATGACCGGTATCGCGGTAGGCATTGTGCCGGCGCTTCGCGCCTCTGGGCGCGATGTCAGTTCGACATTGAAAGACCCGGGAGGCCGAGGTATCCGCGTCCGGCGCAATCGCAACCTTCTGCTCACGATACAAGTGGCAAGCTGTCTCATTCTGCTCGCGGGGGCAGGACTACTGTCTCGGGGAGCAGCCCGCTCCACGCAGATCAACGCCGGCTTCGATTACCAGCATGTTGCTGTGGTCGGAACAGATATGCGCGGCGATCGCCGGCTCGGCGGCAGCACGTATCAAACTCCTGCGGCAAGCGGCGGACCGAATGCAGGCGCTTCCCGGAATTGTCTTCGTAGCCTGGGCGGACCGGGCGCCATTCCTCGGCACCGGCAGCGGACGCTTTCGGAATGAACAGGGAACGGTGCTCGGCTGTGTCTTCAACGGCGTATCTGATCGGTATTTCGCCACACTCGGCATTCCTTTAATCGCGGGCCGCTCGTTCACGCGGCAAGAAGTCGAGCAGCAGCAGCCGGTTGCCGTGATCAGCGAATCCACAGCCCAACGGCTATGGCCCGGGCAGGACGCGCTTGGGCGAAAAATCGCTCCCGCGACTACTTGGCTTCGCGATGTGGCAACCCACGACTCGTTCACCGTGATCGGCGTGGCGAAGACCGTTCGGAGCACGTATCTGTCGAAAGCGGATGAAGGATACGTGTACATACCGAGGCGGCTCGACGACACGGGCGCTCTCTTCCTGGTGCGAACGCGCATGCTACCGTACAGAGCGTTTCACTCTCTCTCAACAGCTCTGGCGGGAGTCGATCCGAATCTCCCGGCGCGAACCTACATCGTCAGCCTGGAGCAAGGGCCAGTCCGCATTCAAGAGTTGATGGCGCGAGCCCCGGCCCTGGCGGCTTCCCGCACTCGGCGGCCTTGCTCTGCTGCTCGCCTGCTTGGGAATTTACGGCGTGGTCTCTCACACCGTTTCACAGCGAACAAGGGAGATCGGAATCCGCGTAGCGCTTGGCGCGTCGCGATCTGACCTCATCGCTCTGTTGGCAAGACAGACGCTTCGACCAGTAGCATGGGGAGCCGCGGCGGGATTACTGGGAGCCTTTGCAGTCTCTGGGCTACTGACCGCCCTCATCGTAATGCCTGACGTTCCGGATTTGACATATGGCGCCGGCGCATTCGATCCGGCTGCATTTTTGGGCGTGCTTTCGCTGCTCATTGTCGTGAGTCTAGTTGCGGCTTTCGCGCCAATGCGGCAAGCGACCCGCGTGGAGGCGGCCGCCTCCCTGCGCAGCGAATGAGAACTCGTCCTACAAGCCCAACTTGTCTTTTAGGCCCTTCACACGATCGCGTGCGACGGTCAGCTCGGTGTCTTTCCCGTCATTGAGCCGGATCATCATCCGATCCGAGAACCAAGAATACACTTCCCTGACAAATTCGAGATTCACCAAAGTGGAGCGATGAATCCGGAAGAACCGTGCCGG
The DNA here is from genome assembly GCA_963849445.1 of uncultured Acidobacteriaceae bacterium. Classification (GTDB taxonomy): domain Bacteria; phylum Acidobacteriota; class Terriglobia; order Bryobacterales; family Bryobacteraceae; genus Bog-105. The sequence continues at coordinate 35,155 of CAWKHS010000013.1, read as the reverse complement.
GTCCACGGTGGATTCCAGCTCCGCAATTGTGTAATCGATTACAAAATCCTTCTTCGGAGTCGCGGCGAATGTCAACTTGTCGTTGGCGAAAAAGTGTGTCACGCGCGCCAGATCTACAAATTCGATCCGATCGCCCAAGCGGGAAGGCAAGCGGTTCGGATAAACAACTTTTGCTGGTAATCCCGCAGCCAGTTGCCGCAGCAAAGCTTCGACCGAGGGCCGCGGCTCGGCATGGCTGCGGATTCGATCCAATTTATTCAGCGCTCTTTCAAGATGGCTCTTCTCGACTGGCTTCAATAGGTAATCGACGGAGTGGACTTCGAACGCCTGCAGGGCATAGTTCGAATAAGCCGTGGTAAACACCACCAGCGGCTGTGGATGCAAACGCGCCAGCATCTCGAAGCCCGACAGATCCGGCATCTCGATATCCGTGAATAGCACCTCACACTCCAACGCGCTGCATCGAGCGGCCGCGTCCAGAGGATCGGAACTCATGCCGGCCACCTCCACGCGCCCGGTTTCCTGCAGCATCTTCGCCAACCGCTTTAGCGCCAGCGGTTCATCGTCAACCAGAAACGCGCGTAATGGATTCATGGTCGCGTGCGCTGAATATGCGCATGCCCCTTCGCGGAACTGTAAAGCTCACTGATGTTTCCTTCTTCCCGCTGGTGATGTGCAGCCGTGCTTCCTCGCCGAACAGCATGGCTAAGCGCTCTTCGAGGTTGTCCAACCCGTGCCCAGGCAGCAGGGTCAAACTTCCAAAACCTGGGCCGTCGTCCTGGACCTCAACTACGCACCTGTCGTCGCTTGTTGTCAGCACAACGCGGATTAGCGCTCCTTCCCGCCTCGCATTCACGGCGTATTTGATGCTGTTCTCCACCAGCGTCTGAATCGAGAGCGGCGGCACCAGGATCTCGCCTTGCCCTCTCCCATCGCCGCCGCTGATTTCATACCGCAGCCTCTCGCTAAATCGCGCCTTCTCAATTTCCAGATAGTCCTTTACGATGCTGAGTTCGCGCTCCAAGGGCACCAATCCGGGCTGCGCGGCATCCAATGAGAACCTAAGTAGCGCGGCCATGCGCGTCAGCATGTCTTCCGCCTTTTCCGGGTTGTCATGCACCAACGAAGATATGGAATTTATGGTATTGAAGAGAAAGTGCGGATGCACCCGCGATTGCAGTGAAGCGAGGCGCATCTGAGTCGCTGAGCTGAGCGCCCGTTCGCGCTCCAGCTCTTTGGTTTTCAGTTCCATTGCCGTGGCTTGCAATCGGTACCTGTAGGTCTCAAACGTACTGATGAATGCCACCACTGCCGTCGAAAGAATCAGGGCGATCTTGAGAGAACCCCAAAACTCAGCGCGGAAGCTATAATTGCCGCGCACGACAGCCAGCAATATAGTATTGGCGATCAAGCATCCTACTGTCGTTCCGATGCACACAGTAGCGCCGCGGGCGAACCACTTCATGTACCCGAAGAACCGCGCTGACCGTATCCATACCGGCGGTACCGCGGTCGAAAGCAGAGTGCCGATGCAAATCGAGTACACAAGCGAGAACAGAAAGTAGATTTCCAGTCGATGCAGGGTAACGTGGTCGTCGAGAATCCAATGCAGTAGCGGCACAGAGAGAGCAAGAACTGCGAAGCTAAGTACATTACGGGCGATAAAATGACCAGGAGAGGCAGCCATTCGCAGCTTCATCAGGCAAACGCCGCCGCGCGTTTGTTTCCACTAAACTTTCTCTCGTAATAAGCAGTCGTCAGCACGATGGCAGGAACACCGATAGCGGTCGGCAGGACCCACAGCATCCAACCGCCTCCAACTACGTGCCCCAGCGTCACTACGCAGAAAGCGGTCCAGGCGGCGATATAGCTGCCCATCATGCCTTGCAAATGGGCGTACCACCAGAACATCTTGTCCTGCGAGGGATGCAAAAAGACGCGCATACTCCGTCTTGAGATACTCATTCCAAGCACGCCGAATACCACGCCTGGAATGCTCATGTTCTGGATCCAGACCGGACGAACGACGGCGAACGTCGCCAGCGCCAAGCTCGCTAGAAAAGTGGCCCCGCCTACAGCCCAGTCTAGCCGTAAATCTAACCGTGGGTTGCTCGCAATGCGCTTCATCTTCAGTACCCGGTAACCAAAAAATGCACTATAGAAACTGAATACAGCAACTAAGGCGAGAAACAGTACAGGCCGGTAGCACGCCAGCACGAGGGCGGAAGCGGCCACGCAGGCCATCGCCCAAAAGTAAATCTTTCCCCAGCGCCGGTGGGCCGGACCTCCCTTGGCCGTGACAAGCGCAAGGGGAGCGATGAGAAACGAAAGAAACCCGGCCGCAATGTGGAGCGTAAGCAGAATGCGAAACCAAACGGGATCGTGCATGTCCAGACTCTACTTCTATAGCGGGCGATGCGCCTCAAACAGAAGACGAAGGGCGTTCACAATCCGACGAGGCGCCTCGTAGGTACGATCAGTCGCGGCTGCAATCCTGTGTAGGAACTGGATGCGCAGGTGGATTCGCGCCAATGCTAAGCTGCAAGAATCCTTCATGACAGCGGTCGATCTCTCTAGCGATGCCGGACTGATCGCCATGGTATTGCTGACCGTCAACATTCTTCTGGGCCTGCTTTTATCCTCCCGTTACAACGTCGTTCGTCAATGGCCGCGCCGCCGTATTCCGGTCTTCGACATCCATAACTGGACGGCGTATGTCGCGCTTGGGCTGATTTTTCTGCATCCCATCTTGTTGTTGCTCTCGAGCACCGCTGGCTTTCGTGTGATTGACGTTCTGTTTCCCCTGCACTCGCCCAAGCAAACCAATTACAACTGCCTCGGCGCGGCGGCGTTTTACTGCGTGATCTTCGTCGTTCTTACTTCGTATTACCGCTCGCGTTTCGGCAGTCGCCTCTGGAAGAAACTGCACTACGTTTCTTACGCTGCCGCGGGATTCATGTTTGTGCACGGAATCCTGATCGATCCGGAACTAAAGAACGCCCCTCCTGATCCGCTCGACGGCGAGAAGGTCTTGGTGGAAGGATGCGCACTGCTGATTGTCATCGCAACTGTTTGGCGTATCCGGTACCAGCCGAAGAAGCGCTTGCTAAAGGCGTCTATTCGAAAAGTGGATTACGAAGCGGTCTGAATCAACAGCCGATTGCGCCGGGATGCTCTTAGCGCGGACCGCTCATTGTGGCCACCTCTCATCCAACCGGTAACCGCACAACTCCGACCAGTCGCTGGTTTCGCGTCAACTCTGGTATGTGGCGAAGCCACATGAACCTGTGCCATACTAGTGTGGCCAGAACACATGAGCCACGCTCCCGATTCGAAACTCGATCTCTTGCAAGGCACTTTAGACGTCATGGTGCTGCAAACGCTCTCGGCGCTGGGCCCGCTGCATGGCTACGGAATCGCGCGCCGCATTGAGCAAATCAGCGGAGATCAGATTCTTCTCAATCAAGGAACCATCTACGCCTCGCTCGTACGTTTGCAACAGCGCGGGTGGATTGCGGCTGAATGGGGCACGTCCGACAACAATCGCAAAGCCAAGTTCTATTCCATAACCCGCCGGGGCCGCAAACAGCTTGCGGCCGACACTGCTCATTGGCAAAGGCTGGCTGAGGTCATGAGCCGCGTCTTGACCCTCGCTCCAGAGGTCGAAAAATCATGATGGACGCGTTACGCGAAGTGCTCGGCAGATTGGGCTCATTCTTCCTTAAACGAGAACGAGACGGCGACTTCAATGCCGAATTGTCCTCCCATCTCGAACTCGCAGTGGAAGAAAACGTCAAGCAAGGTATGTCACCGCCAGAAGCGCGCCGACAGGCTTTACTCAGGCTGGGCGGCATGGAGCAGACCAGGGAAACGCATCGCGAGGCACGTGGACTTCCCACGCTCGACGGGCTGTTACAGGATCTTCAGTACACCTTGCGCACGCTACGCCGAGAGGCGGGATTCACCATCTTCGCCATTCTCATCATCGGACTCGGTGTCGGCGCCAGCTCCACTGTTTTCAGCGTGCTCGATACCCTGCTGGTCCGGCCGCTGCCCTTCAAAGATCCAAAGAGCCTGGTCTGGATCGCGAATCAAGCCAAAGACGGCGACCTATCGGGCCAGACGGTACAGGTGCAACGGCTACTCGATTTCCGCCGTTACAATCGGTCTTTCTCCGATGTCGCCGCTTACTTCGCCTTTTATGGTGTGGGTGATAACAAACTCACCGCTCAAGGTGAACCGGAACGTCTCACTGGCGTTCCTGTCTCGCAAAACTTTTTCCCGCTGTTGGGCGTTCAGCCCGAACTCGGACGGCAGTTCAGCGCTGAGGAGTGCAAATTCAATGGACCCAAAGCTGTGCTGTTGAGCCATGGGTTCTGGGTCCGACGTTTCGCCTCGGATCCCGCCGTAGTGGGCCGTCCCATCACGATGGACGATGCCCCGTTCACGATTGTCGGAGTTATGCCCGCATCCTTCGATTTCGGATCTGTGTTCGCGCCCGGCACTCGCGTCGATGTCTACTTTCCGTTTCCGCTCAGCGCCGAAACCGACCGCTGGGGGAACACCATCGCCCTTATCGGGCGCTTAAAACCAGGCGTGACGTTAGGCAGTGCACAGGCCGAGGCTACTGCCCTGGGTGTGCAAATTACAAAGGACGATCCGCACCGCAACGGCTTCACCCCGAACCTCAGCTTCCTGAAGCAGCACGTCAGTGGACAACTCCGGCCCGCGCTTCTGGTTCTTGCGTGTTCCGTCCTGGCCGTGATGTTGATCGTCTGCGCGAATCTTTCCAATCTGCTGCTCGCGAGAACCGCGACGCGCCAAAAGGAAATGGCGATTCGCTCCGCGCTCGGCGCTGGACGCAATCGCTTAATTCGCCAGTTGCTCACGGAAAGCATTGTATTGACCTCCTGCGGCGGGATCCTTGGACTCCTTCTGGCAATTGCGGGAACCCGGGCCGTTTCTCATCTCACCGCGTTTAAGATCCCGCTTCTCGAAAGCGTTCACGTGGATGCGGGTGCGCTCGTTTTCACGCTGCTCATAGCCGTGCTCACCGGCCTTGTGATCGGATTGGCGCCCGCGATTCAGGTCGCAGGCATCTCGCTGAACTCCGCCCTAGCTGCGAGTTCACGCGGCTCCAGCGAAACCAAACGCCATACCTGGATTCGCGGCAGTCTCGTTGTGTCGGAAATCGCCTTTGCCTGCGTGCTGCTTGTCGGCGCCGGTTTGCTCATCCGAAGCTTCCTGCGCGTGCTCGACGTTCAGCTCGGCTTCAGCCCTGAGAGCGCCGCCGCTCTGCGCGTCGATCCCGATTCGCGATACCGTACGCAAGCGCAACAGAATGCATATTTCGATGAAGTCTTGCGCCGGGCAAGGGCCGTCCCGGGTATCGAAGATGCGGGTCTAACCGACGTGTTGCCGCTCGGCCGTAATCGCACCTGGGGTGTCGCCGTTAAAGGGCACATTTACAAGCAAGGCGTCGACGAACCGCCGGAGGGCTTCGTTCGCATTGTTAGCGACGGCTATTTTGAGGCCATGGGAATCGCCTTGAAGAGGGGCCGGGACCTGACCGAACATGACACGCTGTCCAGCACTCCGGTTATTCTCATCAACGAGACATTGGCACACGCCCTTTGGCCCGGTCAGGATCCCATCGGCAAGACAATTCTTGGTGAATGCGGCTCCGACAGACAGGTGGTTGGCGTGGTAGCCGACGTGCGCCACCTCGCCCTCGAGCAGGAATCCGGCTCAGAATTCTATCTCCCCATGAGCCAATGCCAGGACCATATGATGGTCGATCTGGTGGTGCGCTCTCGCTTGCCGCTGGCGGCCTTTGCGGGTCCTGTCCAAGCCAGCATACGGCAGATCCAACCCAACCTGCCTAAAGGCGGCTTCCGTCCCCTGCAGGAACTCGTTGACACGGCGGTTTCCCCGCGCCGCTTTATTGTTCTGCTGCTCGCCGGATTTGCTGGTTTCGCGCTGCTTCTCGCGTCGCTTGGCATCTATGCCGTGATTGCCTATTCCGTCAATCAGCGTACCTTGGACATCGGGATCCGTATGGCGCTAGGCGCGTCCACCGGCGTAGTGCAGCGCCGCATCGTTTTGCAAACCCTGGGGCTCGCCGCAACCGGAATGCTGCTGGGCGTTGCCGCGTCATCGATGCTCTCTCGCGCATTGCGAGGACTGCTCTTCGGCGTTACCTCAGCCGATCCAGTCACTTTCTTCGGAGCGATGGCCGTCCTGATCGCCGTGGCCGCTCTCGCCGGCTACCTTCCCGCCCGGCGCGCGTCTCGAATCGACCCCATGATCGCTCTTCGCGCCAACTGACCTGAGCGCCATTCATCGCGTGTTCCTGTTACGAAGCGGTCTGAGCCGCGGCTGTACGGCCTCGGCTTCCGCGCACCCACTTCACGATGGAAAAAACACTGCCGGCGATGCATAGGAAAACAAAGGCAATCATCGTCCATTTGAAGGGCGAGCTATTCACGATGCGCAATATCCCGCGTCCGTACTTAAGCGCCAGCAGAGCAAGGATGGTAAACCGCACGGCACGGCTGCCAGCAATAATCAGTAGCAGCTTGCGCCGGGGATACTCTAAGGCGCTGGTGGTTGCGACCACCATTGTGAATGGGAACGGTGGAGGGGAAAGGCAGGCGAGGATCAATGCGCCGGCACCTCGTTCGCCGATCTTACGTTTCAGGTAGTTGAATCTTTTTTGGCCGGCGATTTTTTGCACCCCCGTTTCGCCGACTTTACGCGCCACCAAGTCGAGGAAAAACACGCCCAGAGCCGATCCGCATACGCCCGTAACCACGTAAATCCACCAATGCGCATGGTGGCGTGCCACAAGCAACACAATCACCAGATCGTTTCCTACGGGAACGAAAAGAAAAGAGGAGTCCATCGTCCCCATTACGAAGGGTCCAAAATACCCGAGGTGGAACAACAGCCGGATGAGAGGTTGGAAAAATTTCGTCAAAAAAGGTTTAGGCTCGCGCGCGCTTCAGTATGCTGTGTCATGTGAGATTCCAAACCCCCCTTAAAGTTGCTGTTAAAATCGCCGCATTCAGTGCCGGCCTGCCCGCCCTCTTGATGATGGCGCAAGCGCCGCGACCGCAAACGCAGCCGGGTCCCCGAACCCTTCCCCCCAAAGGCATGGCTCACATCCTGGTGGTTGGCCAGACAAAAGGTTTTGAACACGATTCCGTACCGAACGCCATGGCGACCATTTGGCGGATGGGCCACGATACCAGACTGTGGGAGGCGACCCTCCGGACAGACACCGAGAACATCACCAAACATCCGACGAAGCAGGCCAATTTCAAGTCGCTGGATTATTTCGATGCGCTGATCTTCGCCAGCACAACTGGCGAGTTGGACCTTACCGACCAACAGAAGACGGACATGATGTCCTTCATCAAGGAAGACGGCAAGGGGTTCGTCGGGGTACACGCCGCGCTCGATACCAACTACAAGTGGCCGGAATATGGAGAGATGATCGGCGGCTGGTTTGACCAGCATCCCTGGTTCACTTTCGACGCGCCGATCATCAATGAAGAACCGTCGTTCCCGGCGGTCCGGCACTTTCCGCACGCGTTCACGAAGTACGACGAAATCTACCAGCCGAAGGATTGGTCGCGCGACAAGGTCAACGTACTACTAAGGCTGGATGCTAGTAAGCTCGACTACAGCAATAACCCGCGCATTCATCGAACCGATCACGATTTTGCCGTAGCGTGGTCGAAGATGTACGGAAACGGCCGGGTCTTCTATTCGACGCTAGGGCACACCACGGAATCCTGGGACGATCCGGATATCCAGAAGATGTATTTCGAAGCCATCAAATGGGTCTTACGCGAGACCGAAGGCAGTACGGCTTCGCATCCGCAGCCACCGATGGAAACGTCAGGTGATACCCACTAGTCGCCTGTTGCAGTAGAAGGTTTGAGCGTTTGTGATGCCGGGAAGGCCGCGCTGCTGTTTCCCGCGACACGCGTTTCCGGGTTACTTTTCAGCTAATGCTTCACCGGGAAGAAAGCGATCACTCCGATCGTCGCGGTCGACTGGCTCTTCGATACTCCCGTCTGATTGCCATGATCGAAGTAGTCGACATTCGAGCCGTCGTGCCGGTATTCGGCGCGCGCCAAAAGTCCATCTAACATCTTGTACTCACCCGTGAGAGTAAATTCGTGCAGCTTCTGCGGCGTGCCGGTTGTGAAGCCGGTTGCGTCATCGTAGTATTCCGCTCGAGGACTGAACGCAAAGCGTTTGCTGAACTGCCAGTGAGCGGCTGCCGCAAAGCCGATCCAATGGTTAGAGCCCGACAACAACGCGTGTTGCCGGCCGTAATCGAAATTCACGTAGGCATTGAATTTGTCGCTCGGCGTCAGCAGTAGAGTTGTATCGTACAGGTTCCGGTCGCCGCGAGTGATGGCTGTATACTGCGGGCCAACGTAGTAGTTATTGCTCCAGGTGAACTTCTTACGTGTCACCGCGCTCGTGAGCCCAACCGTCTGCATGTTGTTGCCATGCGTGTCTACGATTTCGTTCCAGCCGTCTACCACTTGAAGACCTACATTCACGCTGCTGCCGATCGGCATGGAGGTCCGTATTCCGAAGTGGTAGTACGGAACCGCCAGGGCGAAAAGCAGTGAGCGCGAGTAGTTCCAGTTATCTTTCGTCTCAATCACTTCAGCTCCGGCTGAAGTCACGAAGTCGCCGAAATCAGCCTCGAAGCCTTTCCAGGTTTTCGGTTTCACGCTCACGTAAGCCTGCTCGATAAATTTAAAGCCGCCCGGGTCGGGAGTCGGAGTATGCATCAGCTCAAACGTGCGCCCAAGCCCGACATCCACTCGAAATCCGATCGGGTCCGGATCATGGCTCATCGTTAGCTTCAGCATGTTCAGGTCTACCTGATTTGTTCTGTCGTCGAAATTGTAGAGTTCGTTGAACCCGGACAGCGGATGGTTATTGTTGAAGCTGTAATACCCATCGAACATGCCGCTGAAATCAATGCCGTCGAATCGCACCGCCGAGGTCGAGAACGTTGTGGGCGGTGGGGGAGGTGCGGGGGCTGGAACCGCCGCCGGAGCTGCTGCTAGTGGAGCCGGGCTCGTCGCGCCCTCTGAACCGGTGGTCTGCGAAGACGCGCTTCCCTGCCCTTCAGGATTCGGCGCTGGTGCGATCGTAGGGGTTTGCGCCATACTGTTCACGCAGACCAGGATGGAGCAGAAGAGTGCAGCTTTGACCGGAAGTGTTCCCATGGTTACCTCTTGTTACAGTGGATTCGACACGGGGCGGAGTGCCGGGTCACGTCGCGGTGAGTCCCAATCGTACACTTTTGCTCTTAAGATTTCTAATAGAAATTTTAGATCGCCCTCTGCTGCTTATCGGTAGAATCGAAAAATTCGATTGTGTAAGCGTCCACGTTACGCTAACTCTATAGAGTCGCTACTGCTCTGCATGTGGAAGGGGCCACACTCTGCGCCGCGAAGCAGCCAAGCTGCTGCCCCCGTCGCCGGTCCCTGAAGCGATCAGCAACATCGTTACTCTATTCAATAGGAGAGCAATGCCCAACGAGCTTCATGACTATCTGTCCCTTTCGTATTCAGAGTTAGAAGAACTGAACCTGAAGGCGAAGGAACAACGGAAAAACCGCGTGCCTATGGACAAGATGCGCGAGGACCGGTTAAAGTACCTGACCGACGAAAAGCGCATCAAAGCGGTGACGGTTCTGTTCAGCGATCTCGAAGGCCGTCTCCACATGTTGGATTACGACAAGAAGTTCCTGACGAAAAGCTGGGACAATCTCACATTCGACGGCTCTTCGATTCGTGGCTTTACCGCTCAGCGGGAAAGCGACCTGCGGCTGGGCATGGACTGGGGGGCGTTCTACTGGGCTCCTGGCGATGTCTTCGGAGCCGGCAAAGTGTTGGTATTCGGGGAAGTAATCGACAAAGATGGCTCTCCCTACAGCGCCGACGTACGTGGCGTCCTGAACGCCTACGCGCACAGCATGTACGAGAAGCACAAGTACACGCTCAATGCCGCCAACGAGATTGAAGGGTTCCTCTTTAAAGGGCATGACGCCGAGCGGCACTATAACCAGACGCAAAAGTTCGATTACGTAAACACCGGCGGCTACTATCACTCCTTGCCCGGAGACCCGCTTCGCCTCTTCATCGACACCTCCGCCGAAGTGCAGCGTGCCATGGGCTTCCAAAACGAGAAAGATCATCCGGAGGTCGCTCCTTCCCAGTTTGAGATCAATTACAGCTATGCGGATGTAGTGGCCGCGGCCGATCAGATTCAGCTCTATAAAATGATCTGCCGGCAGGTCGCCACCAGGATGGGTCTTACCGCCAGCTTTCTTCCCAAACCTGTTGTGGGCGTGAACGGAAACGGAATGCACACCAACGTTTCCATCAGTCAGAACGGGAAGAATCTGTTCTGGGATCCTCAAGGTGAAGAGAAACTCAGCCAGTTCGGTTGGGATTTCGTCGACCGCATTCTCACCCACGGTAACGACATCTGCTTACTGCTGAATGCCAGCGTGAACGCCTATCGCCGCCTTGATCCGCACTTCGAGGCGCCGAATCAGCTTAAAGCTTCCGCTGTAGACCGCGGCTCGATGGTGCGTATCCCGCTCGGAAATGAGCGAAGCGCACGTGTCGAAGTCCGTTCCGTAGCACCCGACGCGAATCCTTACATGGTTCTGCTGTCTGTATTTCAGACCGGTATCGAAGGCACCATATCGGATACTGAGAATCTCCGTGGCGCGGCGCGCTATCTGCCCGACAACATCTACGACGCAATCGAGAACTTCAGGAAATCCGAATGGATCAGCAAGCTTCTCGGAGAAGATGTAAAGGGGCGCTACGCAGACCTAAAACAGGCCGCCGCGGACCGTTGCCCCCGGCTGCTTGGCACATTCGTTAAGCCTCCGGAAGTGCAGTACCACCACGAGGTATATAACCAGTTTCTCTGGAATCTTTTTTAGGCTACGCGCCGAATGTTAGTGGACCTGAAGTGTCTCTCACGCTTCAGGTCCGTGAAAAACGGTGCCGTTATTGTCCGGAGCCGGTCGGCCCCAGATGGATATTCGACGTGGAAGGTGGCCGTCGAAAAGGCGGCTTCCTTGCGGTCTTTTTCATCGCCTTCTCTGTCGCTCTTTTTTCCCGCTCCACCAGCAGCGGAGCAAAGTCCTCTTCGACAACCCGGTAGTGACGGAATTTTTCCAAAGAGCTACGTCCAGCCAAAGAAGCTGCTGTCAACAGGCTAAGGCAAAACATCGGGCCGTCTTGGACGGGTACACGCTTGCGGGATAAAAGCGGTAAATCGACTTCGATCGAGAAAACACTGGCAGGCTGGACCTCACTCTCCAGAAAGGTGAAAGACCTTCTATCACTGTCGTTCGTGAAGCCCTGGTAGGCAAAGTACATAGCCACTCCTGTCTTTAACTAGAATAGGTTACTTCCCCTTTCATGTAAAGCTTGGCCGTCTGGCAGGATCGTGCTTGAAAAAGTGTTTCACTAGTAAAACATTCTGGTAGATTCTGCGTCTAATGGGATAGAAGCAGTTGCTCTCCTGCGACAGCTTTTCATCACAGATCACGGCCCGCCGTGTTTCCCGGAGGACCGCGGAAAGAGGTCACCGTGCGTTACATCCCCTTGACGCTGGCTCTATTCGCAGCGCCCCTGCTTCCTTCCCTCGCTTTAGCCGCCGATAACGCCACACCGAATTTCACCGGCACCTGGCAAGTCGATACAGCGAAAAGCGCCGATCACAGCGAAAACATCACCTTGAATATCCAGGATGACTCCAATAAACTTACGTTGGTCCGCCACGTTCACGAACGCGACGGGAAGGAAGTTATCTCCCATTTCTCATGCCCTATCAACGGCAGTCAATGCGAATTCGATGAAGGCGATCATAAAGGCAAGGGATCTACGTGGCGCGATGGCGCAAGTTTGGTTGTGCTCGAATCCGACGGCCCCAAAGACGACTCCAGCGCCGAATGGCAAATGCAGCTATCGCCGGACGGTAAGACTCTAAACGTGCAGTACAATCTGCTCGCAACAGACAAGACCGAGAAGCGCGTGTTCGACAAAGTGTCTTGAGCCGTTCACAGCCGCCAAAACATTTCACGGCCTCGGTTGGTTTGGTCCAATCCTCTTAAGCCACAGTCGTTTGCGCCCTGAATCTCCACCTTGAGACCGCTACCTCGGTCCGATTTCGATTTCTTCGGTGTTATGGTGCGAGCATGAAATCCAGTAAGGGCCTAAAGGCGCCGGTGACTAAGCCTCTTCTTAAAGAGCTTGTGACCCGCCAAAAGGCCGATTTAAAAAAGCAAACCCAAACCCCTTCCATCGGTTCGAAGCCGTTCGATCCTCCCGCTCTGTACGAGGATGCGGGCGAAGGCTACAACGCAGATTTTACCTTCCCGCAGGAGTAGGGGAACGGGTCTCTAAACCGGGAGCGGGCCATGACGGCGCGCTCCTCCAACTTCCGGTGCCGCTGTTCTCCATTCGCTACACTGAACCTTCTGGCAGTGAGTGAAAAGACCACCTATAGCGATGCTGGCGTCAACATTGATGAGGCCGATCGTGCCGTTTCGCAGATCAAACGGTACGCCGCTAAAACCCTCACACCTAACGTCCTTACCTCCATCGGTAGCTTCGGCGCCGGGTTCTCTCTAAAAGGTTGGCGCGACCCTGTTCTTGTCAGTTCGGCGGACGGCGTCGGCACCAAGCTCAAGATTGCTTTTGCGACCGGCCGGCACGATACCATCGGCGAAGATCTCGTTAATCACTGCGTCAACGACATTGCCGTCCAGGGCGCCAAACCGCTCTTCTTCCTCGACTATTTCGCCGTCGGCAAGCTCGACGCAGCCGTTTGCGCCAGCGTCGTCGCCGGCATCGCGCGCGGCTGCAAAAAGAACGGCTGCGCCCTGATCGGCGGCGAAACTGCGGAAATGCCCGGCATGTACGCAGCAGGCGAATACGATCTTGCCGGTTTCATAGTCGGCGCAGTCGAGCGCAACCGCATGCTGACCGGCTCCGACGATCAAACCCGGCGACCTGCTCCTCGGCTTGCCGTCTCATGGCCTGCACACCAACGGCTACTCCCTCGCACGTAAACTGCTGTTTGAAATGGCCGGCCACCAACCCGGCACTCACTTCGCCGAACTGAGCAAAACCGTCGCCGAAGAACTCCTGCGCGTTCATCGTTCCTACCTCCGGCCCATTCAAGCGCTGCATTCCGCCAAGCTGCTCAAGGGTGCCGCTCATATTACCGGCGGAGGTCTCACCGACAACGTCCCCCGTGTCCTACCGAAAGGCTGTGCCGTCGAAATCGATCCGAAAACCTGGCCGCGCCAGCCCATTTTCGATCTGCTTCAGAACATCGGCAATATCCCGGAAGACGACTTCCGCCGTACCTTCAATCTCGGCGTCGGCATGGTCCTGATCGTCTCGCCCAAGAAGATTGGGTTCGTTTCGCAAATCCTGAAGAAGCTCCGCGAGCCGAACTACGAGATCGGCCATGTCGTCGCCGCAAACTCCAAGAGTCAGCCGAAGGTCGTTACCTATGAGCGCTGGCCCCGGCCCGTCTCGGCATTCTGCTTTCCGGCCGCGGCTCGAACTTCGAAGCGATTGCCCGCAACGTAATGACTGGCCAGCTCGACTGCGAGATTGGGTTCGTTTTTTCAAATAAGGCCGCCGCGGCTGGCCTCGTCCGCGCCCGGGAACTCGGCCTGCCTTGCGGCGCGATTGAGTCCGCCGGTGTCGATCGCGTCTGCTTTTGACGCGCAAGTTGTTGATTTATTGAAGCGAGCATCGGGTTGATTGGGTTTGTTTGGCAGGCTATATGCGCTTGCTCTCGAGCGGTGGGTTCGTTTCGCAATTTGCCGATCGCATCCTCAATATCCACCCTTCGCTGCTGCCCGCCTTCCCGGGCCTCGATGCCCAGTACCAGGCCCTCGCTCACGGCGTGAAGGTCACCGGCTGCACGGTCCATCTGGTCGATGAGCATCTCGACAGCGGTCCGATTGTCCTGCAATCCGCGGTGCCCGTTGCTCGATAACGATACTGTCGAAACCTTTCCTCCCGCATCCTGATCGAGGAACATAAAATTTACTCCGAAGCCATCGCCTGGATGCTCCGAGGCAACTACCGCATTGAAGGGCGCCGCATCGTCCAAACTTAAGAACAAAAACAGATGTTGAAAACCGTAATAGCAGTTGTCGTAGCCCTGATCCTGATCGTATTTGGGTTCGTTTGGTTCTCCGGCAAGCATGTCGACCTGAAACTTGCCACACGCCGTGCCTGCCATCGGCACCGATACTCCCGTTACGGTCCAGGCTGACGACCCGCATGGAGTGAAATCGTTCTCCGCCTCCATCGAACAAAACGGCCAGAGCCCAAACCGTTTACGAGGACAAGACCAAGTCCAAGCAGAGCAGCCCGGACGTACAGCTTCTCAGCGGGAAAGAAGCAAGCCGCCTTCCTCAAAGAAGGCCCGGCCAAGCTGATCATTCAAGGCGAGTTCCAACGATTTCCGCGGCAGCACCACCGACTTGTCGCAAGACGTTCAAGTGGTGCTTCGGCCGCCCAGCATCGTCGCCGACGGCCGCCAGCACTACATCAACCAAGGCGGCGCCGAGCTCGTCACGCTTGGACCTGAGCGGCAGTTGGACAGATGCCGGCGTTCGTGTCGCCAACTACACCGCCGGAACCTTTCCCATGCCCGGAGAGCCCGATAACAGCAATCACCGGTTCTCGCTGTTTCCCTTTCCCTGGGACGTTCCCGGTCACCACCGTTCCCGTCGCGTTCGCCCGCAACGGCGCCGGAACCGAGGTGACCGCGACGTTCTGGGTCAAAGTCTTCCCGAAGAAGTTCCACTCGCGGGACATCGTCTTGACTGACAAGAACATGCAGAAGGTCGTCGGAGAACTCGACCCGGAAGGCACGGGCAGCCTGGTAGATCGTTTCGTGAAGCTGAACCGGGAGATGCGCAAAGCAAACGGCTCAAACCATTTACGATCTCCGCACCAATACCGAAAAGCGCATTCTCTGGTCCGGTCCATTCGTTCCGTACGAAGGAACCCGCGAATCGTTCTTCGCCGATAAACGCAGCTACATCTACAACGGCAAGAAGGTCGATGAACAGGTCCATCTCGGATACGACCTCGCGCAAACCGCCAATTCGCCCGTGAAAGCCGCCAATTCAGGGAAGGTGATTTATGCGGATCGCCTGGGTCTGTACGGTAACTGCGTCATCATCGATCACGGCTATTCGCTACAGAGCCTTTACGGCCACATGAGCAAGATCATGGTGAAAGTAGGCGACATGGTTCAGAAAGAATCAGCAGATTGGAGTCAGCGGATCGACGGGCATGGCGTTTGGCGACCACGTTCACTTCAGCATGATGATTGCCGGCTACCAGGTGGACCCGAAGGAATGGTGGGACGAACACTGGATTCATGACCGAATCCTGAGCAAGATCGGCCCCGGTGAAGCCGGCAAGCAACTCACCGCATCGCGCCGCACAGGCCGGCAGCCGAACCGGTTGCCCATCACCGCAAGAAGAAAGCACATCGCAGATAGAAAAAGGCCCGGGAGCTGAGCTCCCGGGCCTTCGACTTAGCAAGTGTTTGTAACCGTTTACTCTTCGCCGGCTTCGCCTTCGCCGCCGCGCAGTTGCTTCAGACCGCTCTTCGCGGCGTGTAGCGCGCTCGGCAGCTCGCTTGACCAGCTCAGAGCCGACCAGTTCGAGCTTGGCCGTCTCAGCTCCGTCGCCTTTGCGCCAACCCAGCTTCACGATGCGGGCATAGCCGCCGTTCCGCTGATTGAAACGCGGACCGATCTTTTCGAACAGCTTCTCGACCGAGCTCCGGGTGTCAGAAGAAACGCAGCCGCCTGACGGCGAGCATGCAGGTTGTCTTCTTTGGCGAGCGTGATCAGCCTCTCGACCAGCGGCTTGGCAGCCTTCGCTTTCGGAACCGTGGTCGTGATGCGCTCTTCTTCGATGACGTTCGTCACCAGGCCGCGCAGCAGCGCGCGCCTGGCGCTGACGTTTCGCTTGAGCTTTAATCCGGCTTTGCGATGCCGCATCTTAGTCCTCTATCCCGGCGTAATTGTCGTTCCCGAAGTCGGAGGATGACGAGGAGGGCGGCGGACCACCCACTAGGCGGCCCTGGCGAATCGAACTTCATACCGAAGCCAAGTCCGAGACCCTGCAGGATTTCTTTGATTTCGTTGAGCGATTTGCGTCCGAAGTTCTTCGTCCGGAGCATCTCCGATTCGCTCTTCTGCACCAGATCGCCGATGGTCTGAATGTTGGCGTTCTTGAAGCAGTTGTAGGAACGAACGCTGAGTTCCAGCTCTTCTACCGAGCGGTTCAGCACTTCGTTCATCTGGCTGGCCGCGCGCTCTGCCGGCTCTTCGGCCACCTCAGGCGTCTCTTCAAAGTTGATGAAGATCGTCATGTGGTCTTTGAGCAGCTTGGAGGCTTGGCCGATGGCGTCTTGCGGCGAGATCGCGCCATTGGTCCAGACTTCAATCGGTCAGCTTGTCGTAATCGGTGTTCTGCCCCAGACGAGCAGCTTCCACCGTGTAATTGACCTTGCGAACAGGCGAGTGAACCGAGTCGATCGGAATGTAGCCGATCGGCAGGTCTTCGTCGTAGTTGCGATCGGCAGACACGTAGCCGCGGCCGCTCTTGATGCGCATTTCGACATTGAGCTTGCCGCCTTCGCCGACCGTCGCGATGTGCAGATTGCGATCGAGCACTTCGACGTCGTTGTCGGTTTCGATCTGGCTGCTCATCACCTCGCCAGGAGCGTCAACGCGCAGGCGTGCGATGCGCAGACCTTCGCCCATCATCTTGAACGGAACCTGCTTCAGGTTCAGGATGATGTCGGTCGCATCTTCGACCACGCCCGGAATGGGGCTGAACTCGTGAGAAACACCGTCGATGCGCACACCCGTGATGGCCGCGCCCTCGATAGAACTCAACAGCACACGACGCAGACCGGTACCGATCGTAGGTCCGAATCCACGTTCGAACGGCTGGGCCGAGAATTGACCAAAACGCTCGGTGAGCGTCTCTGTATTCGCGACTAAACGCTTGGGCTTCTGAAATCCTTTGAACATATTTCTCTCTTCTTCCGCCTTACTTCGAGTACAACTCGACGATGAGCTGTTCGTTTAACTGAATCTGCACCAACTCTTCACGTTTGGGTTGCTGCAAAACACGCGCCGCGAAGCGCTTCGCGATCTACTTCTAACCAGGAGGGACTCGGTGTGTGGGCTGTGGCGTCGCGAGCGGCAAGAATAGTGGCGTTGTTGCGGCTGCTTTCCCGCACTTCCACGACATCGCCCGGCTTCACAGTAAAGGAAGGGATATTGACCTTTCGGCCGTTTACGGTCATGTGACCGTGACGCACAAGCTGACGGCCTTGCGCCCGGCTGGTGGCGAGACCCATGCGATAGAGAACGTTGTCCAGCCGCTTCTCGAGCATGCCGAGCATCTGCTCGCCGGTAATACCTTTTTGATTCACGGCCTTCTCGTAAAGGTTCCGGAATTGACCTTCGAGAATGCGGTAGTAGCGGCGGGCCTTCTGCTTCTCACGAAGCTGCAGACCGTAGCCGACAATCTTCGCCTTTCTTATCCTTGCCGTGCTGGCCAGGTGCGAAGTTGCGCTTTTCAATGGCGCACTTCTCGGTGTGACACCGCTCGCCCTTCAAAAACAATTTCATGCCCTCGCGGCGGCAAAGCCTGCACACGGGGCCGGTATAACGTGCCAATCTAATAACCTCCCAATATAGGTGCGGTTTACAGCCGGCAAGGGCCTTCGTCCCGCTTAAACTTCTATAAACGCGCTTGCTTAAGCGCGCGCCTCGCTAAACTCGCCGCTTCTTTGGCGGACGGCAGCCATTGTGCGGAATCGGCGTGACGTCCTTGATGGCCCGCACTTCGATCCCTGCTGTTGCAAGCGCACGAACCGCAGACTCGCGGCCGGACCCAGGACCGGCGACACGGACTTCCACCACCCGCAAACCTGTTTCCTTCGCCTTGTTCGCTGCCGTCAGCGAAGCCTGCTGGGCGGCAAACGGCGTGCCTTTACGCGATCCGCGGAAACCCAGCGAACCGGAACTGGACCACGCCAGCACGTTGCCCAGCGGATCAGTGAACGTCACGATCGTGTTATTGAACGATGCCTGAATATGCACCGTCCCGTACGGAACGTTCTTCTTTTCCTTCTTCTTGAAGGACTTCTTCTTAGTGCTCTTTGCGGGTGCCTTGGCCATCTGAGTTGTTCTCTTCTCGCCTACGTCTTGCCGGTTGCCTTCTTCTTGTTTGCGACCGTGCCCTTACGCGGCCCCTTACGTGTGCGCGCATTCGTATGGGTGCGCTGGCCATGGCATGGCAAACCGCGCCGGTGCCGCAGACCGCGGTACGAACCCATTTCCATCAGGCGCTTGATGTTCATCGAGACTTCCTTACGCAGGTCGCCTTCGATCGCACCCTCGCCTTCAATCAAGTTGCGGAGGTGGTTCGTCTTCTTCTTCCGAAAGATCGCCCACCTTCTTCTCCGGATCCACTTTCGCGCGGTGGAGAAGCGACAAGGCGCGCGTTCGCCCGATGCCGTAGATATACGTCAGCCCGATGGCTGCACCGCTTTCTTGCTGGTAAATCAATGCCTGCTATACGCGCCATGCTCTAAGTCCTCTATCCCTGCCGCTGCTTATGCTTCGGATTCGTGCAGATGATGCGGACCACGCCATGGCGGTGAATCACCTTGCACTTATCACACAGTTTCTTAACTGACGCCCGTACTTTCATCTACATCAACCTTTCGTCAAAAGCTCCAAAACCCGTCCTCGCGTCCGGTCCTGAACCGAAAGTGCGACTCGCACCCGGTCCCCAACTCGCAGACGCACAAAATTTGCCCGCTGCGTGCTCGGAAGATGAGCAATCAACTGGTGCTCTCCTTCCAGTCTGACACGTACCAGCGCGCTGGGCAGCAGCTCGACCACGACTCCTTCGGCTGTTCGTTCGTGCCTGCCGTCTGCACGCATACTGAACCTCCGCGCTCACGGCCGGGACAAAACCCACGGACCGTTGTCCGTCACCGCGACCATATGCTCGAAATGAGCCGAATACGACCCATCCTTCGCAACCGCCGTCCACTTATCCGGCAGAACCTTGGTTTCCGGCTTGCCGGCGTTCACCATCGGCTCGATCGCCAGTACCATTCCGGGCTTCAACCGCGGATTTTCGCCGCGCCGGTCCACATAATTCGGAATCTGCGGTTCCTCGTGCAACGAGGTTCCAATGCCATGGCCGACAAATTCCCGTACGATCGAAAAGCCGTTCGAGGTCACGTGCTTCTCAACCGCTCCGCAAACGTCGAACAGCCGGTTTCCCGCGCGCACCCGGTCAATCGCCAGTTCCAAACTCTCCTCGGTCACCTTTAACAGGCGCTTCACCGAGTCATTCACTTCACCAACAGCCAACCGTGACGGCCGAATCGCCGTAGTAGCCGTTCAGCAGTACGCCGGTATCGATCGAGACGATGTCGCCCGCCTTCAGCTTGCGCTTGCCGGACGGCATTCCGTGAACAACCTCTTCATTTACCGGACGTACACAGGACAAACGGGTATTTGGTCCCGGAAGCCTGGGTGTAATATCCTTTGAACGCCGGTTTCGCGCCCGGCATCCGAAATCATCTTTTCTGCCGCCGCCTCAAGATCCTGGGTAGTAACGCCTTCCACCACCATGGCCTTCAGATCTTCCAGAATCCTGTACACCAGCAGACCGCTGCGGCGAAGCTTCTCAAGCTCTACCGCGCTTCTACGCACAATCACGGCCTAACACTCACGTTCGAAGCAGTTGCTCGCCGCATTCGGTCAGCCCTTCCGCAGCCAACCATCGGCAGATCTGCTCCGCGATCTGATCCGGCATGGCGTCCGCAGCCTGAATCTCAAACAACGGAACACCCGCTTCCCGGAAAAAATTCAGAATCGGACGCGTTTGCAGCTCATATTGAGTCAAGCCGCTCGCGAATCACCGACTCGCGATCATCCTCGCGCGTCACCAAAGCCGTCCCGTCCAAGTCACAGACACCCGCAACCTTGGGAGGATTCGTCCTTAAACTGTAGAGGGTTCCACAAACGGGGCACTGCCGGCGGCCACTGAGGCGAGCTACGATTTTTTCGTAGTCAACTGCTAAGTGTACCACAGCCGGCCGGTAATGAAACCGCTCCATAAACCCCAGCAAAACTCCCGCCTGGTTCAGCGTTCGCGGATAGCCGTCCAGGATGATTCCGGCACAGCAATCGTGCTCCGCCAGCCGTTCCTCCACCAACTGATTGGCCAACTCGTCGGGCACCAGTTTGCCCGATTTCAGCAAACCTCCCGTCTTCTAGCCCAATGGCATCGCCCGCTCTCAATGTGCTGTCCGAAGCATGTCCCCGGTCGAGATGTGCGGACCTTTCGATGCAATGCCGCAGCAGCTCTGGCTTGCGTACCTTTGCCGGAACCGGGAGATCCGAACAAGATCACTGCGGGCGCTGACGGATTCGGTTGTTTCCCAAGATCTGGCTCAAAAGAAACTAGCTTCGCCGGCCGCGCACGCGTCCCGCGCGCGGTGTAAATCCTTCGTAATGACGCATGATCAGCTGAGCCTCAATCTGGTTGACCGTATCCATGGCAACGCCAACCACGATCAAAAGCGAGGTACCGCCGAAGAAGAAGTTCACGCCGAGCCCGTCGAGCAGCCAACGCGGAAAATGCGCATCGATGAAATTGCCGACAACCGGCAGACTCTGCAGCTTGATGCCCGAGATCATGATCATCGGGAATCAGCGACAGGATCGAAAGGTAAAGGCCGCCGACGACTGTAATCTTCGAAAGAATATTGTCCATGTACTCGGCGGTGTTTTTGCCCGGCCGAATACCGGGATGAAGCCGCCGTATTTGCGCATGTTGTCCGCCGCTTCGTTCGGATTGAAGATGATCGAGACGTAGAAGAAGCAGAAGAAGACGATCAAAATGACGTAGACCAGATAATAGAGCGGCTCAGATCCGCTGAGCGCGCCCAGCATGCTGCTCATCCAGCGGCTGTTCTTTACCGGTTGAAATTGCAACAGGGTCTGCGGAAACGCAAGGAGTGAAGACGCAAAGATGATGGGAATCACGCCGCCCGCATTCACTTTGAGCGGGAGGTGAGTGGATTGTCCGCCCATCATGCGGCGTCCAATCACGCGTTTTGCATATTGAACCGGGATGCGGCGCTCGCCCCGCTCGACAAGTACGATGAACGCGACCACGGCGACCATCATGATCAGGATGATGACCATCTGCAGTACAGGCCACTGATGCGTCACAAACGTGTTCGTGTATATGTTGCTCATCGCGTTCGGCAGGCCGACAATGATGCCGACAAAGATTATGAGCGACATGCCGTTTCCGATGCCGCGATCCGTGATCTGCTCACCGAGCCACATGATGAACGCCGTACCGGTGGTAAACGTCAGGGTGGTCATGAACAGGAAGCCGATCCCGGGATGGATGACGAAGTTGCCGTCTGAATTCTGCAGCGTGAAGGCGATGCCGATCGATTGCACCAGCGCCAGGATGACAGTCAAATAGCGCGTCCATTGCGTGATCTTGCGCCGTCCCAGTTCGCCTTCTTTTTGCAGCTTGTCGAGCGTTGGAATGACCACTGTAAGCAACTGCAAAATGATGGAAGCAGTGATGTAGGGCGTGATGCCAAGCGCGAAAATGGTCATGCGCCGCAGCATTCCGCCGCTGAACAGATCGAAGTAGCCTAAAAAGCCGCCCGACGCATTGCGCGTGAAAAACTCAAGAAAGCGATTGGTGTCGATGCCGGGAGTGGGGATGTAAGCACCCACGCGATAGACAGCGAGCAGACCGAGCGTGAAGAGCACACGTCTCCGGAGGTCCGGGATGCGGAAGACGTTGGAGAGAGCTTCGAAAAACTTTGTCATGAGGGAACCCGGTTAGTTGCGCCGGAATCGATTCGCTAAGTTTACTTGGTTTCCGCGTCTTCGGTCAGCGCTGCGCGAACCAAAACTTCCGCGCGTGCCGCCCGCTTTTTCGATCTTGTCTAGCGCAGCTTTCGAGTATACGTGCGCCTTGAACCGATGATCTTTTCGGGTCAGTTCGCCGCTGCCCAGAATTTTGAGTCCGGCAAACTGTTTTTTGACGACGCCGCTCGCGACCAAAGACTCGGGCGTGAAGGTGTCACCCTCCAGCTTCTCGAGCGTACCGATGTTCACGATGGCATATTCCTTGCGGAAGATGTTGGTGAAACCGCGCTTCGGCAGACGGCGATGGAGCGGCATCTGACCGCCCTCGAAACCGCGCATTTTGCTGTAGCCGGAGATGGACTTGGCGCCTTTGGCGCCGCGGCCTGAATACTTGCCGCGCCCGGTTCCCATACCTTGGCCGAGCCGCCGCTTTTTGTGCTTTTGACCCTTGGGAGGGCGCAAACCACTGAGATTCATGTTTATGCTCTTCTCCGACCTTATTTCTCGGGCTTTGATTCTTCGACGATTTCGAGCAAATGCGGAACCTTCTTCACCATGCCGCGAAAGCCTGGCGTGTCGGGGCGTTCCACTGTTCGATTGATCTTATGAAGCCCCAGCGACTTCACGATGTTCTTATGCTTTTGCGGCGTGCAGATGGGACTGCGCACCAGCTTGATTGTGATTTTGCCTTCGGCCATGTTATTCCTACAACCTCTCCACAGGCAGCCCGCGCATATCGGCGATAGCGGTCTTGTCGCAGAGCTGTTCGAGCGCCGCGATGGTAGCTTTCACCACGTTGTGCGCGTTGTGAGAGCCGATGGACTTTGTGAGCACGTTCGGAATGCCGACCGCCTGAATCACGGCACGAACCGGACCGCCCGCGATGACGCCGGTACCTTCCGGAGCCGGCTTCAACAACACGAGTCCGCTTCCGAAGCGGCCCAATACGGGATGACGGATGGTGGTTTCAAGCACGTGCACTTTACGCAAGTTCTTCTTGGCCGCTTCGATCCCTTTCTTGATGGCCGAAGGAACTTCTTTCGCCTTCCCGGTTCCGTAGCCGACCACCTTTGCGTTTGGATCGCCCAACCACCACAAGCGCCGAAAAGCTCATGTTCTTACCGCCCTTCACCACTTTGGTGACGCGGTTGATGCTCACAACCTGCTCTTTCAGATTCAGGTTCTGAGTGTCGACGCGCTTGCTGTTACTGTTCGATTTCATCGATTCTAAAACTCCAGTCCCGCTTCGCGAGCCGCGTCCGCCAGCGCTTTGACGCGCCCATGATAAAGGTAACCGCCACGGTCGAAGACTACCTTCGTGATGCCTTTTTCTTTGGCGCGCTGCGCCACCGCTTTACCGATCAGTCTTGGCGCCTTCGACATTGCCGCCTTTGCCGCGCAGATCTTTTTCGACGGAAGCAGCGGAAACCAGCGTATGTCCCTGCTGGTCGTCGATCACCTGCGCATAGATATGGTTGACGCTGCGAAATACCGCTAGCCGTGGACGCTCTGGCGTACCGGCCACCCGGCTGCGAATGCGCTTGTGAATACGATCGCGAATCTCTTTTCGTGAATCCCGCGCCATTATTTGCCTCCTGCGCCGGTCTTGCCGGCCTTCTTGCGCAGCGCTTCGCCGGTGTAGCGAACACCCTTGTTCTTGTACGGATCCGGCGGACGCAGGGCGCGAATTTGCGCCGCGACCTGGCCGACTACTTGCCGGTCGTAACCGGTCAGCACCAGGTGAGTCTGTTTGTCGATCTTCAGGTCGACACCAGAAGGCATAATCACTTCGATGGGGTGAGAGTAACCCAACGTGAAGGTGGCCACTTTGCCCTTCACGTCGGCGCGATACCCGGTGCCGACGATATCGAGTTCGCGCGTCCAGCCGGTGGACACACCAGTGATGGCGTTCGCCGCGAGCGCGCGCGTTAAACCGTGGAGCGCGGCAAGTTTATCGTTATCGCGAACCAGCTCGAGCTGACTATCTTTTTGCTCAATTCGAATGCCCGCCGGAATCGGCACCGTGAGCTTGCCTTTGGGACCTTCCACCTGCAACTGGTCGCCAACGTTAATTTTCACGCCCTTCGGCAGCGGGATCGGTTTCTTTCCTACTCTGTGACATGCGTTTCCGTTCCTTACCAGATCTGGCACAGTACTTCGCCGCCGACGCCTTCTTTGCGAGCCGTAAGACCGGTCATGACGCCTTTCGGGGTCGTCAGGATGTTGATCCCGAGGCCGCCGAGGATGCGCGGAATCTCTTTACTGCCGACGTAAACGCGGCAGCCTGGGCGAGACACGCGCTGAATACGCGAAATCACCGGCAGATTCGACGGCGTGTACTTCAGGTACAAGCGGATAAACTTTTTCGCGCCTTCTTCGGTCAGCTTGAAATTGAGAATGTAGCCCTCCTCCTTGAGGATGCGGGCGATTTCATTCTTGAGCCGTGACGCCGGAACGTCCACTTTCGCATGACGCGCAATCAAAGCGTTGCGCACGCGCGTCAGCATATCGGCAATGGGGTCTGCTGTCATTTAAATCTCAGCACCTTTCATTCCTAGTCGCGCACAACGGCACCAAACGGCCTGTGCGCTCGTCCTTATCTTCCTTCACCTCAGCCGTTACCAGCTAGCCTTTGTCACGCCGGGGATTTCGCCTGCCAGCGCAAACTTGCGGAAGCAGATGCGGCATAAACGGAATTTGCGGAGGAAACCGCGCGGGCGGCCGCAGTTCTTGCAGCGGTTCCGGAGGCGCGTCGAAAACTGGACGGTCGTTCCAGCCTTGCGAGCCTGCTCCATCTCCAGAAATTTCTTTTCTTCTTTAGCGATCTTTGCGGTCGTAGCCATTAACGAATCCTTCTTTACTGCTTACTGCCGGAACGGCATGCCCAAGTGACGCAGCAGCGCCAAGCCTTCCGCGTCCGTCTTTGCGGTGGTGGTGATGCTGATATTCATGCCCTTGGTCTTTTCCACCTTGTTGTAATCGATCTCGGGGAAGATCAACTGATCCTTCAACCCGAGCGTATAGTTTCCGCGCCCATCGAAGGACTTCGGCGAAACGCCGCGGAAATCGCGCACACGCGGCAGAGCAACGTTCATCAACCGGTCCAAAAACTCGTACATGCGATCGCCACGCAGCGTGACCATGCAGCCGATCGACATCCCTTCGCGCAGCTTGAAGGCGGCAATCGACTTCTTTGCCTTCGTCACCACCGGCTTCTGACCCGCAATCGCGGTCAGCTCATTCACCGCGCCGTCCATTAGCTTGCTATTGCCGGTCGCTTCGCCCAACCCGATGTTGATCGAGACTTTTTCGATTTTCGGTACCGCCATCTGGTTTTTGTAGCCGAAATCCTTATTCAAAGCGGGGATGACGCTCTTCGAGTAATGGTCCCGCAGACGCGCTTTGGATCCGCCCGCTTTCGGACGCCCTTGAGCGAGTTCCGTGGCCTGTCCCGCGCCAGCGCTTGCCTTAGCCCGGCCCGCCGCTTCCTTCTGCTGCTTTGTGTCGCCTGCCCCGGGTTTTGAATCTGTCTTCTTTGCCATTGGTCTTTGTTTCCTTGGCCGATTCCAAACGGCCTGGTTTTCCTGGGCCGATTGCAACGGCCTGCTGCCACAATGTTTGAATCTTCGCCTCGCTGAAAAGGCGCGGGCTCATCCTATTTCTTGTCGAGCGCCTCGCCACCCTTGCGGGCGACACGTGTGCGCCGAACATTCCCGCCGACGGTCTCGATCTTGTAACCAATGCGAGTGGGCACGCCGCCGGCGGTCAGGATCATGACGTTCGACACGTCGATTGGCATCGGCTTTTCCGCGATACCGCCTTTGATCTGCTTTGAAGGATTCGGACGGGTGTGGCGCTTCACCACCATCACTCCATCCACTGTCACTTTGCGAGTGAAGCGATCCACTTCGAGCACTTTGCCGGTTTTGCCCTTATCGCGGCCCGCGATCACTCGCACCAGATCGTCCTTCTTAATCTTCACGTGCTGCGGTTTCTGCTCGCCCTTCTCTTGGCGGCGCTGATACGCAATCTTTGACATGACCCTAAATCACCTCCGGCGCAAGCGATACGATTTTCATGAAGCGCTTGTCGCGCAACTCACGAGCGACGGGCCCGAATACGCGGGTCCCAACGGGCTCGCCGACCTCATTGATCAGCACGGCCGCATTCGAATCGAAGCGGATGTAAGTGCCATCTTTGCGGCGCGTCTCTTTGCGCATCCGCACCACTACGCAGCGAACCACTTTCCCCTTCTTGATGCTGGAT
Organism: uncultured Acidobacteriaceae bacterium; assembly: GCA_963849445.1. Taxonomy (GTDB): domain Bacteria; phylum Acidobacteriota; class Terriglobia; order Bryobacterales; family Bryobacteraceae; genus Bog-105. Next base: position 8,829 of record CAWKHS010000013.1, on the reverse strand, counting down.
TCGGGGGAAGCCTCTTTCACGCTGGCGGTGATCACATCGCCTAAGCCCGCGCGAAGTCCCAGGTCGCCGCCGCGGGGCAAGATGCACTGCAGCTTGCGCGCGCCGCTGTTATCGGCAACCTCCAGAATCGTTCGCATCCCAATCATGACGTTTTCTCCTCACATGAGCCCGTCCCGCGGACGAGACGGCTCAAGCCCAAAATCTTTCTCTTCGCGCAGGCCTTACTTCTTCTTGAGCGTTTTCTTCGCCCGCGTATCCGCATTTCCTTCGAGCGCCGGATGATCGACAGCCACTTGCACGGCTTTCCGGATCACACTTCCCAGTTCCCAACGCTTGAGACGGCTCAACGGACGGCATTCGACAATACGAACCACGTCCCCCATTTGCGCAGACCCTTGCTCATCGTGCGCATAAAACTTTTTCCGCTGGGTCACAATGCGTTTGTAGACGGGGTGAGCCGACCGCCGCGTCACTTCCACCACGATGGTTTTGGCCATTTTGGTGGAAATCACTTCGCCCACTTTCTCGTTCTTATGCCCGGTTTTCAGCGCCTGTTTCCCGGCCTGATTCTCCGAGGCCGCATTTGCGTTTTTTGTCGGTGCCGCCATGTTTTCCTAAACTGTTTCCGTTCCGGTCTCTGCTCTACTTCTTGCTCTTCTTGTCCGCGCTGCTTTTCGCAACCGCTTCTGCCTGCCTTGCCCGCCTTGACGGGTGCGGCCTTCTTCACGGGCTGCGCTTCAGGCAATTCGCCCTGTCGCGGCCTTCTCGTGCAAGATCGTTAGCATGCGAGCGCGATCCTTCTTGAGGGCGCGATACTTTTTCAATCCTTCGGCTTGCCCCATACCGATTGGAAGCGAAAGCGGAACAACTGCTCCTGCGCATCATTCGCTTGACGTTGCAAATCGGTGGCATCGATGCCACGCATTTTTTCGGCTCTCATGATCTTTTCTCGTGTGCCGTTCTCTAACTCGCCACGGCCTTGACGGTCTCAGGCTGATTGCGCGCCACAAATTTGGTAGGAACCGAGATCTTCATCGCAGCCAGGCGCATCGCTTCGGTAGCAACCGACACCGGAACGCCTTCCATCTCGAACAAAATTTTGCCCGGTTTCACCACGGCAACCCAGGCTTCCGGAGCGCCTTTGCCCTTGCCCATACGAGTCTCTGGCGGTTTTTTGGTGATCGGCTTGTCCGGAAACACGCGGATCCAGACCTTCCCACCGCGTTTGATGAAGCGCGTCATGGCGATACGAGCCGCTTCAATCTGGCGATTCGTCACCCAACCGCAGCCCATCGCCTTCAATCCAAACTCCCCAAACGAGAGCGTCGAACCGCGCCAGGCTTTGCCCGTCATGCGGCCGCGCTGCTGTTTGCGAAACTTGACTTTCTTCGGCATCAACATAGCGATATCTCCTCGTCAGCAAGCGCTTGGGCGCTTACTCTTTGGTCAAGTCCTTGTCTATTTCACCGGCCGGCGCAGACGAGCGCGCGATGGCATCTCCGGCATTGCCCTGGGTTGCACCAGGTTGATTTTCCTGTTTCCAGGACGGCGCCGTGGGCGCGGCCAGCGGCGGAATGATGGGCGAAGCGGCCGGTTTCGGCATCTCGCCGGGAGCCTGCTGCACGACCGGACCGGCCGGCTCGGGAACAGCCTGCTGCTGGGCCATCGGGGGACGCCGATCGCCTCTATCACCCCACGATCCCCACGATCGCGGTCACGGCCCCGATCGTCATCGCGACGCGGACGGCGGCGCGGCTCGGCTTCGTTGCGCAGCGAATTGCGCGCGCGATTGCCGCCTTCGAGCACTTCGCCTTTGTAAATCCAAACTTTGATGCCGATGACACCGTATGTGGTGTAGGCTTCGCTGAAGCCGTAATCGATGTCGGCACGCAGCGTATGCAGCGGTAGTTGGCCCTGGAGATACCATTCACTGCGGGCAATCTCCGCGCCGTTCAAGCGGCCCGAAACACGAACCTTGATTCCCTTGCAACCGAAGCGCAGCGCCGAATCGACGGCCTTGCGCATCGCCCGGCGAAACGCCACGCGTTTCTCAAGCTGCAGTCCGATGGATTCCGAGACCAGTTGCGCATCGAGTTCCGGCCGATGCACTTCCTGAATGTCGATGAACACCTCGCGCTTGGTCTTCTTCGCGAGATCCGCTCTTCAGCTTTTCTATCTCAGCGCCCTTGCGTCCGATGACGATGCCGGGGCGCGAGGTGCGGATGGTGATGCGCAGCTTATTGCCCGGCCGGTCCACTTCGATCGAACTAACGCCTGCCGCTTTGAGGCGCGCCTGCAGCGATTCTTTGAGCTGCAGATCTTCGTGCAGCAAGCGCGAATAGTCCTGCTTAGCAAACCAGCGCGAACGCCAGGTCTTGGTGACGCCTAAGCGGAACCCGTAGGGATGTACTTTCTGACCCATCTTCTTCTATTCCTCTTCCACTTGGCGCTGCTATTCTTCTTCCGCTTCCGCTCGTTCGCCAAGCTTCACCACGATGTGCGACGTGCGCCGCTGATAGCGGTAGGCACGGCCCATCGGAGCAGGGCGAATGCGCTTCTGGCGCGGACCTTCGTTGACGTACGCTTCCGCCACAAACAGACGGTCGACGTCCACGTCTTCGGACTTGTTCTCGGCATTGGCGATCGCCGAGCGCAAAACCTTTTCGACAACGGGCGCAATCCCTTTGTTGACAGCGGTCAGGATGTTGATCGCATCGCCCGCCTGCCGGCCGCGAATCATGTCGATTACCAGGCGCGCTTTTTGCGCCGAGACACCGATGTAGCGCGCTTCCGACTTCGCCAGAACTGCTTTTTGGTCCGCCATAACTACTTGGCCGCCTTTTCGGTCGATTTCGCCGCGTGCCCTTTGAAGGTGCGCGTTGGCGAGAACTCGCCGAGCTTGTGACCCACCATGTTTTCGGTCACATACACGGGAATGAACTTTCGGCCGTTATGCACCGCGAGCGTGTAGCCGATGAAGTCCGGCACAATCGTCGAGCGGCGCGACCACGTTCTCACAACGCTCTTCTGATTGGCGGCTGCCAGCTTCTCCACCTTTTTGATCAGGTGGTCATCGGTGAACGGCCCTTTTCTAAGCGATCGACTCATTTTTCTTCCGCGCACAACGGGCACCAAACGCCCTGTGCGCTCCTCCCTAATTCCTCTGTCTACCTAGCGTTTCTTCGCTTTACGCGTGACGATCAAACGGTCCGTGCGCTTGTTATTGCGCGTCTTGAAACCACGCGTCGGCTGACCCCACGGAGTGACCGGGTGACGTCCGCCTGATGTTTTTCCTTCACCACCACCGTGCGGGTGATCGACGGGATTCATCGAAACGCCGCGATTGTGCGGGCGCTTTCCCAGCCAGCGAGTACGGCCCGCTTTGCCGAGCGAAACGTTCTCATGCTCGACATTGCCGACCTGACCGACGGTCGCCATGCAATCGATCTGCACACGGCGAGATTTCACCCGAAGGCAACTTCAGCAACGCCACGTCGCCTTCTTTAGAAACCAACTGCGCCTGCGCGCCGGCCGAACGAGCCATCTGGCCGCCCTTGCCGGGCTTCAGCTCAATGTTGTGCACCACGGTACCGGCGGGGATATTCTTGAGCGGCAACGCATTGCCGACCAGAATGTCAGCTTCCGGGCCGGAGGTGACGGTGCGGCCCACTTCGAGTCCCACCGGGCAGATAATGTAGCGCTTCTCGCCATCGGTGTAATGCAGCAGCGCGATACGCGCCGAGCGATTCGGATCGTACTCGATGCTCGCGACCTTGGCAGTCACGCCAAACTTGTCGCGCTTGAAGTCGATTAGACGGTAGGCTTGTTTCGCGCCACCGCCGATGAAGCGGCTGGATGTGCGGCCACGGGCATCGCGGCCGCCGGTACGCTTTTTGCCTTCGACCAGCGACTTCTCAGGCGTATCTTTCGTGATGTCTTCACGCGTGAGATACGTCTGGAAGCGCCGCGTCGGCGTAAATGGTCGAAAACTCTTGATCGGCATCGCTAGCTTCAGTTCCTTATTTAAATGTCCGCGTATTCAGGCACTTTGGAGCCGGCTGCCAGGCGCACATACGCCTTTTTCCAGTCCGAGGCATATCCGGTGAATTTGCCGCGGCGGCGCAATTTTCCGGCATGCACGCTGGTCCGGACGTCCGCGACTTTCACCTTGAATATCGGTCTCGACGGCCTGCTTAATCTGGATCTTGTTCGCGCCCGGATGCACTTCGAATGCGAGCGTGCGCTCGGCTTCGCGCTTGGCATGGCCCTTCTCGGTGATGAGCGGCCGCTTAATCACGTCGTACACGTTCATTTTGCTAACGCCTCGGAAAGCTTTCGGGCCGCCGGTTCCGTCAGCAGCACTTCCTGGTACTTGAGCAAGTCGTAGACATTCACGTCCTTGGTGGGCACCAGTTTCACGGTCTTTAAGTTGCGGGACGCGCGCGTGAGATTCACGTTGTCTCCGCTCTCCACCAGCAGAATGCTCTTTTTCGCTTCAAGCTTGCCGAACACGACGGAGAGATTCTTGGTCTTGTGGTCGTTCAGCTCAAAGGCACGAACCACTCTCAATTCGCCGTCTCGCAGCTTGGCGGATAAGCGCCGAGCGCAAAGCACCCAGTAACATCTTGCGCGGCAGCTTGTATTCGTAACTGCGCGGTTGCGGACCGTGCACCGTGCCGCCATGACGCCACAGCGGCGAACGGATAGAACCCATACGCGCGCGGCCTGTGCCCTTTTGCTTCCACAGCTTCTTGCCCGAACCGGAAACTTCATGGCGCGTCTTGGTCGCCGCGGTTCCGGATCGCTGGGCCGCCGTGTGCTGCCTCACCGCTTCGTAAATCAGCGCTTCGTTGATTTCGGCGCCAAACACTGCATCCGCCAGCTCAATTGAGCCGACCGTCGCGTTGTTCAGATCCACCACATTTACACTCGGCATTCTCGTTATCCCTTACTTGCCTGCTTCTTACCGTTTGGCCCGCCGAACCATGACGTAGCCGCCGTTCGGTCCGGGAATGGCGCCCTTCACGGCGATCACGTTGTCCTCGGTATCCACGCTCACGATTTCGAGATTCCGCACTGTGACCTGATCGGCGCCGCTCCGGCCGGCCATTTTCATGCCCGGGAACACGCGCGACGGAAAGCTCGAAGCGCCGATCGAACCCGCGGCGCGATGAAACATGGAGCCGTGCGTCGATGGACCGCCGCGGAAATGATGCCGCTTGACCAGGCCGGTAAAGCCCCGGCCTTTACTGGTACCGATCACATCCACGACATCGCGCGGCTTGAATTCTTCGGCCAGCACGCGATCGCCCTGCTTCAGGTCGCCGGTTGCGTTGCCCTGGCCCAGGTGAAACTCGCGCAGGAATTTCACGCCATCCGCGCTCGACTTCGCCAAGTGCGCCGCCATGGGCTTGTTCGGCTTCTTCGCGTATTCCACCAAGCCGAGTTGCACGGCGTCGTAGCCATCGGTCGCCGGCGTCTTGCGCTGCGTCACAATGCATGGACCCGCTTTCACCAGCGTGACAGGAACAACCTGCCCTTCCGGCGTAAACACCTGGGTCATGCCAATCTTCTTGCCGAGAATCCCTGGACTCATCTCTGTTTCCTGACCTACTTCTTGCCGAACGCCTTGATCTCCACATCCACGCCAGCGGGGAGATCGAACTTCATCAGCGCATCCACTGTGTCTTGCGTGGGCTCGAGAATATCGAGCAACCGCTTATGGGTACGAATCTCAAACTGCTCGCGCGACTTCTTATCCACGTGCGGCGACCGCAGAACCGTGTAGCGGTTCTTGAGAGTGGGCAGCGGAATCGGCCCGGCGACAGTGGCACCGGTGCGCTTGGCCGTATCGACAATGTCTCCCGTCGATTGGTCCAAGATGCGGTGATCATACGCCTTCAGGCGGATGCGGATGCGTTCTTTCATTTCGTTTCGTTGTCTCTCTTGAGGGCTTCGGACGAACGCCCGGTCCACCGGACGCCCGTCAAACCGCTCGACTACTCTTAGGCCACAATCTCCGTCACGGTGCCGGCGCCGACGGTGCGGCCGCCTTCGCGGATAGCGAACCGCAGACCCTTATCCATGGCCACCGGTGTGATCAATTCCACTTCAATCGACACGTTGTCGCCCGGCATCACCATCTCCATGCCTTCGGGCAGATGCGCCACGCCCGTCACGTCGGTGGTCCGGAAGTAGAACTGCGGCCGATAGCCGTTGAAGAACGGCGTGTGCCGTCCGCCTTCTTCCTTCGACAAGACGTAGACTTCGCCCTTAAACTTCTTGTAGCCCTTGATCGTGCCCGGCTTCGCCAGCACCTGCCCGCGCTCCACGTCGTTCTTTTCGATACCGCGCAGCAACAAGCCGACGTTATCGCCCGCCCGGCCTTCGTCGAGCAGCTTCTTGAACATTTCGACGCCCGTCACAACCGTCTTGCGCGTATCCCTGAACCCGACGATCTCCATTTCCTCGCCGACCTTGCAGATCCCCTTCTCAATACGGCCCGTCACCACCGTGCCGCGGCCCTGGATCGAGAAGATGTCTTCAATCGGCATCAGAAACGGCTTGTCGATCACACGCTCCGGGATGGGAATGTAGGAATCTACTTTCGCCATCAACTCGTCGACCGAAGCTTCCCACTTGGCTTCGCCGTTCAATGCGCCGAGCGCGCTGACGCGCACGACCGGAATGTCGTCGCCCGGGAAACTGATAGCTCGACAGCAGCTCGCGGACTTCGAGTTCCACCAGTTCGAGCAACTCGGCATCGTCCACCATGTCGACTTTGTTCAGCGCGACGACGATGTACGGCACACCCACTTGGCGAGCCAGCAGAATGTGTTCGCGCGTTTGCGGCATGGGACCGTCGGTTGCGGCGACCACCAGAATCGCGCCGTCCATCTGCGCCGCGCCGGTGATCATGTTCTTGATGTAATCGGCGTGACCGGGGCAATCCACGTGCGCGTAGTGACGGTTCGCCGTCTCGTACTCCACGTGCGCCACCGCGATCGTGATCCCGCGCGCCTTCTCTTCCGGCGCATTGTCGATCGAATCGAAGCTCCGGAACTTGTTCTTCGGATTGTGCTTCGCCAGCGTCTTGGTGATCGCCGCCGTCAGCGTCGTCTTCCCATGGTCGATGTGCCCAATCGTCCCGATGTTTACGTGCGGCTTGCTTCTGTCAAATTTCTCTTTCGCCATTGCTAACCTTTTCCTTATTCTCGCTCTAAGCGCACACGCGTTTGGGGCCGTTGTGCGCGCCACTAAGCCCTACTTGGTTGCGACCCCGCCTTTGTTGCGGTTGATGATCTCTTCCGCGAGATTTCGCGGCACTTCTTCGTATTGGCCGAAGTGCATGGTGAAGCTGCCGCGGCCTTGCGTACGCGAACGAAGCTCCGTCGCGTAGCCGAACATTTCAGACAGCGGCACCATCGACTTGATGATGTGCGTGCCGCCGGCGATCTCGGTTCCTTCGAGGCGTCCGCGGCGCGAAATCAGGTCGCCGTTCACCGAACCCATGTACTCTTCGGGAACCGTTACTTCGACGCGCATCACAGGCTCGAGCAGTACCGGCTTGGCCTTACCCGCCGCTTCCTTGAAGCAGATGGAGCCGCAGATCTTGAACGCCATTTCCGACGAATCGACATCGTGATAGTCGCCATCGAACACAGTCACTTTGATGTTGTTGATTGGATAGCCGGCGAGAATGCCGCCTTCGAGCGCCTCGGCCACGCCCTTTTGAATCGCGGGGATGAATTCCTTCGGAATGTTACCGCCAGTGACGGCGTTGACGAAGTCGAAATCCTTCTCGTGATCGGGCTCTACGCGCAACTTCACGCGCGCGTATTGGCCGCTGCCGCCGGTTTGTTTCTTGTGCGTGTAATCCGCTTCGGCTTTCTGGCGAATGGTTTCGCGATAGGCGACTTGCGGCTTGCCGACATTCGCGCCCACGTTGAACTCGCGCTGCATGCGATCGACGATGATTTCGAGGTGCAGCTCACCCATCCCGGCGAGAATCGTCTGGCCGGTTTCCGGGTCGGTCGAAACGTGCAATGTCGGGTCTTCGGTGGCGAGCTTGTTGATCGCCACACCGAGCTTCTCCTGGTCGGCCTTGGTCTTCGGCTCGATTGCGAGCTGAATGACCGGCGCCGGGAAAACGATCGATTCGAGCAGCACCGGATGATCTTCGTCGCAGATCGTGTCGCCAGTCACCACCTGCTTCAACCCCACCGCGGCGCAGATGTCACCCGCATACACGTCCTGGATCTCTTCGCGCTTGTTGGCGTGCATCTTGACAAGACGCCCAACGCGCTCGCGCCGGCCTTTCGCGACGTTGTAGATCGATTCGCCTGCATTCAGCTTGCCCGAGTACACGCGGATGAAGCAGAGTTGGCCGACAAACGGGTCGGTCATGATCTTAAAGACCAGCGCCGCAAAAGGCGCCGAATCGCTGGCCGGCCGCTCGATCTTCTCCTCCGGATTGTCTACGGACGTCGCTTTGATGGGCGGAATATCCAGTGGCGATGGAAGATAGGCAACTACCGCATCGAGAAGATTCTGCACGCCCTTGTTCTTGAACGAAGAACCGCAGATCACCGGGAAGATCTTCTGCGAGATGGTGGCCTTGCGGATACCGGCGACCAGTTCCTTTTCAGAGATCGCTTGCCCTTCGATGAACTTCTCAAACAGCGTGTCATCGCTCTCGGCCGCCGCTTCAATCAGCTTTTCGCGATACTCTTTGGCTTGGTCGAGAAGTTCGGCTGGAATTTCGACATCGTCGTATTTCGCGCCTAGTGTCTCATCGCGCCAGATGCGCGCTTTCATGGTGACCAGGTC
>CAWKHS010000012.1:0-206858 GCA_963849445.1 uncultured Acidobacteriaceae bacterium | reverse complement strand
CGATCCAGGGCTTGCGGAGCGCCATAGCTGTAGTAGCCGATCCAGCTATTTGCTCCGGAGGAACTGCTGTCGGTTAAGCGCGAAAAAGTATAGTTCCCCTGGAACGTCAAGTATTTGCCGCCCCGTTTTTCAAAGCTCAGTTGAAGCGAATCGTAACGCGAGGTGGCGGCCAGCAGAGGTAGGCCGTCGAACTCGCCGTCAAACTGCGGATAGGGCCGCAGCAGATTCAGCAGCGGGATTGTCGGGTTGTTATAGATGGAATCGGGTTCGTTGAACTTCGCGTTGGGGCCTGAAAAGAGCGGCTGAAAAGGGTTTGGCACCAGTGAGGCAAGCTCGTCGCTGGTGTATTGGCTACGGACGTCGGTGCTAATAAAGTTTCTGTTGCGAGTGAAGCCCCAACTTCCCCATGGCAGATGAGTGCTGCGGTTGGCCGAATAATCAGCCGAAACGACCATGCTCCAAGGCAAGAGTCTTTGCACACCGACGCTCCATTGATAGATCTCCGCGTTGCGATCTTTTTCGTAATCCAGATCGCTCGGGTTCGAAAAACCCCACAGGGCGAGCGGGCCATATTTCGTTCCCTGCGGGGCGGGAAGGCCAGTCGGAAAAGGATTCTCAAGCGTCGCGTATTGCGTTTGATAGCCGTCGAGCGAGAAGCGAATCGGTTCTGCTTTCGAAAAGGCCGGGCCGGCGTATTGAAAGTTTGTGGCGATGTTCATCCCGTAGTAGATACCGCCGCCGGCGCGGATCACAGTCTTCTTGTTCGGGGCATAGGCTAAGCCCAGTCGCGGTGCGAAGTTGTTGCGATCGGTGGGAATGCTCCGCAGATTGGAGTCCGGAAAGATGGTGGTGCCGAGGAGCGGCCCAGAGGTTAGGGGTAAGCCTGGGACAACGATTCCGCTGTTTCCCGTGAAGTCACTGAACTGTGTGCGGTTGAAGCGTTCGGTATACGGCGAACTCCACTCGTAGCGTAATCCAAGATTCACGGTCAGTTTGGGAGAGACCTTCCAGTCATCCTGAACGTACATACCGGTCTCGACCGATTTGTCGGCTACCCGCGGCCGGATGGTGATGTCTGAATTGTTGTCACCGTAGCCGAGCAGGAGGCTGGCGATGGAATTTCCGGCAGTGACATCTCCCGCAAAGGGATCGTTGGCCGTAGTGATCTGCGAGAAATGAAAGGTGCCCGTCGCCGAATCGGGCTGCCCGAAATTGTTGTAAAAGAGGCGCTGCTCGCCGCCGAACTTGATGGAGTGCGAACCGTGCACCCAGGTGAGGCCGCCAGAGTAGTTGAACAGAGTATGAGCGAAAGCTGTATCCACGCAGCATTGGGTGAACAGGCCGGCGTACGGGCCATCATCCATGGTGATGGAAGGCATGCGATTCAGGCCGTTCGCCTCAAGCACAGTAGGAAACCCGACCGTAGTGAGATCGGGATAGAGAGACTGGCCTGGAGCTTCGACGCGATCCAAGCCGGCGCGCAACTGAAGCAGCAAAGTGGGCGTAAGTGTCCAACTGTAATCGACTCCGACGTTATGGACGGTGGTACTGAAGTGCACACCATCATTCCAATCTGAATCGCCGAAAACCGCGGGTGTGTCCTGGTTACTGCGCAGACGGCTGTAACGAATGGAGGCGCGCTGCTGAGACGTAAATTGCTCATCGACTTTGGCGTCCAGTTGATAACCTTGCGAAGTACTGAGCACGTTTGTTCGATAGTTATTCGTGCCGAGCAGAGGATCACCGGGCTGGTTTGGCGCAGGGTAAAGACCAAGAACCTTGAGGCCAATGGGGTCGAGCATGCTCGGGGGAATCACGTTCGCCACTCCGTTGTAGGAGAACTGGGTACGGCTTCCGGGCGGTCCTGAAGTGGGGTCGTAGATTACATTCGGGACGATGTTCCCGTTTGCATCGGCGGTGTATGTCTGGGAGAAGTCTCCATTTCGCTGCGCAAGCGTGGGAACCGTGGTGGCAATCTGAATGGGCGATGAATCCTTTACGCGCTCCAGATCGAAGAGGAAGAAAGTCTTTTCCTTTTTGATTGGACCGTTCACCATGAAGCCGTAGTCGTCATGCTTGTGATTGGGCCGCGGCAGCCCGGCGGCGTTGCTGAAGAAGTCGTTGGCATCGAGACCCGATCGCTGTCCGAACCACCAGCCGCTGCCGTGAAACTGATTCCCGCCCTGTTTCATTAGGACGTTGAGGACCGTGCCGCCATTGTTGCCGTACTCGGCCGAGAAGCTGTTATTCGAGACTTTGAATTCCTGGATCACTTCGACCGAGGGTTGATAGTAGACGTTCGTGTTGCCACCCTCTCCCTGTTCAGGAGCAGTGGTCGGTGTACCGTCCAGCCGGATCTCTGCCGTGGCATTTCGCTGCCCATTCGATATAAAGTTCGTTCCGGATGGATAGCTGTCGGCCGGGCCCGAGCCGGGCGATTCCGTTACGCCACCCGATAAGAAGACCAGCGGGAAGTAACTGCGCCCGTAGAGCGGTATTTCGCGGGTTGTGTTGCCGGAGATAGTCGTGCCGAGGGTAGCTCCTCCGGTGTCAAGAATGGGAGCTGCTTCGGTGACATTTACAGAAGAAGAGACCGAAGCCAAGCGCAAGACAACGTTAATAACGGCCTGCTGGCTGACATCGAGCACGATGTCTTTGGTTTCTGCTTCAGCGAAGCCGGCTTGCTCGACGACAAGATTGTATTTACCGGGGCGGAGTCCGTTCAGTGTGTAGATGCCTTTGCCGTTCGAAGTGGTGGCATTGGGAATGCCCGTGGCGACCTCGGTCAGGACGACGCTGAGCACCGACGACGATTGCGCCCGCAGGATCAGTGACGGTGCCTCGGATCTGAGCGTCGAAGCCGGATTGAGCAAATATCGATCCAGCCGAGATCAAGCATGCGAAGACGAGTACCGTTACGGCGGCGAACCGCCATGAAGTCGTTGGGGACGTCAAATTTCTCTGAAGCATATTGCCCTTTCCTCAGAGCGCTTTGGGCGCTGATGGAATGATGTGCTCGTAATCGTAAACCACTACGGCTTTCGGTGTCAATCATTTGTTTGTGTCTTCTTTCGGTTTGACAGCCGATATCAGGTCCATTCGTGTCGAGCAGGCGCTATTGTCCTGGTTCAGTTCCGTGGATCATCGACTTGCAGGCGGCCGCTCGCTCATCGGTCTCATGGCTTTAGCCTCTCGATAGGCGGGGGCCTATTTCGCGGCTTCCGCACCGCTGAGCCGTGATGTTTCGGGATTAGGCGGCCTGTTTGATGGTTCTTTTCCCTTCCGAAGCGGAGCGGCTTGGGGAGGGATGGAACGAACCTTGCGCGGCGAGACGGCTCAGATGCTCTTCGACTTGCTCAATTGAAAAAACGAACCCATTGACCTGAGGGTCGAAGGGCTGGTTCGCTCGCTTGGCCTCGTTATAGAGGCGCGAAGCGGTAGCCAGGGCTTCGTATTCTTTGCGTTCCCGCTCCTGCTTCTTGTGTTCGCGCTCTTGCTGGAGTTGGCGGAGTTCGGCGGTTTCTTTTTCACGACGGCGGACGAGGCGAGATTCCTGGAGCTGGAGATTGCGGAGCTGCTTTTCGTACTTGATGAAGGTTTGCACTTCGATCATCCCGGCGCGGAGCGCGGGTTCGTGCTGGTTGAAGGCTTCGGCGAATTCGATGTGGCCTTGGGCGAAGACGGCGGCTTCGAGAGAGGGGATGCGCTTGAGACGCCAGATGGTATCGGCGATGGACTGGACAAGATCGGCTTCGCGTTGACCGACCGGTTGGAAATCGTCGGTGTAGGCGCGGAGGTGGCGTTCGTATTCGGGGGCGTCGTCGGACGGAAGCAGGACGGTGCGTCCTGTAAGTCCCGTTTTGACAGCGTTCAACGAGGATTTGGCTCGGCCTTCTGGGCTGGTGGGACCAGAGGATAGCTGAGCGTTGGCGCGATTGGCGGCGAGTTGGGCAGGGGACAACGGGGGACGCGCAAAGAGGAGCGGTTCGGCGGATTCATCGAGGATGGGCTCGGCGTTGTAGCAGAGTGCTTCTGTTTGCATGGCGTGCGTTTCGCGTTGTTCATCGTCGAATTCCGGCTGATGATTCTGCAGGGCGGCGACTCTTTCGGCTTTGCGGGCCGCTTTCATTGCTTTACGCTCGGCGGCGCGGCGGATGGAACGTGGGGTCATGGTTTGGTCTCCTCCAAAAAGGAATCGGCTCGCGAAGAGGAGGACGCCCCTTGCGAGCCGATCTAAATTTCACCTGGTGCCGGGCAGCGAACGTCCGGTGCTGGCAAACTTATAGCATGACAAAGCCTCAAAACGTTCTTTGTACGTTTCAAAATCGCTGTAACTCATTGAGCTAGCGGGAAATTCAATTTTTGATAAATCTGTGACTCCCCCATGGCGGGCAGCCGCAACGAGGGGATGAAAACGATCTAGAGGAAGGAGATGATAGGCAGGCGCGCGAGCGAAGGAAAGCCGATGTCTATCTGGTGCCCTTGAGCCCGTCTGTGAATCTGGCTGGACGCTAATTTGGCACAACGAAGTGTTGCCTCTGCTGCCAGGTAGAGAGCACGTGAAGGAATGTCTGAAGTTCGTTTCCGCGTCCGTTCGGCTGGCGGCGAAGGAGGCAACATGCAAGTAGTCTACCGCCGATGTGGCGGTTTGGACGTTCACAAAGACAGCGTCACGGCGACCGTGCTGGTGTTTGGGGAAGCCGGAGAACGTGAGGTTCGAAAGAAACAGTTCGGCACGCATTGGAAGGGACTGCAGCGGCTGGGGCAGTGGTTGCGGGCTTCGAAGGTGGAGCGCGTCGCGATGGAATCGACAGGAGTGTACTGGAAGCCGGTCTGGAACGTGCTGGAAAGGAGCCTGCCGCTGGTTTTGGCCAATCCTCATCAGGTGAAGAACATTCCCTCGCAGAAGACCGACCGGCGCGACAGCGAGTGGATTGCCGATCTGTTGGCGCACGACTTGATCCGTCCCAGCTTCGTGCCGCCGCCGGAGATTCGCCAGTTGCGTGAGTTGACGCGCTACCGGGTGCAGTTAACGGGCGACAACCGGGTTCACAACCGTATTCACAAGGTGCTGGAGGACGCCAACATCAAGCTGGATACGGTGCTGAGCGATTTGCTGGGAGTGAGTGGCAGAGCCATGCTACAGGCGATGGTGAAAGGCCACTGCGACCCGGGCTGGCTCGCCGATTATGCACGAGGCTCTCTGCGCGGCAAACGGGAGCAGTTGGAGTTAGTCCTTCGCGGTGACATTCGCGACCATCACCGGTATCTGCTGGGAGAACTGTTGGCGGATCTGGAGTTCATCGAGAGCAAGATCGTGCGCCTCGATCAGGAACTGTTACGCCGCATGGAGCCGTACCAGGAACTGGTGAACCGATTGTGCACCATTCCTGGCGTGGAGGTTCTGACAGCTTGGACGCTGATTGCAGAACTGGGCGCCGACATGTCCGTCTTCCCCGATGCGGCGCATGCCGCCAGTTGGGCCGGCTTGTGTCCGAGTAATCGCGAGAGCGCGGGCAAGCGCCTCAGTTCCCGAACCAAGAAAGGCAAGCGCTGGCTGCGCCGTGCCTTGTGCCAATCGGCTTGGGCCGTCACGCACAAAAAGGACTGTTACCTCACCGCGCACTTCTACCGCCGAGCCGCGCTGCACGGTCTGAAGAAGGCGATCATCGCGACCGCCCACCAGTTGCTCATCATTGCCTACCACCTCTTGTGCGACCGCACCGTGTACCGCGAACTCGGGGGTGATTTCTATGATCAGTTACACCCCCAACGCACCCAGAACCGCCTCATCCGGCGCCTCGAACGTCTCGGCTTGCAGGTCGTTGTTCGGCCCCAAAAGCCCTCTCCTGAACCACCTCTACCCGCCCGTCCTCGCGGCCGCCCTTGCAAGTGCTCCCAACGCGGAATTGCTTGCAAACATAGGAAGTTATAAATACTCGTTTTCGAAGGACCCAGCGAGGATGTCCGGAACTTCGTAGAAAGTGAGGCGACTCTGGCCCAGAGCTGATAAGCTCTGGGCAATTTGTGAATGAAAGGAGAGTCGCTTTGAAAGACACAGTACCAGATACAGAACAGAAGCAGCAGGCCATGGAAGGATTCAAGCGCTGGGCTGAAAGCACGGGGGAGCCGGTGCAGCTAAGCTTTGCGGCCAGCGATATCGTTCGCTTGACGCAGAACAGCTTAGGGGACCTGCTACGACGAGTGGGCCAACTGTTCATGGAAACAGTGATGGAGGCTGAGGTAGAGCAAGTGGCGGGGCCGGCGTGGCAGCCCCGAGCCGAGCGGAAAGCGTACCGCTGGGGAACGGAGCGCGGCTACTGCGTCGTGGATGGCCAGCGGGTACCGATCCGGCGTCCGCGGGTACGCACGCCGGCCGGAAATGAGATTCGGCTGGGCAGTTATGAGTTGTTTCAGCAAGTCTCGCTGACGGAGGAGACGGTCTGGAGCAACATCATGCACGGACTCACGATGCGCAACTACAAAGACGTGGTGCAGCAATTCGTGGAGGCCTACGGTTTAGAAAAGAGCACCGTGAGCGAGCACTTCATTGCGGCCAGCCGCCGGAAGCTCGAGCAACTGATGAGCCGTTCGCTGACCCACATCCCGCTGGTGGCCATCGTGGTGGACGGCACGATCTTCAAGGGAGCGCATGTCGTTGTGGCAATCGGCCTCGATGCCCTGGGCCACAAGATCGTGCTCGGACTGCAACAAGGAGCCACTGAAAATGCGCCTGTCGTAGTAGGGCTTTTCGATCGACTGAGCGAACGCGGCATGGACTTTTCCGTACCGCGATTGTATCTGCTCGATGGTGGTCGAGCTTTGAACTCGGTGGTGCGGCGCTACTGCGGAGATGCTGCTTTCATCCAGCGCTGTCAGGTGCACAAGCTGCGTAACGTCGCCGAGTATCTGCCGGAAGCCGAGCGCGGCGCCGTCAAGTTCCGCATGCGCGCCGCCTATCAAATGAAGCACGCAAGCGATGCTCGTCAGCTGTTGTTCAAACTGCACGATCAGCTAGTGGAAGTAAATCCCAGCGCGGCGGCTAGTCTGGTCGAAGGCCTTGAAGAAACCTTGACAGTCCTCGATCTAGATATAGATGGAAAGTTGCGCAACTCGCTGAGCAGCACCAACAGCATCGAGTCCAGCTTCTCGGTCGTGGAACGCATCTGTCGCCAAGTGAAACGGTGGCAGGGTAGCGATCATCGATTGCGTTGGGTGGGTTCGGCGCTGTTTTACGCCGAATCTCGCTGGAATCGAATTCGCGGCTATCAAGCGATACCTCGGCTTGTTACCGCCTTGGAAAAGGCCTATCAGCTCCGCCTTCGTCAGACTCAATCTGGCACTTCCGGAGCTGCCGCCTGAACACCTTGGGCCGCCTACTTTCAACGGAAAAGCGGACATCCTCCCAACGCCTGAGGATGTCCGCCGTTCCGTTGAAATGTAGGCTAGCTTCGCAGATATGACTGCACAGCCGAAGGCCGGTTTGGGTGACAGGCGTGCCGGCAAATACGATGAGCGCTTCAAATCTGTGACATGCCGACTCACTAACAAGTAGAACCGGAGGACTGAACGTCGTTTCTCGTTCCTAATCCGCCTCGAACTGTCTAGACTCGTTCTGGTCAGAGGATTGCACAGTATCAGGTGTAGCGCGCTACACGGCACCAGAAACGGTCCTTTTTGTGCCTTTTTACACGCGATCTCACCGGATTAGCTATCGGTTAATTCGTTCGTTTGTTGGTGAGCGTTTCCATTCGCTTGCGGAGTTGATCCTTAAGATCGGTGATGTTACTGTATTCCGGACAGTTGCGATGTGCAACGTCGAAGTGGAGCTTGGTTCCGGCCTTTCGGAAGAGCTGAACTCGCCTGCCACGAGCATGCGCATGACCGACCTCATAGTACGTTCGGACGCTCGTAGGTTAAATCCGCGATTAGAAATTCGTTGGTCTCAATCTCCCCGAGGACTCTGTCAGTAATCGCACCTTCGTGTTGAATATCATCGGCGGTTACCGCTGCGACGCCAAACTCCTTACAGACTTCTTTGATGCAGTTTTTGATGTCTTCTAATTCTCTCTGATCCTTGTCGATCGCCATCATGATAAACGCAGTATTAGGACGATATGTTGCGGCACCTGGGATTTTCGTCTCACCGGTTTCTGCCGGGGATAGGACTTCGATTAGTTCACCAACCGTGGATATGGCCCTGTTGAAGATGCGGCGGGCGATTGCAGGATCTGTCAAAGGCTGTTCTTTTTGTGACGCTGGATCGACACCCAGGACAGTTCCTTCATCATGGTGGACGTAAATACCTCGATATCGATATTTGTGGAAGCGGAGTGCCGCGAGCATGCGGCGCGTATTGTGCCGTAAGTCTTGAAAATCTGCTTCGGCGATTAGTGGCGATCCACGTGCCGCGCCGGCAATGTCCACGCTGAGGCGCGTTACTTCGCCTCGCAACTGTTCTACCTCACGGCGGAGTGCTGGAGTTAATAGGTCTTTTGAGATATCGCTGTATACCTTGCCCTCGTCTCGTCTCCGTTCGGCTTCAGCGAATGCGGTATTCGCCCCGACTCGGAGCTTTGCGAGGCGCTCTCGGAGCTCGCTTATTCCTTCCTTGTTGAGCATTCGCCTACCCCGGATTATGGACTATAGCCCAAACAAGTTTCACGCGCACCCGATTACGTTCGTTCTGGTTTTCGATAGAGGCGCTCATCTGCACATTTAGTGGATTCGCTGTGTGCAAGAAATGGAGCGTGTGCCGTCAAGCTAGCAATCGGAAATACTCGAGATCATGATAGAAGCAGTATGAGATGTGTGGAAAACGAACTCGGAAATTGCGAAAGCGGCTGCCGCAAGCTGGTGCTCTTATGGCCAGCTAATCATCATATTACTTGAGCGATTTTCCTGAATGGCTAGTGAGAAAAGGATTCGTTCCATGTGTGCCGCCCGACCACATTCTGTGTGTTTCGGTGATTCCGGAATGCGCGCCATCGCTCGGAAGCCATTGTGCGTTGCCGCGCTGGAAGTTGACGGGTTCCAACTCCGACGACATCAGATGGGTGTATGCCGAAGGTCTTTGACTTGGGATTGAGAAAAATGGAACTGAATGCTCCACACCTGTTCGCCTCGAGTCCTAAATCCGCTTACCCGCCAGTGTGGTGCGTGTTCGGCAGCGCGTGCGTTCTGCTCGGCGTTGGCCTGGGAGCGCGATGACAAAGCCGACGTTGCGTGAGGTTCTGCGCGGGCCAATTGTTGCTCTGAGTCAAATCCGTACACACAAGGACTTGCCTGAACTTTGCGGAACTTTAGGACTCCCGCTTCCTGACACCGAAGATTCGAAGCGCGTACGAATGGAAAAGAGCTTCGATGCCGCGACTGACTTGGACCTGAAGGACGTTGCCGGTACATTCCTGCGTCTGTTTCCTCCGACCCCAGACCTGCGAAACAAAATTCAAGACCTTTCGTGGGCAGATATGAACATCCCGGAAATCCCGAAGCGGTTCCGGCGTGAATTAGCCCGGGATCTAGGCCAAGCGGGAGACCTCTATGAACAGTGGGGTTGCTTCGAGGACCTCCTCAACAGACTCTGGATCCTCGATGATGACCCCTTCGATCTCTTTGGCATCAATCCCTCCACATTGCGGAGAAGGATTCGGCAGCACGTCATGCAAAATCCCCGCGATTGGACTTCTGAATATCTCTTCGAGACATTGGGCGCATTTGAGTGTTCAGATCAGCGGTTCGCGTTGTTCGTTGAGGGGCTTGCGTGCGCCGATGTTCTCCCGGATGTGGCGGCCCAGGGTCGGTTTGTCGCCGTTGTGAATAAGTCGTTGGGCCGTTGCGGAGCCGAACTCCGTGAGACTGCGACCAAGGGCGGATATCCGGTTTTCTCCTTGTGCTGGCGAACGCAGGGAGCACATGGAAAGGCCAAGAATCTGATCTTTGCATCTCAGGCCAAACCCGACCTTAGGTTTCGCGATGCCGTCAACAACGATATTGAGATCGTCTCCAATAGCGAAACAGTGCTCATTTACGATGAGCCTATACCAGAACACGGCCTGCTCTGGAGCGACTTGCAGACGTGGTGGGCCAATCGCAATGGAGTTGTTGATATGGATGCAAAGAGAACGCTATACAAACGACTACTTACGAGTCTACTGGATAACTCGCCGCCCCAAAGATTCTTGTTCCAAAGCTACTTCAAGAGCTTTCGCGAAACCATACCGTACCTCCCCGCGCTGCTGCCTGAAGTTTGTAAGCGTACGGCGAGGGCCGTCTGGCGAAGCAGTAGAGGTTGCGGGATGCTGTCGGGATGAATGGATCGACAGCGGCTGAGAGCAAGTCACAAGCAGCAGATACAAAGCGGCGAACGTGGACAGCTGAAGAGCGCGACCTGATCGTGCGAGCTTCGTTGAAGAAAGGGACGACGGTGAATGCCGTAGCGCGGCTGTATGGTGTGCAGCCGTGGCAGATATACGACTGGCGCAAGAAGGCTCGGCAGACGGCACAACAGAGCAAGGCCACAACATTGCTTCCGGTTGAGGTGGCAGACCGTGATCAGGCTGACAATACGGAACCAAAGAAAAGCTGTAGCGTTGTGATCGAAGCACAGACTACTCGCATCACGATCACTGGTTTGATTGATGCGGCCGTCGTGCGGACCGTGCTGGAGTGCCTGGCGCGATGATCGCACCGCCAGCCAACGCTCGCATTTGGATCGCAGCTGGTGTGACGGATCTGCGGCGTGGATTCGGTGGACTAAGTGCATTCGTGCAAACAACGCTTGAGCAGGACCCGTATGCCGGCCACATATTTGTGTTTCGTGGCAGGCGCGGCGACTTGATCAAGTTGCTGTGGTGGGATGGGGACGGGCTTTGTCTGTTCGCAAAGCGGTTGGAACGCGGCCGGTTCGTCTGGCCGAAGACAGACAGCGGCACTGTTGCACTAACGCGGGCGCAGCTATCGATGCTGCTGGAGGGCATCGACTGGCGCCAACCAGCACGCACCTGGAAGCCGGAGATGGCCGTTTAAGCGTAACAACAAAAACAAGTAAATATGTTTCGACAACACTGCTGACAATGCAATAAAGCCGTGGCATAGTTTGAACATGGCTGCCATCGCAGCGCCCGATCTGAGCGCACTCGACGTCGACGGGTTGCGCGCCATGGTGCTCGAGCAGCATGCAGTCATCGAACGTCTGCAGACGATGATCGCGCATCTGCGCCGGATGCAGTTCGGACGCAAGTCAGAGAAGATCGATCGTCAAGTGGAGCAACTCGAGTTAGAGCTCGAGGAGCTGGAATCGGCCAAGGCAGCTCGGCTGGAAGAGTTGCAACACAAACTGGAACCGGCGAAGGCCGCTGGTGTTGCTGTTGTCAGGAAGCCAGGTCGCCGCGCGCTACCGAACCATCTAGCGCGCGAAGTGGAAACACATCTGCCGGCCGAGCAAGATTGCCCGGCGTGCGGTGCTGAGTTGAGAAAGCTCGGTGAGGATGTTTCGGAAGTACTCGAATGGGTTCCGGCCAGCTTCAAGGTGATTCGGCATGTTCGCCCGAAGATGTGTTGCAGTAAGTGCGATGTGATCGTGCAGGCGGAGGCGCCGAGCCGTCCTATCGCACGCGGCTTGGCAGGTCCTGGACTGCTGGCCCACGTTCTTGTTTCCAAGTATTGTGACCATTTGCCGTTACATCGTCAGTCGGAGATCTACGCGCGAGAAGGCGTGGAGCTAGAGCGGTCCACGCTAGCCGATTGGGTCGGCTCCGCAAGCAAGCTTCTGGAGCCGCTGAACGAGGCGTTGCGCAAGCATGTGATGAGTGGAGCGAAGTTGCATGCCGACGACACGCCGGTACCAGTTTTGGAGCCGGGCAAAGGACGCACGAAGACGGGACGTTTGTGGACGTATGTGCGTGATGAACGACCGGCTGGACAAAAGACAGCCCCGGCCGTGTGGTTTGCTTACACTCCGGACCGCTCGGGCAAGCATCCGAATCAGCATCTGGCAACATTCAAGGGCGCGCTGCAAGCGGATGCGTACGCTGGGTTCAACCGCTTGTACGACAGCGGCGATGTGAACGAAGCCGCCTGTTGGGCGCATGTCCGTCGCAAGTTCTTCGACATCGAACAGGCACATGCATCCCCCTTGGCCGGAGATGCTCTGAAACGAATCGCTGAACTATACGCGGTCGAGAGCGAGATCCGAGGCCGCCCGCCAGATGAGCGGAAGGAAGTCCGTCAAGCTCGATCAGTTCCTCTGATCGCCAGTCTGCATGGCTGGATGCAGCACACGCTGGCGAAAGTGTCTCGTAAATCTGAGATTGCGCGCGCGATCAGGTATGCCCTGGGCCGCTGGCCTGCCTTGCTGCGCTATTGCGATGACGGTCTGCTGGAGATCGACAACAATGCCGCCGAACGAGCATTACGTGCGGTCGCGATTGGGCGCAAGAACTATCTGTTTGCAGGCTCAGATGCCGGCGGCGAACGTGCCGCCGCCATCTACAGCCTGATTGGCTCGGCGAAGTTGAACGGACTTGATCCAGAGACCTATCTGCGTCATGTGCTCGCGCGCATTGCCGACCATCCCATCTCTCGAATCCAAGAACTTCTTCCCTGGCATGCCGGCCTGCCCGGCGCTGGCGATTCTTGCGCTCAGTCGCTGGAGCCCGTTCGGTGATGCCGTCATGCATTGGCAACTGTTGGACTCGAGCGTGTTCACCGCCGCCGCCTATCTTCCCGCCAAGCACATCCTCTATCTGCGCTTCCGCAGCGGCGAACTCTACCGCTATCTAAAATTCCCGCCAGAACTATATCGCGACTTCCTCGCCGCAGACTCCAAAGGCCAGTACTTCGCCCATCACATCCGCGACCAGTTCACCTGCGAACATCTCCCTCGCTCGCGTAGCGCCTCTGCCTCTTCCACCTAACCCGCTATGCTTTCCGCTCGGTACTCCCTCCAACGGCCCTCGCCGTACGCTTACTGAAGTTTGGCTCCATTGGGACCCGAAAACCGTCACTGAGCGTGGGCGAGATGCCCTGCTTCGGTTTAGGATGGATTTCCTTATGCTTCTTCCGAATAATGTGCGGGTGGTGATCGAAGTCGATGGAAAGCATCATTATGCCGACGGCGCTGATCGGGCGGACCCTCACAAATACGCGCATATGGTGGCAGCGGATCGGGATCTTCGACTGACTGGTTACGATGTCTACCACTTCGGAGCGCAGGAATTGAATATGCAATCGGCACATTCGATGGTTTGCGATTTCTTCGAGCGGCTGTTCGCGTTGCATCACCTCCCTTTCAAAAGGGCTGAATAGCCGTGGACGTGCTGCGTCATCGCATTTCTGTTTATTGCTGGTGCGGTGAGGGATACGAGATCCGTGCTCTTTGAAAGTTCGTGAAATTTGGGTTACCTGACAAGTTGGCTTTTCTCCCCTAATCGCCGAATGGCGCGCTTACGACCGAAGTAGGAACATTGAGTTCCTTCTCACATCTGCCGCTGAAGTGTTCCCGGTCATTTTGTCGGAGGCGAAGGCTTTCAAGGGCTGGTGAACACGCCTGCTGCGCTCGCCTGTTCGTTCCATCGCTCCACGTTCACGCTCATCACGAGGAGCCAGAGGGTTAGCGATCCTTCGCCGAGAACTCCCGGGATGGCGATGTAGGGGAAAAATAGATGCTGCCCGAGAGGCGGCCATAAGAACATTAAGTAGCCCAAACCAGCGATTGCCATCAGAACGCCCAAAATTCTAGGAAGAAAAGATGACCTGAAGATGAGGCGGCCGATCATGAGGCAATGACTCCGAAAGCACCAGGGCGATGCCGTAGCCCGTATTGAATGCTGCCGCGGAGCGCGCATTTCGGAAGAGGTCCAGGAGACCGAAATAATTGAACGAGTTGACCGCCATAACGACGACAAAGACGAGTCTGAAGAGTGCAGCAAGTAATGAGAGCCTCCTGCTTACGGGCCGGAGCAGTTGATAGAGAATGAGCGCCACGCCAGTATCGCAGGCGAGCGTGACGATTAGCTTTCCCGCGGTGGCTGTCGTGGCGTCGCTTGGGGCCGTGATGAAGATGAGCAAGTATAAGAAGCCGGCCATTCTGGCCTTGAGACGTGGAGAAGCGTCTGTAATCCGCTTCATCACCTCAGATGTGCTCATGACTTCCTTTCTCACGCCAGCGGTTGTACGAAGGACGGTGAGCACCGGTAACCAGTACATCGGGAACTTCTCGTACGAAAAATGCTCCAGCGGGGTCTTACGCGTTCCAGACGATTGGTCGAGTTGAAGCTCCCTAGTAGACGAAGAGCAAAGACCGCCAGTTCAATTTCATTTGTAACGAAAAGTCGGCGAACATCGGGACAGTTACGATGGTGTTCATCGCGGCGCAGGAAGGCTTGAACGATCCAGGTCCGAATTACGTTCTCATTCCGGGTACTTATCAAGCACCATGACATTAGCTACTGAGATCATTCAGAGTTATCGTCTCGCACTTCAGTCTTTATGGAACGTGCACTACTGGCACGACGAGCGGTTTCGTGATTGGGAGTCAGTTAAGGATTTCGACAAGATTCGACCAGCCTTATTTCGTGGATTAGTTTCGAGGCGCCTCGAACCCTTGGCTGAACCCTCGGGATCAGACCAGGAGGTTTTTGGACCCGCGTACCGTGT
This sequence comes from uncultured Acidobacteriaceae bacterium, assembly GCA_963849445.1. GTDB lineage: Bacteria > Acidobacteriota > Terriglobia > Bryobacterales > Bryobacteraceae > Bog-105. The sequence goes on along the minus strand of CAWKHS010000012.1, from coordinate 192,200 downwards.
CATCCCGAGCCTCACAACCGGGCTGATTCCAACGATGTTTGTAAATATGCGATCCGCAGATGCGCCCAACCTAAATTGGGAGCATCTGCCTGGACCGTTCTCGAAAGATCACGTGAAGCTGACTTTGATCGACCTGTTCGACTGGAACGTGCGCTGTTATCGCGATTTCCGTTACTACAGAGTGAAGGTCTTGGATTTCAAGGGTCGACCGGAATTCGTTGGGCAAGAGGGACTTGTTGACGTCCTCGATGTCGATGTGCTCTGGAATGTGAACGAATGATCGCACGCGTGGCGTTCCCGGTTGCGCGAGAGAATCCCGGGCGATGCAATACGGAAATCAGATGAAGATGTGGTGCGGAAGGCCGCCAAGAACGGCGCTGTTTGCGTACTTTCCCGCTCTTGTTTTCGCTGGATCTTCTTCTGCTTGCCGAAGATGGTGCGTAGCATGCCGGGTTCTTTGCTCAGCGTTTCGAGCGTGCGCCGGTAATGATGTTCAGCGGGATACCGTCCAGTTCCACCAGGCTCGGCCAGTCATACTCTTCGGGCATGATGGACGGGTGATTGTAGGGCGGCTGTGTATGCTCGTGCGGCCATTTTAAGGAACAGCAGGAACGTGAGCTGTTCGACGTAATCTCCGCACGAAAGACCGTGGTTGCGCAGGATGTTGCAAGAGTTCCAGAGTTTTGTTTACGAGGGCGGAGGAGGTTTGTGACATCAGGCTTCCTTTCGCAAAATTAGAGTGGCGCGGGAACTCTGGCCAAATTCGGTAATTGCCAGCGCATATTTCCTGATGAGCATTGCCGCCAATTGCGTGGGGTAGTCCATCGCTTCAAGCCGAATCACCTGGGGCGGAGCTCCGCGCAGATCGGCGAGTTGAACGAAATCCCGGTCGGCAGTCACTATCGTGTAGCCATGCTGCTTTGCGAAATCATGGATGATTTCGTCGCGTGTTTCGCGCTGAAGGCCGAACTGCCGCACGTGGGCGCACTCGAATAGATCTGCTATAGCCGGCACAATCCTGTGTGAAAGATTGTGGTCAAACAGCAGTTTCAAGCGGGAATTTATCTTTCAAGCCGTAGGCGAATTGTAAAGCGGCGAGGAGATCCTCGTGGGTCAGATCTGGATAGTCTTCGAGGATTTGGTCTTCGGTTGCACCCGCAGCGAGCCAACCGAGAATGTCCCAGACCGTGATGCGTGTTCCGCGGATGATGGGCTGGCCGGAGCGAACACCGGACCGGACCACCACGCGCGAAGATGTCGAGGTCAGCCGCCATCATTTTGATTGTAGTGCAGCTTCGGGTGTTCTCGATCGGGTGCGGCGGGACTTGATCGGGGCCGTTACGCACGTTGGCGCTGGGCGTGGATGCGTTCGAGAAGTATCCTTGCGGGTTCGTTGTTCGGGTCTCGACGAGTTGGCCGACGAAGGCTTTGGCGAGGATAGCTTGAAGAAGGCGAGACGCGCGAGTGAGCGTGTCCTGTGTACAGGCGAGGATGAGCAGTTCTAATTTCTTACAGAGACTCCGATGGCTCGCTATTATCGATCATCATGGCAGTCACGAGCCAAGTTCTGATTGACATACCGATGCCGATCCACACTCCGCGTTTGACGATTCGGCCGAAGCAGATTGGTGATGGCGCAATTACATCGGCTGCGGTTGGCGAAACGTGGGAAGAACTGAACCGGTGGATGCGATGGGCGGAAAATCGGGAAGCGTTCACGGCCGAGCTGATGGAGATTCGCAACCGGCAGGTTATGGCCAGCTTCCTGCTGCGAGAGACTATCGAGTTGATCGGAATCGAAACACAAACTGGCACAGCCGTCGTCTGGTGTGGATTCCACGATATCGACTGGGAAGCTCGCCAATGCGACACCGGGTATTGGGTCCGCAAGAGCGCTCAATTTCGAGGACTTGCCACGGAGACGGCTAATGCGATGTTGCGCTACGCTTTCGGTGCTCTTGGGATGCAGCGGGTTGGTCTCACGCACTCGAGCGGAAATGAAGCAAGCCGTCGAATTGCCGAAAAGCTTGGGTTTAGCTTCGAGGGGATACAGCGGAGGGCGAACATGCTCCCGAACGGGAAATGCGCGGACAAATACTGCTATGCCCGTCTCGACCTTACGGACTTACCTTATTTGGAAGTGAGCTGGGAAGGGTGTGAGGGCCATCCGCGATGATCGGCAACCGCGAATTCCGATCTCATTCCTCCGCTGCGCGACGCTATATGAAATCACGCCATAGATTCCAAGGCATGCTAGGAGTAACGCCGCGCCCGCGAAGACAATCGCCAGTACGGTCTGGAATTTTCGGCTGCTGACACGCTCTACCTCAATGGCTGTTATTCAGCACAACCACTCCGTCTTTCATCACGAACACGGCGTGTTCCAGTGCTTTGCTATCTTGCAACGGGTCTCCTGGCACCGCAATGATATCTGCTAACTTGCCCTTTTCCAGCGTCCCTACGCGGGTTTGCAAGCCCAACAATTCGGCGGCGTCCCGCGTTGCTGCATGGATGATATCGATGGGTTTCATTCCGGACTGCGCATAAGCCTCATACACCAGCAAGCTTGCTTGTCCCCGGTTCTTTCCGGGGATGGTTAAGTACATGTCGGACCCAGCTGCAATCGGCACACCCATTCTCTGTGCTCGTTTCAATCGCTCCTGACTTTGCTCCACGTAATGGGTAACTTGCTTTTCGATTGTGTTTCGTTCCTCCGCGGTGGCGTTACGTGTGCCGGAGGTCATCTCGACGGCAGTTTCTACGGTGAAGTCAGTTGGCACCAAAAAAATGTGTTTCTCGGCCATGACCCTGAGTACATCGTCGGACACACTGTAGGCGTGCTCGATCGAATCGACGCCGGCGTTCGCTGCGATCTTGGTTGCCTCCTCGTCCGTCGCGTGCGCCGCCACCTTCACACCGGCCGCATGTGCTTCTTGCACAATGGCCTTCATTTCCTCCAAAGTCACATTGGCCGGTGATCCATTCACAATCACTTTGATGCATCCTGCGCCGTCATACAGAGCTTTATCAACAGCTTGGCGTGCGCTTTCGGCTCCGCGAATGGTCGTGTATTCCTCTTCGATCAAACTCTGTGCTGCGGGGGTGAGCCGGCCGAACTGTCCTCCCTGGGCAGCCAAGGCCCGCGTCGAAATCACCATACGCGGTCCGAGCAGCCAACCACGATCAAACGCCTTACGTAAAGCCACGTCGCCGTTCACTCCAGAATTCCCGAGGTCTCGCACGGTCGTGATCCCCGCCTCCAGGTCTTCTCGCCCCAACTTTGCCCCCAGCAGGGCTCGCTCGGCGGTGCTCTGTGTCGCCACAATCCGCAGCGTTTCAGAGTCTTGCGACATTACCTTCGTTCCATCCATTTGCAACAGCAGATGGGTGTGCACATCAATCAATCCCGGCAGCATTGTTCCGTTGCCTAGATCGATGACATGGGCGTTTGGCGGAATAGCCAGCCCGGATCCGACATCCACGATTTTGTTTCCCTCAACGAGCACGACGGCATTCTTGACAACCGTTTCACTATTGCCATCAATCAGGCGAGCCGCTCGGATTGCTATGCGTGGTGTATCTTTCCCAAGTCTCTGCCCCTTCGCTACGGCGCCAGGCACGATTACGGAGAGGCTCAACGCGATCAGAACAGGGCAGTTTTTCAGCATGTAACCTTTCATTGAAGAGCGAAGTGCCGAAATTCTATCACTTGGGTTGGTTCACACCAGACTGTATGGCCGCCGTTGGCGCGCCCTGACTCAACTTACACAGGACGTAAGAGCTCTCTTCGCCCGAGCCGATTCGCCTGAAGTCACAGCTTCCATAGGACGGACCAATTATTTGAAAAGCAAGTTCATGGAATCCAAGTCCATTAACGGGAGCCCTGCGGACCGGGATCGGGTCGTTGGAACGAAAATGGCGCAAGAGCCCCACTCGCGTCTTGGCAGCGTACGCTTCGGAAAAAACCATCAGATACTAATCAGGACCCTAGCGTATACAGCAAAAAGTGTTGCCGGGCATCGTGTGCTGCCGCAAATTTAGAGTTCGTTGCGTCGATCGACGCGCGTCGTAAGGGCTCCAGCGAGGACACGGAGGTCGCTGAATACACGTGCGGTAAATGCTGTTCGAGAACCCGCTCGCCGCTTGAGCTTTGGCAAGCCTTGCACCAGGCCGCCGAAGACCCGTCGCATGTCTTGAACTGAAGAGTGACGCTCGCTTCTGACGAAAGCATTTCCTAATTCTCGGAAGATTCCTGAGGTTCGGCCACCATGGAAATGCGGGTCCGTCCCTTCCAGGTCGCTGAGAGATTGATCAAACGGGAGTCGCCGATCAGCGAATAGGAACCAGGTGTGTTTACCGGGTTTTGCGCGATCGAGAGCAACTGTGAGTCCGAGTTCAAAAGCCATGTTGAGTCTCGGCGGACGCGGCCGGGTATGACGGTCAGCTACCGGTGAAAGTTCATGGATGGAATAGGGACACTCCTCGATCAGTTCAATGATCCGGTCGAGGCGGCGCTCGCCTCCGGGGATTTCCATCGCTGCACGGGGGAACAGCCCAAGTGTCGTCAGGCCCGCAATATAGGCCAAAAACAAATCAACGACGGAATCATCGTAAGGAATGTTGAGAAATACGTTTGCCGCTCCGGAATCGGAGGCCGCCATTATCGAGCGGGTTTCTTTCCAGTGGCCCGCTTACTGCTTTTGCCAACCATCACGCGCTTGGAGGGAGCCGGGTTTCGGAGAAACCTGCCGTGTTTGGAGTCGTCTGGAGGCGCAATTTCTTCTGCCAACGTGACGAGTTCACGAGCGCGAGACGCCGGAACCCCGGCCCGCGCGGCAATCTCTTCAACCGACGGTAGAGGGCTCGTGATGCGGACCTGTCGCGACATAAGCGTCTTCTTTACTTTACCGCTGAAGAGTGCGCCGTATGCATCTCGGAACGGGGGCCGGTGAGGAGACTGCCGGTAATTTCAACGAGACTTCTTAGCGCGTGGCATGTTGCAGGAACTGCACGACTCGGTTCATGGCTAAGCGCGCGGCGGCGACTGTGCCGGCCCACTGGAAGAAGCCGTGGATCATGCCTTCGAACTCTTCGTGTTCCGCTCTGACGCCCGCTTCGCGTAGGCGGTTGGCGTAGGCTTCGCCTTCGTCGGCAAGAATGTCGAGCTCGCCGGTGATCACGAGGGCCGGCGGCAATCCGGTCAAGTTTTGCGCCTGAAGAGGCGAGATATACGGGTCGCGGCGATCCTCGTTTCGGGTGAGATAGGTTTGCCAGGCCAACACGCAATCGATCAACGTAAACGGCGGAATGAAGCCGTTCTCTACGAGAGAAGCCGACGAGAGCGTGGCGTCAAGCATGGGATAGATGAGCGCCTGGGCGCGCAGAGCGATGGAATTGTCGCGGGCCATAAAGGGCAGGACGGCGGCAAGGTTTCCGCCCGCACTGTCCCCGGCTACGGCCATGCGGCTCGCACTCCCTCCGATAGAATTTGCATTGGCTTCGAGCCACTTCAGGACGGCGAAACAATCTTCAATTGCGGCGGGGTAGGGATGCTCGGGCGCGAGACGGTAATTTACCGCGACGACTATGGCCGGTACGTGATTCGAGAGCATGCGGCATTGCGGATCGTGTGTATCGAGATCGCCCGAAATGAAGCCACCGCCGTGCAGATAGAGCACGACGGGCAGGTTCGCCTCTTCGCCGGGGCGGTAGATTCTCACGGCAATTTCGCCGGCCGGCCCGGGCACTTGCTGATCCGTTACTGAATGGATGGGCTCAGGCGCGCCCGCTCGCGGAATGCCTTTACGGTAAGCGGCTCGCTTTTCTTCGACGGTGAAAGGCGCCATTCCGCCGCGGGGGTTCATCTCGCGGACGAGGGGAAGCAGTTCGGGATTTTGAATATCAATGGCCGGGTCGCGCAAGTCGCTCATATCTTTTTGGATCTCACAGTTTGAATCTCACAGTGCTTACTTGGTTTTCTCTTCGAGCTCCGCCCAGCGCACATATAGCCCGTCGACGGCGCTCTGCGCCTGTTCCAATTCACGATAGACATTTTCTAAGCGTTTTGGGTCACGGGCTACGGCCGAGTCCGTCAAAAGAGACTGCTTTTCGGCGAGTGCGCTCTCCGCGTCGGAGATGCGCTGTTCTATGGTTTCGAACTCGCGGCTGTCCAGGTAAGAGAGCTTCTTTTTAGCGGACGGAGGATTTTTCGCACTTGCTGGAGGTGCGGCTTTGGCTTTGGTCTTTTTCTGTTCCGCTTGCCAGGTTTCCCATTGCGAATAGTCCGCGAAGCGCTCGGCACTTCCCTGCCCGTCGAGTCCCCAGACGACAGTGGATACGCGATCGAGCATGTGGCGATCGTGTGTCACCAGGATCAGCGCGCCCGCAAATTCCACCAGAGTTTCTTCCAGGATTTCGAGCGTGGGAATATCCAGATCGTTGGTGGGTTCGTCGAGCAGCAAAACGTCGGCGGGCTCGAGCATGAGCTTGGCAATGAGGACGCGGGCGCGCTCGCCACCGGAGAGACGGGCGACGGGTTGATTCAACTGATCGTTCGAGAAGAGAAAGCGAGCCGCCCAGGAGGCGACGTGAATCGTGCGGCCTTGGAAGATGACCGAATCTCCGTCGGGTGAAAGAGCGCGTTTCAGCGTCAGGGTGGAATCGAGCGGGCGGTTCTGATCGAAGTAGACGATGCGCAGCGCTTCGGCACGGCGCACTTGGCCTTCCGCGGGCTCCATTTCACCGCGTATCAGGCGCAGGAGGGTGGTTTTTCCGCTGCCGTTCGGACCGACCAATCCCACGCGCATGCCTGCCGTAAGGGTGAAATCGACGCGGTCGAGAATGGTGCGGTCGTCGAAGCGGAAGGTCGCGCGGTCGAGTTCGATCAGACGCTTGGTCTTGCGGTCCGTGGCGGTGAAATCGAAGTCGGCGCTGGCAGTGCGTGTGCGCGCGTTCAAATCGCGCAATTCGCCGATGAGTTCGTTGGCATTATCGATGCGCGCTTTCGCCTTTGTAGCACGAGCTTTCGGCCCCCGGCGCAGCCATTCGATTTCGGTGCGGACGCGATTCTCTAAGGCGTCCTGGTGCTTGGCTTGGGCGGCCAGAAACTCGCTCTTTTTTTCCAAGAACGCCGAGTAATTGCCGTGCACGCGCAAGATGCCGTCGGGATAAGCACGGTTCAGCTCCGCCATATCGGTGGCGACGTTTTCGAGGAAGTAACGATCGTGGCTCACGATGACGGAGGCGAAACGCGCGCCTTGCAGGAGTTTTTCCAGCCACTCGATTCCGGCGATGTCCAGATGATTCGTAGGCTCATCGAGGAGGAGAATGTCGGGATCGCAAACGAGAGCTTCCGCAATGGCCAGGCGTTTGCGCCAACCGCCGGAAAGCGTCGCGGCCTCCGCTTCAATGTCGGCGAACCCCGCACGCCCCAGGGTCTCGGCCTCGCGTCTCGGGCGTTCCGTTTCAGGCACTCGCGAAGTGCGCGAAGCCGCGTGGATGACCGCCTTGACCGATAATCCGGGTGCAAACTGGGATTCCTGCGCGATGTAGCTGAGGCGCGTGCCGTTCCGAATGGCGATTTCACCGGTGTCCGGGGTTCGCTGCCCGGCCATGATTTCGAGCAGGGTTGATTTGCCAGAGCCGTTCGGCCCAATCAGACCTAGCCGGTCGCCTTCGGACACATTGAAACTGACGTTGCGAAACAGCGGAGCGGCCCCGTAAGACTTCGTAAGATCTCGAGCGTTGATAAGAAGCGCCACTGATTCCATGGTACGAACGGGCCATGATACGAGCGAGAATAGGAAGGGGCATTTACGCTACAGCCGTGTTTCACTGGCGCGACATACGGTCGATTCTCGGCGAGAGCTGCGATGCATGGAGCAGACACAAGGCTCCGCGTCTGGGCGCGGCGCTCGCTTTCTACACCTTACTTTCTCTGACGCCTTTGCTGCTGGTGGCGGTGGCAATTGTGGGCTTAGTATTCGGGCACAGTGCGGCCGAACACGACATCGTGCAGCAAGTACAGACGATGGTGGGGCCGCAAGGCGCGAAGGCGACGGAGGCTTTGCTCGACGGGTCTCATAACACCGCGCATGGAATCGTGGCGACCGTGGTGGGTTTGCTTACGCTGCTGTTCGGCGCATCCGGCGTGATGATGGAGCTGCGCGATGCGCTGAACACGATTTGGGAGGTTCCGACGCCGACCCTCGAGGGCATGAAACGCGTGACCGGGTATATCAAACAACGTTTATTCTCGTTCGCGATGGTGCTGTCGATCGGATTTCTGCTGGTGGTCTCGCTGGCGGTGAGCACGTGGATTGCAGCTTTGGGCGCGCTGTCGGCTTCCTTTGTGCCGGCGTATGAGGTATTGCTGCACACAGTGAACGCCCTGGTGTCGTTCGTGGTCATCACGGGACTGTTCGCCGCGATTTACAAAGTGATTCCCGACGTGAAATTGCAGTGGCGCGACGTGCTGCTGGGCGGCGCTTTCACCTCACTGCTGTTCACGCTCGGCAAATTGGCGCTGGGCCTCTATTTGGGGAAGGCGAGCATCGCGTCCAGCTACGGAGCTTTTGCCTCAATTGTGGTGCTGGTGATCTGGGTTTACTATTCCGGGCAGATCTTTTTTCTGGGAGCGGAGTTCACGAGAGCTTTCGCGAACCGCTATGGTTCTCATCCGACGCTGTGGCCCCGCAACAAGACGAAAGCCGCCGCAGCGAGCGTTTAGGCGCCGCCGCAGGTACGGGATGCGCGCTCTACCGGAGGCGCTAGAAACTGCTGCTGCGCGGCCACGAAGCTGCGGGCGCTGGCCGCATCGTCGAACACGCCGCATATTCCCGCATCACGAACCCGCGCCAGGCGAAAAATATCATCTTCGCGGCATGCCACGACTTCCAACGTGCCGTGCTTCAGCAAGACAAGGAAACGAAGCACCCTGTTCGTGATACGAAGGAGGGCTGCCGAATGGATGACGGAATTTACTTGCTGGCCCAATAGGCGCGATGTCCGATGTAATCCGGATCGGGAAGATTGGCGAGGATGGTGCGGCGGAGCTTCAGAATATCGAGTTCGCCCTGTTCCTGATACAGCATCTTTCCGTCGATTCCGATGAGCATGGTATAGGGTACGCCGGCTTGCCAATGAGAATCGAAGGCGCTTTGCATGGCGTCCGTATCCGTCGATCCGAAGAGAAGATTGCGGCTTGAGGCGTGCTCCCTTTCGAGCACTTTCATTACGCCGGGCTTTTCGTCAGGCATGTTGGCGGAGACGCTGACGAAATCAAAATCGCGCAGACGGTACATGCGATAGGTATTTTCAAGATCGGGAAACTCATGCACGCACGGGCCGCACCAGGTGGCCCAAAAGTTCACCAGCAGCACTTTGCCCGTTGGATTGGCGCGCAGTTTCTTTAGGTCGTCCGCCGAAGCGAGTTCCAGTTTGACGGGTTCGGCTTCAATTTTCTTGAGTTCCTCTTCGCGGCTGGGCACCTTCGACAGCCATTTTGTGGAGCAGCCAAACACGCGCGTATGCGTCACCGGTACAGGTTTGCCGGCCAGCAATGCGTCAAGAGCGTTGCGAGCATCCTGGGTCTTCACCAGCGATTCACGCTGACTGTTATCGATCCGGCCTTCATACCGCAAATTGCGCTGCTGATCGAAGATGAAAACGTGCGGTGTCGCCTGGGGTCCGTAGGCGCGCGAAACCGACTGGGTCTCGCCGTCATACAGGTAAGGAAAATTGAAATGGCGGTAGGCGGCGCGAATTTTCATTTCGTCCAAACTGTCGCTCACATCGGTATAGCCGAGTTCGTCCAGCCGGATGGCATTCGCGTTGTTGGGCTCGATGGCAACCAAGGCGACGCCTTTGGGCCGGTAATCTTCGGCTAGCTTCTTGATGCGGGTTTCGTACAGTTGCGCGGTGGGGCAGTGGTTACAGGTGAAGACGATGACGAGTATCTTGCTGGAGGCGTAATCGGAGAGCTTGTGGGTCTTGCCGTCTATACCGGGCAACGAGAAGTCGGGCGCTGGCGAACCGATCGGCAGCGTGGGATGCGGTTCATCCGCGAGAGCTACGAAACAGACCAGGAGTAGTGCGAAGAGGCGCCACATGAAGACATTTCAAGCCCGGCACGTTGCTCGCGCCCGGACGAACACATCTTATCGCGGTCTGAACGAGGGATGGCTCAAGAAACGCCCCGAGCGGCCACATTGCCGACGGTATTGCTGATGCCGGTCCACATATTAGAGATGTCCTTACCGACGGTTGTGAGGAGAGCGACTATAGCCAACGCAATAAAGGTCATCAGCAACGAGTACTCCACCATGTCTTGGCCTGCTTCATCTTGCCGGAATTCTGTGAATCGCCGCACGTGAAAGACTCTCGCCTCTTTCATCGGCAGCCGGAGTATGCTTCTTTACGAACTGGTATACCTTTTCAGAGTTGGAGAGAGAGTAAACTGTACCCCTGCCCAGAGGTAGAGTAATAAGTATTGCTGCCGCCCTGCCAGGCAGAGGCGGAGCGCCCTAGTCGCGAGTATGAGCGTTGCCGAACAAGATGTACCGCTGGCGAGTCTAATTGGCCGTGTTCCGTTCACGGTCCGGTTCGCGCCGCAGTTTGTGAATCGAATGTTCGACCGGCTGCAGAAGTCGGTGCCCACGCAGGGAAACGTGGCGGGCCTGCTTTTCGGCCGCATGGACCAGGACGTCAGTGAGGTTCAGGTATTCCGGTCTATCGCCGAGGGCGACAGGCAAGCCAATGTCTGGCTCGGTCCAGAACAGCTATCGGAGATGGTCGAGCGGCTCATTGCGAATTCGCGCAAGGATCCTGAAGTATCGGCACTGAGTCTGCTGGGTTGGTATTCCTTCCGCGCAACCGGCGGGCTGCATGAGAGCGATGTTGCCTTTCATAATCGTTTTTTTCGGCTGCCGAGCGAAATCGCGTTGATTCTGCGGCCCGAGGCGCATCCGAACGTGCTGTTTGAGATTTACAGCAAGTCTGGAACGACGCTGCTTTCCGAAGACGAGCACCGTTGGGGCTCACTGCGGCTGTCGAGCGCGAGCACGGTTCTAGGACCGATAGACGTAGCCATGCGGGCAAAGATCGGCGATGATTTTTATCTGCGGGCCTACCAAGTGAGCAAGACGCTAGACCGCGCCGAACGGCGAGAGCAATGGGCGGGCGCGATTGAAGCGACGAAGAATAGGGTCCGTTCCATTTTCCGGCGTCGCAAAGACACTTACCCGTCAGATGAAACGGCGACGGAAAATGAGATAGCGCGCGTGACGCCTGAGCGGGAAACACCAGGCCGGCCCTTTGCGCGCGCGGCGGCTGCAGCAGCCGCTGAGCCGCCGGTATTTAGCCGGCCAGCCGGGTACCAGGGCGTACAGCAGGGAATCTCCGGGGCGGGTTCGGCCGCCGAGCCGGCTTTCACCAGACGAGGAAGAGAGCTAACCCCCGCTTCGGCCCGTCATTCAGCCGCGCTGCAAAAAATCGTTGCGGGCGATCCTCCGGCGCTGCCCGCTGTGATCAAAGCGCCCAGACGGGGAGTGCCGTGGCTTTCCTCGGTGATCGTTTTCGCGATTGCGGCCGGCGCAACCTTTGCGCTTTACGTCGAAGGCTACGCGACTAGTGGTGAGACCCCGCATTTCCTGCGCGCCATCTTCCCGGATACCGGGCTGGGGTTGCGAGTGGAAGGGCAAGGCGACCGGGTTCTGCTGAGCTGGAATCGGCGCAACGCGCTGGTGCGCTCTTCACAGGGAGGCGTGCTGCATATTGACGACGGCCCTCAGCATCGGGACGTTCGACTCGATCCGGCGCAGATGGCGAACGGTTCCGTTCTGTACCGGCCCGGATCCGACGACGTTAGCTTCCGGCTGGAAGTTCATGGCGCGCAGGGCGCCGCGATTGCCGAGACTACGCGCGTGCTGGACGGTGCCAAGGCAGAGCCGCTGGAGGTAAAGAATGTAGTACCGGATGTGAGCCCCGCGCCCGCTGCCGCGGCTCCGGCGACGACGGCGCCCACAACTCGCGAAGAGCATCCGCCCCACGAGGAATCCGTTGGGCGGCCGGCCGCCGCGCGGCATAGCTACGTTCCGCCTCCGGCGCCGACTACCATCGCGAAGCCAGTGAATACGCCCGAATTCCGCTCCAGCGCCCCGCAGGGAAATACGGCGCTGACGTCCGCGCCTGCGCCGAGTTCCGTTACACCAACCCCGGCTGCACCGACGCACACTGAGGCTTCGGCGCCAGGGACGAGCGGCCCGGCAACCATGTCCAAGCCCGCGCAGAGCGCTGGGTCAGGGCCGGTTACGCCTTCGGATCTGCACATCTCCCCGCCCGTGCAGACAAGTGCGGACAGCCCGAAAACGTCCGCGCCGGCGAGTTCATTCGACATCGGCCACCAGACCGATGCGTCGAAGGTGTCCAACTGGGAAGATATTCCGTCATCCAGCAAACCGGCAGCGCTAGCGCCACCACGAACGGCGCCTCCGCAGCCTAACGACTCTGCGTCTCCCGCAAAACCTGCCATTGACACGAGACCCGCGCCCACCTTCGTGCCACCCAGGCCATTGAAGCAAGTTCTGCCGGACCTGAGGTCTATTCCGCCGGGATCGATTGGCGGCGTGGCGCAACTGGAAGTCGCCGTCCGGGTAAATAAGAAGGGACGCGTGACCGAGGCTTACCTGGTGGGAGACGCCAGCAAAGTCGCGCCGCATCTGGCGCGTGCCGCACTCACCGCCGCCAAGGAGTGGACGTTCCAGCCAGCGACTATTCGCGGCAAGAACGTTCCGAGCGACCACACGATCGTGTTCGAATTTCGTCCCAGCAGCCACTAAGCTCCGCGGTTTCGGTCAAACTGGGTTGGGGAGCGAGGAACATGAAACGGCGGCGGGCCAGTATCGTTTCGAAGAAGTTGGAACTGGATCGGCTGCGCCCCCGCGTCCTCAAGAGCCTCGCGGCTCTGGACGAGTGGTACGACGTGGAGCTCACCTACACGTCGAATGCAATTGAAGGGAATACGCTAACACGTATTGAGACGGCAGTCGTGCTGGAGAAAGGGCTGACGATCGGCGGCAAGCCGCTCAAGGATCATCTTGAAGCGGTCGGCCACAAAGAAGCTCTCGATTTCATTCGTTCGCTGGCCGAGAACCCGCAGCAGGTTCATGAGGTGGACGTGCGGGCGATTCACAGGCTGGTGCTGGAACGCGCTGACCCACGCGAGGCCGGAAAGTATTCCGATCATCAACGCGCGATCAAAGGCTCCTCTGTCGTGCTGCCGTCGCCGTGGGAAATTGCTGCATCATTAGGGAACCCGCGGACGGCCGCGGCGTCAAGCGTGCCCCGCGAAGAGCAGCGGGTTCCTTTCCCTGCCCCGGGCGCGCATCCGCGGCCTTTGCGCTGATGAGCGATTTCGGGCATTGGCTTGCGGCTACCGAGCCCGCGCCCGAATCGGCATTTGAGGCCCATCTTCGGCTGGTGTCAATTCATCCGTTCAGTGACGGGAACGGCCGGACTGCGCGGCTTCTGATGAATCTGCTCTTGCTGAAAGCCGGGTATCCGCCGGTGATCATCGGTCCGGAGGATCGGACGCAATACATCGAAAGCCTGGAGGCGGCGCAGGCGGGCGGGGGTCGGGAGCTATACGAAGAGTTCATGTACGGCCGGCTCGAAGCGAGTTTGGACAAGCACCTGGAGTTCGTTGGCCGCACACCGCCACACGCGCGGGAGTCTGAAACGTCGTCTACGAATTAGAGCGCCATTTGATATTGCAACCGATGCTCGGCTGTTGATGTTGAGGCACGGGCTGGTCTTGCAAGACAGCGTCCAGGGCCGCTCGTACATCCCGGCCGGTCACGGGAGTCGTGTTTCCGCGGCGGCTGTCGTCGAACTGGCCACGATACACAAGCTTTTGCTGCCCATCGAAAACAAAGAAGTCCGGCGTGCAAGCGGCGTGATAGGCGCGCGCTACATCCTGCGTCCGGTCGTAACAGAGCGGGAATGTAAAACCAAGCTCCGTTGCCATTTCGCGCAGGCTGCCGGGTGAGTCGTCGGGATAAGTATCGGCATCGTTGGACGAAATCGCCACGATGCCGACAGGCTGGTCGAAATAGTCCTGGCCAAGCCGCGCCAGTCCGGTTTGCAGGTGCTTCACGTATGGGCAATGCCGGCAGATGAACATGACCAGCAGGGCTTTCTTGTCTTTGAAGTCGGCAAGACTCACCAGACGGCCGGAAACGACGTCTTCCAAGGCGAAACCGGGCGCCGGCGTTCCAAGCGCCAGCATGGTCGATTCCGTGCGTGACATTGCTTTCAACGACAGAGTAGCAAGAGCCTGATTGAGGGATTCACGCAAAGCGGACGCGACTTGCGTCGTATCGCGCACAACGCCACAAATCGGCTGTGCGCTTGGCGCAGTCGTATCATCTCTTTCGTATGCAGAAGGCGACGTTCGACCCTGGGCTGACCCAGCAGTATACCGGCGCGGTGAAGCGCGTCATCAATCGGGACGGGCAGTTCAATGTCCGCCGGACTGGATCGACCTGGCGCGACTCACATCCTTACCTAGTGCTGGTGAACTTGCCATTCCCTACGTTTTTGGCCGTCGTCACGTTGGGATTTGTCGCGCTCAATCTCATGTTTGCCGTCCTTTATCTGGCAATCGGGGTAGACAATGTGAAGGGCGTCCAAGCGGCCACGCCTTCGCTGACCTTCTTGAACGCTTTCTTTTTCAGCGCTCACACGTTGACAACTGTGGGGTACGGCAATATGTATCCGGCCGGCGTACTGGCAAATAGTCTGGCGGCGTTGGAAGCGCTGGTCGGCTTGCTTACCCTTGCGATTGTCACGGGTCTGCTCTTCGGACGTTTTTCGCGTCCTTCCGCGCGCATTGGATTCAGTCCCCACATGATCATCGCCCCGTATCAAGGCGGCACAAGCCTGCAGTTCCGAGTCGTAAACCGGCGCACGAACAACCTGATCAATCTGGAAGCGCGTTTGATGCTAATGACAGTTGAGACGGTGGAAGGCCGGACGCAACGGCGTTTCCTGCCGCTGGATCTGGAACGCAACGAAATTCTATTTTTTCCGCTCACCTGGACCGTGGTGCATCCAATTGACGAGAAGAGTCCGTTCTTCGGCAAGGCGGCTGAGGAACTGGCGGGGCTGCAGGCGGAAGTGATGGTCATGATGAAAGCATTCGACGACACCTCCGCGCAAACCGTACACGCGCGTTATTCCTACCGGTACGACGAAATCGTCTGGGGCGCGAAATTCGCACCGGCGTTCGAGGTGGATTCGAACGGCGAGCTGCACGTGGAGGTGAACAGAGTGGGAGCTCTCGACATGGTTGCGTTAGGGGAATGAAACGCGGCGGTGAACTACCATGTGGGCGTGGAAGAACCGCAATGCATTTTCTGCCAGATCATCGCAGGGCGCATAGCCGCGTACATCGTTTACGAAGACTCGGACTCGATCGCGTTCTTAGACAGTCACCCACTATTTCCGGGACACGTATTGCTCTGCCCGCGCGAGCATTATGAAACGTTGTCCGACTTGCCTGCGGATCTCGCCGGACCGCTGTTTCGCAACACGCAACTGCTCGGCAAGGCTGTCGAAGCGGCGGTGGAAGCGGAAGGGACGTTCATCGCGATCAACAATCACATCAGCCAGACGGTGCCTCATTTACACATTCACGTGGTGCCCAGGCGTCGTAAAGACGGTTTGCGCGGCTTCTTCTGGCCGCGGCAGAAATATGGGGACGAAGACGCTGCAAGAACGGTAAGCGAAGCGATCAGCCGCGAGGTGCGGAAACTGCGGGCGAGATTGTAAGATGACTCTCGAAGGATGTGCGGTGGGCGAAATATCGAATAGCGGAAAAGTAAGGGCGTAATGGATACGCCGCTACTGCAGAATATTCTGGCGCAGCCGGCTGCGCTGCGCGCGGTGGGGAAACACCATCGTGGGGCGGGGTCCGACACGCTGGCCGCCAGCGCGGCTCTGATTGGACAAGGCAAACGCGTTGTGTTGTGCGGCATGGGCGCTTCGCTGTTTGCATGCATTGCGTTTGGTTATCGGCTGAGCGCACGCGGTCTATCGGTATTGACAGTAGATGCGTCGGAACTGTTTTATTTTTTGGACGCGCAGTGCGATTCGCAAACAGTTGTGGTGCTGGTGTCCCGGTCCGGAGAGAGCGTTGAGGTGATCAAGCTTTTGCCCAGCTTGCGCAAACGCGGCGCGAAGGTGGTGGGGATAGTGAACGTGCCGGAGAGCACATTGGCCAAAGAAGCGGATCTGGCAATCGAGATGGCGAGCCCGCCGGATGAACTGGTGGCGATTCAAAGTTACATCGCAACACTCGCGACGTTTGCCTTGCTGGACGCGAAAATCACCGGTGACCTCGAAACGGCCGGCGCTGAACTGGACCGTACGGCGGACCTGTTATCGAAGTGGATACCGGAGTGTGTCGAAAGCCGCGAGCGATCGTCTAATTTTCTGAGGACGAACGCACCGCTGTATTTGCTTGGCCGCGGCCCCACGTCTAGCTCGATAGCTGAAGGCGTTCTGCTGATGCATGAGGTGGCGAAGTCACCGGCGGTAGGAATGACAATTGCACAGTTTCGACATGGCCCCGTGGAAGTGGTGGACGAAAATTTTCGGGCCGTCATTTTCGGTACTCAGCCGGTAACAGCCCCTCTGGACGCGGCGCTGGCAAAGGACGTGGAACGAATGGGCGGGCAAGTGCGCTGGGTTGGACCTTCCTTGACCGGTCTCAGCGCGACTCAGTTCGGCTCCTGGCCGAGCGAAGTGCCGGAGCGATTCCTGCCGGCCGCAGAGATTGTTCCGCTGCAACTATTGGCGTACAAGAAAGCGGAAATCTTGGGAATACGGCCCGGACAGTTCCGCTGGGCTCCGACTATTACTACGTCAGAGGCGGGCTTTCCCGATTTAGCCGGAGCGGCGAAGCAGGAAGTAAACAAGTAAATGGCAAACCAAAATGGCAAACCAAGGAATTGACCGCCGCATGGCGCTGGAGATGATTGGTAAGGCGGCAATCGCCAGCCAGTTTCCGGGCTTCAATCGCTGGGTGTTCGGCGCTGAGCACAGCCATGAGGAGAGCCCGCCTGTGGAAGGCCCGAGGCAGCCCTACAAGCCGCTGTTCTTCAACGATGCGGACTATGAAACGATTGACGTTCTCACAGAGTTGATTATTCCAGGGGACGAGACTCCGGGCGCGAGAGCAGCGGGGGTGAGCGAGTTCATCGACTTTATGGGCGCGCATGGAGAAGAACCGCTACAACAGCCGATGCATAGTGGCTTGGCGTGGCTGAACTCCACCGCAACGAAAACACATGGCAAACCGTTCCGGCGTTTGCCGGAGGCCCAGCAGACGGAACTTCTAAGCATGGCGGCGTCCGGTAAGGCCGGCAACGAAGGACGTGCTTTTTTTCAACTAATCCGGCGGTACACAGTTATGGGCTATTACACGAGCCGGGTCGGTCTCAAAGAGCTGGACTATCCCGGGTTGCGGTTGTACACGCAGTCACCTGCGTGCCCGCACACGAACGATCCGGAGCATCTACACTTACCCCCACCGAAGGTCTAATGGAAACGCAAAGCTACGACGTAATTGTGATTGGAACGGGCGCGGGCGGTGGAATGGCGATTCACACGCTCTGCCAAGCCGGGGCGAAGGTCTGCGCGTTGAATGCGAGCCGCTGGCTGAAACCTTCCAAGGATTTCCGCAATCATCGTCAGCCGTACAACATGCCGTTTCGCGGATTTGGCGATCCCGAAAAGCGGCGGCACTGGATCGGCTATATGGACAACGAGTATACGGAAGGCATTTGGGAGCACGAGATTGTGTTCACGACGGCGCCTGGAACTCAATGGACGTGGCGGCGTTGTTTTGCGGTGGGCGGCAAAACAAATTTCTGGGGCAGATCTTCGGCGCGGTTTGGCGACATCGATTTTCGCGCGGCCAGCCGCGACGGCTATGACGTAGATTGGCCGGTGAGCTATGAAGAGATCGCGCCTTACTACAGTCGCGTGGAGCGCATGATCGGAGTAGCGAGCACAGTCCAGAACCGACCGAGCAATCCCGACGGCGAGTATCTTCCGCCAATGAACTTTCGCTGCATCGACCGGATTCTTGAAACCGGCTCACATAAAGTCGGCATTCCCTACCTGCCGGACCGGATCGCGCAATTGACGGTGCCGCATGCCGGACAGCCTGCCTGTCATTACTGTGGAAACTGCACCGATGGCTGCGATATCGGAGCGTTTTTCTCAACGCCTTGGTTTTTTTTACCAGCGGCGCAAAAGACCGGCAATCTGGATGTGCGCGCCAATGCGCTGGTGAGCCACATTATCGCTGATGAGAACGGCCGGGCCAAAGGCGTTGCCTACGTCGATCGGGAGACGAGGCAGCACAGGGAAGTTTATGGGAAGGCGGTCGTCGTCGCGGCATCATGCGTGGAATCGGCGCGCATCATTCTGAATTCAAAGTCGCAGCATTGGCCTGAAGGCATTGCCAACTCAAGCGGGCAGGCCGGGCGCAACTTATGCGATCATCTCTACGGCACGACGGCGCGCGGCTATCTTCCGCAGTTGCTCGGACAACCGAGTTTTCCCGATAACGTCTCGGCGAGCACGGTGGCATGGATGCCGCGCTGGCAGAATCTGGACAATCCTAAGACCGAGAAATTTATTCGCGGCTATTCGGTGTATCCGGATGGCGGATGTAGCGAGTTCCCTTGGTACTACGACCAGATTGAAGGATTCGGCCGGGAGTACAAGCGGCAGATCAAGCGCCGCTATCCCACGCCAGTGAGCTTTTATATTCAGGCGCCCACGCAGCGCAGCGATAAGAACTTCGTCGATATCGATCCCGAAGTAAAAGATATATACGGCATTCCTGCCGCGCGGCTGCATTTTGAATGGGACCGGAATACGCTGCTGATGTGGGAGCACGGCAAGCATGCTTGCGAACAACTGGTGCGAGCGAGCGGAGGCGAATATCTGGGCGCGGCCAGCGAACCCGACATGCCCGGCACCAGCTTGCATGAAACGGGCACGCTGCGGATGGGAAACGATCCGAAGAAATTCGTGACCAACCGATTTGGCCAGACTCACGATGTGCCTAATCTTTATGTTTGCGATGCCAGTGTATTCCCAAACTGCACGGATAAGACGACTACAATCTCGATCCTGGCGTTCTCGCTGCGATCGAGTGAACATCTGCTCGACAACTTGAAGCGAGTTTAGAAAACACAGCAATAAAAGCCACGTTACCGGGCGTTGGTCACGTATCGATCGCCTGTCCATTGCTTTAGCGGCTGACCGGAACCGACGTTTATGACGCGATTGTGCATCTCCGCGGTTTTTACTTCGAACTGCACTGTCTGCTTTTCGCCCGCTTTCAGGTGAATGCGGGTGAATCCGCGAAGTTCCGGATTGCTGCCGTTGCGCTCGGATAAGTAGAGCTGGGCGACTTCATCGCCATCGCGCGAGGAGGTGTTCTGCACCTCCGCAGTGACCTGCGTTATTTCCCCGGCGGATGAGGCGACCTTTAAGCCGGAGTAATGGAAAGTGGAGTAACTCAGGCCGTAGCCGAAGGGGTAGAGAGGTTCGCCCTTGAAGTAACGATAAGTCCGGTTCTGCATGGAGTAGTCGGTGAACGGCGGAAGTTGGTCGAGCGATTCGTAGAAAGTGATCGGGAGACGACCGGCTGGATTGTTCTTGCCGCTGAGAGTGCGTGCGATGGCGGTACCGGCTTCCTGCCCGCCGTACCAAGCCTCCAGGACGGCAGAGGCGCGATCCTTCAACGTGTTTACTGCGAGCGCGCTTCCGTTGACGAGAACCACAATGACGGGCTTGCCGGTGTCCAGAATGGCTTTCACCAGGGTGCGTTGAGGTTCGGGCAGACTGATGTCGGTACGGTCGCCGCCATCGAAGCCGGGGACGACGAGTTTCGATTCCTCGCCTTCCAAGCGAGAGTTCAATCCCACACAGAGAACGGCGAGATCGGAATTTTGGACCAGTTCGACGGCATCTTTGAGAGCTGCATCGGGGGGCGGCGTCCAGACGAGTTGCAGGCCGCCGCCTCCGCCGTGCTGCGTGTAATCGACGCGGATTTTGTAAGGAGTGCCCGCTTGGAGCCGGATGGGACTGGTCTTTGAGAACATCTGCTCACCGGCGCGTTGCGCGTCGGTTGTCAGCAGTTGATCGTCGATATAGAGGCGCGCGGAATCGATGCGGCCGCAGCTATGGCACTCCGGACGAACGGCGCCGATTTGGTACTCGCCCGACTGGGTGACCTTCAGATATCCAGTCCAACGGACGGAGAAATGGTCGCTCGGAACGGCATTCAGGATGGTGCGATCTTGCATTTCCCAATTGAAATAGCCGCGTGGCTCGACGCGGGAGAGTTTCGGCTCTCCGGTGAAATCTTCGTTGTCGAAATATTGGACACGGAGGCCGTGTTCGTGGCTGTCCGGCTCGGGGCTGAGCACGTTTTGGGGCACGAGCGCAGTCCAGCCGGCGACGTACGTGCTGCCGAGGGCAAAGCGAACAGTGGAGCCAGCGCCGAACTCGCGCTCAATGCCCTGCAAAGGAGTTACGGTGTGCGAAGGGATGCCGTTGTAATTGCCAAGCAGGGCGTCGGGATCGTCCGCCGCGGGTCCGATGACGGCGATATTTCTGGGTGCGTTCTCAAGGGGCAGCAGATGCTTCTCGTTTTTCAACAGGACGATGGCCTTTTCGGCAGCTTCGAGCGAGACCTGCGCGTGATCTTCGGATGCGACCTGATCCATTCCGATGGATGAGAACGGAACGCGCTCCGGAGGATCAAACATGCCGAGGCGGAAGCGGGCGGTGAAAAGTCTCTCAACGGA
Source organism: uncultured Acidobacteriaceae bacterium (assembly GCA_963849445.1). Lineage (GTDB taxonomy): Bacteria > Acidobacteriota > Terriglobia > Bryobacterales > Bryobacteraceae > Bog-105. The sequence continues at coordinate 171,309 of CAWKHS010000012.1, read as the reverse complement.
ACGATTGATATCAGCTTCGCTGAGGAAGCCCTGATGTACGGCGTCCACAAGCGTGTTGTAAGACTTGCCGCAATCCAAGTCGGTACCAGCTTTTACGGCCAGAGCGGAGGCTTCGGCGAGCGATTTCGCATAGTGGTGACCCGCATAAATGTCGTCGACCGCATCGCAGTCGCTGACTACATAGCCGTGAAAGTTCCAGTTGTGCCGCAAAGTGTCTTCGAGGAGAAAAGTGCTGGCGCAGCCGGGGACTCCATCTATGGCGTTGTAAACGCACATCAGAGAATCGACTTTCGCCTGCTCGACAGTTTCGCGGAAGGCATACAGGTAGGTGTCTTTGAGATCTGTTTCGCTGACGTTTACATTGAACTGGTGGCGCAGCCGCTCCGGGCCGCTGTGCACTGCGAAGTGCTTGGACGTGGCGATGGTCTTGAAGTAGTGCGGATCATCGCCCTGCATGCCTGTGATGAACTGAACCGCCATCGCTCCCGTGAGATATGGATCTTCGCCGTAGGTCTCCTGGCCGCGGCCCCAACGGGGGTCGCGAAAGATATTAATGTTTGGCGACCAGAACGTGAGGCCGTAGTAGCGCTTGTGATTGCCATGGGCGATGGCGTCCTTGTATTTGGCTCGGGCCTCGCTGGAGATGATATCGGCTATCCGATGCTCCAGGCGAGTGTCCCATGTAGCGCCTAATGCAATGGCTTGCGGGAAGACGGTGGCCAGTCCGGCGCGGGCAACGCCGTGAAGAGCTTCATTCCACCAGTCATAGGCAGGAATATCGAGATGCGAAATCGCGGGCGCGGCGTTCTGCATTTGCGAGACTTTCTCTTCGAGCGTCATGCGCGAAACGAGATCCTGGGCGCGTTCTTCCGGAGCGACGGTGGGGTCTTTGTACTTAGGAGCGCTCTGTTGGGCCACGGCAATTGGTGAAACGCCGAGTATGAGCAGACAGGCGAGCCCGGCGAGTGCAAAAGAATTCATACGATTGTCGAACTTTATATCACGCCAGGAGGGCCGGCTTCGATGGTGTTCACATATCATGAGCTTGCACTGGAAAATTTATTGATGAAGATGATGGAGGAAATCTGAATGACTGCGGAGATATCTCGCCGCAATTTTCTGGCTCTCGCGGCCGCACCCCTGCTGCGCGGAATGCCTGTTCCGAAGATCAAGGATGTTTCGGTCATCGCCACGGCTCCTGCCGGCGTGCGCCTTGTGGTAGTAAAGGTTCAAACGGATCAGGACGGGCTGTATGGGTACGGGTGCGCCACCTTCACTCAACGCGCCGATTTGGTTGTCCCCGCGGTCGAGCGATATCTGAAACCGTTTCTGATCGGGCGGCCGACGGATGCAATCGATGACTTATGGGCGGCGATGTACAACTCGTCGTATTGGCGAAACGGTCCCGTCTTGAACAATGCCATCAGTGGAGTGGACCAGGCGCTCTGGGACATCAAGGGCCGCCAGGCGGGCATGCCTGTGTATGAACTGCTAGGCGGCAAGTGTAGACGAGGCGCGATGATATATTCGCACGCCGCGGGGGCAGAGATCAGTCAGACGATCGATCAGGCGAAGAAGCTGATGGCGCAAGGGTTGAAAGTGGTTCGCTTGCAGGTTGGCATTCCGGGGCAAGCTGCTTATGGCGCCGGGCGGCCTGGTTACGTGGAAGAGAGGCAAACATCGAGCGCAGGAACTCTGCCGGCGGATGAAGTGTTTGAACCGGAGCCCTATACGAGGCGGACTCTGCAACTGTTTGAGGCGGGCCGGAAAGAGTTGGGAAATGAGATCGAGTTGCTGCATGACGTTCACGAAAGGCTGCCGCCGCGGATGGCGGTGCAGTTCGCCAAAGATATGGAGCAGTTCCGGCTGTTCTATCTGGAGGATCTGCTGTCACCGGAGAATATCGACTACTTCAAACACGTTCGCGAGAACTGCACGACGCCGCTAGCGATGGGCGAGCTATTTAATAATCCACACGAATGGGACAGTGTGATTGAATCTTCCGTAATCGATTACATTCGAGTACACGTTTCGCAAGCCGGCGGATTGACGCCCGCGCGCAAGATTGCGGTGCTTGCGGAGGCGTTTCAAGTGAAGACAGCCTGGCACGGGCCGGGCGATGTTTCTCCCGTGGGACATTGCGCGAATGTCACGCTCGACCTTGTGTCACCGAATTTTGGCGTGCAGGAGTGGACGTTCCCGAACGAGGCGCTGCAGGAAGTGTTCTCCGGCTACCCGGTTGTGAAAGACGGATACGCCTATGCGAATGAGAAGCCGGGCTGGGGCGTCGAGATCGACGAAAAGGCCGCGGCGAAGTATCCCTTTGGATCGGAACGAGGTGCGCGGAAGTACTACAACGGCGGGTGGGGCGTGGTGCGCCGGGCGGACGGCACTGTGATTAATCAGTGAACGGGAGCGGTTAGCGGCTGGTTAGCAGAGAGCTCAAGACGGCCAGTGCCAGCGCGGGTGTCATCACCACACAACCTAAGCGGAGAAATTTCCAGAAGCTGACGTTCTCGCCCTCGCGGCGCAGCGCAACTAACCAGAGAATTGTCGCGAGCGAGCCGGTTACGGAAAGATTCGGTCCCAGGTCCACACCGATCAGGACTGCGTTTCTGATCGTGTTTGTGATCTCTCCGCTGTGAACCGCACTCGCGGCGATCAATCCCACGGGAAGATTGTTGGCAATGTTCGATACGAGAGCCAACCCGAATGCCGTCGCTAGAGTACCCAGCGGAGGTCCGAATAATGCGGCTTGCTGAAGGGCAGATTTGGTGATGACGAGCGCGCCGGCCTGATTCGCCGCTTCGACTAAAATGAACAGGCCAGCGACCAGAGGGAGCACGCTCCAGGAGATGTCTTTTATGATGCCCAGTGGGGCCGACCGGTCTTGTAGTGCAACCAACATTGTGGCTGCCAAGCCGGCCAGGAAGGTGGGTAGTCCGAGATCGATATTGAAGGCCGAGGCAACAATAAGCGCCACACCGGCGCCGATAATCCCATAGGCGGCGCGCTCTCCTGCCGGAGTGAGTTTCACTTCATCGACGTTGCTCGGCGTGTCGCCATGGAGATCCTTGCGGAGAGCCCAGCGGAGAATGGCGAAGGTTACGCCGATTGAAACGAGGGACGGGAGGCCGAAGGACTTGAACCATGTCGCAAGCGGCGGCATTTTCGATCCATACACAACGAGGTTCGCGGGGTTTGAAATCGGTAGAACGAAACTGGCCGCGTTCGCGATGAACGCGCAGACAAACAGGTACGGCAGCGGTTTCGCCTTGGCTTTCTTGATAGCTGCGAGAACGGCGGGCGTCAATACAACTGCCGTGGCATCGTTCGACAGGAAGATGGTGACAACCGTGCCGACGGCATAGACGATGGCGAACAATCGGGTCCGCGAACTTTTCGCGCGTTCCACCGCGATCACCGCAATCCAATCGAAAAAACCTTCGCGGCGCGCCAGTTCAGCGAGAACCATCATTCCGGTCAGAAATAGATACACGTCCGTCCCGCGCTTGGCGGCGGAGAGAGCAGCAGCGGGCGAAATCAGGCGAAAGATGACCAGAAGCAAAGCGCCCGACGCAGCCCAGACAGCCTCTGGAATCTGTTTGGGCCTGACGAGGATGAGTAAAACGGTGAGCGCCGTGATGATCCAAACGACGGTATGGGTCATAGCGCGGAAGTTGACCCTGTGCGGAAGTTGCGAGTGAAGGCGCCGGTCAGGGTGTGCCCGTCACAGGCGCGGAAGCCCCGACGGAATTTGTGAGGGTGACAGTCACCGACTGGATGACGCTGATTGGCCCGCTCAGTGAGAAAGGTTGCGTCAATGAGAACGCGCCGCCGTAAGTGAGTCCGCTGCTGCTTGCAAACCATTGCGTCAATAGCGAACTCATGTCCACGGTGAAGGAACTGGTGCCGGTTATCTGGGCTCCGGCAGCCGCCGTGAACGTGAAGGTGGCACTCGCCAGATCGCGCGGGGTGGAAGTGGCCACAAGTTCCACGTCAAAACCGCTGGCAGTCACATTGGTTATCTGCACACTGTTCGCTTCGATGATAGGCGCGGCCGATGCGATTGTGATGGCCGCGGGGGTCGCGGCCTGACCTGCCACGTCGAGGTTCACCGTGAGGCTGCCGGCCACAGTACCCGGGTCTAGCGAGGGAAGGGGGACGCTGGTCGTCCCGGCCGGAATCGTGAGGGTAGCGGTCGGGGACTTGTTTCCGCTGCTGTCTACAAATCCAGCATCTCCAAGGTAGCCCTGGGGCAGTCCGCTCTCGTCGGGGGTCAGCGTCAGACTCAGCACGGCGCTGAACGCAGCGGAGCTAGCTTCACTCAGTTGAATGGCCCCGGCTGTGATGTCCGTTCCTGGTGCTTGCGAGGCAGGTAGACCGCTGAGCGTGAATGTGGGCATTACAGGCTGTGTAGGCGGTGGGTTGATGAGCAGCGATAACTGCGCGGAGGTCTGGGCTGCGGGCGCGCCGCTGTCGGTCAGCGTTACGGTCAATGGGAAAGTGCCGGCAGCGTTAGGTGTTCCGGTGATGGCTCCCGTCGCTGCATTCAATGTCAAGCCCGGAGGAAGTGAACCGCTGGTGATCGACCACGTGTAGGGCTGGGTGCCGCTCTGGCCACTGAGGGTCACCGAGTAGGCCAGGCCAGCCGTTCCGCTGGGCAGTGATGTAGTGGTGATCGTCAGACCTGAAATGATGGACAGATTGAAAGCGTGCGAGGCGGTCTGGGGTGATGAACTGCTGTCGCTTACTTGCACCGTAAATGTCGATGTACCTGCGGCGGAAGGGGTGCCAGTGATCGCTCCACTGCTAGCGTTCAAAGCAAGGCCGCCCGGCAATGATCCCGAAACCACCAGCCAGTTGTGGTAAGGAGTTGTACCGCCCTGCGCGGTGATACTCGCGGAATAGGCGATTCCGACGGTGCCGTTCACAAGCGTTTTGGCCGCGATCGTCAGCGGCGCCACGACCGTAAATGTCTGTGAAACCGGTGCAGCCGCTGAGTAAGTGGCATTGCCGGGCTGCGAGGCCGTGATGGTGCAGATTCCGGATGAAACTAGCGAAGCGCTGCTGCCGGAAACGGTACAGACGTTGGTGGTGGAGGAAGTGTAACTCACGGCGAGCCCCGAACTTGCGGAAGCAGATAAGGAGAGCGTCGTTCCCAACTGCTGGTTCGGTACGGATGGGAACGTGATGGTCTGCGCAACAAAATTGACTGCGAAAGTTTGACTGACCGGCCGGGCCGCTGCGTAGGTGCTGTTACCGGGCTGCGAAGCGGTAATAGTGCAAGTGCCTGCGGTTGAGAAGGAGGCTGTAGTACCCGAAACACTGCAGACGCCAGGGGTAGAGGAACTGTAGGTCACAGGCAAGCCGGAACTAGCGGAGGCGGTTAACGCTAGCGTAGCGCCGGCAGTTTGGGAATTGATGGGGTCGAAAGTGATGGTTTGCGGTTGCAGGGTCACAAGGAATCCATACGCCTGGATTGCGCCTGTGAGCGGTGAATTCCTCTGGACGGATGTGGCCTCTTGGCCGTCACCGGCATACGCATAAAGGATGTGGAACCCGGGCTGCAACGGGGCAGACGTGCCCGTATACGATGAATTGCCGCCCGTCGCCGTGCTCCAGGCGTTTTGCCACGTGTCTACCTGGAAGTAGACGCTGTCTGGTGTGGTCGCATCAGGAGCGAACGCACTTGCGGCGCTGAAGGTGAAACTGGGAGTTGGATTGGTGGTTTGATTGTTAGCCAGCGCGGCAATAGAGGTTGTCAGCGGAACGGGCTGGACTTGCTGCTCAGTGATCGCGGTGACCGTGTTGCTGCTCTGATTAACAACGTAGATTTGGTTCGTGATCGGGTTTACTGCTACCACATTGGAGCCCGACCCAGCGGATAAGGTACTTGTGCTGTTGGTAGCGCCGTCGATCACAGTTACGTTAGCGCTACCGCTGTTGGCGACATAAATTTTATTGGTGACCGGGTTCACTGCCAGCGAGGTGGGTTGTGTTCCAGCGGTTATGTTCGTCGTGTTGTTTGTAACACCGTCAATCACGGTGATGTGGCCTGGGTTGGCACCGCCTTCACTGATATTCCCCGAATTGGCAACATAGATCTGATTGGTCACGGGATTCACCGCCACTGAAATCGGATGGATGCCCACCGTGACCGTCGTGACGTTGTTGGTAACACCGTCGATCACTGTCACCAGCTTGCTGTTGAAATTGGCGACGTAGATCATGTTGGTTACCGGGTTCACCGCGACGGAACTGGGAAACGACGCCATCGGTATCGTCGTAGTGGTGGCCGTGTTGGCATCGATCACCGTCACGCTGCCGGTGTTGCTGCCGCCCTGGCCGGTGTTGCCCAAATTAGCGACATAAACCATGTTGGTGACCGGATTAACAGCGATTGCATCAGGCGCAATATCTGTTGCGACGGTGGTTGTGTTGTTGGTCGCCCCGTCAATGACGGTCACAGTGTTGTCGCCCTGGTTCGAGACGTAGATCTGATTCGTTACAGGGTTTACCGCGACAGAATTCCCAAAAGAAGCAGTCGATTGTGAGCCGACGGGAACAGTGGCTGTGTTGTTCGTCGCGCCGTCAATCACGGTTACAGTGTTGCTTCCTAAATTGGCGACATAGATCTGATTCGTCAGCGGGTTCACGGCTGCCGAACCCGGGTTGGCTCCCGCGGGGACAGATGTGGTGGTGTTGCTAGCACCGCTGATGACACCAACCGTCCCGTCGCCGCTATTCGGGATGTAGATCAGGTCCGTGACGGGGTTGATTGCCGCCGACACAGGCGATGAGCCGACTGACACGGTTGCCTCAGTATTCGTGGCGCCATCGATCACAGTCACAGTGTTGCTATTCGATTCAGAAGCGACGCCACTATTCGTGACGTAGATCTTGTTGGTTACGGGGTTCACCACCAGCGAAGTCGGTCCAGGACCGACCGTCAACGAGCTTGTATTGTTGGTGGCGCCGTCGATTACTGTGATGCTGCCGGGTATGCCGCCGCTATCCGTTACGTAGATCTGGTTCGTCGTCGAGTTCAGCGCCACTGCTTCGGGGTTTGCGCCGACCCGTACGGTGGTGGTGCTGTTGCTAACGCCATCCACCACTGTTACGGTGTTGTCCCCACTGTTCACGACGTAGATTTGGTCAGTTACCGAATCGACAGCGAGCCAAGTTGGAGCAGAGCCGACCGCCACGGTAGTGGTGTTGTTGCTAGGGCCGTCAATCACTGTTACAGTGTTGTCGCCATTGTTGGTCACATAGATCTGATTGGTTGCTGGATTTACCGCGAGCGAAGTGGGCCCAGAGCCGGCTTGTATGGTGGTGGTGTTGCCGGTCGCGCCGTCGATGACGGTGACTGTATCGCTACCCTGATCACTGACGTAGATCTGATTCGTCGCCGGGTTCACTGCCACTGAGGTGGGGTTTGAGCCGACCGCTACGGTAGTCGTATTGTTGCCAGTGCCGTCGATCACCGTAACGCTAGCGCTGCCTTGATTGGTGACGTAGATCTGATTCGTCACCGGGTTCACTGCCAAAGCGTTGGGGTTCGAACCGACTGCAATGCTGCTGGTGTTGTTGGTTGCGCCATCGATCGCCGTCACGGTGTTGCTACCGGTATTGGCGACGTAGATGTGATTCGTCAGCGGATTTACGGCCACGCCGACCGGATTCGAACCTACTGCCACGGTCATCGTGTTGTTATTGGCGCCGTTGATCACCGTTACGCTATTGCTTTGAAAGTTAGCGATGTAGGTTGTATTCGTTACTGGGTTGACCGCTGAGTAGACCGGATCTGTCCCCGCAGCAACGGTTGTCGTTACGGTTTGCGATTGCGCCGCGCTCACCATCGCGAAGGCTAGCGCGACAAACCCTGCTACATTGCGTAGCGCCCGAATGCTTCGCCAGTGCCGCCGTCTAGAGCGGAGCATTGCCTCTAGACTCACGTTCATCGTCGCGGACAATTTCACACGCGGTGGGTTCAAGAACAGCTCCTGAAGCAACTTACTCTTTGCCCATTGCGCTCGGCGCCAGAGCAGTGGGCGCAGCATCTTGGCTTGCGTCGTGTAACTCCCGAGAGTCACTCACCTTCAGTAAAGACAACTTCGGCGAACTAGATAAGAGAAATGTAAAGCCGTCTCTGAGGCTAACCAATGTGCTTACGCCCGTTGTTTCTTGATTTTCAGTTACTGTTCCAGCCTTTAAGTTGATGGTCCAGGTCTGCCCCGTGCTCATATTCGCAGCAATAAGTTGTTCTCCATCTTTCGTGACGGCAAGATGGTCCGCTTGCATATCTTGCGCCAATATACGAGAAGCTTTCGAAGTCTCGTCTACATTCGGTATGAGCGCAATCATCTTCCGCGTTGGATCACTGATGGCCAGATCGTGAGTTCTGGGAACAAAGGACCAGGCCAGCGGTGTAAAAGGGATCGGAAGGGAACGCCATGGCGACCCGTTCAAGGAGGACATCAGATCGCCATCAGCGAACTCGACCAACACTAGGGCAGCATCGTCCGATATGGAAATGAGAGAGGGAGTTTGCGAGTTCGGCAGAGAGAGCTGCCTGCGGACCGAAGGCTGGACAGGTAAGTTACTCACCAGTTGCAAGCTGGAAGCAGCTTGCGAGTAGAGAACTAACGCATCTCCCCGTGGACTGAACGAGACTATATCGGGATGTGCGATGGCACCCTGGATTGCGACTTCATTCTGCTTCGTACCGGTTGTAACCGCCCGGTGGATGGACCATACCGCTACGGGATTGTCGGAGTTCTGCTCTATCAGTGCATACTGCTGCCGGGGTGGAAGATACAAGCATTTGGCGTTGTCGGGAATACTTACCGCTTCACCAAGCTGAGGCGTTTTGCTTCTGAGGACGATAGGGAAAAGCTCAACAGGCCCGGGACCAAGCACGTATCCGACAACCGGCAGTCCGGCTGCCGCGATCCTCTTTTCCCGTCGTGTTGTGGGATTCGTCGCCTTGCTTGCAGTAAGGGTCTGCCCTCCAGGCGCGATCGCGACAGATGAGACCTGCGCGGATGCTATCAGAGCCGCCGAGAGCGCGACAATACAACATTTCATTCTGACCTCCAGTGCCGACCAGTCCGAACGAGTTTCTTTTGAACCTCAACAATCGTCAATGAGGCGCTCCGACTGTGCCGCCACCGACTACTCCAATCGTTGCGGTCGGTGTGGCAGCTGTGGAACTGCTGCTGCCGTGGTGACTGCCGAGACCCACACCAATTCCGACCGCTGCTGCCGCTCCGACGCCAACAAGAACCCCGATCATTCCTGGGGAGATCTTAGACTTTCCGGATCGCGGGCCGGCACCTGTCGTTGCTGCCGTGGTCATTACATTTGTCATCGGAATGGTGGCTGTAGCACGCTGCGATCGGAACGAGGCCGAGACACTGATCTGGAACTTGCCAACTTTTAACGGTTTCAGCCCCACCGGCGCAGCCCGGCCCTTCGCATCGGTCACAATCGTCATGGATCTGGAGCCGTTCAGGAAAGTAACGCTGGGGCCCTTATGCGGCGAAGTGAAGAGAACCTCGGCTCCCGCGACCGGTAGATTGTTGCGGTCTAGAATCTCCACGATCGGTTGAAGGGCAGTCTTTTCCTTGACGACGTTTACGGCGTCGTCACCTTTGACAACGACGATGTGCAGCCCGCTACCGACGTCGCCTTCCTGCTCGAGGATGCCCGGCTCCATGAAAGCCGGTCGAAGCAGCTTTCCCGGAAGTAGCCCAGTACTATCGTGAACCTCTGGCGCACAATAGGTGCGCATCGCGAGGGCTAATGCCAGGAGGAGGGAAGTTGCCTGGGAACGGAACGTCATAAGCCTCAGGAGGGTTTAGCAACTTACGAGAGAGCGCCCTCATTGTCATTTGCGACTGATAATATCTGAAAAACGTCCGGAGCACAACATGTAAGGCCCTTCTCAGAGATTGCCGGAGTACTGTGTGCCAGCGTATTTTCTGGTAGATCCTCGTGGAACGTCTGCGGATTGAGTCCCGGCCAGTAGGCGGCGAGAGTCCTCGCTGGCCTTACAAAGAACGCGGAGGTCTTTACAGGCTGGGCGGTCTGTGAAAGAATTTACAAATTGGGACTTCGTGATTGCCGGCAAGCAGTCAAAATAAGGTCTCACCGCCTGTACCACCCGAATCATATGCGCTACGAATGGATGCGACCGGCGGTTGCCACATTTCTGTCCATATTACTTGTCGCACCAGGGCTCGCCGAGGCCGAGCCGCAAACCTCTCTTTCTTCGAAGCCGACACTGAGCATCAGAGTGATTGCCGGCGAGAATGCGGCCAACAGCCTGAAGGCGAAGACGGCCGCGCCTCTGATCATCGAGGTGCACGATGCGAATGAGCGGCCCGTTCCAGGAGCTGTCTTGCAGATCAGCACACCTTTCGACGGACCTGGCGTTAGCTTTGCAAACGGCTCTAGAGCAATCACGATGGTTACGGAAACAAATGGCCGCGTGACTGTGGACGGCATGACGCCAGAAGGGCAGGGCGTCTTTCATATAGCCGTGGAGGCTTCGGCACGGGGCGAATACGCCACTGCAAGCATCACTCAGTGCAATTCAGAGAATGGTTCGGTGCGCCCCGGGATGGCCGGCAGCGAAGCGCTTGGAACCGGTGAGAGGCACATCTCAAAAGGAGTGATTTGGGGAATTGTGGCGGGCGTCGCGGTTGCTGCAGGCGTCGGCCTTGCTGTCGGATTGAGGAGCAACAAGCATTCCTCCTCCTCGACTGCAAGTTCCACTGTCGGAGTGGGAACTGCGACTGTGGGAGCTCCTTAAGCCGGAACTGGCGAACGATTCAATCCCTACCCTGTTTAACGGCAGGCTGTTCAACAGCGCACTTGTACCCTCGGAGATCTTCTGGTGTCGGGACCTGAGTCCATCTGAAAAGCTGTCCTCGGTCGCCTCATCGCAGTTCGCCGATCGAACAGCAAACCTTGCCCGTCTATGGAGCGAGTTGCAGAACAACTTGCCCTTTTCTCCCGACAAGCCCCGGCGCGGGTTTGCTGTGTTGGGTGTGGACACGCACAATGAAAGGCTGGACCGGGGCGGCTATACTGCACATCGCGAAAACCTGCTTCGTTCTGCTTGCCAGCGAATTCTGCCCGCCAGCTTTTCTCGGCTGCTGAGCAGGTCCCGGAATCGGGGGCGCTATTTCTTGGCACCGAGCGCGTCCAGCTTCAGGTTTTTCTGCGCGTCCTCGACATCCAGCGTCTCCGCGCACGTTTGCCCCATCTGCGCACCGCGCATGTGGACCAGGGCCGTGTAGTAATCGAAGTAGTGGAACGGCGAAACGCCCCCGCGCACCATCTGATACGCCCGAATTGCTTTCGTCCATCGCTCACAACCGCGGAAGGCGTTGATGAAAAGATACGGCTCGTAGCCCTCGGCGTCTTCCCAGTTCTCGGCGTAGTACACGCCCTTTAATCCGCGAAACGGCGGGTGCTCGGTTTTTACGGCTTCGAGCTCCGCCATCAGCACCGCGTCTTTCACGATCGCGTATGTATTGGCGTGATCTTTGTGAAAGCTGTTTTTCCAATGCGTGATTACGTAGTCGGGTTGCACGCGCCGGATCACGTCCACTACAAAACGGCGAGCACCTTCGTCATTCGGCAGTAGGGCGTCCTGATACGGCCCGAAGATCACTTCGGCGCCTAACTCGTGCGCCGCTTCCAGTGCCTCCTGCCTTTTCTGTGCGGCGTATTTCTCGGGCGAGAGTTTGGGATTGCCGGCTTCTCCCAGGGTCATATGAAGCAGCACGATCCGATCTCCGAGGGCCTGCTGGCTAGCCAGAATCGCGCCCGCGGTGAGTTCCATGTCAGCGGCATGTGCTCCGATCGCGAGAATCGTTTGGTGTTGCTGCGCTTCGATTGGAATTACAGTGCCGATCAATGCAAGTAGCGCGATCAAGCGCATTCTGTTTCTCTCCTCCGCATGAGTTTTTCGATAAGCAGTTCAAAACCGAAAATCACCAGCGCTCCCGCCGCCGGAATCCAGAGAGCCGAGCGGATGCTGCGAGCTTCGGCGATTTGGCCCGTCAGCCACGGCATGGCCATGCCGCCAAGCAGTGCAATTCCGATCAGGATTCCGAAAACCGTCCCCGAACAATGCGGGTATCGCGTACCGGCGAGCCCAAGCACGGTTGGAAAAATTGCCGCAATGCTGAAGCCAAGCAGCACGGAGACTGTTGCGCCGACAGCAGGCGAATGTACAAACTTCAGAACGACGACGCACGCCGAAACGCCGAGTGCGCTGCTGCGAATCAGAGTTTGCCCGGGGACCCGCAGCAACAGGCGCCCGAGCGCCGCCCGCGCAATCATGATGGCTCCCCAATATCCGGCCAGCGCATAGGACGCAAGCGCAAGCGATCCCCCGAGCTCGCGCGTCAGAAACGAAGACAAATAGCCGCCGATCGAAAACTCATTCCCGGATTCGAAAAAGAGCAGACAGGCGAAAGCGAGCACAAATGGCTGCCGGAGCAGCTGTACGACGTCGCTCCAGGCTGTCGACACTGTTTGTCGCGGAGCAGGGAAACGTAGAAACGCAGCGAGCGCAACGGGGATGAAGATCAATACCGCGGCGCTCGCGAGAATTTTATGTATCCCTAACGCCGGCAGCAGCGAGCCGATAGTAAATGGAACAAAGAGTGCGCCGAATCCGAAGAACACGCCGAGCACATTGAGCGCCGCGTTCTTCTTGCGGGGATCCTCGTGCAGATCGGCGATCAACGTATTTGTGGATTGATTAAGCGCGCCTCCGCCGGCGCCCAACAGCATGACCGCGGCGACCAATCCTGCGGAGGTTCGTGCATACCCGATCCAGACAACTGCGGTCGCGACCGCGATGGGCGCGATCAGCATCGCTGGTCGAATCCCGAAGCGATCGAGTGCCGGGCCAAGCAACACGGTCGTCACCAGCATGGCCGCATTCATCGCCAGAAAGAGACTGCCCGCCTTTGACAGATCAAATTCCGGGCGATTGACATACAGCGGAAGAATTGCGCCGAGCAAGGCCATCACGACGCCAAATCCGAACATACCGGAGTATGCGGTGGCGCTGAGCCAGCCCGTTCTGAGCGGAATCACACGGTTTCGCCCGGCCGTGAAAACAGCGCGCCGCTGAACGTGCGAAATACGTTCTGGTTGTGTCCGGTTTCAACGCCCGGCACATTCGGCGAAACGAAAATAGAGAGTGGATGTCCGCGCTTTTGCAAATGTGCGCCCGTCTCGGCCACTAGCGACATCGCGATAAAGACGCCAGCCATCGTCGAACCAGCCGCTATCTTTTCCGGCCTTCCGATGTCGACCTGCGAATCTTCCGGCTCCACACAGTTGTCGATGGCAATATCTGCGACGTCAGAAAGCTTCTTGCCTGTCGAGTGCGTGACTTTCGCGACTTTGCCGTTCGCGTGCGAAGAGACCGTGATCACCTTCAGTCCGCGCGCTTTCGCATACAATCCGGCTTCAATCGGCGCGGCATTCAGCCCGCCGTGCGAAAAGACGAGCAGTACATCGCCCGCCTCGAGCGGATAGCTCTGCAAGAATACTTCGACATAGCCTTCTTTGCGTTCGAGCCACAGCAACTCGCGCGCGCCACCGGGTCCGACGACATTCGACCACATCAGCCGCGGATCGTACAAGGGGAAAAATCCCACGAAGCTGCCGTAACGCGGAAAAACATCCATAACCGGAATAACCGAATGGCCGCTACCAAACAAATAGACGCGCTTGCCGGCCGCAATCGCGTTCCCCATTTGCTCGGCGGCCTGTTCAATGGCGCCATTTTGCGTCTCGTGAATCTTCGCGAGAACCTGTGTGATCTTCTCGTAATACATCGTCGCCGACATTCTTCTCCTTCGAGTGTTTAGGTTTCTGAGTCTTCGAGCGCGAGGCGGGCAGCGCCGAGCAGGCCCGCGTTCTCGCCCAATTGTGAAACTGCGAAACGAACTTGGCGCGCCGCAACGGGTTGGGCCCATTGCAGGACCGTTTTCTGTATCTCGTCTTGCAACAAATCGTACGCCTGCAGCAAGCCACCGCCGAGGACAATCAACTCCGGATTGAGCAGACTGACGATATTGGCGATGCCCAAGCCCAGATAGCGAGCTGTCTCGGCCATCGTGCTCAATGCTTTTCCATCGCCCGCGCGTGCTGCACGGATCACCTCTTCTGCGGAACTCGCGTTCATGCGCCGGGCCAGCGCCGGTCCGGCGGCTTCCGCTTCCCAACAGCCGATTTGCCCGTAGAGTTCATGATGTTCCGTTGTCAACGAGAACCAGCCGACGGCGCCCGCGATATCCCCCGTGCCGCGCAGCAAATGTCCACCGCTGATGATGCCCGCGCCGATCCCGGTACCCACGGCCAGAAACACGATGTCTCGCGCGCCTCTTGCCGCCCCGAGCCACTGTTCCCCGAGCACATATCCGGCTCGATCGCTATCCATGCGCACCGGCATTCCCAGCGCATTCTGTAGCTCGTCGCGAAACGGCACTTCTGTGTGTCCCCAGAGATTCGGGACCCAGACCTTCCCACTTTCGGCGAAGTAAATGCCAGGCACTATCACACCTGCCGCCTTCACATCGGCTTGTTTGGCGCCGAGCGATTTTGCCGCGGTCGCGATCTGTTCCGCCAGTGCCGCCGCACTGCCTCGCTCGACCGGGATCTTGTTCCGCGCGAGAATGCGCCCGTGCTCAGTTACAATCGCGCTGGCGAGTTTCGTTCCGCCGATATCGATCGCAAGCACATTGCTCATGAAGCCGCGGGCTCCAGCTTCACGACCCATACATCGCCGGGAGCAATCATCTGGCGCATTCGGATTCGGCCATTTTGCCGGCTTGCCCCAACGCCACGCCCATTCGAGATGTCTGTTCCGCGATACTGGCCATCCGGCAAGCGAAGCTCGATGCTGGTTTCCTGCGCTTTTGCCTGATGATTGAAAACGAAGACGAGGGTATCCTGTCCGCTCTCGAGCCAGCGCACTTCGATTCCATCATTGGCGCCGACAGGCCTCTCTACTCCAGCCCAATCGAGCACCGCTTCGTAGAATCGCGCTGTCGCTGGTTCGCGCAAGGTCTCATAAGCTGCGCCGACATATGAGCCGAGCATCAGCGTCTTGCCTCTGCCGTAGGTGGAAAGCACCGCGGCCGCGCCGCCGTCCGGGAACTGCGCCACGACCTGGGCCTGCGGACCAATCGGCCCGAGTGTTTCTTCATACCAGCGGGCCGCCAGTTCGTCGCCCGGCCTCATGCCCGCAAAGACCGTGCTCGTCCAACGCAATCTCGTTCTGCCCTTCGTGCCAATTTGTACGGCGGTCTCACGGCAGCCCATCACTTCATACAAACCCAAACCCGGAATCGTCTCCGAAGCTGTGCCGTGCTCGTCATTCCAGCCGAGCCGCGCTTCCGCAACAAGCGCACCGCCGTTATTCACGTACTCGCGGAATGGCACAGCCGATTCGGACGGGATCATCAGCGGATAAGGCAGCAGCACCAGCTTGTATGGGCCCAGCACTTCCTCAGAAACACGGCTGATATGCACAAAATCGACCGGCACATTGGTCGGGAATAACGCGCGATAAATGCCCATCATCGAATCGCGCTCGATGCCGTTAACCTCCCCTTGCGGGCCGCCAGAAGCCGCCTCGCGCTGGCGGCCCCCAATGAAATACGAGAGCGGATTGTAAACAATTGCCACCTGCGCTTTGGGCGGCTTCGCTTCTAAGAATGACTTCTGATTCTGATCGACAACGCGCGCAATGGATCCCGCCACGCGGCTTCTGTCCGTCAAGGTGCCATCGAGCTGAATCATGCCGAAGCCGCCCGATTCATATCCCGAGCTCATCGGATACCAGGCGTAATAGTTGATCGCTTTCGCGCCGCGCGCGAGTGCACTCCAGGTCCAGATGCGCAGATCTTCCGGAGTCACTGTCTTACCCACGCCCAGCGCCACTGTGCCAAACCCGGCCTGTAGTTCGCCGATCCAGAAGCCGCGCCCGCTATCGGCGTAACCAAACGAACGGGTGAAGTCGAGCAGCGCACCGCGCCATGCCACATCGTGATCGGCGAAAAATGAATGCTTCGGATAAAAAGACGTACCGTAGTAGTCGACCTGGTCCTTCATTGTCCAATCGTCCGATTGGCCCTCCCACCACAACGGCGAGCTGAACAAACCGATGCCGGCGGCGTGCGAAGTCGCGACGGCATGGGGCGCAATGCTTTTTACTGCGCGATAACGATCGCCCAGGTCTTCGCCGAGCTTGTCCGCGATGAACTGCTTCCAGTCGATAAAATCCGTGTACGAGAGAATCGTGCTTAGCCGATTCGGCTCGACATCGTTCCACGACGCATATTGCCGATACCAGGATTTGTTCAGTGCATCGAGCGTTTCGTACCTCTTCTGTAACCAACGCCGAAAGCGCGCGACCGTGTATTTGCAAAAACAAAACTCGGGATGCTCGATGTAGGTCGGCGTGGC
The DNA here is from genome assembly GCA_963849445.1 of uncultured Acidobacteriaceae bacterium. Classification (GTDB taxonomy): domain Bacteria; phylum Acidobacteriota; class Terriglobia; order Bryobacterales; family Bryobacteraceae; genus Bog-105. The sequence continues at coordinate 154,800 of CAWKHS010000012.1, read as the reverse complement.
CCAGTTGATCACATGCGGCTCGCTCCAGAGATCCCAGCCGAGAAACGCCGGACTCTGCTGCGCGCGTTCGGCGAGTGCCATATAAAACTTGAGTTCGCTTTCGCGCACGCCCGGATGATCGCGGCAATAACCGGGCGCGGATTCCGGATGAATGGCCATGCCGTTTGACGAAACAAACAGCGAGTCCGGATATTTTCGGCCAACCCACGCAGGTGCCGAATCCATGTAGACCTGGATGATCACTTTGAGCCGCTGCTCGGAGGCGAGGCGCAGAATCACATCAATCGTGTCGAACTGGTACCCGCCGTCGTTCGGCTCGCCCGTCGCCCAGTCAATCCAGCAGCGCACCGTATTGAACCCCAGGCTTTTGATCTGCACGACATCTTTGCGCCAGGTGACGGATTTATCGCGCGGACTGCCTTCGAGCATCGGGGCGCGCGCTTTCCCGCCGCCGTACCAAACCGACATGGGAAAGAATGGCTCTGCCTCTTTCGGCGTCTCCTTCTCCGCCTGGCCTGCACTCGACGCTGCGGCCGCCGAAAGCAGCAGCGAAACCATGTTCCGTCTGGTCATCGATCCCTTTTCAGCCGGCGAAGTTCGTCAAATTGAGCACGATCTTGTAGCGGTCGCCGCGCATGACCGAAAGCGTCAGCTCAATTGGAGTTCCGTCTTCTCGAAACGCCAAACGTTCCGCGCCGAGCGCCGGCGAACCGGCTTCCAATCCGAGCAGATCTCCGTCATTGCGCTCGAGCGCCACCGCGAAATGCTCTTCGCGCGCACGCGCCGGCTTTAACCCGTAACGCCCATTGAGCACTTCGTATAGCGACAAATTCGCGAAATCATATCGCTCGATTCCGGGCACGAGACGCATCGGCACGTACAACGTCTGGATTCCCATCGGTTCATCGTTTGCCAGCCGCAATCGCTTCAGCCGAAATACCGGATCTGCGCTTGGAATAGCCAGTCTTTCGGCGATCTGATCGCCCGCCGGCGTGATTTCCTGTTCGAGCACGCGCGAACTCGCGCGCAGCCCTCGCTGCTGCATCTCCTCGGAAAAACTGGTCAGTTTGCGGGGCCCCTGCTCCACCTTTGGACGGCTGACAAACGTGCCCCGGCCCTGCTCGCGCCGCAGGAGACCTTCATCCGAGAGCTGCTTCAGAGCCTGTCGAACGGTCACCTTGCTGACCCGGTATTGCGCCGCAATTGAGTCTTCCGTCGGAATCTGAAAATCCGGCTGCCACTCGCCCGCTTCGATATTCCTTTGAAAAATCACTCGAAGTTGATGATAAAGCGGCACGGGCGACGCGCGGTCGACCGTCAGGCTTTCGTGAAATCTGGCAAGAGGCATCAAAAGATCCTTGCGTTCGGAAGCAGTATAGCAGATGATATGTCATTATAATGACCTGAGCAATAGCTCGTCATTAGGTGGAAGGAGTTTACATGCGCATCCTACGCCGGCTTTCGGCCGTTCTCTCGCTTGGAATGTTTGTTGCCGTTCTCTGTTCGGCACAAGGCGGACGAGGCGGTATCAGCGGACTGATTACCGACCAATCGGGAGCGGTAATCGCAGGCGCAAGCGTGCGTCTGGAAAACACTGGGACTGCAGTGACGTTATCGGGCGGAACGACTGGCGCCGGGCTTTATTCGTTCACGTCGTTGACGCCGGGAACTTACAAACTCACGGTCAGCCAGTCCGGATTTCAAACGGCGATGCAGGAAAACATCACCGTTTCGGTCGACCAGGTCGCAACCATCAACATCACTCTGCATACGGGCGCCGTGAATCAGGTCGTCAACGTCTCCGATACGGCTTCGCTTGTGGAAACCAGCGATACAACGGTAGGCCAGCTCATCTCGAATCAGACGATCGAGCGGGTGCCGCTGGTCACACGCAACGTGTATCAGCTTGTGCAGTTGAGCAGCGGCGTCAGTCCGACGAACGGCGTTGCCAATGCCGCCGATACGCAGGCGATTTACAACGCGCGTCCGGGCGCGAACGTCTCCACGTATACGATTAATGGCGCGCTCGGTGGTTCGCTGTATTACATGCTCGATGGCAGCCCAATCAGCATTCCGGAAAACAACGTCGGCGTGCTTATTCCCGCGTTTCAGATTCCGCTCGATGCGGTCGAAGAATTTCGCGTGGAAACACAGGATGCGCCTGCCACGTATCAGAGCGGCGGCGCAGGCGTAATCAGCTTGGTCACGAAATCCGGCACCAATCAATTCCACGGCGATGTGTTCGGCTACATCCGTCCGAACGCGTTCGCCGCGAACGACACGTTCGTCAAAGCCTCGCAGTTAGCGAATGGTGAGCCGAATCGCCCGCTTGACTTTCATCGATACCAGGAAGGAGGCTCAATCGCCGGGCCGATCGTGCGCAACAAACTGTTCTTTTTCGGCGATTACGAAGCGACCCAGCAGCAAACGATCCAGACCGGAACTTACACCGTGCCCACACTTGCCGAGCGGAACGGCGATTTCTCGGCCGACAGCTTCACCATCTTTAACCCGTTCGCGCCCGACCGTGCGGACGGCACGCGTCAGCCGTTTCCGGGTAACATCATTCCGGTTGCTTCTCGGAATCCGATCGGCGTGGGCGTGGCGCAATGGTTTCCCGAGCCGAATCAGCCGGGAGTCGGCACCTATCACCTCAACAACTACTTCGCATCGGGCCTCGATCCGAATAACGGTGAGAAATTCGATATCCGCATCGACCAGTATGCGAGCGAGAAGCTGCGTGTCTTCGGACGATTCTCGTTTGATCGCGAGAAATTCGGGAACGCGAATCTATACGGCGCGAAAGACATCTACGATCCGTACTACTACCAGAACATCACGAACAACCGGAACGCAATCGTGGGCGGCGACTACAGCCTGAGCGGCAGTACCATCCTCCAGCTCCGTTATTCGTTCACGCGACATTACGAAAACCAGACGGGCGATCCGCGCCAGCTCGGTTTCGATATCACCTCCATCGGCTTTCCTGCTTCACTCGCGGCCGAGCAGGTGTATCGCGACGTGCCGTTCTTCAGCTTCGAAAACGGCACGTCGGCGCTCGGCACCCAACCCTGGACCGTCTTTCAATTCGCCGCCATGCAGCACGACCTGATCGCGTCTATTGCATCCACCAAGGGCAAACACAATCTCACGTTCGGCTTCGAATTTCAGAAGCAATTCATGAACGAAGGCCAGCCGGTGGCGCCGAGCGGCTGGTACGATTTCGACAACACCGCCACGAGTTCCAGCACGTTTGCAGGCGACGGCAGCGACTTCGCTTCTCTGATTCTGGGCATGGGCTCTGCGCCGGGTTACGAAAGCAGCAATTTCAGCAAAGACATTTTTGGCGCGCAGTCGAATTCCTATTACGGGTTCTACGCGCAGGATAATTATCACCTCACGCCGAAGCTCACTCTCAATCTGGGCCTGCGCTGGGATCTCTTCGGCGCGCGCAATGAGCGCTACAACCGCCTGGAGTATTTCGACTCGTCTGTCCACTACACCGTGAACGGCGTGCCGCTCGTTGGCGGCGAACAATTCGTAAAGGGCGGCGGAAGTTCATCCACGATGAATCTCGGCGACTTCGGCCCGCGATTCGCGCTCGCCTATCAGCCGTTCCAGCGTCTCGTGATTCGCGGCGGTTTCGGCATGTACTACGGACCGAGCCCGCAGATGGTTGCCAACTCCGCGCTTAACAGCGATGGCTTTTACCCCTACACGTCCTGGAATGCGACGACGTACAACGCGAACGGCAACACAGTGATGCTGAACTCATTGAGCAATCCGTTTCCGAACGGTATCGTGCAGGCAACCGGAAGTTCTCTCGGCCCCGCAACGAATGTCGGCAGCACTTTGAGCACCGTTCTGCGCTCGCAGCCGACTCCCGTTACCTACAGCTTCAACTTCGGGTTCCAATACCAATTACCAAAGGACTACACGTTTTCGGCGGCGTGGGTCGGCAGCCGCGGTCTGCACTTACCGTTAGCGAGCGAAAACCTGAATCAACTCTCACTCCAGACCATCGCCCAGTACGGCCCTGCATTGACGACGCCGATTCCAAATCGGTGGGCCGCGGCGTTTCCGCCCACGAGCGCTTTCTACGGCAGCGCGACTGTACCGCAGTGGCTTGCGCTCGAGCCGTTCCCGCAATTCACGAGCGGCAGCATCAACAGCGGCGTCAGTGTGCAGGGTTATCCCGGTGGTGATTCAATCTATCACTCGCTGCAGCTCAAGTTGCAGAAACGCCTGACACAGCACTTCACGATGCTCGCGTCCTACACCTGGGGCAAACTGATCACCGATGATTTCGCGCCGCCCATTTCCTTCGTATGGACGCAGGGCGTGACGTACCAGGATCGTAAGAACATGAACCTAGAACGTTCCATCAGCCCGCAGGATATCGCGCACCAGTTTTCGTTCCAGTCCTCGTATGATCTGCCGATCGGCCGCGACCGGCTGATCCCGCTCGACGGCTGGAGAAACCGACTGCTGGGCGGCTGGACGGTGAACCTGATTGCTTATCTGAGCACCGGCGTTCCGATTGGTTCACCCGCGGGCACGGGCGATCCGTTGTTCCACCAACGCACGGACCTGATCTGCGATCCCGCAGCGAACGCCCCGCACACCGCCGCGCAATGGATCGATTCGAGTTGTTTCGCGCAACCGGCGAGCCGATATCTGCCCGGCACCGCGCCCGCGTTCCTCCCGCACGTGCGCACCCAGGGTGGTCAGAATCTCGATTTCTCGATTTACAAAAACTTCGCGATTACCGAGCGTATGAAGCTGCGAATTGAAGGCGCCGCTTACAATCTGACGAACCGTGCGCAGCTCGGGTACCCGAACATCTTCTGGAATCCGCATCCAACGGCCGAAAACATGGCGGGCTTCGGCCAGATTACCAGCACCGTTAATACGCCGCGCCAGTTACAGTTCGCCGCGCGTCTCCTGTTCTGAGGCGAATTGCTCCGTGCGGATCGGATTGAGCGGATGGATTGAAACGACAACGAAGTGGCGACGATAGCATCAAGCGATGAACGCGCCGGGGTTATCGCAGAAATGTGAAAGAGGGGCCTTGCGCGGGAGGAACGAACCAGCTGACCACGGAGTGTAAGACGGCTGGTTCTGCCAGGCTTTCGCCCGGGAACGATGGCGGTTTTGTCTGGACCGGGAGCTTGGGCGACATTTCGGACCGATGACAGCGGATTGTGATTCTGAAACCGTTAATTTGGTGGACGGCATGGGGTTCGAACCCACGACCCCCACGTTGCGAACGTGGTGCTCTCCCAACTGAGCTAGCCGCCCACTTACCGGCTTTGTACGCTGTCAAATGTGCGCACTACGGCCTGCTGTTGACCCCCTCAATATAACATCTTCCGCATGCTAGGATGGCTGTTCACGCGCGTCCCTTATGGTTCTTTCCGATGTCGATATCCGGCGCTACATGGAGTTGGGCAAAATCAAGATCTCGCCCGATTTACCGCCGGAGCAGTTCGGCAGTTGCTCTGTCGATTTCCGTCTCGGCGCGGAGTTCAGCGTCTTCGAGCATAGCCGCCATGCGTACATCGATGTGCGCGAGAAGAGCGCCATTCAGGACATCATGCGCAGTATCCACGTGAAGTCCGGCGAGCCTTTCGTGCTCCAGCCGCGCGAGTTCGCACTTGCGATTACGGAGGAGACGCTTGAGCTGGACGATGACGTATTGGGGCGACTCGAAGGCCGGTCAAGTCTCGGCCGGATCGGGATTATCGTGCACGGAACCGCCGGCTTGTTCGATCCGGGGTGGCGCGGCAAAGCTACTCTCGAGCTGAGCAATCTCGGCATCATGCCCGTGGCGCTTTATCCCGGCATGCGCATCTGCTCATTCACGTTCGAGCAGCTTTCTTCCCCAGTTTCCGTACCGTACTACAAGAAAGCTGGAAACAAGTACGCGGGCCAGACGCAGCCCTTGGCAAGTAAATTGACCGCGGAGACCAACAGTAAGAGCTGACTATCGCCCCGACGACCCAAAGCCGCCGGCGCCCCGTACAGATTCCGCTAAATCGGTTTCGGCCCATTCGACGGCTTCGTACTTGGCAACTACCATCTGGCCAATGCGATCGCCGGCGTGGATCTCGTACGCTGCGCGGCCCAAATTCAGCAAGATGACTTTCAGCTCACCACGGTATCCCGGATCGATGGTGGCTGGAGAGTTCGGGAGTGTGATGGCATGCTTGAGCGCGAGGCCACTGCGAGGGCGGATCTGCACTTCATAGCCGCTTGGAATTTCAAGTGCGAGACCCGTAGCAAGCGCTTGCGGAACGCCTGGCTCCAGGAGGGCTCCTTCAATGCAACGGATGTCCATACCAGCGTCTTCTTGCGGTCCATGCGCATAGGCCGGAAGATGAGCGTCAGCGTGGATCCTTCTGATCTTGATAACCATGACGAATCCGCTATGATAGCGAGTTGTCCGCACCTGCTCCGGTTGACCGGGCTTCGAAGAAACGCGTTCTGGCCGTTGCGCCCATGCCGCCGGAGAAACTCGCGTACGCCTTGGCGCGCTACAGCCGCTCGCCCGACTCCATTTCTGATTCCATCGAGTGGGTGCGCAGCCACGACTCGTCGAAATTCCTGGAGAGTTTCTACTTTCAGTACGGTCACGCGTCCATCGCCGACCTGGGGCACGTCAGTATTTGTTTCGAGGGCATCTCGGAATTGGCGGCGACGGAAATTGAGGATGAGCAACTCTGGGACGGTCAGGCGCGCAGTTCTCGATATCAGGACTTTTCAAAATCAGGAGTAGTTTGCCCGCCCGAACTGACGGCCGATGAAGCGGATGTTTTCCGGCCTGCGGCGGAAAACCTTCTCAACGCTTATCGTGAGGTTCAGGAGCGAGTGTTTGCGCACCTGAAGGAGCAACTACCGCAACCTGCGGATATGAAGCCGGATGCTTACCGGCGCAACCTGGCAGCGCGTGCGTTCGACGTGGCGCGGTACCTGCTGCCGTTCGGCATCCCGACCGGCGTTGGCCAAGTAACAAGTATTCGGACGCTGGAAAAACAGATCCGCCGATTGAAAGCTTCGGAATTTCAGGAATTGCGGGAGGTCGCCCAAGAGTTGACGTTGGCCTGCGCGGCCCCGCCTGAATGTGTGTGGCGCGTCGATGAGATGATGCATGAGCCGCTTGCACCGACGCTCGCCCACCACGCGCAACCCGACGAATATCCAGGGCACTTGCGTGCCGACCTCACCGCCTGGGCGAAAGATCATTTGCCGCCCTCGGAAAACGGCAAGGCCGAGACGGTCACTCTGATTCAGCCATCGGATCATATTGCGGATCTCTGCGCTACGTTGCTGTATCCGGTGACGGACCGTCCTTACCGTGAGTTGTACGAGCTTGCTTCCAGTTGGCCGGCGCAGCGGCGCAAGGATCTCTTCCATTACGCTCTCCAAAACCGCAACCGTCGCGACGAACTCCCGCGGCAGTTCCGCAGCGCTCCTTACGTGCTGGACATCGTCATGGATATTGGCGCTTATCGCGATCTGCATCGGCATCGCCGGTGTCAGCAGCTTCGCCAGCAGTACACCAATCGCCTGGGTTACGATACGCCGGAACTGGTTGCTCAATGCGGGGCAGCCGGGATCTTCAGCCAAGCCTTAGAGGTCACTGACCAGGCAATAGGGAAGCTGCCGCAACCGGCGGCCCAGTATTTGCTCCCGTTCGCCGCTAAGTCACGGTTTCTCTTCAAAATGGATTTTGCGGAACTCGAATATATCTCGCGCCTCCGCAGCGGCGTGAAGGGACACTTTGCCTATCGCAAGATAGCGTGGGAAATGAAGCAGGCGCTCGAACGGGTGGATCCCATGCTGGGAGAGCTGATAGACGCTACGCCGCCCTGGGTGGAAGATCCCCTGAAGAGGTGATCCTTAATCCAGATTCAGTGTCTTTCGAACGCTGCCGCGCGAGGCTTGGATCTTTTCTTGCAGCAACATGATCGAGTAGATCAATTGCTCAGGACGCGGCGGGCAGCCCGGCACGTAGATATCCACCGGAATCACTTGATTGACGGGAACCAGCGCGTAATTGCTAAACACTCCGGTAGATGTCGCGCAAGCACCCATGGAAATCACCCACTTCGGTTCAGGCATTTGTCGATAGAGATGACGAATGACGGGAGCCATTTTGAGCGATACGCGGCCAGCGATAATCATCAAGTCCGACTGCCGGGGCGAGCCGCGGAACACCTCGGCGCCAAAGCGAGCGGCGTCGTAGCGCGAAGCCATCATGGACATCATCTCGATGGCGCAGCAGGCCAAGCCGAATGTCATCGGCCAAAGAGAGTTCTTTCGCGCCCAGTTTAGCGCGCTGTCGAGGGTGGTGGTGATGATGGTCTGGTGAAACTCCGCCCCATCGTCCTGCTGGTCCGACCGCGCGAAAAGCTCGGGTGGCTGGCTAATCTCAAACGTCTCTGAATCGCCCACGATCATATTGTCCCACGCGTGCAGCCCGATGCAGGCGCTCTGCAGTCAAACCCCTAAACTTTAGATGAGATGCGGCAGCTTACCTTCGAACCGGGCCATAGCTATGAGGATTCGCTCGCGCGAGCGGCCGAGCAGTCCGGTATTGACAGCGTGTATTGGGACATTTTCGGGAAGCGCCATGAAGTGGATTCGGATGTGAAACGGCGCGTGTTGCTGGCACTGGGCTGGGACGTATCCAGCCGCGAGTCCATAGATGCTGAGCGTTACAGACGGTTCGAAGGCACGCTGAAGTCGGGGTTGGCGCGTACGCTTGTGATCAGCGAGGCCGATCTCTCTGTTCCTCTGAACCTTCCTGCGTCGGCAGGCGGACTGCTGCGTTACGAAATCTTGCTCGAAGACGGGCAAAGCATGGGCGTACAAAGCCTGAATGGCAGCATCGAACTCGATCAGCTTTACCGGATAGGTGAAGCCAGAACTGCCGAAGGGGAATGGCACACGTATCTGGTGCGGTTGCCGGCAGAGGTACCGCTTGGCTATCACACGCTGAAGATTGCGGTCGGCGATCGTGATTTCGCACTGAGCCACTTGATTGTCTGCCCGCAGCGCGCGTACCTGCCCGACCACCTGTTGCAGGGTGGCCGAACGGCGGGTTTCAATATTGCTCTTTACGGTCTCCGTTCGGAGCGCAATTGGGGGTGCGGAGACTTTACCGATCTTTGCGCGCTCATCGAGTGGGCGCGTTCGGAAGTCGGTTTCAGTTTCATCGGTGTCAATCCGCTGCATGCGCTGCATAATCGCGTCCCATACAACACGAGTCCCTATTTGCCTCTGTCGATGTTTTATAAGAACTTGATTTACATCGATGTAGAGAGCGTGCCGGAGTTTCGGAGGTCATCGTTCGCGCAGCGCCTGCTTGCCGCGCCGTCGGTGCAGCAACGAATCCGTCGCCTTCGGGAGGCGGAGTTTGTCGAATATCACGACGTCGATACTCTGAAGCGGCGGTTCCTGAAGATCCTTTATCGTGAGTTTCGTCGTCGCCGCGCTAGTGACGCTGCACGGGCATCCGCATTCACCTCGTATTGCGAGCGGGAAGGCGCCATGCTACAGAAGTTCGCGCTGTATTGCGCGCTGGATGAAGTCCTGCACAAGCAGGATCGAAATCGCTGGATCTGGGGCCATTGGCCCGTGCAATATCGCTCGCCTGATTCTGATGCGTCGAAAGAATTTGCGCAGGTGCACTGGAGGCTGATCGAGTTCTACAAATATGTTCAGTTTGTGCTCGAAGAGCAGCTTTCGGCGGCGCAGGATTGCGCGAAGCGCCATGGCATGCCCATCGGGCTCTATCACGATCTGGCGGTAGCTACCGATAGCTGCGGCTCGGATGTCTGGGCTCACCGGGATTTCTATGTGCACGGCTGCCGGGTGGGTGCTCCGCCGGACGACTTTTCGCCGGACGGGCAGGACTGGGCGTTCCCACCGCCCAATAAAGTCGCGCACCGCGATAGCGGCTATCGCTTGTACCGCGAGAGTATACGAAAAATCGTGCGCAATGGCGGCGCTCTTCGCATCGACCATGTGATGCGCCTGTTCCGTCTGTTCTGGATTCCGGAAGGCGTCACTGCCGCTAACGGCACTTACGTCCGGGACAACGCCGCTGATTTGATGCGAATTCTCGCGCTGGAGAGTGCGCGCAGCCGGAACATCATCATTGGCGAAGACCTGGGTACCGTGACCGACGAAATTCGAGATATGCTCTGTAGCTTTGGCATTCTCAGCTATCGGCTCTTCTATTTCGAAAAGCACGAACCCGACAAATCGTTTAAGCGCAGTTACGAATATGAGCGCCAGGCGCTGGTGTCTTCAACTACACACGACCTGCCGACGCTTGCCGGATTCTGGACGGGCCGCGACATCGAAGCCCGCAAGGCCGCCGGCTTAATAGATGACACAGCGTACTGGGGCCAAAAGGAAGATCGGGATCGGGAGAAGCAGCGCATGCTGGATACCTTGCATGCCGAGGAACTGCTGCCGCGGCATTATTCGCGCGATGCTCGGCACCTGCCGGAACTCGATGGCGATCTTCACAACGCAGTGATCGGATTTTTAGCTCAGGTACAGTCCATGATCTTGTTGCTGAACCAGGAGGATTTCACAAAGGAACCGTATCAGCAGAACTTGCCCGGGAGTACAGCCCAGTGTCCAAACTGGCAACGGAAAATGAGAATCAAAATCGAAGAGCTGCGCGACGCGCCGTGGAAGTCGTTTGCGGCCATGTTCCGGGATCAGCTTGCGCGGACCGGTCGCCAGGCCTTTTAGCCGGGAAAGATAAAATGAGGTTCAACTCGGGAAGGCGTAGTATCTTTCTTCTTTATTTCAATACTCCGAGTAAGGCGATTTCATGATGCTGTCTTTTCGTTCCAGGTGGTGCCTCGTGGTGTTGGCGAGTGGTTTTTGCTTTGCGGCCGGGCAGAATCCGAATGCCGCTACTCAAAACCCAAACGGTATGGTGCAGACGCCAAGCATCACCCGGCAAAATGCGAAGGCAGGGCCGCGTGTTTTTCCTCCGGCGCTGGTGGAGAACGGTAAGTCTCTGTTCGGACAGAACTGCGCGTTCTGCCATGGGCGCGATGCAGGCGGGGGCGAGACGGGGCCGGATTTGACGAGCTCGAAGTTAGTAGCCGGCGATGTGAATGGCGACCAGATCGGCGCGGTGGTGCGAAATGGACGCCCTGACAAAGGCATGCCGCGCTTCAGTCTTCCGGACGATCAGATCGCCGCGCTGGTGGCGTTCATTCATACGCAAGCTGCCAGCGCCGCATCACAGAACGGGAAGCGCCGCGGTGTAGATGTTTCCGACCTTCAGACGGGAAGCGCCGAGGCCGGCAGAGAATATTTCAACGGGGCCGGGAAATGCGCGACGTGCCACTCGGCGACGGGGGATTTGGCTGGTGTGGCCCGGCGATATCAGGGGCTGCGGCTCGAGGAACGCATGCTGTATCCGCGTAACGCGCAAGCGAAGCTGAAGGTCACTTTGCCGACGGGCGAGACCGTGAGCGGCACGCTCGCTTACGTTGACGAATTCACCGTAGCGTTGAGAGATAGTTCCGGCCAATATCGCTCCTGGCCTACAAGCGAAGTGAGATACGCGATGGATGCGCCGGCTCGGGAGCATGCTGAACTGCTAGGCAAATATACCGACGCCGATATTCATAACCTGATGGCATATCTGCAAACGCTGCGATAGGCTCTGAGATTCAAGATGAACTTTGTGAAAGTATTTCTTTGCGCCGCATGTGTGGCGTGTACTTCGGTTTCGGGTCGCATGATGGCGCAAGGCGTGGAGCCCTCGATGCTCCTGCATCCTCCCGCGGATAGTTGGCCGTTGTATCACGGCGATTACACCGGGGAGCGGCATAGCCGGCTAACGCAGATTACGCCCCGCAATGTGAGCGATCTGGGGCTCGCTTGGGCCTTTCAGAGCGGTCAAAACTTTCCTATCAAGTCCTCTCCACTACTGGTCGATGGCGTTCTTTACTTGACCGTTCCCGACGATATCTGGGCGGTAGACGCGCTTTCCGGGCATCAGATTTGGCACTACACGCTTCCTTCTAAAAAGGGGTTTCACATCGGCCAGCGCGGCGTGGCGATGTACAAGGACTGGCTGTTCTTCTTGACTCCCGATGCGCATTTGATCTCGCTAAATGCAAAGAACGGTTCCGTACGCTGGGAGGTGGAGGTCGCGGACTCGAGCAAGGGATATTGGACGACGATGTCGCCGTTGGTTGTCAGTAATCACGTGATTGTTGGCGTCTCGGGCGACTTCGATAACCTGCGCGGATATTTGCGATCGATCGATCCGGAAACCGGCAAGACGCAATGGGAATGGGATAGCACTCCGCCCGTGGGAACTCCGAATAAGAGTTCGGGTGGGATGACGTGGATGACCGGAACCTACGATCCAACTCTGAACCTGCTGTATTGGGGAACAGGGAATCCCACTCCGGTGCTGACGGGCACGACGCGGCCGGGAGACGATCTCTATACGTGCAGCATTGTGGCGCTGAATCCAAACACGGGTAAACTGACGTGGGCTTTTCAACCTTCGCCGCACGACACGCATGATTGGGACGCGGTGGAGACCCCAGTCCTGGTTGACGCCGAGTTCGACGGCAAGCCGCGCAAGCTTTTGATGCAGGCATCGCGGAATGGCTATTTCTTTGTACTGGATCGAACCAATGGCAAGAGTCTTTTGACCACTCCCTTCGGGCCAGTGAACTGGTCGCTAGGCGTTGACAGCCGTGGAGAGCCGATTCCAAATCCGGAGAAGGAGCCCGCTCGGGATGGACGATTGATCGCGCCGGATGAGGGCGGATTGACTAACTATCGCGCGCCGAGTTTCGATCCGCAGACGGGTCTGTTCGTGGTCAGCGCTCATCCCAGTTATGGCATTTATTTCGCGAAGCCGGAGGACGGGACGTTTGGTTGGGCCGGTGCGGATTACGGCGTGTGGAGCAAAGGATTACTCGAAGCGATCGATTACAAAACCGGGAAGATTCGCTGGACTCACGAACTGGGAGAAGGCGGATCGGGGGCAGGTGTGCTGACGACGGATTCGGGGCTTACGTTCACGGGCGATGCTTACGGGAATACGCTGGCGCTAGAAACCGAGAGTGGAAAAACGCTGTGGCACGCTGGGCAAGGCGCGCCCATGGAGAGCTCGCCGATCACGTATGAACTGGCCGGGCGCCAATACCTGCTGACGAGCAGCGGCGGCGTGGTGTTTGCCTGGGCCATGCCAAAGGATGCGGTGGGGCGCTAATCGCGCGTAGTTCAAGAATTCGGGTGAAAGGGCGTCACGGCCTGATCTTGCCCGGCGCTCGCCGGCTCCGGGGTTTCGAGATCGAGGTTGACGACAATAGGGTCCTGACCGCTGCGGACTACCACGGCTTCGCAGGGTTCGTCGGGCGTAGCATTGATCTCCTGGTGCGGTACGTAAGGCGGCACGTAGATGAAATCGCCGGCTGCTGCCTCGGCAGTGAATTCGAGCTGGTCGCCCCAGCGCATACGTGCACGGCCGCGCACGATGTAGAGCACCGTTTCGAGCTCGCCGTGATGATGCGGCCCGGTTTTTGCGCCGGGTTGCACGATGACAGTACCTGCCCATAGCTTGCTTGCGCCTGTACGGGCGTGAGTGATCGCGGCGGCGCGAGACATGCCTGGCGTTTGAGGCGTGTTAGGGTCGAGTTCACCGGCCCGGACTATCTTGACTCCGTGTTCCTTCCAGTCCATGATTGGTTCACTGGACTAAACCGCGCAAAGATTCACAGCTTGGCGCAAAGAAGTCATGGGATCGCGCGTGGGGATAAACTCGTGCGCGAAGTAGCCCTGGAAATTGAGGTCCGCGATCGCTTTGGCAATTGTGCGCCATTGCAGTTCCTGCGTGTCGTCCAGTTCGTGGCGGCCCGGGACACCGCCCGTATGAAAATGGCCAATGTACTGAAAGTTATCAGTAATCGTACGGATAATATCGCCTTCCATGATCTGCATGTGGTAGATGTCGTACAGCAGTTTGACACGCGGCGAGTCCACGCCCTTCATCACGTCGACGCCCCAGGCAGTGTGGTCGCACATATAGTCGTGATGATTGACCTTGCTGTTTAGCAGTTCCATGTTGATGGTGACGCCGCTGTCTTCGGCCATTTTCTTTACGCGGCGCAATCCGAGAATGCAGTTTTCTTTGCCCTCCTCGTCGGACATCCCGCGGCGATTGCCAGAAAACGTAATCACGTTGGGAAGTTTGGCCGCGACTGCGCGGTCAATCGCTTCTTTGGTTTCTTTCTCGAGCCGGTCATGACTTTCTTTGCGATTCCAGCCGTCCGGAATGGTGCCGCCCCCATAGACCATGGAAGGGACCAGGCCATACTTTTGCACAATTGGCCATTCTTCCGGCTTGACCAGATCAATGGCGACCATGCCCATTTCTACGGCGTTGCGGCAAAGATCATCCATACTCATGTCCTTGTAGCACCAGCGGCATGCGGACTGTTTTAACCTGCCCTTCTGGTGCGGTTGCATCGTTTGCTGGGCGAAGATTCCTTCCGCGGATAAACCGGTGGCGATGGATGCGGCAGTAGCCTTGACGGCGGTGCGGCGAGTGATCATGTGCGCTCCTGTTTTACCAAACTTCTGATGCGTGGTACACGACTGATATACATAACACGAGGCACTTGGGTGGAATGATGATGACGCGAACCATCTGGAAGAGTTTGCTATTGGGTGCGGCAATCGTTGAATGCGCGACGCTATTGGCGGCCGGGCAGCAAAAAGCCCCTCTGCAATTGCCCGATGCACCGGGGAAAGATATCGTGCAAAGAATATGTACGGCGTGCCATGGCGTGGAAGTGATTGTGCCGCGCGGGATGAGCCGGCAGGAGTGGAGCCAGGTGGTTGCGAATATGGTGGCCAAGGGCGCGAAAGGAACGGACGAGGACTTTGCGCAGGTACTGGATTACTTGGCCGCGAATTTCCCTCCGACGAAGAAGGCCGCTCCTGGAACAACCGCTGGACCGCAGGCGATTCGAACGCCGGGCGCGCCGACGAGAGGAGCAGGGCTGCTCGCCGCAGGTTCCGACAACAAGCAGGTCGTAGATGAAGCCGCGGCGGCCCGAGGCGGCGACCTGTACAAGAAGGAATGCCTAACGTGTCACGGTCCGCTTGCTAGGGGCACCGCGAACGGCCCGGACTTGGTTCGATCGGTTCTGGTTTTGCACGATCGCTATGGCAGTACTTTGGGACCCTTTCTGCGAAAAGGTCACCCGATGGAAAGTGGCGCGAAAAGCGAGGCATTGACGGATGCTCAGATTGAGGATCTATCGCACTTCCTGCATCAACAGGTGAATGATACATTGCGCAGCGGCCCGTATTCAAAGGTGATTAATGTGCTGACCGGAAATCCCAAAGCGGGCGAGGCTTACTTCAACGGCGCGGGCAGGTGTAATACGTGTCATTCACCGACTGGAGACTTAGCGCACATTGCCAGTAAGTACGATCCAGCCACATTGCAGCAGCGGGTTGTCTTTCCCCAAACGGTCGGATTCGGACGGCGAGGTAAGGGCGGGATAACAAAGTCGCTTCCGGTGATGGTGACAGTCATTCCCCCATCGGGCCCCTCAGTGACGGGAGTATTGCTCAGCCTGGACGACTTTGACGTCTCCTTGCGAGACTCCGACGGGGAATATCACGCCTGGAAGCGAACGCCGGATTTAAAGGTCGAGAAGAAAGATCCTTATGCCGCTCATATAGCGCTGCTGGATGAATATACAGATAAAGATATTCACGATCTGGTTGCCTACCTGGAGACCTTGAAATGAAGCGATGGCTTGTTAGTTCTCTTTTATCTTGCACGATCTGGCTCGGCAATAGTCCAGGCCAAACGCTTGACCCGCATAAGTTGCTGCAACCCCCTACGGATTCATGGCCCACTTACAATGGCGACTACTCCGGACGGCGTTTCAGTCCACTTACGAAGATCAATGCGCAGGACATTCGTTCACTGAGTCTGGCTTGGGTCTACCACCCGGAGACAGGAGGTGGTGAAGAAGCGGGAGGACCAATCAAGGGTACGCCTGTTGTTGTGGATGGCGTCATGTACGTCACCGTGCCGAATCATGTGTGGGCAATTGACGCCCGTACAGGCCGCCAAATCTGGCAGTTCGCATGGCAGTCTAAAGGCGGTCTGACGATTGGCAACCGCGGTGTAGGCGTTTACGGCAGGTGGCTGTACTTCGAGACACCGGATTGCAATCTGGTGTCTTTGAATCTAAACGACGGCAAAGAACGCTGGCACAAACAGATTTGCGATTTGGACCAGATGTACTACGCCTCGGTAGCTCCGGTGGTCATTAAAGATCACGTCATGATTGGTGTAAGTGGAGACGACTTAGACATTCCCGGCTATGTGGAAGCACACGATCCGGAGACGGGCGACTTACAGTGGCGTTGGTACACGGTTCCGCAGAAGAAAGGCGATGCGGGGAGCGAGTCGTGGCCGAGCGAGGATGCGGCCAAGCATGGTGGGGGAATGACTTGGGTGCCGAGCACTTACGACCCGGAACTGAATTTGATGTATATCGGAACAGGGAATCCGCAGCCGGTGATTGCCGGCAAGGGCCGGAAGGGATCGAACCTTTTCACTGAATCCATTGTGGCTTTGAACCCCGACACAGGGAAGATGGTGTGGCACTTCCAATGTTCGCCGCACGACACCCACGATTGGGACGCCGTGCAAACGCCGGTACTTTTCGACGGCGAAATTAATGGGCAAAAAAGAAAATTGCTGGCGCAAGCGAGCCGCAACGGGCATTTCTTCGTTCTGGACCGGACCAACGGCAAGGACATTATCAGCAGCGAATTTGTCAAAACCAACTGGGCCGAGGGAGTAGATGCGCAAGGCCAACCGATACCGAATCCAGCGAAGGAGCCACAGATTGACGGCGCCTTGGTATCGCCAAACCAGGGTGGTGCGGCGAACTGGCCGCCGCCTAGTTTCTCTCCGGAGACGGGGCTGTTTTACATCAACGCGACGCGCGGGTTCAGCATTTACTACATCTATGACAACGAGAGCAAGCCCGAAGGGTGGGGCGGCAATGATCGTGGCGGCTACGCGCAGACTATGTTGCAGGCCATGGATTATCAGACTGGAAAGGTTCGCTGGAGCCATGTCTGGGAGGGGTCTAACATTCGTTCCGGCGTACTGAGTACTGCGGGCAACCTGGTATTTGCGGGCGATCCGTCTAACAATCTCGTCGCGCTGAATGCAACCACAGGAGAAGCTCTGTGGCACGCCAACCTGGGAAGCGCGATGACGAATGGCCCGATGACTTATGAACTCGATGGGACTCAGTATCTGGTGGCTGCCGCGGGCGATACTCTATTTGCATTTGCAATGTTAGCTCAGTAGCCGGGAGCGCAGGTTGTCTTATGTATTTCCGCGCGAGCTTATGCCGAGGCTGCTGCGGGGCGGACACGTGGAGCGCGATCCTGTCGAGCGGCATGCGTTCGGCGCGGGTTAGGCGGCCTGTTGGCGCGCCAAAATGCGTTGGACCCGGTTCGGGATGCGCGTTTCGGGCGTTTCGAGCCTGGCGTTGAGCAATTCCTGATGTTCGGCTTTCGCTTCGGCGAGCCAAATGTCGCATTTATGCAGATCCTGCTTGCGATTTTCGATCTGTTGCTTGCGGGCTTGTTCGGCCTTTTTAAGCTGCTGCGATTCGAAGCCAATTTCGGCTTTGCGCTTTTCGTTTCTTAGCTTTCGAAGCTCGTCTGAGAGTTGGCGGAAGGCGCGCTCGTGCGTCGTTTGGTAGCGGAGGTACAGAGCCAGCTTCGCATCGGCTTCTTTCATGGCGAGATCGGGGCGGAAACACTGTTCTTGAAGAAGCAGAGCGCGACCGGCGAGCCAGAAGTGCTGGGCGATTCGTTCGACGAGCACGATTTCGCATTCGTTGGAAGGCTGGTGCTCGACGCAGAAGCGGGCGAGCAGATCGGTGAAATCTTCCTGGCGCTCCCAATCGAGGACTTTGAATTGCCCAGTGAAGCCGTGGCGGAAATTGTTCTGCGAGGAATTAGATTTCCCCGTTTCGGTTGTGGGTCCGGTACTCTTTTGCGCGTTCTTTTGGTTGGCGCTGATTTGGGCTTCGGTTGCCATTTGACTAATGTTCCTTTCGGGAGTTTACGCGGCTGCGCGACGGCGCCGGGCTTGCTTTTTGAAGGTGACGGCTTCTGTTGACGGGATCGCGGTGCTTGGGATCCAGCGTGATGTTTCTGCCCGAGTTGTCGCATTGGGGTGAGCGGCGGGTGCGGCGTGGAGATTGTAACCCGTAGGAATTGCTGGAGATGATTTAGTTTTAGGAATTGGTATGGGGATGGCCGCGCCGTCACTGTCGCGTTTGGGTTTAGGTGGCGGGCGGCGTTGTGAGCTGCGGATCGGGTGATCAGAATAAAAGAGCAAGGCCGTCATGCCGCAGGAAGGCACGGGCCTGGGCGGCAACCCGGAAGATCAAGTTTTCGTTATTCCGCGCGAGCGAATACAGGATGCGGTCGCGGCTTTATCGAAGGAACTCGTAGCGGAGCATAAATACGCTTGTGTCCGAAAAACGCTGTTATGCATCCTCGTCTGTTCTCTCCGAATTAGCTTTCTTGAAACGTGCAGCAGTTTGGATTTAGGCGCGTCGGGCGCTTTGTTGAGCGACGAGAAGGAAATTGATTCATGCGTAAGAAACAGACGATGGTCCGACGGGTCCGGTATCGCTATTCCAAAAACGGCGAATTCATCACAAAGTAACAAGCCGAAGGAAAGAACCTGCCACGTGGAAACCTCAGCAGATTCCGGTTCGTAAGACGGGCGGGTAATCGGGGGCGGATCTTTCGGGCCGCTCGTATAACGTGATCAGTGGTCAGTCGATCAGCTTGAACGGGATTTCAACGACAGTGTAGCTGCCGGGCGTTGCGGCCATGATCGCAGCTGCGATCTTCTCCACGTAGCGTCGCACTACAGGCCAGCGCGGCGTGCCCAGTTCAATTATGGCGATGCGACGGCGCGTGAGATTTTGCTGATAACGGATGTTCTTGTCGGCGGTGATGAACACCTCGAAGCCGGCTTGCTCCGCTTCCGCCAGCAGCTCCCCGTTGGAGAGCCTGTCCCAGCCCTTGTCGATTGTTTCGGTGACCTCATGGCCGGGCAGGTGCCGGCGCAAGGGCGCGGGCGTACTATGGTCAAACAGGATGCGCATCAGCGGTGACGGGCGCGGCCGGCGAAGGCGGCATCGCATCGAGGCTGCGGGCCGCGAACTCCAGAACGGTCACGAGCTGATCGCGTGTCAGGTGGAACCACTCCATGATCTCGTCAATCGTCGCCCCGGCTTCAAGATTTTCGAATACGGCCGAGACGGGCATGCGGGTATCTTTGAATACCCATGCCCCACTCAGCCGCCCCGGTACGCTTTCGACAGCAGGGCATTGCGACCAATCAAGAACAGCCATGCAATCCTCTCTTCCTAGCGTATAGAGAAATACGCCCCATGTCACGTTGGCTGTGACTACTCCTGCCATCTCGACAACGCCGTCTTAACCTGTTCATGAAACACTTCTCGCCGGCCCTGTAGAACCGCATGACAAAGGACGTTTATCGTGCGCTCGCTTGTAGCAGCTGCTCAAAAATTCTCCTGTAAGAGCGCCGGTCGTGGCGCTCTTTCATTCATTCGGCGTAGTATCCTGCTCGCGTCTGAACGAACAGCCCAGGCTGGTTTGTGGTCAGTCGGATTTGGCGGTATTGCCCTATCGCATGGTTCCGCTCCGGCCTATAACCGATGCTGTACTGGGTCCGTAGTTGCTCTTGGATCAATGAATAAATCGCGTCGATGGGGTTATCCTTGGAAACCTCGAAATAGGTTCCGCCGGTTTCCCGCGCCAGGCGTTGCATGGCGCTAGTGCCTCGCGCGTTGAAAATCGCGCGGGTCGCGGCCGCGGGCGGGAAGTATGCCAGCAACGGCCATTTCCTCATCATGATGGAATAGATAACCGTGTTCGCCCGCTGCGCGTACTCGATAGCCGTAACGATGCTTACTTTGCTGCGGATATCCACACCATCGGAGATTATGATAAGAGCTTTTCGCCCTTGCTGCTTTCTCATCTGATTCTCGGAGCACTCTCGAACGGCTTGGTAAAGCAGCGTTGCTGGCCGTCGCGGAACTCTTAGTTTTCCGAGAGCCAACGCCAGTTTTTGGCGCGAAGAGGTGAGCTCCTGCAGGATCTCCACTCGCACATCGAAATGTGCGATGAAGGCCAGATCTTTGTCCTCGCGCAGGATCTGATCAAGGAAGCTGTAGCTGGCGCGGCGCTCGCGCTCCAGCATGCCGGTCTCACTTTGGCTGGTATCGACCAGAAGCCCAACGGTTAGCGGAAGGTTTGATTCTCGCGAGAAATATCGAATAGTCTGCGGAACCCCATCCTCTTCGAGACGAAAGTCCTCCTTCTTCAGGTTTGTGACGGGAGCACCGCTCGCGTTATGAACAGTCGCCAGCAATGTTACGAGCTTCACCTCAACGGAGAATGGGCTTTCCTGCGCCAAAGAACTGAGGGCGGCGCCGAGCATCAGATTGCGCCGCGTGATTTGCATATCTACGCTCCGTTCCGAAATGATCTCACGTCCGAGTAGCCTGTTATCTGCATGGGCTCTGTCCGATCAAGGATAAGGCGAGCTTGCCTTCGATTCTTGAATTGCGATGCATTTCTCAGTACGAGTCCACTGTTTGTTATGCATAACGGAAGTGGATACAAACCGATGTGCATGGCTGGCCGAGGCATCAAACTTCTATGAACACCGCCGTCATTCTTTCTCTTGCTTCCGATCTGTGGCCACCTCCGCTCTGTGTTGTTGCCTCAGATGTAGCGGAAGCAAAAAGCCGATTTACCGCTGAGTATGCTAATACACGCGACGGAAAGCAGTATGCTTTCATCAGCCAAATAGCGTTATCGGAAGCTTTTATGAGCAAAGTAAAAAACTCGACCTTTTCAGTCAAGGTCGATGTCTCGACAACGCCGATGGCGGGCACCCGATACTGTGACAATCCACGCTATATGCTCTAAGCTGAAACGAGAAGCGGCAACACGAGAGCGGTTATGCCAGTCATAGAAATTCCCGACGACCAGACGGCGGCGCTGAAGGCGAAAGCGGCGGCGTAATGCCTGACTCTCGAAGGCTGGCTGAAGAACCTTGCCGGCCAGGATGCGCCTGCTGACAAGACGAAGCGCGCCCAGGCGGCCGCCGCGCGTATCCGCGAGATCAGCCGGCGCACGAAGCCCGATCCTGAGGGCTGGACGGTCCAGGATTACATCGATCGCGACCGCCCCTGATGGCGGACATGGTTGTTGACGCCTCGGTGTCGGCGACATGGTGCTTCAGGGATGAAGCCACCGATTACACCGACCGGGTTCTCGATGCGGTCGCCGGACTACGGGAAGCCATCGTGCCGCGGCTCTGGGCCTATGAAATCCGCAATAGCGTCTTGAACGGCCTGCGGCGAAAACGCATCAGCCAGACGGACGCGGACGAGTTCCTGAAGTAATCCCCGACCTGAACATCACGCTGGCGGATCCCGCGTCCTATAACGACGTCTTTGCCCTGGCAGCCGCGCTATGGCCTCACCGTCTACGATGCGCCTATCTCGATCTCGCCCTGCGGGAAGGCCTTCCGGTTGCGAGCCTCGACAAGGAATTGCTGCGCGCCGCCGGGCAGGCGGGCACGGCTGTGTTCCGGACTTGAACTGCCGTTCAAGTCGGATGAGATCAAGGCTCGGCTTGTCCCGGCTGGAGTGACTCAGAAAAACAGAAAGCATGAGAACAGCTCAGCTCAGCGCCTATGAAACGGTCTGATAATGCTTGGGCCGTTCTCCGCGGCTGCGGCGAAAGAAGAAATACAGCACCACGCTCACAAGCGCGGCATAGGCGCACCAAATGGAGGTAAACGCGTATGACCTTACCAGCATTACGACAATCAGGCCCACCACGTTCAGCCACCCGAAGATCCTGAGATCGCGGAAACCGGAAAACAACAGCGCGCCGCAGGTCGCAATCACGTAGATCACGGCGACGACCATTGTAGTCGTGATGGCATTTAAATAGACGATGCTGTGGTTGCGCACGAAAATCTGCAGCGGGTCGGCGATGAGCCCCCAGAGGATGTACAGCGCAAGCGCGGCACCGAGAATGGCGAAGCCCAGCATGCGACGTCTTCGATGGAGTGTCGGCTCAATCAGTAGAACGCTCATCGGCAGCAGAAACGGCAGCAACCCTTGCGCGTAGAGAACGTAGGCCGCGCCGGCGTCGTTCGTCACCGTTGCAGAGAGACGATGGTCTAGGCCCAGCCAGACAAATCCTTCGGTGAACTGGTGTACCGCAAAGAGCCACGGTACGGCGGCGAGCAGCAACTCGCGCCGGTGTTTCACTTCCGTCAGCGTGGCCACGCCGATGCCACCCAGGACCGCGCTCCCGACGAAATTAGCTGTAGCTGAAAAACACATGAACTCTTCCGGTCTCCTCTCCCACTCATACTAAGTTGCGGAGAAAGCGTATGTACGCGGTGGAAGAGCAATTGAGCGACCGCTCCATTCTGTCGCGGCTCCGTGACGGGCAGTTATGGCCAGTTTGAGTAATGTGATTGCGTTCCCTATACTCAACCTCAGGAGAATCAATGCGACTCATTTGCCTGTTTGCCGCTGCGGCGTTCGGCCTCGCGGCGGCCGCGGCGCGGGGCCTTACAAAGTTCTGAAGACCGTCAAAGTGGGTGGTGATGGCGGGTTCGATTATGTCTATGCGGATTCGGACGGACGCCGGCTTTATGTTCCTCGCTCCGGCCCCACGAAGCGTTTGTCGGTTTACGACCTCGACACCCTGAAGCTCATCACGGAGATTCCGGATATCGGGGCACATGGCGCGGCGGTCGATCCCAAATCACATCATGGCTTCGCGACGAGCAAGCCGGTCGCGATGTGGGATTCGACAACGCTCAAGATGATTAAGACCATTGACGTCGAAGGCAATCCCGACGGCATTCTTTTGGACGCTTCCAGCCAGCGCGTATATATCCTGAGCCACAGCGCACCGAATGTAACGGTGATCGATAGCAAAGACGGCAATGTACTGGGAACGATCGATTTGGGAGGCGCGCCGGAACAAGCGGCGACGGATGGGCAAGGGCATCTTTACATCGACATCGAGGACAAGGGCAACGTCGCGGTGGTGGATGCAAACAAGATGCAGGTGACGGCGCACTACGATCTGGGAGACAACAAAGGGCCCGCGGGCCTGGCCTTCGACAGCAAGAACCAGATCCTGTTTGTGGAGTGCCGCGAGCCAGCCGTTAGCGTGGTGATGGACGCGCGTAACGGCAAGATCCTGACGACGCTGCCGATCGGGTCAGGCGTCGATGGCGCGGGCTTTATGCCCGAAACGATGGAAGCGTTCAGCTCGCAAGGCGATGGCACGCTGACGGTGATCCGAGAGAAGAGCCCGACGGCGTTCGAAGTGGAACAGACCGTACACAACGATGCGTTCGGCCAAGACCATGACGATTGACAGCAAGACCGGTCACGTTTTCCTGATCGCCGCTGAATTCGGGCCAATTCCGCCGGCGGATGCGTCAGGCCGACGGCCGCGTCGCGGACCGCTGGTGCCCGGCTCGTTTACGATTCTCGAAGTCGGCAAATAGCACGAAGAAAGCGCTTGCTGACGCGCGCGCCTCTGTTGGGTTCGCTAGACGCCGGCGGCGACGAGTTCGGCGGCTCCGTAGCGCTGGGCTACGTAGTTGTCGAGGATGTCGCGGAACTCGGCGACAATGCGGTCGCCGCGGAGGGTGGTGAAGAGCTTGCCATCGACGTATACGGGGGCGACGGGCGTTTCAAAGGTGCCGGGCAAGGAGATGCCGATGTTGGCGTGCTTGGATTCACCGGGGCCGTTGACGATGCAGCCCATGACGGCGACCTTCATGTCTTCGACACCGGAATATTTTTCACGCCAGACGGACATCTGCTCGCGCAGATAGGTCTGGATCTGATCGGCCATGTCCTGGAAGAAGGTGCTGGTGGTGCGGCCGCAGCCGGGACAGGCGGCGACTTGCGGGGTGAAGCTGCGAAGGTTCAGCGCTTGCAGGATTTGCTGGGAAACGATGACTTCGTCGGTGCGGTCGCCGTTGGGCAGCGGGGTGAGGGAGGCGCGGATGGTGTCGCCAATTCCCTGCTGCAGGAGGACCGACATGGCCGCGGTGGTGGCGACGATGCCTTTGGAGCCGAGGCCCGCTTCCGTGAGGCCGAGGTGGAGCGGGTAATCGCACCGGGCGGCGAGCATTTCGTACACATGGATGAGGTCCTGGACGCTGCTGCACTTGGCGCTGAGAATAATCTTGTCGTGCGCGAGACCGTAATGTTCGGCGTTCTCAGCGGCGCGCAGGGCGCTTTCGACGATGGCGCGCATGGTGACCTCCATGGCGTCGAGGGGCTCGGGCGAGCGCGAATTTTCGTCCATCATGGACGTCAGCAAGACGGAATCGAGCGAACCCCAGTTGACGCCGATGCGGACGGGACGGTCGTATTCGATGGCCGCTTCGATCATGGTGCGAAAGTTGTCGTCCTGTTTGCGGCCGATGTTGACGTTGCCGGGATTGATGCGGTATTTCGCCAGCGCGCGAGCACAATCGGGATACTTTTTGAGTAGGAGGTGGCCGTTGTAGTGGAAGTCGCCAATGATGGGGACGTTGACGCCGAAGTTGCGCAGGGTGTCGACGATTTTCGGGACGGCTTGGGCGGCTTCGTCGGTGTTGACCGTGACGCGGACGAGCTCGGAACCAGCGCGGGCGAGTTCCATGACCTGGTTGACCGTGGACGCGGTGTCAGCCGTGTCCGTGTTGGTCATGGATTGCACGACGATGGGATTCGGGCCGCCAACTTTGACACCACCGATGTTGACGACGGCCGAGTTCCGGCGCGGCAGAGCGGGCATTACGGGAAGACCTCCGGGAAAGCGGTTGGAAACAGAGTGAAAACTCTATTGTATCAGCGGAGCGGAGGGAGCTAAAGTGCTCAGTTTGTTGATTTTGGCAGGGGGCGCTAGGCGACCGCTCCATTCTGTCGCGGCTCGGTTTGGCCGGCCAGGCGGACGACGTTAAAAACGAACGACGTATATCAGGGTAAACCATGCGTTCGGGGCCTCCGCTCCATTCTGTCGCGGCTCGGTTTAGGGCCGGCCAGGCGGACGAGGCCAAAAGCGAACGAGGTATACGGCTAAGTTGACGAGACATACAGCGACGCCGAGGCCGACAAGCAGCGCGGTGGAGAGATCGGGGTAAACAATGCGTTCGAGAAGGTGCGGGAGAAATGCCCCTTGGTAGACTTGCGCTCCGGCGGTTTGTTCGAAGAATTGTTCGGTCAGGGTGAGAGGACAGGGTAGCGGCGAAAGTTCCACGAGGATTCCCCAGAGCAGCGAGAGGATGTGGAAGGCGGTGAGGAACGGGCGGCCGCGGGTGAAGAACGCTCCGACGATGACCCACAGTATCCAGAGAAGATGAATTGCGAGCGTCAGGCTGGCCAAGGCCTGCATACGCTATGGATGTTCGCACTTCGTGAAGGGCCCCGGAGGGCCCTTGTTCGGACTGTTGGAAGGTGCGTTTAGAAGCCGATGCCGAGCAGGACATCGCCCTGATCGAGATTGGTGCGCAATCCGGGCGCGACGAACGCTTGATTGGCCCAGCGCGTGTAGCGAGCTTCCGGGGTCAACTCAAATGGACCTTTCTTGAAGGTGATGCCGAAACCCGCGACAGCGCCCACGCTGTTTCTGTTGTGCAACGCGATGGAATTGTTCGTGAGCGACTGACCATTGAAGAGGCCCGCGGCGTATTCGGTCTGCTCGATGGTAGAGATGTGCCGCAGGGATGCGCCGAAATCAACGAAGGGACGGAAATGACCCATGGTGATGTTTTCCTTGAACAAGCCGGGAATTTCCCATTGGTTGAAGGTTGTCGGATAGTAAGCCAAGCCGCCGCCCGCGAAGGGAAGAGATCCGTTGAATCCTCCGCGTTTGAACAACCCATCTACTTCGAAGCGCAGATGCTTCGGTAAGTGGAACTCCGCACTTACACCGAACTCATAGCGCGGCACGGCGGAACTGAAAGTTGAACCAGGAATGCTGTTGTTGCTGCCCAACTGGCTGGTGTTGCCGGCGTCGAACATGTTTGTTACGGGGACGCCTACTTTGAAACCAAGGGTGGGCACATAGGAGCCTTCCTGCGCGAACATCGGAGCGGCTCCGAGCGCGATAAACGCCAATAAATAAATTTGTTTTTTCATATTCTCCTCAAGCGAGATACGATCCTGTTTCTAGTAATTACTTTCAGAAACGGGATCTAATGTGAAGCGCATTCAGTGAATAAATACGCTCGCTGACTAACTCTCTTCAGAAGGATGAACGAATGGGGACACAGGTTTCGAACTTCGAAACTATAAATATTTAATTTGCGTTTGCCACAAATAATACTAGTAAATCATTGTAATTAGCAGGTATATACCATACACCGCGGGTAGGGCGAAGAGGCTGCTGTCTACGCGATCCAAGACGCCGCCGTGGCCGGGTAGTAGTGCTCCGCTATCTTTTACGCCAGCGCCGCGTTTGATGGCGGATTCAGCCAAATCTCCAAACTGGCCGGCAACGTTACCCCCAATTGCCATGAGCGCGACTTGCCACCAGGAAAAAGCGGGATCGAACTTAGCTAAGTAGAGGACGCCGAGAACAACGGATGCGATGACGGAGGCAACCGCCCCTTCCCAACTTTTTTTGGGACTTACAACGGGGGCAAGCCTGTGCTTGCCGAATTGCCTGCCGGCATAGTAAGCGGCTGTGTCGCCGACCCAATTCAGTGCCAGTGAAAAGAAGAGCAGGTGAACACTGACGCTCCGCAGGTCTATGGCAAAGCGCCAGGGGACGAACGTGTAGAGGGCACCGAAGAACTCGCAAGCGACCTGGGGAAGAATGTCGCGCAAGTTATCGCGACGGAGTGAGAAGGTGAGCGCGAGTAAAACCAGCATCGACAAGGCCGGCAGCATCGCGTGTGGGCGGAAGAGAAGGAGCAGGCCGGCGAGCAGTCCCCAGAGGCCGGGACGTGGAATGTTGTGAGCGGCGACGAGACCTGCATATTCCCAGTAACAGAGCAGCGCCATCAACAGCGCGCCGGCCACGAATATGGGATGGGGCGCGAGCCAGATCAGGTAGACAGCAAAGGCAATCAGCCCGACTGCCGTAATCAGGCGCTTCATTCCTATTCAGTATGTAGTAAGTGAGATTTTATGCCCGCGGCAGTTCGAGTGCCTCGTCTTCAAGCAGGAGCGGGGTGGTGTCGAGAGACGCTGAGTCGAAAGAAGAGGAGGCGCGGGTTAAGCCGCCAAAACGGCGCTCGCGGTTCTGATAGTCGGAGATCGCTTCGAGCAGTTCGGTGCGCGTGAAGTCGGGCCAGAGAGTGTCGGTGACGTAGAGTTCCGCGTAGGCGATTTGCCACAGGAGGAAGTTGCTGATGCGCATTTCCCCGGAGGTTCTGATGAGCAGGTCGGGGTCTTTCAAGCCGGCTGTGTAGAGATGTTCCCCGATGCCTTCTTCGGTGATTTCGAGCGCATCGAGATTGCCTTCGAGCCGGGCGTTATCGAGCATGTTGTTGACGGCGTCGACTAACTCCGTGCGACCGCCGTAGTTGATGGCCAGGTTCAGGCGCATGCCGCGATTGCCGGAGGTGCGGTCCATGACGGATTGCAATTCGTTCTGGACCTGGGCGGGGAGCGATTCAATGCGGCCGATGGCGACGAGTTGGATGTCGTTGCGCAGGAGGTTCGGCAACTCGCGGCGCAGGTAAAAGCGCAGCAAGCGCCATAGCCCCTCGATCTCGTGCCGGGGGCGCTTCCAGTTTTCGACAGAAAAAGCGTAGAGCGTGAGCGCCTCGAGGCCGAGTTGCGCGCAGGTTTCGACTACTTTTCGGACGGGATCGACGCCGGCTTTGTGGCCCATGATTCTGGGGTAGTTCCGTTGCCGGGCCCAGCGGCCATTTCCGTCCATTATGATGGCGATATGAGCCGGTAAGCGCTTAGGATCCAGTTGAGTTGCAATTCGCCAATCGCGCTCACCGGGAGAAAGCGCCTGAAGCAGTTCCTTCATACCGTAAAGCTCTATGATACACGAAGGCCGCTACCGACCCGGCTGGCTTAGAAATGGTACGAGCGCTGCTCCGGCGCAGAGAAAGCTGCCGAAGGGAAGTTCGTACGTCATGGCGGATTTGCGCTTGACAGCAATGTAGACGATGCCGATGACGGAGCCGGCGACAGCCCCGATGAGGAGCGCCGCCATTCCCTGCTCCAGCCCGAGAAAGGCTCCGAGCAACGCCAGGAGCTTTACATCGCCTAGCCCGAGCCCTTCGCGGTTGCGCACACGCTCATAAACAACGGCCAGAAGCCACACCGGAGCGGCCAGGAGAACGACGCCGAGCACGGAATTGAGCAGAGAGCCCCAGGCCGGTCGGGACACGGGAATGAGGAGTTCGCCGAGCAAACTGGGCACGGGAACGAAGAAGGCGAGGACGAGGCCGAGGGCGGTTCCACCGAGGGTTAGCTCATCGGGAAGAATGCGTTCTTCGAGATCGGTGCAGAAAAGCACGATGAGAATCGCTTCGAAGAGGATCCATTTGAGGGCTGCGGGAGTCCATCCATAGCGCAGCATGACCGCGAAGAAGGCCGCCGCGGTTGTCACTTCGACCAGGGGATAGCGGATTCCGATGGGAATTTGGCAGCATCTGCCGCGGCCGCGTAGCGAGAAATAGCTGAACAGCGGGATGTTGTCATACCAGGCGATCTGGCGACCGCATTCCGGGCAGAAGGAACGCGGTGCGATGACGGAGAGATCTCGCGGAATGCGGTAAATGCAAACGTTCAGGAAACTTCCAAACGCCAGACCGAAGATGGCGGCCACCACGGGCAGAAAGAAAGGAAGATTAGCCGGCAAGCGCCCTCTGGTAAGACGCGACGGTTCTGCGAACCAGATGACCGCAAGTAAACTCTTGCGCGATTCTTTGCAGGGCTTGCCGGCGAATGGCGCGGGCGAGATCGGGGTCGCTGAGTAGCTTTTGCATAGCGCGAGCAATGTTTTCCGGCGAGTTTTCGACGAACAGACCCGATGAACCGTCTATGAACAGTTCGGTTAGGCCTCCTACGCGGCTTGCGATCACGGGCACGCCCATGCTCATGGCGAGTAAGGCAGCAGAGCCCAGGCCTTCGGAGCGGGTGATGTAGACGAACATGGATGCGCGGCGCAGATCTTCCTTCAGGTTTTCCGAGTACAGAATGGGAGTGCCGGAGAGTTGGGCGGCTTTCTCGACCAGATCGCGGCCCTTTTGGGGATCGTGCGAGGCGAGGGCCACGATCGGGCCAGCGGGATTCCAGTCGTTGTTGGGTTCGATTGCTTCGACGCCGTCGTAGACGATGTCGATGTTTTCGTTGCGAATGCCGGCGGAGAGTAATTCGGCCGCCACGAATTGGGAAACGGCTAAGAATCTGACGGCGCGGCGGTATTTCCAGGTGGATAGAAGGGAACGGCGGACGGGAAACGCGACGCGGCGTGACACGACGAACTTGCGGCGCGAGGCGATGGCAGCGAGAGTATGGCCGCGCGCATCGTGGGCGTGAACTAAGGCGGACTGCTTCGAGCGGCGCCACAATTCGCGCAGGCCAGCGGGATAGACAGGGAAGCCTTGCGCAGCGGCGGCAGCGGCCAAAGCGCCACCCTCACGGGCTAGTAGAACGGAATTGTGACCGGCCTCTCGAAGGCCACTGAGCAGCAGCAGTACCTGGTACTGACCACCCCGCATGCCGACGCCGGTATCGATGTGCAGAATGCGCACTAACTCTTCCGGCCGGGACTCATGTCGCGCGCCTTGGCGTATTTGACGAAATTATAGAGGGCAGCCATGTACGCGATCGCCATGCCTTCGACGCCGTCCAGAAATCCGAGTTTGAATACGTAGGTACGAAGAAAGACCCACGGTGGTTCGAAGAGTAACTGGCCGGCGGTGACGCTTTTTCCTTGCGCCACAATCTCCTCGGCGGCGAGGGTTGTATACCTGTCCATCGTGCGTAAATGCTGAGACAGGGAGTCGCAGGTGAAGTGAAGCAAATTGGACGTGAGATGGCCGATGGGGCCCTCGACGGTTACGGATTCGTGAACGAATTCGCCCACCCACTTGGCTTTACGGCGATCAAAGAGGCGCACTTTGCGATCGGGATACCAGCCGCTGTGCAAGATCCAGCGGCCGAGATACTGGGCCATGCGCGGCACGGTGTAGCCGTTGAATTTGGGGCCGGTCTTTTTAATGTGCCAGATTTCGGCTTCGAGGGCTTCGCTGAGGCTCTCGTCGGCATCCAGAGCCAAGATCCAATCGTGCGAGGCAAGCTCGGCGGCGATATTCTTTTGGGCCGCATAGCCATGCCAGGATGCTTCGACGACGCGGGCTCCCAACTTGGTGGCAATTTCAACCGTGCGATCGTTGGAGCCGCTATCGAGCACTAGAATTTCGTCACAGCAGCGCAGGCTCTCTATGACGCGAGCGACGTTGCGTTCCTCGTTACAAGTGATGATGGTGGCGGAGATCTTCATACCGGAGGCAAGGGTCAGCGTACCGGCACGATGCACATGGAAACGACGAAGAGTATCACGGCGAGCAAGGCCAAGGAGCGGCGGCGGGGGCCCAGGGGGCCTTCGTCGTAGATCAAGGGATGGCGACGGAAGAAAAACATGGCGACGGCCCAAAGCCACCAGGGCCAGTAGACGAATCCGCAGAGGGCGAGCGAAGCGATGAAGAGGAGTGAAAGCAGGCGGTGACCGCGGGCTCCGAGGACGGCGTAGGAGATGTGGCCGCCATCCAGTTGCCCGACGGGGAGGAGATTGATGGCAGTAGCGAGCAGACCGGCCCAAGCGGCCATGGCCATGGGGTGAAGAGAGATATTTGCTTCCGAAACGCCGGGAAAGCGCAGATATTCGACGGCGCGCAGCAGTAAAGGAGTGCCGAAGGTGAAGGGCGCTTGCAGCTGGATTCCGGGGACAACGTGAGACATCAAAACGCCGGCGAAGAGAAATGGCAGCAGCAACGCAAAACCCGCGATGGGTCCTGAGACGCCGATGTCAAAGAGACTGCGCCGGCTATAGATGGGAGAACGAATCCGGATGAAGGCGCCGACGGTTCCGAGCAAAGTGGGAGCGGGTCCGAAATAAGGAAGGCTGGCATCGACGTTCCAGCGGCGGCAGGTCAGGTAATGGCCGAACTCATGCGCCAAGAGGATCAAGAGCAGAGGAACGGAATACGAGAGGCCGGACCAGACGCTCCAGCCGCCATGGAACAGCCGGAGATACCCGTCGATGACGAATTCCTCATTCAAAGGACGGCGTCCCGAAAACGCGGCGGCTAAAGCGTATCCGAAGACCGTGGTTGA
The DNA here is from genome assembly GCA_963849445.1 of uncultured Acidobacteriaceae bacterium. Taxonomy (GTDB): domain Bacteria; phylum Acidobacteriota; class Terriglobia; order Bryobacterales; family Bryobacteraceae; genus Bog-105. The sequence continues at coordinate 123,286 of CAWKHS010000012.1, read as the reverse complement.
AAGCAGCGTGAGCAGGAAGAGCAGGACGTGCAGCCACCAACGGCGCGGCCAAGCCGCGGATCTGTAGGCGGGCGTGACGGTGAGCGCGCCCGCCGATTGGGCGTGGGTTTCTGGAGAGAGATCCGTGAGTGAGCCCGGGATCCGGCCTATTGAATCCGGCTCAGACACTTCCATTTACTGCAGAGTTTGCAGTTCCTTCCCGGGTTTGAAGCGGACGGCCTTGCCGGGCGGTATGGCGACTTCGGCGCCGGTTCTGGGATTGCGGCCGATGCCGGTTTTTCGTGGCCGCACATTGAAGATTCCGAAGCCCCGCAATTCTATGCGGTCGCCCTCGCTCAGAGCTTTTTTCATCGTATCGAAGACCGTCTCGACCGCCATCTCGGCTTTGGTCTTGGTGATACCTGTACGGTTAACGACTTCATTGATGATGTCTAGCTTGATCAAAGAGCCTCCCGATTCACGCTGCAGCGGGCGGAAAACCGCGGAGGGCTGCAAGCCCGCTGCAATGTCAATGATAAGAAGGAACTTAACGGAAAGTCAATCATTGTGGCGCGTAGCGGGGCCTTAGCCGCGACTTCGCACTTTTTGCCGCTTGTCATAAGGTGTGTACTAAATCTTACCGATACGAGAGGCCTGTGGGTTAGCGAGAACAACTACTTAGAGTTTGGCGGCGCGATTGCTTAGAGCAGGTTGAGAGAAGAACATAATGACAAGATCGCTACGGATTCTACTAGTAGAAGACAGTCCAAGCGACGTTCGCCTCATCCGAGAAGCGTTAAAAAGCACTCCCGTCCCGGTCCAGGTCACGGTGGCCCAAGACGGCGTGGAGGCGACGGATTATCTTCAGCGGAGTGACAATGGCGCCTCTGTACGTCCGGACCTGATTCTTCTGGATTTGAATTTGCCCCGCAAGAACGGACGGGAAGTGCTGGCTGAAGTGAAGAGTTCGCCGACCTTGCGCCAGATTCCAGTGCTTGTGATGACGAGCTCACGTTCGGACGACGATGTCTCGGCAGCCTATGCCCTGAAGGCGAATTGCTTCATCACGAAGCCCGGCGATCTGGAAGAGTATCAAAACGTCGTGAAAGCCATTGAGGATTTCTGGTTCGTCACCGCGACGCTACCGGATTCCTTTCGACCGTCCCCGCTGATGACCGCCGGGGCGGCGTAAAGCGCGCCTACTTTCCGGCTGCGACTTGCTGAACCGCCGCGCGGGCGGCTTGTAAGGCGGCGGCGTAATCGGGATGATCGCCCACCTCTTTGACGTACTCGACGTGCCGCAGCTTATTCTGCGAATCGACGACGAAAATTGCGCGGCTTTCAATGCGCAGGTTCGGGATCAGAGTTCCGTAGTGTTCGCCGAAGGAGCCTGAGCGGTGGTCGGACAACATGGAAACGTGGTTGATTCCGAAATTTCCACACCAACGCTTTTGGGCGAACGGCAAATCCATGCTGATTGTGTAGATTTGCACATCGGATAATTTCGCAGCCTCGTCTTCGAACCTTTTCGTTTGCGCGTCGCAAACGGGGGTGTCGAGTGAGGGGATGACACTGAAGATTCTGACACCTGTGCCGGTCTTTTCGAGATCGACGTTTTGGAGCGAACCGTCAACGACCTGAAAATCCGGGGCTGGGTCGCCGGGCTTCAGTTCGGGTCCCGCGAGCGGAAGAGCGTTCCCTTTTAGAGTGGTGGTGCGTGCGGATTCGGTCGTGTTACTCATTCGGCCACAGTTTAGCAAGCGCCACAATGAAGCGCGAGCTGAACGGCAGAGTAATGCATCCGAGTTACGGATTTTCGATTTAATCGAGGTTGCGGGGCAATTCGCAGGTGAAATTGCGGCAGCGGTACAGCGTGATGTTGCCCTTGCGGTCTAATCCACCCAAAAAAGGCGCAATAGCACGTAATTCTTCAGCGGCTTTATCACTGAGGGCCAACACGGTGGCAGCGGGGGCGAAGTTTTCGCGTTCGTGCGCCAGCAGCTCGGCCAGTTTCTCATTGGCTTCCCCATAACGCAGCACAACCTGTTCCGGCTCGGCGAGCCAACGCCCGAGAGCAACCGACATTTGCGGCGCCATGGTGGGCTGAGCTTTCATCTTGGGAGCGAATGAGCGCAATGACCGCTCGGCCGAGGCGCGAAACTCGTCATCGCCGGTCAGATGCGCGAGCCGAAGGAGCACATCCGTCGCGACGGAATTGCCGGAAGGCTCGGCTCCATCGTAGTCGTCCTTCATGCGAAGCAGAAGGTCGGGCGCGCTCTCGGCAGTGCTGAAAAATCCGCCCTGCGTGGCGTCTTCGAACTGCTTGAAACCGCGCTTTGCCAGATCGATGGCGGTCCGGAGGTACGCAGGGTCGAAGCTTGCTTCGAAGAGGTCGAGCAGCGCCTGGGCGACAAATGCGTAGTCGTCTAAAAAGGCGGGTATGGCCGCTTCTCCCTCGCAAAAACGACGCTGCAGATGCCCGGAAGACGCGTCGTACATGGTCGAAAGCAGGAAAGACATGGCGCGTTGCGCGGCTTCGAGATAGCGAGTCTCACCCAAAATTGCGTACGCTTTGGCAAAGGCCGAGATCATCAGCCCGTTCCAGGAACTCAATACTTTTCGATCGAGGTGGGGCCGGGGACGTTTTGCACGCGCTTCGAGTAAAACCTGGCGGCCGCGTAGGACGGCTTCGCTTACGGTTTCTCCGGCGCTGCCGGCCCGTTCTGCTTTGTACAAGATGTTGCGCCCTGTGAATTCGGCGTGCGGATCTTCTTCCACATTGCCGTCGCGCGTCACTCCGTAATACAGGCAGAAAATAACCGAGTCTTCCCTGCCCAGCAGCGCCTCTATCTCGGCTTGCTTCCAGATGTAGAACGCGCCCTCGCCGGAATGCGATGGATTGTCGGGATCGGGACTATCGGCGTCCTCTGCGGAGTAGAAACCGCCCGCCGGGTCAGTGAGGTCGCGCAGGACGTACTCGAAAATTCCGCGCGCGACTTGGGCGAATTGCTCGTCCTTTGTAATCTGGTAGGCCTCGAGGTAAGAAATGGCGAGTTGCGCCTGATCGTAGAGCATCTTCTCGAAATGCGGCACAAACCAGCGCTCATCGACGGAGTAGCGGTGAAAACCGCCGCCGAGCTGATCGTGCATGCCGCCGGCAGCCATGGCACGGAGGGTGTGGGTCACCATTTCGAGAGCTTCGTCACTTTTTTCGGCGGCATAGTAGCGGAGCAGGTAATTCAGCACCACCGGCCGGGGAAATTTCGGCGCGGCGCCAAAGCCGCCCCAGCGGGAGTCGTACATGCGCCGGAACTGCCAGTAAGGAGCGGCGAACAGTTCTTTGTCCGGCTCGCCCCCGGTTTTCGCGGAAGCGCTGAGCGCACGCAATTGCTGGGCTACGTTCCGTCCCGATGCTTCCACGTCTGCCCGTTGCCGTTTCCACGCCTGGGCGAGTTGCTCGAGCAAGTCGGCGAAGCCAGGGCGGCCATAGCGGGAATCGGGCGGGAAGTAAGTGCCTCCGAAGAACGGCTGCAGCTCCGGCGTCAACCAGACCGACATGGGCCAGCCGCCGCTGCCGGTGGACGCTTGCACGAACAGCATGTATACGCGATCCACGTCCGGGCGTTCTTCGCGGTCGAGCTTTACGGGTACAAAGTCCCGGTTGAGAAGCTGCGCCACTTGCTCGTTTTCAAAAGATTCGTGCGCCATGACGTGGCACCAGTGACAGGTGGAGTATCCAATGGAGAGAAAGATTGGCTTGTCTTCCGCGCGGGCCTTGGCGAAGGCCGCTTCACCCCACGGCATCCAATCCACGGGATTGTGCGCATGCTGCCGCAGATAGGGACTCTTCTCGTGGATCAACGCGTTGGTGTGCATGCGTTTTCAGTCTAGCGATGCCGTTTCGCGGTGCCGGGACGCTCCCGTCAGGAGGGTTTCTGGACCGGATAGCCCTTCATGACCCAATTCGTGTGAAAGTTCTGATCCAGTTCCAGAACTTGAATGTGGGAGAAGCCCATTTCACGTAGCGCCCGGTATGCGGGCTTCACGTTAGGGCATTTCACGAACGGACAACATCCGCAGTAGACGATCAGTTTGCGATTGCGCGGTAGGGCGGACGCAGCATTCTTCAGTTTCGCGAGCCCATCCGGAGTAGATGCCGGTCCGGCGAGGATGGCATCGGGGATATGCGCAGCGCGATACAAGACCGGGAAACCGACAAACAGTACCAGAGGCTTGTCAGGCGCGGAGTCCCGAAGCTGGGTGGCGAGTTGAGCCGGGTTCGCAAGGGTTTGGGGATTCCAGACATCTTGTCCCGCGGTGGCAATTGAAATCAGGCCGGCGATGGCCAGCGCTTTCGAGAGGTGAGAGGGCAAATTCATCTGCTTGTCAGATCCCAGGATCGTACACAGCGATTCCATTCCTGTACGGTGCGGCGCGTGGAAACGTTCATTTTTCTGGACAAACGCTTGGCATCAGAAATGCCGAGGTGAAGGTCATGTTGCAGCACAGCCGTGACATAGTGACGGGACCGCTTACGCTCGATTACCTGGTGCAAAAGGCCGCGGAAGGCTGGAAGGTAGCGGCAGTTGAATGGGTACGGGGAGTGGAAGATGCAGCCCAGCCTGAGGCGGCGGTACCGCTCGCAGGAGAGGAGATCCCGTTTGGATTGCGCCTTTCAGAGGACGGCTCGCAACTGGAGCAACATCCAGCGGAAAGGACCGTCCTGCTGCTGATATTGGAGAATATCGTGCACGAGAAGCGCATCACGGAGATCGCCATGGAACTGAACGCCGACGGGTTCCGGACGCGGCGAGGCGGCGCCTGGAGCCCATCGGCGGTGTTCGAACTGCTGCCGCGTTTGATTGAGACCGGGCCATCGCTGCTCAAGAGCGCCGACTGGCAGAACGTACGGAACCGCCGGGCGGCACCGAATGAAAACCCGCCGAACTAGATTTGCGAGTAAGAGGCCGGGTTGAGAATTAAGTTCGAGATGTCGCTCACGATCGGCTCGAAGCTGTAAGCGGGCGAAGAACTGAGCTTTTTCCAGTCCGGATCCGTTGAAAACGCCTTCCACTTCGCGTTGAGTTCCGCCAGGTCGGGAAAGCCGATCATGTACGTCAGATTGGGCATTCTGGAGCCGATCAGCGTATCACCGAAGAACACATCCCAGAATCCGGCCTTCTGGAAGATGTCGAATTCGCCTTTGTGGAACATTTCCACTTTGATTCGATGGTCTTCCATGCTGGGGCTCTCATACGTTCGAAGCTGGAAAACGCGAGAACCGTGCGTGGCGGTGACGGGCGGAACGGTCAGCTTCGGCCAGCCTTCGAAGGCAATCATGAGCGAGCTTTCCATGCGCACAAACGCGGGTTCTTTCGCCGGCGCCTTCAGGAAAGCCTCCCCCGCTTTTCGGTATTCGTCATCGTGCGCGAGCTGAAATTCCGCATTCACGAGAGTATCGAGCGAGGTAGACGGAATGAGCACGTACAAGGTGGGAGTTTCCGGGCCGAGGTAGAGGTTGAAAGCGCCAATCGGCGTCATGCCGAGACGATTCAGTCCGGGGATCAAGGCCTCCGCTACATACTTCTCGGTGATCTTTGTCTGCGGCGATTGCATCCGGTAGGAGCGCAGTTCGTAATACTGGCGGCCGGTCGTTTTCGGCTCGGATTGGGCTTGGAGGTTGCTGCCGTAAGCTCCGACAGCCAGCGTGCTTGAAGCAGCAATGGTAGATGTAAGAAATTCGCGTCTTCTCATAAGATGTCGTAATCGTCAGGATTCCGATTCACTCCCGACCATTCTATTAGCCAGCCCGTTTCGAGCGCGCTTTGCCGTGTATAAAGGACGAAGATCATAGAATTGCAAACGGCAGTGCAGGCAATGATAAAGCCGCGCTCCGAAGAGCCGCTGCAGTAGACGAAATGGGTTTTGCTTCATCCGATCGACAGGGTCGCGCTTGCTACGGATTACCAGGTCACACCACCCGCATTTTGGGCAACCCGCGTACTTGGCCTTTCGGAGGGCATCGAGGTAGGAAACGCGCACTCTTTGGCGGCAGCGTTCGCAACGGTACGCGGCCACATACAACAAACGTTCTGAGAGAGAGCGGCGCGACCGCCGCATACTTCCCGCGCAAGCCGCGCAAGGAAGCGTTCCCAGATGTATCATCACGGGATCGCTTCCATCTTAGGCAAGGGATGCAAAGCTCTTGAAGCCAGCCATGCCAGGCGAAAGGCCGCCATTTGTGACGTTAGCGGCCGTCCCAAGCGCTCGTTGGTCACTAACTCGACCTCCGGGTTCTCCTGCAGCAACAGATTGACATTTTCATCTCCCGCTCGTGTATTCACTTTCAAATGCACATGATCGCCCGGTTTGTGCTTGTCGAGCCAGGCGTTCAACTCGCCGGAATCTTTGAGAATCTTCCCGTTCCAGCGCAAAATCCGGTCTCCCTTGTCTAGACCTGCCTCATAGATGGGGGTTCCGCGCGATGTGCTGCTCATTATCTCGACGCCATCGCCGGAGAAGTCGAGCTTCTGGTGACCCAGCCAAGCTTTCCCCGGATTGCGTTTCCGCAGAACGATGCCGGCGGGTTCGACTAAGTTCGCGTAATCCATGGGATCCATGCCATAGATAAACTTCTCGAAAATCTCCGCCGCGAAATGCTTGTTTCCGGTTGCCTGCGCCAGAGCGCTCTCCAAGTCGTCCAACGTGTACGGCTTATCTATGTCAGGATGTTCCTGCCACATAACACGCATCCAATCGTCCAGCGACTTACCGGGAAAGCGTTCCCGAATGCTAAGGTCTATCCCAAACGCAAGCGCTTGCCCGTAAGTGTAATAAGAGATGAATGTATTTGCCAGGTTATTGTTCGTATTGCGCGATGTAGCCGAGTCCGTAAGCGGCGCCATGCGGCTCATATCGATTACGTTGAATACCGTGCGCCCCGGCGCGGTCAGCACCGTGTCGACCGCTTCTCCCATCGCGCGCACGAAGGTATCGAAGTTCGTGATGCCGGCGCGCTCGAGCGCGAGCGATCCATAGTAGTTTGTAAATCCTTCCGCGAACCACAGTTCGCCTGACATGTCCGCCCGTTCGAAATCGAAAGGTTGCAAGGAGCGCGGACGAATTCGCCTGACATTCCAGGAATGAAAGAACTCGTGAGAGACGGTTCGGATCAGTTGCTCGGCGGAGTCCTTTAAGTCACCTGGGCTCGTGATTACGGCGGAATCCCGGTGTTCCATGCCATCGCCGGACGCGTAAGGCAAGTAGTCCACCAGAAAGGTGTAGGCCCCGTTGTCATATTTCGGGAGTGCACCGAAAACGCCTTCTTCTTCGAGCACGACGGCCTGACACATAAGCGCGTAAGCGGAGGCTTCGTCGTCCGTACCGCGATGATGGAGCACGAGACGGAATTTTGCGTCTTCGATAGTCCACTCGCGCGCGGTAAAGGCGCTGATTTCTACCGGGCCGTCCATCAACATTTCCAGATTTGGCGCCCACCACATGCCGTCCTGCAGGGGCTTGAGCTCTGTCGCGACTTTCCAATCAGTTCCCGCTGGAAGGTGGAATTGCAGCGTGGCGGGACTATTCTCAAATCCGTGCGCCCAGGCTAGTGTCGCGGGCAAATTCAGATGCGCATGGGTTTCGTCGATGGCATCATAAGTCCCGTCGATCCTGTCGCCAAAAACCGTGTACTCGACCACTACCGTTCCGTGGTGGCCGGAGATGTTCCAGCCGTACGGGTTTGGGCGGATAATCGGCAGGATATGCCCTTCTCCGTCCGTCGCGCGGAAGTTATATACGTTTTTCGCGAACTCATGCAATGTGTACCGGCCCGGCGAGGAGCGGCTTATAACTACCTGCAGTACTGGCTGAGTCACACCTGTGAACGTGGCACGCACGTTTGACTCGTGATGTACCGCATTGGGGAACGAGAGGTCATATCTAACCGGCTCGTGGCCAAGCTGGACGGACTGCGCCGGCAGATACAACCTAAAAAGGACCAAGAACGCGATAGTCTTCAAACGCGGAGGCTCCTGCTCGAATTGTGCACGCCAGCGGATTTAACACCCGATTGCCGAGCAGTATAGCAATGTATTACGACGTCCTCTTACTCCCAGGAGTACTAGAATTTGATCGGAATTAATGCAATTTATACGTTCAAATAGCGGGTTTCCCGTGCTATGTTTGATGGAATCCCGTGTCTGCAAGTCCCCGCACCTACAACATTTTGGTTGTAGACGATAACCCCGGCGACGCTCACCTCATTCAGGAAGCGTTCAATGAGTGCGGCAGTCTGTGCAAGTTAACCATGGCTGAAAACTTTGAACAGGCGGAAGAAGTTCTTTCCACACGCTCTTTCGATCTGATCCTGTCGGACATGGGCGTCCACGACGGACGAAGCGAAGAGTTCATCAAGGGCATACGGAACAACCCGCGCTTGAAAACAATACCGATCATTGTGTTGAGCGGGTCGATGAATCCGCGTCCGGCTTATGAAGCAGGCGCAAATGCGTTCGTATCGAAGACTATGGACATGGATAGCTTCTTCGGAAAGATCAAGGCTTTGATGCACTTCTGGGTGGATGTAGCCGAGCTGCCGCCGCCGCGCGAGCGGTTGGCTCGACAGTAGATCTTTTGTAAGTGCGGCATCTGCTCTATGGACGCAAGTCGTCGCTGAAAGCGCTTGCTGACGCGCGCGCCTCGGTCACGTCTGATCGCGTTGTCGTGAACATTGGAGCACGACGAGGGCTGCGTTTTGGCTAGCTTTGGCGGTTGATTCGCAGGAACTCTTCGACTTCTACTCTTCCTCCGATGACAAACGGCGTTCGCTGGTGAATTTGGGTCGGCTCTATGTCCAGGACCGAGCGTTTCCCATCGGTGGCCATGCCGCCGGCTTGCTCGGCAATAAACGCCAGCGGGTTCGCTTCATATAGCAGCCTCAATTTGCCGTTCGGGTAGTCTTGCGTTGGCGGATATAGAAACACACCGCCTTTGAGCATGGTCCGGTGGAAGTCGGACACGAGCGATCCGACGTACCGCGAACTGTAGCCGCGGCCTAGTCCGCCCATTCGCAGCGCCGTGATGAACTGCTGATACGGCTCGGGAAAAGTATGCACGAGAGCTTCGTTGGCGGAATAAAAGCCACCCTGCTGCGGCATTTGCATATTCTCGTGGCTCAACACAAAGGCGCCCACAGAAGGATCCAAAGTGAATCCGAAGACGCCACGGCCCGCCGTATAAACCAAAATTGTGGACGATCCATAAAGGACATAGCCGGCCGCGACCTGCTTACGCCCCGATTGCAGAACGGCGGCATCCAAATCATCTCCCGGAGGACGGCGGAAGATGGAGAAGATGGTTCCCACGCTGACGTTCACGTCGATGTTCGAAGAGCCATCCAGCGGATCGAAGAAGATTACGTATTTCCCGGTTTCCGGTGCGCGGTCGAACACAACGGGCTCCTCGTTCTCTTCAGAAACGAGGATGGCCACGGAGTCCCGGACACTGAGGCAGTGCAGCAAGGCCTGATTCGCGTAGACATCGAGCTTCTGCTGAGTCTCACCCTGTACGTTGGTCTCGCCCGCGCTGCCCAGCACGTCCAGTAATCCCGCCTGCCGGATCTTTGCTTCGATCATTTTCGTGGCGAGCGTGAAGCCCGATAAGAGCCAGGAGAACAGTCCGCCCGCATCGGGGAAATGCTCCTGCTGCTGCTCCAGTATGTGCTGTTGAGCAGTAACAATCATTTGCTTGCCGGGTATGGCGCCGTGCCTATAGTTGGACATACTCTGGTGGCTCCTGACAGCGAGGAAACTTCGCGCGCGCTATAACAAAGTAACTCTTCAGCTAGCCTGTAGGTTTGCCGCATCCGCCATCGGGCGTTCCCGGGACCAGACTATCGCCGGCTGAGAGAGCCCTCTTCGCCAGTACTATCTTTATGAGTGCGTTCCTGCTCTTCTCCATTGAACCGCTGATGGCGAAGCGCATACTCCCCTGGTTTGGCGGATCGTCCGCGGTCTGGTCAACCTGCCTTGTCTTCTATCAGACAGCGCTGCTCGCGGGCTATCTTTACGCGCGTCTGCTGACTCGTTGGGCGGGGCGCCGAACGCAGACCGTGATTCACATTTGTTTACTCGCCGGCGGCTTCGCTCTTTCGCCGATTGCGCCTTCCCAGAGCTGGAAACCGGTGAACCCGAGTGATCCCGGGTGGCTGATTCTGGCGCTGCTGACGCGAAATATCGGACTAGCGTTTATCACTTTGGCCGCTACGACTCCGCTGCTGCAAATGTGGCTGGCGCGGGCAGGTTACGAAGCGCCTTATCGAATGTTTGCGCTCTCGAACCTGGCTTCTTTATCCGCTTTGCTCGCCTATCCGCTGCTGATTGAGCCGTCGCTCGGCACGTCGGCGCAAATCGGCGGTTGGAGAATCATCTATAGCGTATTTGCCGCGTTGTGCGCCGTAGCAGCTTGGTGGAGCGCCAGAGAACGAACGGTCGAGGCAAGCTCCGCGGAACAGTTTGAATGGACTCCGCCGTGGCGCAAAATATATTGGTTCGCCCTACCAGCCTGCAGTTCGATGCTGCTGCTCTCGGTGACCAATCACCTGGATCAGGACGTCGCCCCGGTGCCTCTGCTCTGGGTGCTGCCGCTCGCGGTCTATTTACTGTCTTTTATCGTCAGCTTCGGCGGCCAAAAAGTGTATCGCCGCGCTCTCTGGCTCCGGCTGCTTGCGATCGCGCTAGGAGTTCTGGGCTACAGCATCTATAACGTCAACTCCATCGAAGCGCTTCAGGTCAGCCTGCCGGTATTTCTGGGCGGTTTGTTTCTTTGCTGCACCTTTTGCCATAGCGAGCTGAACCGGCTGCGGCCGCACACTGCGGATCTCACGACTTTTTATCTGCTTATCGCGGCGGGCGGCGCGGCGGGAGCTATTTTTGTCGGGCTCGTCGCGCCCTCTGTTTTCAGCGGCATCTATGAGCTTCCCCTCTCGCTGGTGCTTACCGCCGGGCTCTCGGCTCTGCTTATCTGGCCGGAAGGCGGGTGGCCTGTTCGGCTGCTCTGGATCGGGGCCACGGCCGCAATGCTGGCGGTTGTGGTGGCAAACGTCAAAGCCTACCATTCGGATGCGCTTTCACTACGGCGCAGTTTTTACGGTTCTCTCCGCGTCGTCCAATCGCCGCATGTTGGCCCGCAACAGACGCGGACTTTGTTCCACGGCATCATAGAGCACGGCGCAGAATACGTACTGGCGCCGCAGCGAACCCGGCCGACAACTTACTATGGCCCGGGGTCCGGTATCGGTATCGTGCTGCGCGAAGGTTTTCCAAGCCCGAAGCGGGTCGGATTGGTGGGTCTCGGCGTAGGCACGCTCGCCGCCTACGGTCAACCGGGCGACACCTTCCGGTTCTACGAAATCAACCGCCAGATCATAGATATTTCGCAATCCTTGTTCTTCTATTTACGCGAAAGCCAGGCACAGGTTCAAGTTGTGGAGGGCGATGCGCGCCTCTCGCTCGAACGCGATGCCTCGCCCCCGTTCGACGTGCTGGCTCTCGACGCCTTCTCCGGCGACGCCATTCCGGTACACCTCCTGACCAAAGAAGCTCTGGCGATTTATAAAAAGCATCTAAAGCAGCAAGGCGTGATGGCATTCCACGTCTCGAATGACTTTCTGGATTTGGCGCCGATCGTCGAGCAGCTTGCGGCAGAGGCCGGCTTTCAGGCGGTTCTCGTCCGCAGTCACGCGAATGACGACGATCTGATCCTGGCCGCCGATTGGGTGCTTGTTACTAACAACCGCAGTATCCTGGATAACCCTGCCGTCAGGTTGCTTTCCGTGCCGATCACCACTCGTCCGGGCCTGCGGCCCTGGACTGACGACTACAACAACTTATTCGAGATACTCAAAGCGCCGCAGATGAAACAGTGAATAGATAAGATAGGTATCAACGATACCTATCACCGAGGGTTACGAGGAAAACACATGCGAAAACTATTAGCTAGCTCATTTCTGGCCGCCTCACTGTTGGCAATCCCCGTCCTGGCGCAAAGCTCAGGCACGATCCGGGATGCTCAACAGTCGCTGAAAGACAAAGGTCTGTATGATGGCCCTGTTGACGGCCTGAACGGACCAATGACTCGCGCCGCGGTGCGCAAGTATCAACAGCAGCAAAATCTCACTCCCGACGGGCGTCTCGGCCCGAGGACTCTAGAAACTCTCGGCGTGAAGAACGCCAGTGCCAGTACGGACTTTAAAACATCCGGGGAACAGACTAAGAGATCCTACACGAAGGGCGGCAAGGACGTCGCACATGGTGGAAAAGAGTTCGGGCACGAAGTAGCGCACGGCAACGTCGTAGACGGCAGTAAGGACCTGGGCAAAGGGGTCGGTCACGGCGCCGAGGCCGTCGGGGTTGGGACTGCCCACGCCGCCAAGAGTGCTGCCAAGGGGGTCGGAAAGACTCTTTTCAGCGATAAACACAAAGATACGACCAGCACCAGCCACTAAGAGCGGCTGCTGTCCAGAATGTGGCCGTGCCAGAAGTAACGGCTAATAGCCTTCAAATCGAACGATAATGCGCGTCACCGCTCCGGGCGTGGCGCGCACCGTATATTTCCGTTCAGTTTCATTCGGCTCCGGGGGAGAAGAGATGAAGGAATTTCGCTCACACCATCAATGTCGCCGGCCCTATGTCGCCGTAATGACGCCGCATTCGGCTTCGTAATTCTGCTCTCGCCCGCAGCAGCCGGCTCTTCGCGGCGGCGACGGAAATTCCCAGGGCTTTGGCCACTTCCGGCATGGGCAACTGCTGTACATCACGCAGCAGAAACACGCTCCTCAGTAAAGGCGGCGTATGACGGATCTCATGCTTCAGCACTTGGGTGACCTCGGCTTGCCCGAGAATCTGTTCAGGCGATTGCCGCTCGTCCCGCAGTTCCACATTGGATGTGGTGTCGCCCGGCGCGTCATCAATGGATGAAAACTTAGCCCGCCGGCCGGTCCGCAGCCGCATCAAGCATTGATTCACCACAATTCGTGTGAGCCAGGTGGAGAATTTTGCGTCTTGATGGAATTGGTGAAGGTGCTGGTATGCCTTCCAAAACGCATTCTGCACCTCGTCCTCCGCGTCTTCTCTGTCCCTGACGATGGACACTGCCACTTTCATGGCCGGGATTCGATAGCGTTTCATCAGTTCGTCAAAAGCCGCTGAATCTCCGGCCCGGCACATTTCCACCAGGTCATCGTCGCCAGCCTGCCGGTGCAGAGGGTTTTGCATCCGGCCTTCGTCCAAGGAATCCATCCATTCAGCCTCTATGAACGACTTTAGGTGCAAGAAAAGCGCAGCGGTAGATCTGGATAAAAGTGATTTCAGCGCTGCCGAAAAATGCGCCGGAAATGTTTTTGATAATGAAGGGACATTGAGACAGGCTGAAAGCTCCGAAGAAACCGTGCGGCGAGTTCTAGGAAGCTACGACCTCGGTCACAAGCTGCGCCAGCTTCGGCTGAGGAAAAAAATTGCGCTGGTAGACCTAGGAAAGCACACCGGGCTTTCGGCCTCCATGCTGTCGCAACTGGAGAACGGGAAGCTGATTCCGACTCTGCCGACGTTAGCGCGCATCGCGATGGTTTTCGATGTGGGCCTGGAGTTCTTTTTCAGCGACAAGCGTTCGAAGCGCGTCTTCTCGATTATCCGGGCCGAAGACCGCATGCGGTTTCCTGAGCTGCCCGACAGTCCGGTTCCCGGCTATTATTTTGAGGTTCTAGCGTTCGGCGCGATGGAACGCACCTTGTCGGCCTATTTGGCGGAGTTTCCGAACAGCGCTCCGCGCGGAGCCCGCGAGCATTTTCATGAGGGCGCCGAGTTCCTCCATGTCGTCAGCGGTAGCCTTTCCGTCAAATATGAATCCGAGGAGCACCTCCTCGAAACGGGCGACAGCGTGTATTTTGATGCCTCTGAACCGCACTCGTACCACGGGATTTCCGATCCGCCTGCCAAAGCCATTGTCATCACCACGCCGCGCCGGCTCTGATCCGTTTCGGTTAAGACGAGTAACTCACGTCGCGGTTCGCGGCTTTATCCAACCCTTGCGATCACCGGTCCAAAAGTTTTCCCGTACATATCGGTAAAGCTGTTTGTCATACTCATTCAGCCGTTCTATTTTCTCCAGCGTCGTTTTCGAAACTGCGGCAGTCTGTTGCGGCTCCCCTATATTTTCCCGCTCAACTCTCTTTAGCGGCAAGTGGAGGCGCTGTGCTAGTTGGCGTTGAACCTCATGAATGTCGTCTTGTATTCCCACGTAATTGAACCACTGATGCAGGTTCTCAAGCGCATGCTGGAAAACCAGTTCATTCACTCCCCCGAAGGGTAGAACATCAGCGGTATCTCCTGAAACGAGACGCGTCATCAGATTGTCGAAGTCGGCATCGGAAGTTTGTGCGAAGAACTCATCGGCGGGCAGAGACGCCGCAAGATCGCTGCCCGGCTCAGCGGATCGTTTGAGCTGAAAAAAGTGAGACAGTGTTCGCGCGATAGGCTCACGCAAAACCGTCGCATATTCGCAGGGTTGCGGCATACACTTGTGCAGCCGAAAGCCGAAGTGGCCGTAAACGCATTCCAAATTTGCGAGCTGCGACTCCGTCAAACAGAGGAGGTACTCGCCAGGAAACCCCGGCGCGTGCGGGTAAAGAAATAGCTGTCGCGATAAGCCGCGCTGTTCTGTCAGCGCGTTCCGAAGAGCAGTACCGGCGGCCTTTGGAACGTGTATGAAAAGAAGGCAAGGGGAAACCGGAGGACGCGTCCCGCGGCGGCTTGCCGCCGGATCGGCAATCGCCAGCGGTCTAGGGGGAAGGTATCGGCCGTCTTCAAGCAAAACCTCGAGCGACCACTCCCGTTCAGAAAAAAACCGATCAGACACTCTGAAAGCAAAGCCGTGCAGTCCGCGTGAGCCGAAGAACGGTACTAGGTCGCCTCGGTAGTGACATGCCGTAACCTTTCCGGCGAATGCTCCGTTTATGCGAATACAGAGTGTCAGGAGTCGATCAGGTTGGTCGACGTCCACTGCCCAACCGCGGATCTCGTCGTCGAAAAGGCCATCGATGTAAGCGGCAACTTCTGCCGGCGCCCCAATGGGAAGAGGGTACCAGACGTCCGAGACACGCTGCAGTTGGGATTTGCAAGTTACACTTAGGTGATCCTGAGGAGGCGCCTGGCTCATGATCAGACGTCCTTGTTCCGAGAAGCCCAGTCAAGTAGTGTTTTCATGCGAAGAGGGAAGAGATTGGTTCCTGTTGTATGGTTTACAGGCCTAAGCGGCTCCGGAAAATCCACTATCGCATCTGGCGTTGCAAGCAAGCTGCGGAAGCGAGGATTTGCCGTCCAGGTTCTCGATGGAGATGTCGTCCGCACAACGCTCGGCAAAGATCTGGGCTTCTCGCGCGAAGACCGTTGTGAAAGTCTGCGACGGATCAGCTACGTTGCGGGTTTACTTAGCGCTCACAAGGTCGTTGTGCTGGTTGCGGCGATCTCCCCATACAGCGCGGTCCGCGAGGAAATCCGCCACAATCACACGGATTTCATCGAGGTTTTTGTTAACGCTCCGCTAGAGGTTTGCGAGGAGCGCGATCCTAAAGGACTCTACCGAAAGGCACGAGCCGGAATTATCCAGAACTTTACCGGAATTTCAGATCCTTACGAATCGCCTGAAAGGCCGGATATCGAGTGCCGAACCGATAAAGAGAACGTTGAGACGAGCTGCGAGCGCGTTGTAGAGGCCGTGGAGAGAACCGTCTCCCAAAACCGAATTTTCATTCACAGCCAGCAACACCCAGCCGGATTCGGTCCCGTTCCAGCGACCAGCAAAAAGCTCCGCTGAGATTCACCCGGACCGATGTCACGGGGAGCAATGCGCCTCGTGCGTGCGTGTTACCGTAGTGGCTGAATTTACATGGCCTGGTTCACGCGGCAGAAACCATCGGTAGAGACCGGACCAGCAACTGACGGCGAAAAGAATGTTCGCACCGAAGGACTATGGCAGAAATGCGACTCCTGCGGGCAAATCATCTGGCGCAAAACTGTCGACGAAAATCTACAGACGTGTCCTAAATGCGGGCACCATTTCCGGATCGGCGCGGCTGAACGTCTTCAACAGCTATTCGACGATGGCATATATGAAGCGCATGACCCCGACCTGCACTCTTCTAATCCACTGGGTTTCGTAGATTCGAAGCCCTACTCACAGCGTCTGGAAGAAATGCGCAAGGCCACCCAATTGCCCGACGCGGTCATCTGCGGAAGCGGGCTATTGAACGGACGCCGCGTGCAGATCTGCGCGTTGGAACTGAAGTTCATCGGCGGGAGCATGGGCGCGGTAGTCGGTGAGAAAATTACCCGCGCGATTGAGCGCTGTGTGGCGGAAAAGACGCCGCTGATCATCGTGTCCGCCTCGGGCGGCGCGCGCATGCAGGAGGGCACGATCAGCCTGATGCAGCTTGCCAAGCTCTCAGCTGCTCTCATGCGTCTGGATGAGGCGCGTCTTCCGTACATAAGCGTTCTCACGGATCCCACCACTGGCGGCGTGACGGCGAGTTTCGCGATGCTCGGTGACCTGAACATTGCCGAACCCGGTGCGCTCATTGGATTTGCGGGGCCGCGCGTCATTGAGCAAACAATACGTCAAAAGCTCCCGGAAGGGTTTCAGCGCAGCGAGTTCCTGCTGGAGCATGGATTTCTGGACGCGGTAGTCAAACGCACGGACTTGAAACCGTACATTTCGAACGCGCTCGATTTCTTCATCAAATAGAGAAGCTTCGCGGCGCCTGATTTAATAAAAGTCAGGGATGCTGCAACTCACCGGAGCCGGCAAGCGGTTCGGGCACAAGCTTTTATTCGACGGTCTGGACTGGCTCATCACGCCGAAGGAACGCGCCGGCCTGGTCGGCGGTAACGGTACGGGCAAATCTACGCTGCTGAAAGTAATCGGCGGGCTGGAGCAGCTCGATTACGGTTCGATTTCTTCCACCAAGGGCCTGCGCGTCGGCTATCTTCCGCAAGACGGTCTTAGCGTCAGCGGACGCTCGGTGTTCGCCGAGTGTATGAGTGTTTTCTCCGGTGTGAAGGAGTTAGAGCAAGAGCTGGAAGACCTGACGGGCAGGATGAGTGAACTCGATCCGAGCGGCGAAGAGTACCAGCAGGTGGCCAATCGCTTTGAACGCGCGGATAGCGAGTTCCGCGCCCGTGACGGATACGCCATCGAAGCCCAGGTCGGGGCTGTTCTGTCGGGACTCGGTTTTAACAAAGAAGATTGGCACCGTCAAACGGAAGAGTTTTCGGGCGGGTGGCAGATGCGCATTGCGCTCGCTAAACTGTTGCTCGAAAAACCGAATTTACTGCTGCTGGATGAACCCACAAACCACTTAGATCTGGAAGCGCGCACGTGGTTGGAAGAATATCTATCGAATTATGAGTTCGCCTATATTCTGATTTCGCACGACCGCTATTTCCTCGATGTGACGGTGAAGAAGATCGTAGAGATCTGGAACAAGAAGATCCACTTCTACACGGGCGGCTTCGAAAAATACAAGGCGCAGAAGGCTGAGCGGCTGGTCCAACTGGAAGCCGCTTATAAAAACCAACGGGACCGCATTGAGCAGTTGGAGGCGTTTATCAATCGCTTTCGCGCTCAAGCCACGAAGGCGAAGCAGGTGCAAAGCCGGATCAAGGAACTCGAGAAGATTGAGCGCATCGAACTGCCGCCCGAAGAGAAGACCATCCATTTCACGTTCCCGCAGCCGAAGCCCAGCGGACGCGTGGTCGCCGAATTCAAGAATGTCGCCAAGAGCTATGGCGAAAAACATGTTTTCAGCGGCGCCAATTTCATCATCGAACGCGGCGATCGCATCGCGCTGGTGGGCGTCAACGGGGCAGGTAAATCGACCCTGATTAAGCTTCTCGCCGGAACGGAACCACTTACTGCGGGCGAGTACACGCTGGGCCACAATGTAGAGCCCGACTATTTTGCGCAGGATCAGTACAAGGCGCTGGATACCAACGCCCGCCTGCTGGACGACCTCGGTGAGGCTGCGCCGCGCACCACGCAAACAGAACTGCGCAACCTGCTCGGCTGCTTTCTGTTCAGCGAAGACGATGTTTTCAAACGTATTGGCGTGCTATCTGGCGGCGAGCGCAACCGGTACGCGCTCGCGCGCATGCTGCTGCATCCTTCGAATTTCCTGCTGCTCGATGAGCCTACCAATCACCTGGATATGCGGGCTAAAGATGTGCTGCTGGAATCGCTTGAGAATTTCACGGGAACGGTGGTCTTCGTTTCGCACGATCGCTATTTCCTGGAACACTTAGCGACGCGCGTATTCGAGGTGGGGAATGGGGAGATCCATGTATTCCCCGGCAACTATGCTGACTACCTGTGGCGTAAAGAAGGCGGTCATGAGCAGACGCCTACGCTGAGCGATGTGCTGATCGGTGTGCCACCTGCAGTGCCGATTCCCATGCCCTCGCCTGTGGCCACTCAAGCGAAGCGGATCAATCCGATGAAGCTGAAGCAGTTGCAGGAACAGGCGAAGCAACTCGAAGATCGCATCGCGGGACTTGAAGCGGAGATCCAGCAGGGCGAGATGTCCTTTTCCGATTTCAGCGGCGCCGAGCAGGCTACGCGGCTATCGAACCTGTTGGAATCGCAGCGTGCGGAACTCGAGCGCGCCATGGCGCAATGGGAAGAAATCACCCATCAGATTGAAGCCACGGCATAGGATTCGCTGACGATGAATCCTGGTCCTGCAGCTTCGTCAAGAGACAGCCCTCCTCTTTCGGATTACTGATCGGTGATCAGGTAGTCCGCGGAAACCTGAAACAGTGATGGATCGGGCTCCGCTTGCGAGATATTGGTTAGGGTCACACTGCTGTCGCCGTAGCGCGAGTCGGAAGTCTTCGCTAATAGAACGATCTTCAGTTCTGGCGAGACCCAATTTTCTGTCGTGGTTGTAATCGGCTCGTCGTTCTCTACGTACCCGGCTGGAACTGTCGTCGTTGTTAGCGTTCCCTCGGCCCTTAGACCTTCTAGATCTTCGACTCCCAGCGACTCACTAATTGCTTGCGGAGCAATGCCGGAAGGCGGTGTGAATGGTCTGGACGTCGCCTTGGTCCTTCTATCCGCGCTCTTCGCCGGAATTGGCCACGTTGCGCGGCGGGCCGTCTTCGTACGCGGATCGAGTATGTATCGGAAGCCCCCGACCGAGTCGATAATCTCGATGAAAGTAGGCGGCCCGTCTTCCACCGTTCCGGCGTGCGCCATCATTGTGTCCGCCCTGGTTCTTCCCTCCGAATCGCGGTAGAGCATCGCCTTGAGAGTTGTTCGGGGTGTATCCAACCCGCCGGCGATCTTTCGCGCGTGCTCGATCACCTCTTCGGCTGAGTAAGGCCGCCGGAAAACGGGTTGCATGGATGAGCCGGAAACGCATACTTGCGCTTGGCTTATGACAGCGCCGTTGGGGAAAAACATCTCTGCCGGTCCAGATCTTGTTCCAGAAGGGACAGACGTTGTTTGAGCAACCGCCACAACTCCGCTGCCACTGAGGAGAACCAACCGCAAACTCGACTTGAGAGCGCTTTTTACCCCTGACGGCATCAGTTCATTATGCTCCTCGGCGATATCCATCAGTAAATCGGTCGCACGAGCACGCGAACCAGTAAGTTCGGTACGCAGACGAGAGGCGCCGTTTCGCCGAAAGTAAGCGTTGGTGCAAAGAATGTCTATGGAGCACGCGATCCAACGAACTCCGATTATAATTGCTTACCTCCATTGCCTGAGAGCCGCTGATGTAAAACAGAGAGGCGCTTATGAATATCCGCGTTCTAGTCGCCGCCTTCTGCCTTACCTCTTCTCTTGCCGATTGCCTCGCAATCTGTCATTACGAACCGTCTCGATGATCCGGCAGCAGTCGACCTGGGCACATCCCAGTTCGGAACACATGCAGACGGGCAAGCGGACGATAGCGCGGCGATTCAAGCCGCGATCGACAAGGCCGAGAACCACGCGCGGGAAGGCATCGTTTTCGTCCCGTCAGGCCGGTATCGCCTTAGCCGAACCGTCTATATCTGGCCAGGCGTTCGTCTCTTTGGCTACGGAGCAACGCGCCCCGTTTTCCTCCTCGGTCCCAACACGCCGGGTTTTCAGCAGGGCGAAGGCGTGATGGTGATGTTCACAGGATTTCGGCGGGGCGAGAGACGAGGCGGATTCGGCGGTCGCGTTCCCTTCCCGCCGCAAGGGAGCGTGCCGCCCGACAGCAACATCGCCGACGCCAACTCGGGGACCTTCTACTCCGCGATGAGCAATATCGATTTCGAAATCGGCGACGGCAACCCGGCCGCGATTGCTATCCGTTTCCACGTTGCCCAACACGCTTACCTGACCCATATGGATTTCCACACGGGCTCCGGTCTGGCGGCGCTCACGCAAATTGGCAATGAAGCGGAAGATCTGCACTTCTACGGCGGCCGCTATGGCATCCTGACCGAAAAAACATCGCCGGCCTGGCAGTTCACGCTCATCGATTCCACCTTCGAAGGCCAGCGCGAAGCTGCCATCCGCGAGCACGAAGCCGGCCTGACGCTGATCCGCGATTCCTTCCGCGACGTACCTGTCGCGATTGATATCGACCCCGGCTACTCCGACGAACTATGGGTGAAAGACAACACGTTTCAAAATGTGTCGCGGGCCGCCGTCATCATCAGCGCCGAAAAAAGCCCGCTCACCGAAATCGGCTTTGAAAATGCGATTTTGCAGAACGCGCCTACATTTGCCGTTCTCCGCGAAAGCGGAAAAAAGATCGGCGGCAAAGGCTCTGTCTACCGCGTGGCCAATTTCAACTACGGCCTGATCGTTCCCGGTGAAGGCGTCATGGGCAAAATGGGGATGCAATACAATGCATCCGGCCTGACGGCGTTACCGCCCGAGCTTCCGCCCGCCATCCGTCCGCTTCCGCCATCGCAGGACTGGGTGAATGTTCACACGCTCGGCGTCACTGGCGACGGCTCCACGGACGATACGGCCGCGATCCAGAAAGCCATCGACACCCACCCCACTCTGTACTTTCCGAGCGGGCATTACATCGTTCACGATACGCTCACGCTCAAGCCGGACAGTGTGTTGATCGGCTTGCATCCCACGCTCACCCAGATCGACTTGCCGGATGGCACGCCCGGTTACGAAGGCGTGGGCGCGCCTCGTCCCGTCCTCTTTGCGCCAGGCGGCGGCTCGAATATCCTCAGCGGCTTCGGAGTCCTGACCGGCGGATTCAACCCTCGTGCTACCGGCGTGCTCTGGCGCGCGGGCGAAAACTCTCTTATCGACGATATTCGCTTTCTGGGCGGCCACGGCAGCGGCACCAATCCCTACAACAACAACCACACCGCCGATCCCGACCTCCGCAAGCGCTGGGATGGCCAGTACCCGAGCCTCTGGATTACACAAGGCGGCGGCGGAACCTTTGCCGACATCTGGACTCCCGATACGTTCGCGCAGGCCGGCTTCTATGTGTCATACACGACGACGCCCGGCCACGTTTACGAACTCTCCAACGAGCACCACGTCCGCAACGAAATCAAGTTCGATCATGTCGAGAACTGGGATGTTAACGCGCCGCAGACCGAGGAAGAGGCCGGCGAAAGTCCCGACTCGCTCTCACTCGAACTCGACTTCTCGAAGAACATCACTATCGCGAACTACCACGGCTACCGCGTTACGCGCTCACGTGCTCCATTTCCCGCCGCGGTACGCCTGTATAACTCCTCCGGCATCCATTTCCGCAATGTGCATGTCAATGCCGAAAGCGGCTTCGCCACCTGCGACCAGAACGGATGCGCCACCTTCCTGCGCGTCAGCAAATACCCGTACAGCAACGCCATTGAGGACATCACGCATCATCTTGAAGTCCGCGAACGTGAGTTTGCGGTTCTGGACATTCCGGCCAACCCGCCCCAGCCTCCCGCTCGAAATTCCTGGCGCGTGCAGAAATTGGCGGGTGATTTTTTCTCGATCTCCGGCGCCGCCGTCGACCACTCCGGCAAGCTCTATTTTGTCGATCATCACGAACAGCGCATCTACAGTTGGTCTCCGCGCGACGGTCTCACGGTTGTTCGCGACAACCCTCTCGATCCAGTCAACCTGGGATTCGACAAGGCCGGAGATCTGATCGTGCTTTCTTCCGCCGGTCCCGAAGGAACGGTCTATTGCTTCCGTCCGGGCTCGCCCGAAAGCGACCTGACTGTCCTGCAGCCGCAGGCAATGAGCCCGCATCCTGACGCGACGGCGCTGCTTCCGGCGAACTACTGGAACAACGGCGAATTCAAAGATCAGCTCGACCTGCAGACACTCACTTACACGACGCTGGCGCAAATGTTCGCGGAAGATGTCACCAAGCCGGCTACGCGCGAGTACGTTTCACCCGACGGCACTCTGTTCCTGCCCGCCACGCGCGTGTTTCAGCAAGGACCCGCCACCGACACCAGCGGCTGGCGCTTTTCCGACGATCTGGACACTTACGGATTCATCCCCGCGGTTCCCGGCCATCGCATCTACGTCAGTAGCGAATCGGAAGATATCACTTACAGCGGCTTAGTCGGATCGGACGGCACGTTGAGCGACCTGAAGCCCTTCGTTTATCGTGGCGGCGAAAGCGTCGCCGTCGATCGCAGCGGCAACGTCTACGTCGCCAATGGCCAGATCTTCATCTACAATCCGTCCGGGCAACAAATCGGCTTGATCGATGTGCCCGAGCGACCGATCGACATCCTGTTCGGCGGCTCCGACGGACACACGCTCTATATCCTCGCCCACCACTCGCTGTATGCCGCTCACGCGCAGTAAGTTGTAGCGCACCCGGTTGCGTGCGGCTGGGCCGCGTAACCGGGCAGCACCAGGCTGTCGGACGGGTTTTGCGTTGCACTTCATCCCAGCGCCGGACCAGGATACGCCATTCATCCAGGTCACCACACTGCGAGGTTTTCAATGATGGCCGGCCTCTCTTCCCAGTGCCTGGGGAAGGCGCCGATGATAGTATCCGCGAGAGAGGAGATCCTCAAGCATCCGGAATGAGCGCGCTGGCCACTGCGTCGAGACAGAGGCGGCGAGCCGAGGCGGAATCGCATCTTGCGGAACTCGGGCGCGATGGCTGTGTGAGCCCTTTCGGTCACGGCCTCAGAAATAGCCGAGTACGTCTATTGCCAAGTGGACAATGCCTGCAGCAATCACTTTGCAGTCTAAGCGCCTGGCAAGATTAGAAACGTATCTATTGGCAAGAAACGTGTCCGATGGCAGCCAACCGGCTACATGGAGGGGCCGCACTTGCCTGCACATTCTGCTCGAACGGAGCGTTGTTTGGGATAACCTCCCCAAAACGGGGCAATTTGAACACGAGTGGCGGACGCGATCATACCTTCTGCCTGACCGTTCCAATTTCGGATCACCAGCCAACCGCGACTAAGCGGAAACACAACTAACCAGAAGCATCCTCAACAAACAGCAGTTGAAAACAGTGAGTCTCCCGTGGAGGTTCGCTTTGTTGCGCTTCTAAGCTTCGGGCCAGCCAGTTCCCTCATATTCCGTCCTTAGTTTTGCCGCGATTTCCACCTAAAAATCGATAGCGAAAAAGTAGGTATGTGTATTATCCTTTCCCTTTCTGAAGTTCGGAGAACGATAGCTTAGGACCTGTATGCAATTCACTTGGCTCAGATCTGTAGCGATTTTCTTTCTCTTCTCAGCTCGGTTCCCGCTGAGAATCGGCGCCCAGGTGAATTTTGCCTCGCTCACCGGCCAGGTTGTCGATCGCGGGAAAAGGCGGCACTCCCGCGCGTTGACATCCTCCTGAAATCAACAACTACTGGGCTCGCTCCGTAACACAAAGACAGATGGTCACGGATTGTATGATTTCACCGCTATTAAGCCCGGCGAGTATCAGTTGGAGGCGGAAGCGCCCGGCTTCGAGAAACAACTACGGAATCTGGTTCTGGCGGTCAATCAGTCCTTGCGCTTGGATCTGACCATGCAGATTGGCGCCGACGAAGGAGGTCGTTAACGTCCAAGGGACTCCGCCGGCTTTACGAACGAACGACGCCACGCTCGGCGAACTTATCGATCCGACCTTAACAACGCAATTGCCCTTGGATGGACGGCACGTCTTGGACTTAGCCATACTCGCCCCCGGCACGACTTCTAACCTGAATATGGGCTTCCAGGACGGAACTCAAAATCAGCTCTATTGGCGGCCGGGTCAAGGAAACTGAGTTCAATTCGGCTGGTAATCGAGCCAATTCCAATTACTACTTACTTGATGGCACGACCGATTCCGATCCGACCTTCTGGACCTTATCGCTTAGCCCTTCGCCGGATGCCATTCAGGAATTCCAGGTGCAGACGGGCAATTATTCGGCTGAGTTCGGCGGCGCCGGCGGAGCGCAAGTTAACATTGTTACTCGCTCTGGCACGGATATGTTCCACGGTGCGCTTTACGAATATCTTCGAAATACGCTTCTCGATGCCCGCGTGTGGAACGCGAGCAACGTGCCTCACCTCGTGCAAAACCAGTTTGGCGCTTCCCTCGGCGGTCCGATCCAGAAAGACCACACCTTTTTCTTCGCCAATTACGAGGGCTTTCGGTTTAGCAACCAAATCTACCAAATCAGACACCGTGCCTACCGCGGCGGAGCGCATGGGAGACTTCAGCCAGAGTCGGCAGACGATCTACAATCCGGCCTCAATTCGACTCCCAACCCGAATTTCAATCCGAAGTTACCCGTTAATACCAGTAATCCTAAAGTGATTCGCAGCGCCTTCGCGAAGATACCATTCCGATGTCGATGATCAACCCTGTTGCGCTGAAAGCGCTTGCTGCTTGTGCCACTGCCGAATATGCCAAACGCCTCGGGAGGCATGGATATGGGCATGGCGGCTATCGCCGGGCGGCGCCGATTCAAACAACTACAGAGATGTGCGTACGGCCACGCAGCCAACCAACCAAGGTACAATCCGCTTCGATCGCAACTTCTCCGAACGGAGATGCGTTCTTTACCCGCTATTCAATCGAACACGAAAGCGGATTTACGCCAGTTAACTTGCCTGGCTTCGGTCTGTTCGATGACAATCTCGCCCAGAATCTGACGCTCTCTTATACGCACATATTCTCGCCGACGATGATCAACAATATTTCGTTCGGCATGTCTCGGCTCTCCATGCATGAGTATTCCGAGAACAACAACACTAATGACTATGTTTCCGAACTTGGAATTCAAGGCGTATCGTGGGGCGGCAAAGGTGCATGGGGCATGCCATATTTCAACGTGCAGGGTTACACCCCGATCGGAGATTCGTTTAGTGCGACGCCTGTGCAGGACTGGGACACCTTCCTGCAACTGCACGATACCTGGCACCGCCAGATCGGCCGTCACTCCTTTAAAGGCAGGCGGCGGCTATTCGCCATTCTTCTGGCCCATGTGGGGCTTTTTCCAGACCCGCGGCTATTATCAGTTCACGAACGGTTTCACGACGCAAACCGCTACTAACGATGGCACGGGGTCGGCTCTGGCCAGCTTCCTGCTCGGCGATCCCGTCGTGAAGCAGCGGCAGGCCGGTGTTCCGTCAATGAATCTCAGGCAGTGGTACGGAAACGCGCTTTTTCGAAGACACTTGGCAACTTACAACAACGACCACTGTTGACCTAGGCCTTCGCTATGAATATATGAGCGCGCTCACGGATTTGGATGAGCCCGGCGCGAATCTCCTATTTCAGAACGGTCAATTATACGCCTTCGTAGGAGGTCAATCCGGACAACCAAGAGGTCTATGGTATCCGAACCACTCGAACTTCGCGCCGCGGATCGGTATTGCGCAACAGCTTCGCAGTCTCGGCATTGTTCTGCGCGCAGGATTCGGCATTTCTTTACGCCCGTCGATATGAACACGTGGTGTAACCAGCGCCACAATCCTCCTTATGTCTTTTCTGAGACCCTGCAGAGCGATAACTACACGCCAAGTCTCTCCGGATTCGACTTCGCTCCGCCGGTGCTCGGTCAGACGGTCGTCTCGTTCAATGCGCTCGACCCCCACTCTCCTGCTCAGTACATCAACGAATGGAACTTTACGATTCAGAAATCCTTGCCCGGGCATGTAATTCTAGAGGTCGGCTATAACGGCTCACGAGGCTATCATCTGCAGCGTTCAGACCTGATTAACAATGCGACTCCGGCACCGGGGCCCGTTCAGCCGCGAAGGCCTTACCAAACGCATCACGTTCCTTCCGGGAACCTCTTTCGCCGGCGACAATCCAGAAAATTTTGTTATCGCTAGCTACACCACACGCGTATCGGCCATCAATTACCTCGAGAATACCGCCAACAGTTGGTACGATGCCGGTTGGGTCGATGTGCGGAGAGAGTTCAGCGGCGGGCTGACTTTCCTCGCAAATTACACCTTCTCCAAAAGCCTCACCGATGCGCCCGATTTTCGTTCGGCGATGATGCAGGCCGCAATTCCGCAGAATAACTCGGATTTCGCCGCCGAAAAGGGCCTCAACGGAATGGACGTTCCACAGCGATTCGTTGCAAGCGTTGTGTACAATGTGCCCGGGTGGAGAGGCCGCAATTTCCTCCATCGCTTGACGTCAAACTGGAGCATTGGGAGCATCTTCACGGCCCAGCCTGGAATGCCCTTCACGATTCAGGTATTCGGCGACACAGCGAACGCGGGAACGCTTCTCGGACAGAATCCGATTCGCGCCAATGTCACCGGCCAGCCTCTCTTTACACCGGGTACTCACACCACCGCGAATGGTTCAACACGGCCGCCTTTTCAGCTCCCGCTCCCTATACCTTCGGCAACGCTGGCGTCAACACACATGTTTGGTCCAAGTTCGTCAACCTCGATCAATCCGTGCAGCGGAAGTTTTCAATCACCGAGCGATATGCTTTCGTGCTCCGCGTGGATGCATTTAACGCGTTAAACCACAGCAACTGGGGCTACCCCAATAACTTTGTGAACACTCCCCAGTTCGGCACCATAACGATGGCGGAAGGCACTGGCCGCGAGCTGCAGGTGAGCGGGCGGATCAATTTCTAATCTCGAATGGTCGAGATGCTATAAAGAGGTCGATCCCTGTGCCGAGTGCGGTTCCTCGAACTCGCCACCAGCTTTTAGTCGTCGGTGGAAGACAGCTTCCAACAGCTCTGCTCCCGCACCGTTGAACGTTGTTCTCGTCAGTCTCCGTGGAGGTCTTGCAAAAGTTGCTGGATCAAGCGCAATCCGGAAACTGAGCCGTCCGGAGGATAGTTCGCCGGTGACGGCCAAGGGTTTAGTTTCCGGGTTGCTCCCGAATCGTCAGCGATTCGGGAGTGGGGCGTTACGGAACAGGGTTATCGGCGAGTGGACACCCAATAAGGCATCCGCAGGAACGAAGCTTATATGTGATACTGCTCATGCGTGCGGCTCGGCCGCTTACTCCGGCAGCACCTGCGTATCCGACGGCTTCTTCCGCTGGACTTCGTCCCAGCGCCGGACTAGGATGCGCCATTGGTCGAGCGTCAGGACACTGCGAAGCTTGACGCTCATTTCGAGAAATACACGGCTGGTGTTGGCGCGTGCTGTGGCTAAGCGTTCGATCACCGGACGCGCACTGTCTGGGGTGACCTGCGGATCGTTCAACAGATCCTCGAGATCCGCCTCTGCCTTCTGCTGCGCGTTGCGCGCATCGAAAAGACGATCGCGGTACGAGCGCACAATCTGATGGATTTGATGAGATTGCGCCGGACTCAGATTGAGATCCGCGGTAACAGGGCTGTTCCACCAGGGGAAATTCGCCCTGTTCTGAGCTGCGGCAAGTGCCGCGAGACCCAGGCACAACAGCACATACGTGCAAAGATGCCGTCTCATTCTTCGAATAGGGCCTGCAGCGGGCCTGTGGAAGACGGTTCGGAGTCTTGCGCCATGCTGCTCACCTGGGCGGCAAGCTGCGCGTCGGACACTTTGTCATTCATCGCCTGCTGTTCCTGATGTTCTTCGTACACCATCAGCCCACCACCCAGCACCAGCAGCGTTGCCGCGGCCGAAGCCAAGCGCCGCATGTTCGTTCCCGACCACCAACGCACCGGCTGCGCGATTTTGGCGTAAATCTGCCGCCGCTGCGCCGCCAGAAACTCAACACTGACATCGGCCTGTTTCGATGAAGTTACTTCTAACGCCTGGCGATGGCCTGCCATAGCGGACAGCCGCTCCTGACACACACCGCATCCGCGCAGATGACCGTCTTCCGGACCTACGCCATACAAATGGGCTATCAACTGATCATTTGTCCAATGTCCTGACACCTTGGACTCCATAACAACTTCCTCGGCGCGTCATGTGCGCGCGTTATACAGATCCTTCAACTCTTCGCGCAGCTTTGCCACCGCCCGAAACAAATGCGCCTTTACCGTGCCTGTATCCAGTTTCAGTACATCGGCTATATCTTCGAGCGCCATCGCATCATAGTGCCGCAACGAAAAGACCGCCCTTTGGCGATCCGACAACTTCTTCAACGCCAACTTCCAGTCTTTGCTGGATTTGTTGGGCGAACACCTGGCGTTCCGCATCCGGATCGCCGCCCGGCGTCATCTCCAAAATGACTTCTTCGTCGGCAGCCGAAGGGCGGCGACGCCAGACCTTCCACGCGTTGGATCGCAGCCGGTCCAAACACGTGTTTACAGCAATGCGCGTCACCCACTTGCCCGGGTTATCCAAGTCCTTCGGCTCACCCTTACTTAGGGCCTTATAGGCCTTGAGGAATACGTCTTGAGTCGCCGAATCCGCTTCGTCCGGGTCGTCGAGCATGCGGCGGCACAGGAGGAAAATGCGGCGCTGCTCGGAAGCCATCCAAGTACCGAACTCGCGCACATCGGCGCCAACGTGGACTTCACGCTCCAGTTGGTCCGCCATCGCGAATATCATAAGCGCCCGTTCCACTTACTGTGACGGGGATGAACGGCAAAGGTTTACGTCTACTAGAGGAACTCGCGCAAAACGGCCGCGGTGTCAAGCGCGCCCCGCACAGAGCAGCGGTTCCTTTCCTGGCCTTGGGGCGCGCATCCGCGTCCTTTGCGCTAGTGTGAATACAGGTAGTCGGAAGATGCCGGCAGTTCGCATGCTCCGGCGACGCCGTGAGGGTCCACGGGATTGCTGCCGGAACTGAAGCGCACCCAACGCAGTTGCTCACGTCCCGATTGAGTTTGGCATTGCACCGGGACATCGGCAGTGAAATCGTCATCTATTCCCGAGACGACTACGTCCGGGCCGTCGCCGGAATGAGCAAGCGACATCTTCGGAATACCGGTTCCGTAAACCCAGGCATCAAAGAACAATTCCAAATGTCGATCTGGTTGTCCAGGGGGTAGGAACTGGCTGGCGACGCGCCGGAAGTCTTCGTTGTCCACCGGTTTAGCCGCGAAGTCCTGGAGTAGCTTCAATTGCATGTGCCGGAAGCCGTCGTCGCCCAGCCTTTGCCGCAACATGTGCAGAATCCAAGTCCCTTTTTCGTAGACGATCTTATGCCAAACCGCCATGCCCGCGGTATCGAGCAGCCGAAGGCCGAAATCTACGGGGCCGATTGACTCCACCGAGCTGCCATTCTCCTGGCCCAGTAAATCGGAGCGGTAGCTGTCGAGGACGGCGTCCACGGCCTTCTTGCCCTCGGTATTTTCCAGAACCTGAAGAGCGGAATAGTTCGCCATCGCCTCGAGCAGCCACACAGTCCGGTAATCCGCCGGGATGACCACGTTGCCCCACCACTGGTGCGCTACCTCGTGCGGCAGCATCATCTGGGAGAAAAAGGTGTCTACACGCGCATTCTGAAGCGGCACCGGGCGATCTTCAGCCCGCAGATAAGCTAATGTCGATAAGTAAATCAGCCCCGGGAAGCCCTGCCCAAACGTGCCGGCGATCGGCGTAACCGCGATGCTGTGGATGGGAAGAGGCGTCCATGCCTTGGTGTAGTAGTCAAGGACCGCGGCGGTCTTTTGAGCCACTGTTTGCAGCGACTCCGCGGATTTCCGATCGGCGTAGGTTTCCACGCGGTAGATGCCCTGATCTTCGACGCTCGATTTGTAATCACC
The DNA here is from genome assembly GCA_963849445.1 of uncultured Acidobacteriaceae bacterium. Classification (GTDB taxonomy): domain Bacteria; phylum Acidobacteriota; class Terriglobia; order Bryobacterales; family Bryobacteraceae; genus Bog-105. The sequence continues at coordinate 93,164 of CAWKHS010000012.1, read as the reverse complement.
CAGGTTGAACCCCGCCATCCCTTCCGGCACTCGCGTTTTGCGGTGGACCACGCGGATGCCATTAGCGGCGTTATCGCTGACCAATTCACCGGTGGAAACCAGCGTCAGATGGGAAGCGAAGTGGAAGGTCAAATCGAAATTGGTCCTCATCGGCCATACGTGCGGATACCAGACGTTTCGTTCGTCTACAAAGTAGCCGCCTTGACCGGTTTGGCGGATCACAGACCCTTCATAATGTACTTCGATCGGGTGCGGGATTCCCGTCTCCAGCGGCGCTTCGGCAATCAGCAGGAAGCCCCGCCCGCGTTCCTGTTCGGCGACGTGCAGGGCCTCAGGTTGATACACTTCGACTGCTTTCCCGTCGACCAGCGCGGAGGTTACTCGCAAGTGCTCCGATAACCCGAATGCCAGAACGCGCCCGGCGCTCGCGTCGGGAACGCAGGCAAAGTTCGCGACCGACGCCATGCTCAAGTCGTCGTGAATCGTCGTTTCGATGCGGTAATCGCTTAAGACTGGCGAACGCTCGGTTACGGGCGCAGCATGGCGCGGGCGAAACGCCGTCCAGAGCTGAAAGCCTTGTTGCGAGGCGTCGGCAATCGGCCTGCCGACCGAGATCGGTTCCGGATTGGATGGCTCATAAAACACATCGAAGCCGCCCAAGGTTCGCCCGGCTAAGAACGAGTAGAAAAATCCTTCTTGCGGCGGGTGATTATCGAGTAGCGCTTGCATGAGCCGAATGCCGGCCTCCGCCGTGGCACCGCGAACCGCTGCGTTGAGGGCCGCCCTATTTTGCAGGGCCACGTTCGACGCCTTTCGAATGGGCGCCTGCTGAATCATTGTGAGCAGTTCCTCTGCCGTACGGTCGGAGAAAACGAAGGCGGCGGAGTTGAAGTGCTCATCCAGATTGGGGCTTTTAGTGAAGGAGGCAAGCGAAGCCCGTTCGCTGCGGCGCGGGGGTAACAACAGAATTTCCGCGTCTCCCGCTTCGGACGCTTGCGTCGTGAAAATCGCCGCCACAACATGTCCGGCGACGGGCGTGGCAAACGATAGGACGCCTTCATTGAGATAGATTTTGATGTCTCCGCGGCTGAACTGAAGGTCGCGGACCCGGTAGGTCTGGTCCGGATCGACCGCGATGTTCTGAAACGCAGCCGCTAAGGTCGCGGCTGTGGGCTGCTCAGCACGGCATTGCAGGGCAAAAGCCAGGATGGTGAAGGCGATACAGCTCGACTTCACAACCTGCTATTTCGAAATCTCGCCGCTGGTCGCCGAAGCCGGGTCTTGGCCCCAGTTCTCGCGGATCACGGCGGTCTGGTCGGAGTAGAAGGTGCGCCGGCCCGTGCTGCCGAATGTCTTCGGAACAGCCGTCACGGAATACCCGCCGGGAGTGGCAGCAACGGTGAAAGTGTATCCGCTGGCAGAGCCGCTTGCCAGACTTCCTGGAATTAAACCTGCTGCCGCGGGCCCTTCGGCCGCGCCCGCTGTTGCCGGAGGGCCAAGTTGCGCCAAGGTGGTGGCATACTGGCCGAATTGCGACTGGTACTGGACTTGGGCCTGATTGATGGTACGGACCTCTGCCACAGCGCTCATTTCCTGCGCATGCATGCGCGATTTGCTCATCTGCGGCAAGGCAATCGACAGAATTATCAGGATGATGGCGATCACAATCAGTAATTCGATGAGCGAAAAACCGCGCTGCCGATGCCGTAGATCTCCGGCGGCGCTTCGTTCCAGCCGCGAACGACGCTCAAGTAGACGGAATAACATACGATTCAACATAATACGACGTTGCTAGCGGGCACAGCGTTGTCTCACATCATCTCATTCCATCTCATATCAATTCCATCGTCAGCCCGAGAAGTTCTTGATAGTGGCATCGATCGCCTTAAGCCTCTGCCAAAACCCGGGGAATAGCTCAAGATGTAAGGCGTTGGCCCCGTCGGACAACGCGCGCTTCGGATCGTTGTGAACCTCGACGAACACGCCCGCAATTCCCACCGCGGTCGCCGCGCGCGCCAGCGGCTCAATGAACTGAGGCTCCCCCCCGGATGTATCGCCAGAGGCACCCGGAAGCTGAACGCTGTGCGTAGCATCGAAGACCACCGGGTACCCGGTCGAGGCCATAATCGCTAAGCCGCGCATGTCTACGACTAAATTGTTGTATCCAAAAGAGGAGCCGCGCTCGGTCAGAATGATCTTATGATTACCGGTGCTCGCCACCTTCTCGGCGGCGCGGGCGATGTCGGTTGGCGCGACGAACTGCCCTTTCTTGATGTTGACCACCCGCCCTGTTTGACCGGCCGCGACCAATAAATCTGTCTGGCGGCACAGAAAAGCCGGGATCTGCAGGATGTCGGCGGCCTTGGCTACTTTTTCCGCTTGCGCCGGTTCGTGGATGTCTGTAAGAACGGGCACTCCGTATTCCCGGACCTTGCCGAGGATACGAATGCCCTCTTTCAAGCCCGGACCACGGTAGGAAGAAACGCTGCTGCGATTCGCCTTATCGAAGGAGGCCTTGAAGACATAGGGCCCGACCAAGGCCCACAATATTTCCGCCAGCCACATGACGTGGTCTTCACTTTCGATGACACATGGCCCGGCGATGAGCGCCAAAGGAGCGGTGTTCGAAAAGGTAACTTTGACTTTGCCTTCGCCGGCGGTAACGGCCGCACTCATCCTGCGTGCGACAGAACGGGCTCAGAGGTTTTTTTGAGGGAATGGCTCTTGCCGTGATTGTGCTTCAGAGCCGCCGCGAGGAAGGACGTAAACAAGGGATGCGGCTCGAGCGGCTTCGATTTAAATTCGGGATGAAACTGGCAGCCGAGAAACCAGGGATGGTCCGGGAACTCGCAGATCTCAACGTACACTCCGTCCGGGGTTTGGCCCGTGAGCCGCAAACCATGTGCCGTCAGCGTGCCTTCAAATTCGCGGTTGAACTCGTAGCGATGTCGATGCCGTTCGCTGATGTCGGTTGTTCGATAAGCCTCTTCCGCAAAGCTTCCGTCCGCCAGCCGGCACGGGTAAGCGCCCAGGCGCATGGTGCCGCCGAGTTCGTCCACACCTTTCAGTTCGCGCAACTTGAAGATGACGCGGTGCGGCGTCGCCGGATTGAATTCTGTCGAATCGGCATCTGCCAAACCACACATGTTGCGCGCAAATTCGATGACCATGGTCTGCATGCCGAGACAGATTCCAAAATAGGGAATCTTATCTTCACGCGCGCAGCGAATCGCGTTCAACATTCCCTGAATGCCGCGTTTGCCGAAGCCACCGGGGACCAGAATCCCGTCGAAGCGGTGCAAAGGCTCGCGGCACTGCGGCCACTCCATTTGTTCGGCTTCAATCCATTCGATGTTCACGCGCGCCTGGTGCGCAATGCCGGCATGCAGCAGCGCCTCTTTCAGACTTTTGTAGGAATCCTCGTATTCCACATACTTGCCTACCAGTCCAATGCTCACGTCGCGAATCGGATTCTGCATGCGGTTCAGCATGTCGAGCCAGCGAGAGAGATTCCGTGGACCGGGCGTCACATGCAGCATCCGCAACACGCTTTCATCCACGCCTTGTTCGGCGAACACCATGGGAATTTCGTACACGGAATCGACGTCCTTCGCCGTGACGACGCTTCTGACGTCCACGTCGCAGAAGAGGGCGATCTTTTCTTTCACTTCGTCCGGCAACGCCCGTTCGGAGCGGCACAGCAATATATCCGGCTGAATACCGATGGCGCGCAGTTCCTTGACGCTGTGCTGGGTTGGCTTTGTTTTCAACTCCTGCGCGGCGGCAATCCACGGCACCAAGGTCAAGTGGACGAAAAGGGTGTTCTCACGGCCCTCTTCGTGGCGCATCTGCCGAATGGCTTCGATAAAGGGAAGCGATTCGATATCACCGACGGTGCCGCCGATCTCGACAATGGCGATATCGACGTCCGCGGCCACCTTGCGGCAGGCAGCTTTAATCTCGTTCGTCACGTGCGGAATCACCTGCACTGTTTTGCCCAGGTAATCGCCGCGGCGCTCGCGCGTGATGATGTTTTCGTAAATGCGGCCGGAAGTGAGATTGTTGCTTTGCGTCAGCGGAGCGTGCGTGAAGCGTTCGTAATGCCCAAGATCGAGATCTGTTTCCGCGCCGTCATCGGTCACGAAAACCTCGCCATGCTGGAACGGGCTCATGGTACCCGGATCGATGTTTAAGTACGGATCGAACTTTTGGAGAGTGACACGGAGGCCACGGCTTTCAAGAAGGCAGCCGATCGACGCGGCCGCTATTCCTTTCCCGAGTGAAGAAACCACGCCGCCCGTTACGAATATGTACTTGGCCATGATCTTGTTAGCGATGCCTTCGCCTGGCTGCCGGCTCGCTGTCAACGCCTCCTTAGCTTCCTCAGCTATAACCTACCGAATTGGCAACTGCCGTAAAAAGTTGATTCACCCGCTCTAAATCTTCCGGCGTATCCACGCCCAACGATTCGTAGTCGGTCTCTACCACGCGAATCCGATAGCCGTTCTCGAGCGCGCGCAGCTGCTCCAGCCGCTCGATCTGTTCGAGCGGTCCCGTCACCAGATCCGGATACTGACGCAGAAAATCCGCACGGTACACATAAAGACCGATGTGTTTAAAATACACCGGCAACACGCTTCCCGTGTCGCGCTCATGCGGGATGGGCGACCGCGAAAAGTAAATGGCGTCGCCGGCCAGGTTCGTCACCACTTTGACGACGTTCGGATTGAGGATGTCAGCGGGATCGGCGATGCGCTTCTTTAAAGTGCCCATCGAGACATCTTCACCGGTGCGCACGGCATCGATCGCGGAATCGATCGCTTCGGGATCGATCAGCGGCTCGTCGCCCTGGATGTTTACGTAAATGGCCGCTTCGTGCGAAGAGGCAATCTCAGCGATTCTGTCGGTACCTGATGGGTGGTCCGGGCGCGTCATGCGCACGCGTCCACCGAAGCCGCGCACTACGTTCGCAATGCGTTCGTCGTCGGTCGCCACCAGCACGTCGTCCAGATAACGCGCCATGCAGGCGCGTTCCCAAACGTGCTGCACCATGGGTTTACCGGCAAGAGGAGCGATGGCTTTGGCAGGGAATCGAGAGGAGGCAAACCGGGCGGGGATTACACCCAATATCCGCGTCCGCACATCTGAGTGTAGCACTGCCGTCAGAAGTACCGGGAGTGGCGCGCACGGGCGATTTTCACGCCTTTTTCGAAAGAGATTGGCACCGGATAGAGGGCTGGGCCGCACTTTTGATGAGGGGAGAGTGGGGGCGAGAAGGCACAAGTAAGTCGTGTATGAGCTGAAGCGCCATTATCCGTGCGTAGCGCGGGGCTTGAGCCTGTGAGAGACTGATCAGATGCCAAATCGCCCCGGCAGCATAGGCAGCGCCATTCTATGGATGTTCGTCCTTTCCATTCTGTTGTTCTGGTTGCCTCTTCTCGGTCCCTTAATTGCCGGTTTTGTGGGCGGGCGGAAGGCCGGCAGTCTGGGGAATGCGATTCTGGCGGTGCTTCTGCCGGGGTTCATTCTAGGTGCCGCTTTCTTCTTTCTTGCCTCCATCCTCACGGGCTTCGCCATGTTCGGCTTTCTCGCCGGGGCGGGCGGGTTCATTATCGCCGCCGCCCACGTCGGGCCTTTGCTCCTGGGAGCGATTGTCGGCGCCATTCTGTAGATCGATTGGTTCATCCGTAACCGCCCGACGGAATTGCTTACGCCCTCGGTCGTAGTAGAAATATTGCCGCGCTTAGGGTCGAATTCGATTTTTACTCATCGATAGAGTGAGCAGGATCAGACCAAATGGTAAACGGAATAGCTAACAGCGCGACATCTTCTGCGGGAACTACGCTCATTGCGCCCGTACAGCAGACCCAGCCTGCAACGCAGAAGACCGTCCAGGCGGCGCCCGCTACCGGCGACAGCGTAAAGCTTTCGGCCGCCGCGCAAGCTCATGCCATGCAGCAGCAGGGAATGGCGGTAAAAACAATCGCTGCGAACATGGGGATTACCACCCAGGACGTCGATAGCTATCTCGGCCTAAGCTCCGCCACATCCGGCGGCGGTGGCGGTGGTCTTTCAACACTTCAGGGAATAGCAGCTAAAGTCCGTGTGAATGGCCCCTCGGGCAAGCCTATGTCTTAGTGAGACGCCTGCGGCCGGCGTTTAGCAATCGACAGAAGCCGCCCGCCTGGCGTAAGGCTACACCAGAACGGGACCCCAGACGACAGGCTCCGCCTGTGAGCGGGAGCTAAGCATCCCTTCCACAAGGCGCATAGTCCCGGCGCCCTGGCGCCTTCCACATCCGCGCCCGCGCAGTTCCGTTCAACTTCTTCATGCTCCGCAATGGCAGAGGGACGCCTTGACAGCCGGCATGCTATAGATTATCTAGGTATAGATAACCTATGTCATGTGAAGGGAGTCCCAGATGAGGCGGAACAGCAGTGAGAGGGACCTGTTGCCGGGAACTCTCGAAATGCTGATTTTGCAGACCCTGCGGGGCGGGGCTCTGCACGGGTATGCCATTGCGCAACACATCCAGCAGAGGTCGGAAGAAGTGCTGCAGGTGGAGGAAGGTTCACTTTACCCAGCGCTGCAGAGGCTGCTGCGGGAACGGTGGGTGGTCGCGGAGTGGGGTATGTCGGCGAGGAATCGTCGAGTGAGGACCTACAGGTTGACTCCCGCCGGGCGCAAACAACTGGAGCGGGAGAGGGCAGGTTTCGAGCGATTGTTGGGCGGGATTGGCCGGGTGATGGGGCCGGCTGAATCATGAATTTCCTTGCGCGCTGGTTGGAGCGCAGGCGTGTAGACCGGGAACTCGCGGATGAGATGGCGGCCCACTTGGAAGAGCGAACCGCCGAGTTGATGGAGGAAGGCCAGAGCGAGGCCGAGGCGCGCGCGAACGCCAGGCGGCGCTTTGGCAACCTGACGCTCGAGCGGGAAAAGAGCCGCGAAGCGTGGGGTTGGACTGCTGTGGAGCAACTTCTGCAAGACGTACGGTTTGGCTGCCGTGTGCTGGTGAAGACCCCGGCGTTTAGCGTTACGGCCGTGGTAGTTCTGGCGCTGGGAATCGGTATGAACACAGCGATGTTCAGTGCCGTGAACGCGGTGCTGTTAAGCGCGCTGCCGTACCCGCATCCGGAGCGGCTGGTTCAGGTTTGGCAAACGGCGAAGAGCGGCCACACGATGAGCGTGTCAGGACTGGATTTCCGGGACTGGCGCGCACAGAACAGGTCGATGGAGTATCTGGCGAGCTACGGGGATGAGGACGTGACGCTGGCCGGAAAGTTTGCTCCGAAGCGCGTGCACATGGGGATGGTGTCCCGAGGCTTTTTCGAAGCGATGGGAACCGGCGCAGTCGTGGGGCGGACGTTCAGCCGCGCGGAGCAGACCCCCGGTGGCACACCCACGGCGGTGGTCGGGTACGAGTTGTCGCAGGCGATTTTCGGGCCTGGAGCGGAGGGATTGGGCAAAGCAATCCGGATTGACGGGATGACGTTTACAGTGATTGGCGTCATGCCGCCCCGTTTCAACTTCCCTGGCCGGGCTGAGGTCTGGACACCGGCGGAATTCTTCAAAGACGACACCGGTAGGTCCGCTCACAACAATCGAGTGATTGGACGCTTAAGACAGGGCGTTTCAATTCGGCGGGCGCAAGGAGATATGGATTTGATCGCCGCGCGACTCGGAAAGGAGTACAAGGATGACAAGGACGAAGGGATACGAGTGGTCTCGCTGTACGAACAGATCGTGGGACCCGTTCGGCCGGCATTTTTGATGCTGCTGTCGGCTGTAGTTCTGGTGCTGCTGATTGCGTGCGTGAACATTTCGAATCTGCAGATGGCGCGGGCCACCGTGCGCATAAGAGAGTTGGCGTTGCGAAAGGCTTTGGGCGCAGCGCGGGGACGGCTGGTACGGCAACTGTTGACCGAAAGCGTTCTTCTTTCGTTAGTGGGCGGGGCAGCGGGATTGTTGCTGGCGCTGCTGGGCACGGCATTTTTGCGGCACTCGGCGCCCGCCGATATTCCGCGCATGGAGAACATGCGTGTAGATACGACGGTGTTATGGTTTACGGCGGCGCTGTCGATGGCGGCGGGAATATTATTCGGCGTGCTGCCAGCGATTGTCGGATCTCGCAGCGATGCGAATGAAGCATTGAAGGAGGGAGGAAGCAAGAGCACAGCAGGGCCGCAGTTGAAACGCTGGGGCAACGGTCTGGTTGTGGGACAGATTGCACTGGCGATTGTACTGCTGGCGGGGGCGGTGCTCCTGATGAAAAGTTATTGGAAGCTGGCGCATGTGAACTCGGGATTGAAAGCTTCGGGAGTCTACACGGCAGACGTAACCTGGCCGGCGGCAAATGGAAACCCCAAGAGCGCGGAAGTAGTGACGACGTTATCGAGAGAGTTGCTGGAGCGCGTGAGCAAGCTTCCGGGCATACAAGCCGCCGCACTCATCAATCCGCTTCCGGTTCGCGATGGGGGAGCAGACGGGAACTTCGAGATCGAGGGAAGACCGCAGCCGGCGGACCCGCACGAGAGCCCCGATGCGTATTACCGGTTGGCCACGAGCGAATACTTTTCAGGCGTTCGGATTGCCAATTCTGAAGGGGCGAGGGTTCGATGCGCACGATGATTCGTCGCCGGGACAGGTCGCGATTGTGAATCAGGCGTTCGCGCGACAATTTTTTCCGGGACAGGATGCGATCGGCAGAAGGATTCGCTTCTTTGGGTTTGATCGGAAACCGCAGTTTATGACGATCGTTGGGCTGATTCCAGATGTGCATGCATTCGGTTTGAATAAGCCGGCGGAACCTGAGGTCTTCGCCGAATATATGCAACACGAGGACATTTGGGGCGACGCAACGCTGGTAGTGCGCGGACGTTTCGATACGCAAGCGGCGGCGCGTTCCATCATCAGCTCTGTCAATCCGGATACGCCGGTTGAGTTTCAGAGCATGGATGAGGTGATTGCGGGAACCATCTCGAGAGAACGCTTCCAGACCTCTCTATTGGGATTGTTTGCCGGCTGCGCGCTGCTGCTGTCGGCGGTCGGCATTTACGGACTGCTCTCCTATACCGTGACCCGGCGAACCAGCGAGTTGGGTATTCGGATGGCACTCGGGGCGGATCGGGCCAGAGTGCTCGCGATGGTGTTGTCGGAAGGCGCCAGGCTCGTGTTAACGGGGACCATCTTGGGGCTGACGTGTGCATTATTTTTGACGCGGGCGCTATCGAGTCTGTTGTTCGAAGTGAAGGCGAGCGATCCGGGCGCGTTCCTGACGGTTGCGCTGGTATTTGGAGCGGTAGCGATGCTGGGGTGCTATCTGCCGGCGCGCAGAGCATCGACTATCGATCCGAACGTGGCTTTACGGTACGAATAGGGCAGCTTGCGAAGAGGTCAGCTCTGAAGTTCGGGAAATGCCGTGATGCGCAGCTTCGCCGCGGCGTACGGCAGCAGTTCGATGGTCTCTTCCGGCTCATTGCTCGAGACGGGGCTTTGGGGCACGGGATTGGCGACGCCATCCTCGGATCGCCAGCCGGGCAGCTTGCGAGCTTTCACTTTGAGGGTGACAGGGGAATGGGCGGCACTGAAGGGACGATCGCCGATTTCAGCTTCCGTTGCAGAGACGTTGGGCACAGCAGAAGCGCCGTTCAGTGCGAGCGCGTAGTTCCATTGGGTGGTTGGATAGACTTGCCAATCAGCCGTCAGGCCCCGATCACGCAGCTTCAACCAGTCTTCGCCAATGCTGTAGGAAAAGACGAGCGGGCCGCGCTCGATGGCGACGGAATCGTTGAACCATTTCGAGATTCGTGGCTGCAGGGGGAAGTCAATCGTGACCCGATCGCCTGTTTTCCAGGTGCGCTCGACGCGTGCGAATGTTCCGGGTGAAGATTGCGGCTGCTGCTGGCCATTGACCTTGATGCCGGCGCCGGCGGCCCAAGCCGGAATTCGAAGCTGGAGCGGAAAAGCAACGGGGGAGGCCGGGTTAATCGTGAGTTGCACAGTACCGCGGAACGGATAACTGGTTTCTTCCGTGAGATGCACGGGCGTGCCGCGAACGATAGTATGGACCTCGCACGGAGCGTAGGCCGCCGCGACCAAACCGTCGTCGTGCGAGAGCATGAACAGACTCGCCGCGAATTTCGGCCAGCCCTGATTGAAGTTGGCGGTGCAGCAACCGAAATTTGGCTCCAATCCATAGAGATTGGATTCGGGACCATCGGTGGTCCAAGGTTTGCGATGCAAACTGCACTCCACCTGATTCGGCTCCTGGTTGTACTGGTGAGCCCACATGTCATCCGTCAGAGTGCCGGGCAGCGCATTGAATGCTAAGCGTTCAAGTTTGTCGCCGAGCGAAACGTCGCCAAGAATGGCGAGGGATTGCTCAAGGGAAAACATGTATTCGACGACAGTACACAGTTCTGAACCTTGCGAAGGGTTGCGGCCGGCGAGATGCTCGTCGCAGGAGAACATGCCGTTGGGCAGACCGTGATACTTGTCGAGTTCGGCAATCATGTGCAAGACAGCGCGGCGGTCCGCATCGGAGGCGGAAACGAGCGACCAGACTGGGCCGGTTTTGATTGCCTGGCCGTTGTTCACTCCGTGCGTGGAGAGCGCCAGATCTTTGAGGCCGTTATTGTTTTCATTGAGCTTCAGGAACTCCGCGGTGATGCGCTCGGTGTACTTGAAGTTTGCGAATTGCGCCAGCCAATCGTGTCCTTGCGCATGGAGCAATTGCAACAAATCGAGCAGTTTTCGATCCCCGGTGCGGTTGTAGAGCCAAATCACACTCAGCGCTTCATCTTGCCAGCGGAACTTTCCCCAATCGCGCAGCGGGCGCTTCGGTAATTGGCTAAGTTGATAAGCACAATAGCGCGTCATGAGCGGGATGACACGGGCGTCTCCGGTGACTTCCTGATACTGCGTGAGGACCTTGAGCATCACGATACGCGGCCACCAATCGTCATTCGAACGCGGACCGATCATCCCGTTGGGCAACTGGTTATTCAGTGTCCAATCGATGTATTTTTGCGCTTTCGCTTGCAGATGCGCGTCGCCTAGAAGATAGGCCAACGGCAGCAATCCGTCGAGAAAGTACGGACCGCGCTCCCACGATTCACCGGTGCCGCCCAGCCATCCGCTGTTGGGTCCGACGTCGGCCCAAGTTTCATCCAGGTGACCGCTCAACCCATTCGCCTGGATCTCAAGCTGACGCCGCAACCAGCCGGCTGGGCGAATTGATCCAAGGGGCAGCGGATAAAATGCGCTGGCGCTAAGCGGTGCGCGATTTTTTAGAGCAGTCTGTTGCGGAAAGGATGGAGCGGAAATAGCTCTACGCGGGAAGGCGGACGCGAGTCCAGCGAATCCGGCGCACTTCAGGAATTGCCGACGGTGGAAATACTCGGAATACGACGCCACTCCATTCCTATTTTAACGAAGTGTTGCGGTTGATCGCCACGAACAGCGAAGGATTCCCCCCGGATGCTAAGATCGCGCTTGCGTGCTCAAAACTGGAATTCTGAACCCTGCCATCAATTCGCTGCTCAGCCGCGTGAGACATACGAACACAGTTGTCATTGCGGACCGGGGATTTCCTTTTTGGCCGCACGTTGAGACGGTCGACATCTCGCTCGTGGACGATACGCCTAAAGTGCTGGACGTATTACGCGCCATTCGCCTGAATTTCATGATCGGAAGAGCGTTTATGGCGGAAGAATTCAGAGCGGCGAATTCCACTGCTACCGTGAACCAGTGTGAAGAAGCGCTGCATCAGATCTCGATTGCCTTTGAGCCGCATGAAGCATTCAAGAAACGTGTACCGGCGGCTGTTGGGCTGATTCGAACCGGCGATACGACGCAATACGCGAATATCATTTTGGAATCGGCCTGATTTGGCGAAAGCGCCAGCCGGGCGGCGAACTACGCCGGGCTGCTCGGCAGTTCCGCGAGCTGCAACCAGAACTGTTCAATAGCGGAAACCACCCGAACTGCGCCGTCGAGGTCTGCCGCTCTATTTACGACAGCGTTGGCGTGCTGATCATAACAGGCGTTAACATCGACCTCATTCCGAGCGGCGCAGACGATGATTACGGGAATTGAGCGGAGATCGGCGTGCGATTTGATCGTTCGAAGCACTTCGCAGCCTCTTCCTTCGGACAGGTAGAGATCTAATAAAATCAGATCCGGCCGAGGTGCATCCTGGTATGGTGGCTCCCTCCGAAGGAATTGAAGAGTAAGAGAACCGTTGGGCGTCTGGTGGCATTGGTGTTGCTTACCCAATGTCTGGAGGAGCGACTCAATCAAAATAACTTGATCGAAATCGCCATCAGCGATCAGCAGGTTACAAATGTGGGGCATACCTTCCCGCTCGCTTTCGTGGTCAACCCCGGGCTGGACGAAGACACATAAGTGAGCCGGCCCGTAATCTCGACGCCGCCTCGCGCTATTAACTATCTCACACTTTGAGCAAAATTGGGACTAGTTCAGAGGCTTGGCAGAATTTTGTCAAAGCTGGGGAACTTCTCACCGGGTTGGCGTCATTACCTGGATACACAGCGGCTGGCAGTTACTAAATTCCGTATGATCAGCGACGAAGTTCTCATGCTGCAGTTTCAGGCGGGTTCGCGCGAACCGTTTGAAGAACTTTTCGCGCGTTATCAGCAGCCGCTTCACGGTTTTTTCCGCCGCCGGCTTGCCGGTAAGGAGCGGGCCGAAGATCTGGCGCAAGAGACCTGGATTGCCGTGCTTCGAGGCGCAGTGGGATATCAGCCAAATGCGCCGTTCCGGGCGTATTTGTACGGAATCGCATTCAAACTGCTGGCTGGGGAGCGGCGCAAAAGCGGGAGGGCGGACGTCGCGTTCAGCGGAAGCGAAGGCGCAGCACCCGAACTTCGCGAATCCGAGCACTGGGTTCGGGAAGCTCTCGAGAAGCTGGATCCGACGGAACGGGAGATTTTCATGCTGCGTGAATATGAACAGTTGAGCTACGCCGAGATTGCGCGCCTATTGCGCATTCCCATCAACACGGTACGCTCGCGGCTGTTCCGGGCGCGGCTCGCGTTGAAGCGTTTCTTAGAGCCGAGCGCCGAGCCGATTACCGCCGAAGGGAGGTCATAATGCCGACCGCCATTCATTCGTTTTCTCAAGAAGAGATGATGGCCTATCTCGATGGTGAGTTATCCGTGGACCGTGCCCTCGCGGCGGCGCAACATCTCGAGCAATGCCGTGACTGCCAACGTTTGGCGGCGGATTTCCAAAACGTGTCGCGCAGACTGCTGGATTGGGACATAGACCCAATTGCGTCCGCGCCTCCACAGATCGAAATAAGCAAGAAACCGCCACTCGTCTTTTGGAAGCGGCCTTGGGTTCTGGGTGCATGTGCCGTGGCCATGCTGGTGGTGGTTGTTGCGGTGCTCAGACGATCCACTCTAGAGTATGACCGTATGCCGGTGAATACGGGCGCTCTATACGAGAGGATGCAGGCGCCGGCGGTGGGTGAGCGAATCACGACTGCACAGAGTGAGGCCGCGCCCATGGGTGTCGTGGGCGGAACCGGTGTGATCGGCGGCGTGCTGGGTGGCGTTCCCGGTCGCACCGCCGGCGGCTCCCGCACCTGCTGCGCCTGCGAGACCCTCCGGTCCACTGATTGTCCGAACTGCGCGGCTAACCGTGACGACGAAGAGCTTCGACGCAAGCCGGGCCGAGCTGGAGCGAATTGTCCGGAGTCACCAGGGTTACATCTCTCAACTCCAGTCGAACACGCCCAACGGGGCGGCCCGTGTGCTGACGGCCACGCTCCGAGCGCCTACTGCAGGGCTGGATCCAATGCTTCAGGATCTAAGGCGTTTAGGGCGCGTGGGTGAGGAGTCGCAAACGGGCGACAATGTGACCCAGCGCTACGTGGATATGGATGCGCGCCTGTCGAACCTGCGCACGACAGAAGAGCGGTTGCTCCAGATTCTGCGCGACCGCACCGGCAGGCTCGCGGATGTGTTGCAGGTAGAGGAGGCGGTTGACAGGACGCGAGGGGAGATCGAGGTAGCCGAAGCGGATAAGAGATTCCTTTCCAACCAAATCGCGCTCGCCTCCGTGGAGTTCACACTCTCAGAAGAGTACAAAGCGCCGCTCGAAACAGGAGAAACTTCGGCGCTTACGCGACTCCGCAATTCGGCCGTCGAGGGTTACCGGAACGTGGTGGGTATAGCGATGGGGATTCTCGAGTTTCTGCTTTCGATCGGTCCCGCGCTGGTGATTATTTTGCTGATTGCGTTCTTTCCGGGTCGCTGGTTATGGCGCAGGCGGCAGGGAGGGCTCTTCTAAGTAATCGCCGGCAACGCACGCGCGACGGCTTGGCGATTTCCTCTCTGTACAGACCAAGCGTCGCTTGGCTGCCGGGCTAGCTAGCCATTCGCCTCTTGATGTAAACGGTTACCGCGTCGCGTAGTCCCACTCCTGTTCACCGCGGTGAATCAAAGCTTGCCGATCCTCCGGCAGGATCCAGCGTTGCTTGACTAAGTTGTCTATCGCTTGGGTGTAGCGCGCAACGTAGGCATCGCGGCTCGGGTAACGTTCGGCTATCGAGCGGCGAGGATCATGTGCTTGCCGGCCTTCGGCTGCCGTTTTCGGGAACGGTATGTAAGACCCTTCGAACGATACGCGCTGGCCCGGTGCTCCGATGGACGGGTCGCGTAAATTCCAACCGGTGTAGGTAGCAACGGGAACGGCTATCTCCGGCAGACGAACACCGTCACGTTCGTTGCCGTCCGCATCGACCTGAGGGACAAGTACGGGAAACGGCTTACCTACCTTGGGAGGTTCCAAGCTGAGGATGCCCGTTTGCCAATCGGGACCGAAGTCGAGCCGGTACGCTTCGTTTGCGTCGTGCGGTTTAACTACGCCTGGGATGGCGGGCAGAGCGTATTTCGAGAGCGGAACAAGCGTCCCAGCCGCGATGGTGGGATAGCTGCTCGGCGGCGGAGCGGCGTTTGTGCGCACCCAGCCATCCATATTAGTGATCATGGCGCGCCAAAAATACTTCACCGGCAACGGCGATTCCGGCTGGTCTCCCAAAAGGTCGCCTTTGCCCTTGGCAGGAGGGAACGGCCCTGAGAAATGCTGCAGACCCGTGAAGTGATAGATGCGAACGTTCCGCGAGATGGGCATGTCGCGCTTGCCGTCAGGACTGGAGTGAATCAGCGAAGCGACACGGCCCCAGTACTCATAGGATGTGTGAGAAAAGAAAATCTTCGGAACAGTGTTTTCGGCGGCGGCGCGGTCGAGCAGTCCGCCCGTTTGCCCGGTAAGCGGATCCGTCTCGGGCTCATCCGTAAACGGAAAGATGTCGGTAGGAAAGAAGAGCGAAGAAGTAGGCTGCGCATCTCTCGAAGGCTGGGCGAAACGGTAATTGAAGCTGCCGCGGCCCGCTCCGGCGACGTGCGCGAGAACGCCGTCGAGAGCCATTCTGCCCTCTTCGTCAGCATTGAAGCCCTCGTAAATAAAATCGCGCAGAAAGCGGCCGTTCTGCGAAATTCCTTCTCCTATCACGCGCGCTGAACGCACAAGAGCACCCGGGTCGTATTTGACGTGGGATGCGAAGTCACGCACGGCCGCGAAGGAGAGACCTGCGACAACGGGATTCGACACGACATACACGTATTCGTAGATCTTTCCCGCATGGAAGCCGCCGTTTAGGGAAATAGAGCGATTCGTTGCGAAGCGCCACTGAGAGCGAGGAATCTCAGTGCGCGGCGCAGTAGGCGAATCGCGCATCGTGAGCACGTTCCGCGGGTCATCCGGCGCGCTGACCGGGTATTCAGTGCCCCCGATTCTGCCCGTGATGAGGTGCCCAAGGGGGATTTCCTCCATCTCATGAGAAGGCATCAGATCGCCGCGCAATAAGCCGCTGATGGTCCTGCCGTTCTCCTTGGCGATCGGCGCATAAAAGCGCAGGGCGCCGGGACCGGTGGCATCCCACTGCCAGCCGAGCGCCGCGATGGTGTAGCCCTGGCGCAGAAGCCAGCCATCTCCCGCATCGTGCGCCAGATCCCAATCCCCGCCGTCCACCAGCGCGATAATCCGCGAGTTACCGCGATTGGGTATCTCGAGCAGCATAGAGCCGTTTCGCTTCTTCGGGTCTTTCGGACGGACCGCGATGAAGTCGGAAGAGAACTCTACTTGGCCGTTGGTCAGGTTCACGGCATTCGGCAGATCCACGATGCGGCTGTTGTGATGATTCGCGATTTGAACCGAGAAGGAAACCCGGCCCGTGATGCGTTCATACGCTCCGGCATCGCCGAATGATCTTCCGTTAAGGACATCCAGTGCGCGATGTGATTTCAATACCGATGACACGTGCCTGGAGAAGCGGCACGGCCGAGATGAGAAGCAGGGCCAATGCGCTAAAACGGCGAAGCACTGCGGGGAGGCGGATAAAGTTCGCGCGTCAACCGTGATTGGGCAAGCTCAGTTTTTTTCGCGCGTTGTGAAGCAGGCCGATAAGACCTGATGGCACCCAGACAATCGCGGGTATACCGACCGGAATGGCGGTGAGCAGACCGACGATGCCGGCCTTGATCATCGCGGAATCATGGTCGTCGCCATACCACTTCATCTGCGCCTTGTAAGTGATGCGTCCAAGTACGACGCCGGCCGCAATCGCCAGCGGAATCACAATCGGCAGCGTGATTCCCATCGTGGCTGCCGCGGTGCCGAACAGCATCAGATCGACAACGAAGGCAAGGAACGCAATACGGGGATCCATTCCAAAGATCTGCTCGAAACCCTTCGCGGCCGCATGTGTGCGCGGCGCAGAGTATTGAGCTGAATCCTGAGAAGGGTGGTTGGTCTGATAGTGCATCACTAGCTTGTTGTCTCTACCGCAGGACGGGCAGAACCGGGTCGCTTCCAGGGTGACGACACCGCAATCAGGGCAGGCCGGCATGTATTTCTCCTTTGTCGAACTGCTGTCGCGGTTCGCTGCCTGCCTAAATTCTATACCCGGCGATTCGGGAGAGCTCGGCAACCCGTCGCATGAGCGGCGCTGCGCTGAATGAACGGCCGCTACATCCCTCTTCACCGACTGACTCAACTCGGTGAGCCGTAGAAACGCTTGTTCGCGCCGCTGCCGTGTTCACTTCTAAAGCCCGGAGCAGCCACATAGCAGCTCTCCTCGCCGGACGGGCTTTCTGAGGTAACCGGCGAATCCAAGCTGCTCCGCGGGGTTGGCAACGGAAACGTCGCCGTGAAATGGAAGGTGCTTCCTCGGCCCACCTCACTCTCGATCCAGATGCGCCCACCTAGAAGGTTCACCAAAAGCGACGAGATCGACAACCCCAAGCCCGTACCGCCGTATTTGCGCGTCGAAGATCCGTCCGCTTGCGTGAATGCCTCAAAGATGAGCTCTTGCTTCTCGCGTGGGATGCCGATCCCTGTGTCCGCTACCCGGAAATGAAGGCCAAGCTCACTGTCGCTGCGGCTCTCGACCGCAACACTCAAGACCACCTCACCGCTCTCGGTGAATTTGATGGCGTTACTTACTAAGTTCACGACGATCTGCCGTAGCCGGCCCGGATCCCCCATCAAAGTTTCCTCTACCTCGGAAGGCACATGGCACACCAGCTCTAGGCCTTTCTTATGTGCATGGAACGCCAGCGATTTTATAGTTTCCTTGAGGCAGTCGCGCAGATTGAATTCAATGATCTCTAAATCCAGCTTTTTTGCTTCGATTTTTGAAAAGTCCAGAACGTCGTTGATCACCGCCAGCAAGGAATTCGCTGAGCTCTCGACGGTCTCCAGGTAATCCCTCTGTTCAAGCGTGAGGTCCGTATCGAGCGCTAGTGAAGTCATGCCCATAATGCCGTTGATTGGCGTCCGGATCTCATGGCTCATGTTGGCAAGGAACTCGCTCTTGGCGCGGTTTGCGGCTTCGGCTGTTTCTAAGGCGCGTCCCAGCGATTCCTCCGTCCTCTTTAGATCGGTGATGTCGAACCCGACCCCGTGAATGAACCATGGCCGGCCATCCTCGCGGCGCACCATTTTCGCTTCGCACTGGAACCAAACCACGTGCCCATCCTTGGCTATGACACGGTACACCGAGCGCAATGGCTCGCCAGAGAGGAATAGCGAGCCCGCTTCCAGACTCCAGCGCATCTTGTCCTCGGGATGTATCTGGCGGTACCAGCGAATCGGTTCCTCCAGCCATTCCTCTTGCTTGAAGCCGAGCAACGTTTCGATGTGCGGACTCACGTAAGCCTCGCCGATCCCTCCGTCCAGGTAAGCCATGAACACCACTGCCGGAATCTGCTCAAGCAGGGTTTGGTAGCATGCCTGGGCGCTTGAGAGTTTGGATTCGTCAGATATGGCCCGTGTGCTCAGCAGCGTGGAGATATCGCCGAGAGATCCGTCAGCAGCAAAGACGCGGGCCAACTCCTGAAGAACGGCTTCGGCATCTTGCAGATCGGGCTCGCGAACCTCTTCCACTTTCGATCCCAAGCCGTCCTTTGTCACGCCTTGAGTTCGGGCTTCCTTCTCCAACTCGGCTCCTTATTCATGGAAGCCTGCGTAAAGCGTCTCAGAGCATGGATTGCGCGGCCGTAAGTCTTCACGGCCTGCGCCGACAAATGTGAGCCGGGGGGAGGATCCATGAAGGGCATAAACTTGTCCGGAAAGCCGGGCATCGTACAACCAATACAGATTCCTCCCACGTTCGGGCAACCGCCGATGCCTCCCATCCACCCCCGCTTGGGCACATTGCATTGCACTACCGGCCCCCAGCAGCCCAGTTTCACGATGCACTCGCGCGCTCCGTATTCTTCGGCAAATTGGCCTTGTTCGTAGTAACCACCACGATCGCAGCCCTCATGAACCGTTTGCCCGAAAAGCCAAGTAGGTCGCAGGCATCCGTCCAGCGAAATCATGGGAGCGCGGCCGGCCGCCTGATACAGCAGGTATAGAAGCGTCTCCATGAAATTGTCTGGCTGAACCGGACAACCTGGCACGCATACAATCGGAATGCCCGCCTTAGATCTCCATTGCCAGCCAAGATAATCTGCCAGACCCATACAGGCGGTCGGATTGCCCTGCATCGCGTGGACGCCGCCATAAGTGGCGCAGGTCCCAGCCGCCACAATGGCCCAAGCATTCGGTGAGAGACGATCGATCCATTCACAGACGGTGATCGGTTGACCGGTCGCCGCATCGGTCCCAAAGCCAGTCCAGTAGCCCTCCGCCTTATTCTTTTCGTTTGGGATAGAGCCTTCGACGACCAGAATAAACGGGCTGAGCTTCCCTTCAGCCGCCCTATGAAAGCGCTTCAGGAAATCTTCGCCTACCTCATAACTGAGTACGGCGTTATGGAAGTTGACCTTCGGAATCCCGGGGATACCGCCGAGAACGAGATCCTCAATGCTTGGTTGCGTCGCCGCGGTTATCGCAATGGTATCGCCGTCGCAGCTTAGGCCGGCGGTCAGCCAGAGGACATCGATTTCGGCAATCCCGGCCGAAGCTCGCGAGGCGACTTCCTGCTCGCTCGTAAGCGCGTCTTCACTCCCCCTCGGCAACGTGGCCTTTTCCATGAGGTCTACCCTCACATTTATCGGCTAAAGCAGTGCTTTCCTGAGTTGTAATCTGCTCACTTTATCAGAAAACGTCCCCAATAATCCTCGAATAGCGCAATCCTGCGCCAATATCAAGACCCGAATTGACGAGAATTTCATCTGATACTGCTCGAGCAACGTCACGTAGACGCCAGCGCGACGACACCGCAATAGGGGCAGACCGGCATGTATTTCTCCTTTGTCGAACCCTTGTGGCGGTTCGTTGATGGAGGGTTCGCTGGATTGTTATAGCTCATACCATGCGCGACGGCATGGAGGTCGATCAGGTCAAGGCACAGTGACTGTGGTCGAGGTTGACGCGGAATTTCCAGCAGTGTCCAGCACCGTGGCTATGATCGTGTGAACGCCGGGCAATAGTTGATACTCAACGAGCATGAAGGGTCGTGCCGTCACTAATCTGCCCACCGGTGCGTCGTCAATTACAAACTTGACACCCTGCAGGGTCATCCCCGCGCCTGGAGTAGCGTTGGCCACCACTGAGACATAAGACCCGGACAGGCTGGGGGGCAGAAAGGAAATTGTGGGCGGCGCATTCGCCACTTTCACCGTGACGGGAGCAGAAGACGTTATGTTGCCGGCTGTGTCTTTTGCGACAGCTACGATCGGGACATTCCCATTTCTTAACCCCGCCGTGTTTGCGGTGACCGTATAAACCGATTGCGACGGGGTTGCGCTAATGGGCTTGCCATAATCGTTGCCGTTGATCTTGAATTGCACGCTCTCGAGCGTCATACCTGCTCCTGCATTCGCTTCTGCAGTTACGTCAAACGCTCCCGCGACCGCGGCGTTGGCGATAGGAGATGTAACCTGAACCGTGGGAAGCGCATTCGTGACTTTGACGGTTACGATGTCAGACGTGGCCGTGTTTCCCGCCGTGTCTTCCGCAATGGCGGTGAGCTTTATTTCTCCGCTCTTTAGCGTGAGCGCGTTCAGATTCGCGCTGAACGGTGAACTGGGAACGGGAGAGCCAAAGTTTCGTCCGTCTACTTGAAACTGTACGTGCCTGAGCGTCATGCCTGCTCCGGCGGCAGCGTCCGCAGTCCATGCTACTGTCCCGGCGATGTCGCCTGCAGATGGCGCGGTGATCGCGACGGTAGGCGGCGGGTTCTGCACTGTAACTGTCACCGCCGCTGAGCTTGTAGTTACATTTTTACTGTCAGTTGCCTCCGCTGTGACTTGATACGGGCCGTTCTTCAGCGTCGTCGTATTCAACGTAGTTTCGTAAGCGCCTGTAACAGGCGTGTTCAACGGATTCCCTTTTAGCAGAAAACGGACGCTCGTAATGCTCGCACTCGCCGCGGGTGTCGCGGTAGCGGTTAGCCGCGAGGCCGGTCCCGACAATGGCATTCCAGGATCTGCAAGTACTATTTGCGAGAACGTTACCGCGGCAATATCAGGAGTTACTGTGTAAAGAGTACCGCTTGCAGCTCCTTGCTGTTCCAAGTTTCTTCTGGTTCCCACCATGTATTCGCCGCCCACAAATAGGCGTTTGCGTAGCGGGGGTTCAGTGATCCAGAAAGTAAAGTCGGTAAATTGGCCATTGAAGAAGGGAATCTCGCCCGCGCCGTCCGTTATGCGCGTGCCGAGAACCTCCTGCGTGGATTTCCGGGAACAAAACACCACGCATAGTGGCTTAGGACGCCCGCCGCTATCGACCACGCGTATGCGGAAGCGGGGCGTCGCGTCCACCCACCCTCGATTGTGGTACTCGCAGATCAGGGTCCGCCCCGGCCCAGATCGCAGAAAGGTCTGCAGGACCTTGACCGCTTCTTCTTCCCATGCAAGGTCCGCCTTGGAAAAGACCTCCCATTGTGCGGCGCCGGGCGCGAGGCCCGAAACAGCCGTTACGTAGCGGTCCGGATGGTGCTCCTCATCATAGAGCTGGTCCCAGCGTATTTGGGGCAATTCAGTCCCTAGCGCCTTCTCGACGGTACGGACGTATGCCGCGGAATGTGCGATGCCCCAATCACACGCAAGCTTAAGCACTTTGGGAAGACGCAACGGAGGACACTCGCCATTTTTTCCAGGCTTGTGGCCGACGTAGAACGCTGAAAAACGATGCCACAGAAACTGCACACCCGGCGTGCCGAACTGTTCATTAGTGGATCCAGTTTCGTTTTCGCTACCCTGACTTGCGCTTTTGAAGTTATAACGCAAGACCGGCAGGGACATCTTGGCAAGCATCTCGGCGCTGGCCGCGCTAAGTTCACGTGCAACGTCGCTGGGGCACTCCCCCGGCGGCCCGAATAAAGCCCAAGCCACTTCGCGGACAAGGAGGGCATCGGCAACGTCGCGAATCACCACCCGGATCGGTTCGATTTGTGTGCTATCGGCGACGTAGGCTTGATAAGCGAGCTGTGGATTGCGGGCAAATTCGATCAAATAATTCTGCACATTGGGATTCGCCGTTTGCATTCCGTACTGAATGAGGAAAAGAGCCTTCGCGCGCCCAAGCGCCTCGGCCCAGTAGCGCTTCCAGAAGCCAGTCCATTGCGGCTCCTCGATATTTGAAAACTCTTCCGTGAGAGTTCGCATATCGGAATGGATAAACGGGATGCTCAGAGGCGGTATGTAAAACCTGCTATTGTCCAGGACGGTCAGGTCGCGCAGTGCAACGCCGTCCACGCCGGGGTCCATGCCGGCGCCAAACTTCTGCGTTTTCATCTCAGGCGAGATGCGCCGCTCCAGCACCATCATGATTTCGGTCTGTACAACGATGTCCTTGCCGATAACGGCTCCCCTGGCCTTTGCGAGCTGCTCGATCGCATTGATGGTGTCGCTGCGCATACAGCCGACAAACCATTCGCCGCCGACTCCCACAATTTCTTTCTCCCGCTGCACGTCGACGCCGACATACGCCACGCCGGTCTTGACCGAGAAGACGTAATCGGTTCTGTTCGAGAGCTCGAAGCGCTGTGTCTTTGCCACCTCGCGTCACAAACGCTTGATTGGTATAAGGAGCCAGGTTCTTGCTAGGATTCTTGTTCTCAAACCTGACGCGCTCCCCAACTCCTTCGTCGAAGGGCCACCTGTTCCAATTTTTTTCCGGCCACGGTTTCAAGGCGTCCTTGACGCGGCTTAGCTGGACAACGCAGCTTCGCGAAGCTGTTCGCCACATGGTCCAGGTGCCCGGATCCTTCGGACCCTTGACTTGCATCATTGGAATTGGATGCAGTTGATTGCTTCCGCTGGATCCTAAAGCTCTTGAATCCTCATCGTTGTCCCAAAAGTTGTAGGGGAGCACAGCATAGCGCGGGAGATGGATTTTCAAAACCGACCTGGATCCGACAAGTTCAGCTTGGCTCTCGGGCAGTAGGCCGGCGGCTTCGATGTTGGGCGGCTTCAGGTCGGAATCTCTGTAGTAGGGCGCCGAGCCGGATTTAAGACCATCCAGCACCGATTGCTGCTGCTTCCACCACCAGGTGGCATAAGACAGGCGATTGATTTCCGCCGGATTGTGATCGGGGAAGAAAGATTCGCAGAGCGCATGGAAAGCCGGCGCCGGCATGGTATCCCGAACCCATATCTGCAAATCCGCCATGGCAGCTGCATACAGCCCGATCTGACGAGACTGATTGGTTTTACGAAACTTCGGCTTGTTGAGCACCGTTTCGTAGGTAAGCCAGTCATAACCGCCGTTAACGAACGGTGGATTTTCGAGTGAAGCTTCTACTACGACCTGCTGCGCCACCGCGCGCGCACCGCACGCAACTGTGATCGTTTGCTTCAGCTGAGCCGGTAAACCCGGCCCTTTGGGCAGGTTCGGATCCGCGACCGCAAGAACGTAGCGCGGCGTCCTGCCCTGATCGACCGGCGTCGGCATGACGCGACTTGTGTCGGTATGAGGAACCACGTCCTGCCCGGTGGTCTCGCCAACTCGGATCACGGTGGACGGGGTGATGCCATCCACTTGCCATCGCAAGGTCACCAAACGGGAATTGCTATCCCATGTACCCGTGAAGCTAACGATGTTCGGCATGAAGCGGCGGTCTGAGCTAGGCCGGATCTCCCGTCAACTCTTTTAACTTGTCGATGGTTGCCGGCGATCGTGTACCGTCTGCCGGTTCGACGCCGTTGCTCAATTGGAACAATCGCAATACGTCTTCGAAGGCCGGCGTGACACCGTCCGGCCAGCAACCGTAGTAGCCCAGGTTCCTCAGGCGGTCCTCGGCGCCTTCTGGAGTGTCCGCCGGCCTCAAGCACCCTAATTTGATGGTGTGTTCGAACTTCTCCAGAACTCGTTTGCCCAGTTTCTTGCCGCGTATGAAAGAGACGGTAACCTTTCCCGCTTTGGAATTGGGGAGTATGCGGAACGTCGTCCAACTCCCAGCCTTGTTACCGGGCGTTTCTTTTTCATCCACGGATAGTTCAAACGCGACATCGTC
The DNA here is from genome assembly GCA_963849445.1 of uncultured Acidobacteriaceae bacterium. Taxonomy (GTDB): domain Bacteria; phylum Acidobacteriota; class Terriglobia; order Bryobacterales; family Bryobacteraceae; genus Bog-105. Next base: position 69,169 of record CAWKHS010000012.1, on the reverse strand, counting down.
ACGTGCAATATCGGCCAGCAGAATCTCAACGCCATATTCCCAGAGCGCTTTGAGCCGGAATTTGTGCGTGAAAGTCGTCGCTTTGCTCACGACGTTTTGCCGCTTCGCAGGAATCGTGACGGAGTCGCCGGGCATCAGTACACAGCGATCCTTACGCAACTTCCGCAGTGCCTCGTTTGCGTTCCAGAGATAATCGGCCGTCACTCCCGCCTGAAAGCCAATGCTCGCGATACAGTCGCCGAGGACTACTGTATAAGGACTCACTACCGGCCCGGTGTTCCTGGTCACAGGCGGGCCTGTCACCGGCGGAGCATCCGTGCCCGCCGTGCTATCCACAAACTCCCACAGATCGATGTCCATTTCCGGGAAGCTGATTTGGCAGTTTCCCCCGGGACGAACCTTATCGATCTTCACGTAACCGTTGCCGTTGAGCTTAGTGTTCAGTGCTTTGCCGCTTGGCGCGGTCACCTTGTAAGTCTCTAGCCCAACCGCCCGGTTCTCCGGGTCCACTAATTGGATTGCAATTTGCTCCGATATGCTTACCCACAGCGTCGCAGTACCGATATCGCCGGCATCTATATGGACGCTGACCGTCTGTGGAGCGACTAGTTTCGATTTCTCATAGCCTTTGACGTTTTGAGCAGATGCGGTAACCGTGTAATCGCCGGGCGGCAGATTTTCAAACTTGCACCAGCTGTTCTTCGGGATTGGCTTGGGCTTGCCAGGCCCAACGTTACGCTCACTTTGGCTCCCGGAATGATGGCCTTTGTGTCCGCGTCCCGCACCCAAACCCAAAGCGAACAGAGCGCACTGGGGCAGTTTTTGACGAGCCGCGCCGAGGGTTGTGTGCTCACGCGGAACTCTCCACGAGTTCCTCAAGCTCCTGCCCTCGCCATGGACGGCAATCTGCCAGGGTCCGCAGTTTGGCTAACTCGGGAAGAGCAGAATCGTTCAGAATTTCTTGTACCATGGGCCGCTCGGGATCGGTATCGAAGTGTTCGCCCTCTTCGATAATCCACTCGAGCATGGCCGTGACGCCATCATCGGTTGTGATTCCGTAATGCGCTGCTTTGGTCGCGCCGCGGCGCACAAGGGCGCGCATCTCGCTATCGCAAGCCGTCCCGTACTTACCGGCTAGATGCAGCGAAAGTTTCTCCTCAAACTGCTGCCTCATGGCATTTTCCAGCGCAATCATCTGTTCCCTGCGAATGACTAACAAAGCATCTCTCGCTAAAACTGGAAACCTGCTACGAAGCTCATGGAGACGGATCTGTTCCGATAGATAGCAACCGCACGGATGACGTATAGACCGGCTGCAGATGCAACAGGTGAGGCGTTGAAAGGCACTCGGTTAGGTGAAGGCTTCAGCATGCTGTGGCGAAATGGTTCGCGCTTGCTCACCAGAAGTCAGCTCTATTCTCTCCTGGACGAGTGTTTGCCCTGTAAAGCGAAAAGCGAGCAAAGTATCAGGAACGTGATCCTCTGTCCAGAATCCCTGAACGGGACCGAAAACGGTGTGAAGCTCATTACTCGTACAAGTAGGCAGATAGGTTCTCAACACTCGCGGATCATAAAAGCGAAAAAGCAGCTGCTGGCCAGAGAAATCTCGAACCGTTAGCAGTTCACGGAGATGTCTTCGGAGAATCTTCAGGCTTTGATCGCAGTTCAGGAATACGCCCCAACTATTTCCCCAACCGCGCCGAACGAAACGTCGTGTATCACGGTACTCGTACTCGAGATGAACCAGGTACGGGGCCGCCATACTCAGGAGAGGCGGCAGTGTTCCGCTGTAAAGGCATGAATACTCTAGATGACACTCGAGCAGCATCGGGAAGATGCGCTCGTCCCGAGCGGCATCGACAATCATCCACGCGTGCCGACCTGTTTGGGTGGGCCAAAAGATCCGCTCGATTTGATTCACCAATTCATTCGTCATAGTTCATCGTGGACAGCAACTGCCGCCGTGGTCACTTCGTTCATTGCAAGCAGAACGGCTGCCCTTGAGCGGCGGCAGCTATCAGGACCGCGGCTTGAGCTGCTCCGTCCAGCGGTATAGCGAAAGTGGGAGGATCGGCGGCCGGTTCTTTGTATGGTGTCGGCGTGCGCTGTCTGGTGTTGGGCGCCACAGACGCCATCTTCGGAGCGGTAGAACTCTGCGCAGAGCTACCCGACGATACCGAACGAACGGCTTCGAATTCTTTGAAATGAACGTGCAAGCGGTCTGATGTAAGAAGATAGCTGATCTCCTCAATTACTTCCTCATCGCTCATTCTCGAAAGTGCCCAGCCATGGGTAACGCTCCAGAGCAAACTTCGAAGCCACGTCATGCGGAACGGATCTGAGCTTGAGGCCATGAGCGCGGTTCTGATCCACAACTCATCGTGTGAGTGAAGCTGGGCCTCTTGCTCACGGCAGTTGCGCCGGTCACAAATTCGCCAATTCTCCCCGACTATGATCAAACGGTTCAAGTACGCTCCCGAACGGACAGATCATAGATTACCCCATTCGGATTACCCATTTGGATTACCCCATTTTGTTTCGCCGAAGCAGTCCGGCACACGATTCGAGCCGGCGGAATGTTTGCGGATTTTTCTCACTGTAATCCTTCGAAATACGGATTCGCAATAGCTGCACCCCAGGCCGAGCAAACTGATAAACTCATCTGCAAGTCACTCGCCGTGTTGCGCGACATCCACGCCCCGTCCGTCCTGCCAATTCGATAAAAGGAGTCTTTCTCGTTATGTCGTCGCTGGTAATTCGCCGTGCCGTAAGAGCGATCCGCCCGCGCTGCTCTTTCCTCGCCATTCTTTTTCTATTTGCCGCTGTGGTTTCCGCTCAATCCACCGGCGGAATACAAGGAACTGTCACGGACCCGACGGGCGCTGTCATCGCCGGCGCCGGCGTCACCGTTACGAATCAAGCCACTGGCGAGGTTCACAACCTCAAGACCGATAGCGCCGGAATCTATACCGAACCTTCGCTGGTTCCCGGTCTTTATAAGGTTCAGGTCGACGCTCCCGGCATGCAGACTACGGTCGTCCAGAACCTGACGGTCGCTGTCGGCGCCACGGTGCGCCAGGATTTCAACATAGCCGTCAAATCGACCAGTTCCACGATCGAGATAGAAGCTTCGGCTCCAGTTGTGGAAAGCAGCAGCGTCTCGGTGGGAGACGTCATCAATCAGCGAACCGTCCAAGAGATCCCCTTGAACGGCCGCCACTTTGTCGATCTCGCCATGCTCATCCCGGGTACCGTTACCCCGCCCGCCACCGGCTTCTTGACCGCACCCCTGCGCGGCCAGGGCTCTTTCTCGTTCAACTCAGGCGGTGCGCGTGAGGATCAGGTCAACTTCATGATCAACGGCATCCAGATGAACGACATGTCGCAGAACCAGATTACTTTTCAGCCCACGGTCAATACGGTCGAAGAATTTAGTGTTGACAACTCCACCTATGGCGCGGAGTACGGCCGCAACTCCGGCTCGATCGTGAATATTGCCACCCGCTCCGGCACGAACCAATTTCACGGCGAGGCTTACGATTACCTCCGCAACAGTTTCTTCGACGCGCGTAATTTCAGCAATCCTGTGGGCACGCTGCAAGCGCCTTTCAAGCGCAACCAATTCGGCGGCGACTTCGGCGGCCCTATAAAGAAGGACAAGAGCTTCCTTTTCCTGAGCTACGAACAACTGGAGCAGCGCCAGAACTTGCCTCTCACCACCACAGTATTCAGTCCGGCACAGCGCGCCACGGCCTTCTCCACGAGTGACCCCATCATCCAAAAACTCGTCGGGCTCATTCCGCTCGCGAATTCTCCGGGAAATGTCTTTACCAGCTCCGCCGTTACCCCCGTCACCATCTATCAGGGGACGGCCAACTTCACTCAACAGTTCACCCAGAACAACCGCTTCAACGCCTACTACGCCATGCAGCGCGATATTCGCGACGAACCTCCCAGCACTGACGGCAACAACATTCCCGGCTATGGCGACGATCGAAACGGCTGGCGTCAACTGGCCACCTTGAACGACAGTTGGACGCTCTCCCCCAATTTGGTCAACGAAGCGCGTGCCGGCTTCAACCGTATTCACATCGTGTTTGCGCCCCAGACCGCTCTCAATCCACTGGATTACGGCATCAATAGCGGCGTCACGACTGCTATCGGCTTACCCCAGATCAGCATCAACGGCGGTCCCGCATTTGGCGGCAATTCCGGCTTCCCGCAAGGACGCGGCGATGACACCATCACTCTTTCCAACACGACGACCTGGACGCACGGCAATCACATCTTCAGTTTCGGACCTCAGTATTACCGCGTGATCGGCGATAGCTTCAGCTATACTCCGGGAACCATAAGTTTCTCTAACTTCGCCAATTTCCTCGCCGACTCTGCCAGTTCGTTCAGCGCGAACGTATCCAACCGCTCTTCCCGCATCTACATTAATTCCGTCGGCGCTTTCGTTCAGGACTTATGGAGAGTGAAGCCGCGGCTCACCATCAATCTCGGCCTTCGCTATGACTGGAATGGCACGCCTACGGAAGCGGAAAACCGCTTCGTGATCTTCAACCCGGTCTCCGATGAGTTGCAGCGAGTCGGCACTGCCGGCGCCCCCAGCCATGCCTACAACGAGAGCGCGCTGAACTTCGAACCGCGCGCCGGCTTCGCTTACGACGTTTTCGGCACCGGTAAGACGATCCTCCGAAGCGCCTACGCCATTTTCATCGACCAGCCGAACGAAGGTTTGGTGCTGGGTCTGCCCTCCAATCCGCCCTTTGCCGCTCCCCTGAACTACACGCCCTCGGCGGGAGTCACTCTCAGCTTTGCGAATGCCTACACGTTGGCCGGCGGCAGCGTCTCTCCCACGTCGGTGGCCCAGAATTACAAAGACGCTTATGTCCAGTCCTGGAACTTCAATATCCAGCAGCAGTTCGGCCGTGATTACGGACTCATGCTGGGCTACTTCGGTAATAAGGGAACCGACCTGAACATTGAGCGTAACTACAACCAGTTCATCAATGGCGTCCGTCCTTACCCGGCGCTCTCGCTCAACAGTCCCATCGATCCCGGCGCACGGCTCGGAAATAATTACCGTCAATGAGAGCGACGGCAACTCCTCCTACAACGCGTTGTGGGCCACGCTCAAAAAACACTTCTCATCGGGACTGCAATTCGAGGCCGACTATACCTGGTCCAAGTCGATCGACGAGAACTCTCGCAATTTCCAAGGCGTCGTCGTCCAGGACAGCTACAACATCGAAGGCGATCGCGGCCCGTCGGATTTCGATGCTCGCCAGCGCATTGTTCTGAACGGCGTGTACGCGATTCCCTTCAAGCCGAAACCGTCTGGTTTCCGGCTGGGAGATTGCCTTGATCGAAACCGCGCAGTCCGGCAATCCGCTGAACTTCCACACTACAAACACAACCTTCACTGGTCTCGGAACTCTTCGCCCGAGCATCTCCGGCCCGGTTGTCACCGGCTACACGCCTGCAATTAACGGGAACGCCGCCTATGTGACTTACATCCAGTATCCTTCCGTGTTTTTCGCGCCGAACGGTGGCAAGGCCTTCGGCAACCTCGGACGCAACGCGATTACCGGCCCGGGCTTCTTCGATACCGACATGTCGCTGGTGAAGAATACGAAACTCTTCGGCGAGAACCGCCCTGTGAATCTGCAATTTCGCGCCGACGCCTTCGACATTTTCAATCAGACCAACTTCTATAATCCGAACACCACTTATCCGTCCTCCACGTTCGGTGTCATCACGGGGGGGACGCGCTTCCCGACGGGATACTCGGGCTCATCTCGCCAGCTCCAACTGGCCCTGAAGCTTATTTTCTGAATAACTCGCGATTGGAGCCGGCCGCTTTACGCCTACAATGAGAGAGATGAGCTGTTTCCGCGTGCTCGCTCGCTTCCTCGTTTGCGCAGCGTTTATTTACTGCCGTTTTGCTCTATGCGCAGGACTGGAAAACGGCCACCTCGCTTCCCGGCATCGACTTAAACGGTCTCTCGCCGACTCAGAAGGCCATGGTCTTCAAGACCCTCCGAGAACACGACTGTTCGTGCGGTTGCGGTATGAAACTGGCCGAGTGCCGCATTGCGGATCCAAAGTGTGCCTACAGCACCGGCCTGGCCGCAACCGTAATTGCGAGCATCAAAGCAGGCAAGAGTGAGAACGATGCATGGGCCGCCGCAAGCGCTTCTAAGTGGGCGCACGTGCAAGCCGACAAATTGCTCAGCGATCCGGTGGCTATCCCGGTGACGGGCGCGCCTGAGCTCGGTCCGCAGAAAGCTCCCGTAACCGTCGTGGAGTTTTCCGATTTTCAATGCCCTTATTGCGCGGCCGCGGTTCCGCAAATCAAGGCTTTGCTAAAGGCCTACCCTGCGCAAGTCAAATTGATATTCAAGGAGTATCCGCTTGAAATTCATTCGCAAGCGGATTTAGCTGCCGCCGCTGCCGTCGCCGCGCAGAAGCAGGGGAAGTTCTGGGAGATGCACGACGCCATGTACAACCATTTCGAGGACCTCTCGCGTAAGAGCATCCTTGCCATGGCGAAGCAGATCGGTTTGGACATGGATCGCTTCGAGAACGATATCGACTCAACCGAAGTGCGCGAAACGGTGGTACGGGATGTGCAGGACGGCAACGATGCCGGAGTAGAGGGAACGCCGACGCTCTTTATCGATGGTCAACGCTATAACGGCGCCATCTTGCTGAGCGCGCTGAAGCCGGTGCTCGACGACGAATTGAAGAGCCCTCATTCCGCTGCTTCCCCGGTCGCACTCGCTAAGTAGACTCTTGCTGTTCTAATTCCTTCACCAACTCCAGCACAACGTCGCCCACCGCTTGAAGACTGTGCGCGCTCAGCTTGTCTAACGTGTCCTGGGCCGTGTGCCAATACCTGCCGCCGGGCCCATAATCCAGGTCGATGATGTCGATCGCGTTCACGCCTGCGTCCACAAACGGCTTGTGATCGTCTTCCACTGCGGACACGTCGTTCCGGAAGTATTTGCCATCGCCCAGCTTCGCGGCAATCCGCCCGACTTGGTCCCGCAATGCTTGTGACGAGTTGCCGTCGTTGAGAATATCCAAATCCCTATCGCCGATCATGTCTATGTTGATCAAAGCTCTGATTCGCGAAAGCGTGCCGTCCGCCGCCCATTTTGAGGCGAGATGGCGGCTCCCATACAAACTGTCCTGGTCTGTCCAGGCGCCCACCGCCTCCTCGCCGTCGAAGAAGACGATATAGATGTCATCACGATGCTTCATCTGCGATACCGCATGCGTGAACTCGATCAGAAAACCGGTAGAAGAACCGGCGTCATTGGCCCCAACAAAATGGACCATCGGGATTTTCTTAGTGTCGTAGTGCCCCGTTACGACCACCGCTTTGCCGGAGGTTCCGGGAAACTTCAGAATGATGTTCACCATAGGAACGGCCCCCGCTGGAGTTGAGCCGCTGAACGCGTCGAGTGACAATTCGCCGCCCGTCCGCTTCAGCTCGGAAACGATCCAATCGCGCAAATGCACGATGACTTCTGAGCCCGCGGGGCGTTCGCCAAATGACACTGCTTGCTTGGTGTCGGCGAGTGCGACACCGCCTCGGAACACGGGAATACCCGAGGCCGTATGTCCAGCGGGAGTGATTGCCAGCCCACACACGGCCGAAACCAATAGAGCGCCTAAAGTATAGAGATGGTTGAGCCGATGAGACTTACACATGAACATGGTGGATCGGTCAGGGGCTCGGACACGGGGCTTTCTGAACGGGCTAGGAAAACTCCGTGGACTACGAGACTGTAGTATTATAGCTTTGCATGCGAGGTAAGGGCCTCGCGGCCCGAGATTTTTATGTTGTCAGTTGGACAGCAGATCCGCGAACAGCGCCTGCGACTCGGGCTTAAGCTCGAAGAGATCTCCGCTCGGAGCCGTATCTCGTTGAAGACGCTCCAGGCCATTGAGACCGATGATCTCCAGAGCCTTAGCTCTCCATTTCTCTACAAGAGCTTCGCGCGGCAATTCGCGGAGCACCTGAAGCTGGACTATAAACAACTTGCTCCGGCGGTCGAATCTGCGGCGCTCAGTATGCCCCAACCGCGCATGCCGGGCGAAGGAGAGATCGGCAAAACCCACGTCGCGCCCTTGCCGATCAAGGGACGTTCCAAGAGCTTCCGTTGGCTCTATTCGGTCGGTTCCTTGGGCGTTATGCTCGTGGCCTGTTCGTCCGTCTACGGCGTTTGGCAGAACTCGAAGGCCACTTGGATGGCCGACGTCAGCGACTTCATTCATTCCGCGAATTCGTCAGCCCCGGCGAAATCGCCGGCAGCAACTCCTGGTACGGTGGTCCCGTCGCCATCGCCTGCGACCGCCACTGTTCCTGTCCAGCATCCTGCCCACAGAACGCCCGCACATTCAACGGGAACGCCGAACCAACTGGATGCCCATCGCAACGACACCAACGATACCTTGGCGGCTGCCGATCCTGATTCCGCGTTGCTGGCTAAACAGGTGTCGCCCGCCGAACAGGATTCAGCTGACTTTCGTGTTGAACTCTCCGCTCTCGAGCCCACATGGCTGTCCATCGTCGAAGATGGCAAACAGATCTTCAGCGGGGTCTTAGAGGCCGCGCAGACCAAATTTCTCGAGGGGCACGACACCGCTCGTATCCGCACCGGCAACGCGGGCGGACTCAATTGCGTTTTCAACGGCAAACCCATCGGAACGCTTGGGCCGCGGGGCCAGGTCCGGACAGTTGTTTTCACCAAGAGCAACTACGAAGTCCTCGATGCGGCCGCGCATATCGCATTCACGCAATTCCCTTCGGTAATGGAATAGCGCAAACTCGTTCCTTTGAAAAATTAGTCCAACAGGGCCAAAAGGTTAAGTAGCGGGTTTTCGCTGCAGAGTGAAGGCCAACTCGAAGTAGTCGCCGCCGAGTTCGCGATGGCGGACGCCACATCCAAACCGCGCATCCGCAAGGACGATCGTGAAGCTTCAGCAGCCGGTCACGTCGTACCGCTGTTGCAGCGCCTGAAGGAACCGGTAGTCCTTCTGGCATCCGATCAGGAGACGATTCGGCAGCGGCTCGGGCTGAGAATCTCACTGAAAATCCGGCGACCGGTGTTACAAGATCCTATCGAAAACGTAGTCAACGGTTGCCTCTGCGTGTCGATGTTACGTTGAGAAGAACCGCATTCGCCTCGCATGACTCATCTTCGGTGTAGTGTTCCCGGGTGTGGAACGACATTAGACTTGCATGACCGCGCGCTTGCTTGCCCCGCGTGCGGCGACCTGCTTGAGGTTGTCGTGGATGCGAGTGAACACGAGCCGTCGATGCTGAAAAACCTCTGGCGGGAGCGGCGCCTGTCCGTCAGTTCGCGTTATGCGAGCGGTGTTTGGCGGTTCCGGGAGTTCATGCCCGACTACGAAGAACAGGACCTTGTCACTCTGACTGAAGGCAACGTGGCTCTAGTACGTGGGCAGACTACGGCAGCGTGGGTGGGTGTTCGTACGCTGTGGTTCAAGCATTTGGGCTGGAATCCGACCGGATCTTTCAAGGATCTCGGCATGACAGCCGGCATGACGGAAGCGAAGTTCCTGGGCGCTAAAACGGTTGCGTGCGCCTCGACCGGAAACACAGCCGCTTCGCTAGCGGCCTATGCAGCGCGTGGCGGTATGACGGCGCGCGTCTATCTTCCGGCGGGGCAGGCCTCGGCGAATAAGCTGGCGCAGGCGCTCGATTTTGGGGCCGAGGTAGTGCAGATAGAAGGCAGCTTCGACGATGCTCTGAATACGCTGCTCAAGGGATCGGACCCAAACCTGTACTTCCTGAACTCCATCAATCCGTTTCGCATCGAGGGCCAGAAGACCGCAATGATTGAGCTGCTGGAGCAATTGGGCTGGCACGTGCCCGATTACCTGGTGATTCCGGGCGGTAACCTGGGCAACTCGTCTGCATTCGGGAAGGCCCTGCGCGAGTTGAAGCAACAAGGCTTCATCGAAAACCTTCCGCGCATGATTATCGTGCAAGCGGAAGGAGCGAATCCGCTGGCCCGGCTTTGGCGCTCGGGCGGCAAAGACCTGGAAGCGGTGGAATATCCCGAGACGGTTGCTACCGCCATCCGGATCGGTAATCCGCGCTCCTGGAAGAAGGCTCTGCAAGCCATTGAGCTGACGGGCGGACTTGTCATGGATGTAACGGACGAGGAGATTGGCGAGGCGAAGCGAATGATCGGCCGCGATGGGATCGGCTGTGAACCTGCTTCAGCCACTACTTTAGCGGGCATTCGCAAGCTGGTGGCGGATGGAACAATCGACCGCGAAGCGAGCATTGCGGCCGTGCTCACCGGGCACGCGTTGAAGGATACGGACTACATCATCAAAACGCATCGCGAGCTCGCATCGAGAGAGCATTACGAGGTTCCAGTCCACTGACTTCTCCCTTTGCAATTCGAGTACCTGCCTCGATCGCAAACCTGGGTCCGGGATTCGATACGTTAGGTGTTGCGGTGGAGTTATATCTTCAGTTGTCGGCGAAGCCATTGGCCGGAACGGATGAACTACGCTTTCATTTTCTGGATGGCGAGCTTGACGGTGAAAACTACATAGAGCGCGCTTTTCGCTTTGTCGCGAACCAGCGCGGCACGCCTTTCCGATCGCTGCTGATCGAGGTCCACAGCGACATTCCGACGAAGTCGGGATTGGGTAGCAGCGCTGCTGCGACCGTGGCTGGCCTGCGGTTGTATGAAGCGATCGCCGGACCCCTGCCGCCGCAAGGTTTGCTGAACGCCGCGTGCGCGCTGGAGCACCATCCCGACAACGTTGCCGCAGCGTTGTTAGGGGGGTTGACGGTGAGCTGCCAATTACCGGATCGCTCCGTGGTCGCGGTGCGGCTGGAGTGGCCGCAGCAACTGCAGTTCCTGGTGCTGACGCCGGAGTATTCGTTGCCCACAACGGAATCCCGCAGGGTGCTTCCAGACAAAATTCCACGCGAGGATGCGGTGTTCAATCTGCAGCGGGTTGCGCTGCTCTTACAGGCGCTGCAGAGCGGCAACTTTTCGCTATTGCGCGAGGCTATCAACGACCGGCTGCATCAACCATCGCGGCAGAAGCTCGTCCCAGGACTGGAGCGGGCTTTGGCGCTTGAGCATCCGGATTTATTGGGCGTCTGTCTGAGCGGAGCCGGTCCATCGATTGTGGCGCTGGCGGAACGGAATCTCTCAGGTGTCGAGAAGTTGCTCGAAGAGACCTTCCGGCCGACGGGCTTGCCGTTCAAAATCCGCAGGCTACGAGTGCATCAGAACGAATCTGCGTCTTCAGCCGAGGGCGGCTGCCATCTCCGGCTTTCCTAGCTGGCACTCTTCGTGAACCGCGCGTACTGCGCGATCGAGGCCATCCAGCCGGACCACGATTCCGATGGTGATTTCACTTGACCCTTGCGCGATAGCGATGATGTTGATGCGCTCGCGCGAGATGGCGGTGAACACACGTCCGGCGAGACCGGGCATGCCGCGCATGCCTTCGCCCACGACGGCGAGCAGTCCCACCTTCTCGTCTACTTCAATCGGCTTCAGATAGCCATGGGCGAGTTCAATGGAAAGGTTCGCCGAGAGAGCTTCCAAGGCGGCATCGATATCAGGCTTGCGGATTAAGAAACAGAAGCTCTGCCGGTAACTGGAACTGCTGAACACAAGAATCTCGACGTTCGCTAGGGCAAGCGCATCGAGCGCACGGGCCATCAAACGAGTGCCGCTCAGGACCGCGCTCGAAGGCTCCATCGAGATGAGCGCCACGTTCGACATGGATGTGACGGCGCGCACGCCCTTCGGCTCATCGAAGTGGGAGACGATCTTCGTCCCGGGCTTGTGCGGGGCGAAGCTGTTCTTGCTCCAGACCGGAATCTGCTTTTCGACTAGCGGGGCCAGGGTGCGAGGATGCAGAACCTTGGCGCCGTTGTAGGCGAGTTCGGCTGCTTCGGCGTAGGTGACTTGATCGAGCACAGCGACATCGTTGACGAGGCGCGGGTCCGCGGTCATGATGCCATCGACGTCTGTCCAGATCCAGAGTTCTTCCGCATCGAGACTGGCGGCGAGGATAGACGCCGAGAAGTCTGAACCGCCGCGGCCGAGCGTAGTGGGACGGCCATCGACAGTGGCGCCATTGAATCCGGTGACCACCGGCAGGGTACCGCTCTGCAGTAAAGGCAATAGGTGTTCGGCGCATTTGTGGCGCGTGAGATCCATCTGCGGCGAGGCGTTTCCGAAGACCGCGTCCGTGACGATGACATCGCTGCCATTCACTGCCTGAGCGTGAATGCCGATCGAGCGAAGATACTGCGCGAGAAGCGCTGAAGAGAGACGCTCGCCAATAGCAATGGCTTCATCGAGCGAGCGCGGGGGACGCTCGCCGAGCATGAGAACGCCGTTCGCGATGCGCTGAAATTCGGCCACCAGCGATTGCACTGTGGCATGCGCCGCATCGCGAAACGCGCTCGCCTCCCCTGCGCCTTCGAGCAGTTCCTCACACGCTTCGACGTGGCGGTCGAGCAAAGTGCGAAGGCTGAGATCGACGGCGGCACGGTCGCCCAGCTCAGCGCGGCGCAAGGTCTCAAGAAGCAGATCTGTGACCTTCGACATAGCGGAAACCACAACGGCCACGGGACGGAGCTTGTTCTGCTCGGAGATGATGGACGCAGCGACACGCATCCGCTCGGCGCTGCCCATGCTGGTACCACCGAACTTCATCACAAGGAGGTCTGTTTGCGCCATTCCCTCTATGTTAAGAGTTGGACGTCCTGAAAGTTTGTATCAGGCCGGCCCACTTACGGGTGATGAGCTCAGCAATAGTGAGGGCGATCGCGAGCGCGAGCAGGGTGGGCCAAAGCTGCCATTGCGTGTAGAGCGACCGTCCGCCTCGATTGAAGATCTCGGCCGGTCGTGGGTTGAATCGGCCTCCCGTAAGAGCGGAGATTTGTGCGAGCAGCGCCTGATTGGAGCCGTAGTCCTCGAGTTCTTCCTGGCGGCGATATAGTCCGACTTCGGGGAAGGCGCTGGACTCCGTTACCGGCCGAATGCGGAAGAGTCCCGTCACCGGTCCGACGTGCAGACGCCCCTGATACAAGCCTGCCGCGGTCTTTCGTACGTCGATCACTTTCTCAAAGTGGTTCGGGCCTAAGACGTAAATAGGCGGGATGGAGGCAGGATCATGGACACCGGCGCCCAGACGATAAGTGACCAGCAGGTCGTCATTCGCTGTGTCGAACTGCGCGGTGGCTTCACTCCGATTGGTGTGATTCAGCAGATCGCGCGTGGCGTTAATCCAGAACTTGTCAAAGCCCGGCCATGACACCCAGAGTTCGGCCCAGCGGCTCTTGGCATCGGAAGTGAAAACGGCGGCGCGGCCCAATCCGTACTGCCAGCGGACGTACAGAGGATCCTTTCTCTCGGGATTGATTTGCAGTATGGTTTCCGCTTCGGGCTTTGCGGTAAAGCGCGCATAACCATGGAGCGGCGGCGCGGTATCGATCCCTACGCCGTCAAGAATCTCGGCTTTCTGTTCGACAATCGGCGTGAGCCGCTTTTCAACCGCGGTGGAACCACTGTAGTCCTTGACGTCCTTGAGCAGGATCTGTTCGAGGCCTTGCGGCTCATTGAGGAAGTAACTGCGGCCGCCGGAGGCAGCGGCGACCTTTTCAAGATAGGTGCGATTCACGTCCTGCCCCAGGCCCACTGTCGAAATCGTGACCTGGTGGGCGAGAGCCTCTTTGGCGAGATCGAGACTGTCTCCTTCCTCTGAGATACCGTCGGTCAACAGCACGATATGTTTGTAACTGGCTTTTGAAGGCAGCACCCTCTTATACGCTTCGGCGAGCGCGGGCGCAATCTGCGTTCCCCCATCAGGGGTGATGCCGGATATCAGGCGCTTGATGAGGGATTTATCCTCCGCGCGGCGCATAGGAACAGCCCATTGGAACGAGTTGTCGAAGATCAGAACTCCGATGGTGTCGATGGGGCGCAGGTGATCCACCACTCCGATAGCGGAGAGGCGGGCGAGATCGATTTTCCTGCCTTCCATTGAAGAAGACTTGTCGATGATGAGGGCCACGCAAGTCCCTTCGGGCGTGTTGGGCGGCGCGAGCTTTGCCGGGAGGACGCGGTCGAGCGCATCCATCTGCTTGTCTTCTTTGTATACCTGCCGCTCGCCCCCGATGAGCAGCAAGCCACCACCGCTCTTGACGTAATCTTCCAGCCGGTTCTTCTCTACGGCGCTGAACGTTTGGAGATCGAGATTGTTCAGGATCACCAGCTGAATACCGCTTAAGTCATGGTCGAGCAGCGAGGCGTCACGTGCGATGTCGAAATCCGCTTCATGAAAGGCCTGGAGCAGATTGGAGTCGGTGCCGGGAGGGTCTTCGGAGAGGTAGAGAACCTTTGCACGCCGGAGCTGAATGGCTTGTTCGAAGGGGAGTTCGCCAAGGCTGCCGGCATTAATCTTGCCTGAAACGGAAGTTGCGCCGCTCGAATTGAGACGCGCGTGAACGCGAACAGTATTTGGGCCGGCCCCGAGTTCGATGGAGTTGACGCCGAGGGCCTTACCTTCTGCCGACAATTGAACCGACGCGGAAGTAGCACGTGGTGAATCGATCGAGAGATCAATGGGAATTTGCTCGCCTGCGTACGCTTCTTCCGGCATGGAGACAGACTCCAGACGCAGAGCGGTATGGGACCGGCCTTGCAGCGGAATCGTGTCGACGGGAACGTGCAGGCGCTGGAGTTCCGCAATGGCGCGCGCCGTGCTCCCTTCGTTCTCATTGCCATCACTGATAAGAACCAGGCGAGGAATGCGGCCGGGAGGAAATGCGGACATGCTGCCGATGAGGGCAGTTTCGAAGTTGGTTCCGCTGCCGGCTTCATCGGAGGTCTCGGCCAGCCGCACGCCTCCGCCTGAAATCTCTTTGGGCAACAGCGCCCGTGTGTGACTGGCAAAGGGAACGATCTTCATCCAATTGCCGTGCCTGTTCTGCTCCATGTCGCTAACAATGGAGGAAGCACGATCGAGATCGTCCGCGGTGATGCTCGGGGAGGTGTCTACCAGGACAACCGCACCGGTCTTTGTCTCGGGCAGCGTCATGGTGGGCTCCGCCAGCGCGCATAGAATGGCGGCAAAACTGAGTCCCTTCAGAAGCAAGGAAACGTGCTGAGCGGAACGGGACCACGACCACGCCATCCACCCAATGGGGAGAAGCGTGAAGAGCAGAGCAGAGGGATGAACGAATGTCATTTCGCCACCAACTCTGTTTTTTGGTCCCGCTTGCTATCCGGCACTGCGGGAGCCGGAGATACAGATGGAGGTTTACGCAACTGCCAAACCGGACGGCGTCCGAAGAGCAGCCATTCCGTCAAGAGGCCCAGACCGCCCAAGATCGCGAGCCATTGCCACAGGTCGATTGCCCTAGGCGCGAAGCTGCGCGCCGAGGGCACACCGGTAGAGATGCCCACCGCGGGCTTCCATTCGGCTTCGCCAATATCCGGGAGGGTGAGCGAAAGGACGCGGTCGCGATCGGCGGAAAGGACGCGAACGATGCTGGGGCGGCTCGCGAACAGTTCGAGCGTTTGATCGCGAACTGTGAACGGAACGGTAAAACCTCTCTCATCGATCACCCGGAGACCAGCTGCGCCTTCGGTCTTCTCCAGAGCCACAGTCGCGGTACCGACGCGGCCCGCCGTGATATCCACAATACGGAAGGCCTCCGGCGAAAGCCAACGGAGGAGATTTGCGAAGAGCAGTGGGGTCGTGACTTCGAAGCGCATGGGGCCGCTGAGAGGATCGAAGCCGATGAGGGCCTCTTTCGGGGAACTGCGCGCGACCACGACCGGTCCTTCCGCGATGCTGGCCACAGGCTCATCCCCTTGGAATGTTTCGAACACCTCTGCGCGAGCGATGCGAGTTTCCTTGGCGTATAGACCGGTGCTGAGCGGGGCATCGGACTGCCAGTTCTTAATGACCGCATCGGCGATAACGGATTTGACAGGCAGCGGCGAAGTCTCTTTCGGCGGGTCGATCCAGAGGCTCGGCACCTCCGGTTCAGTGCGTTGAGGCGGTGCGAACCGATCGAGCAGCACGATGGCGGCGGCAGGTTTCGGCACATAGGCGGAGAGCGGGCTAATTTTGACCGACAACTGAGGATTGGCATCCAGCAGAGGCCGCAGAACAGCTGGGCGGTTGCTATATGAGGCGACGTTGAGCAGACCGCTGGCGGGCAATTCGAGTGAGGCTTGATCATCGGATGGCAGAGCGTCGTGCGGATCGACGGAGGCGGTGAAACGCCCGGCTGTATTGGTGACAAAGCTGAATTCGACCGCAGTCTGTTGACTCGGACCTACTGTGAGCACTCTGGGTTCAAATATCGTTCCGGCAAACTTGGCGCGAAGGTGGATGAGCCGGCGCTCAGATCCATAATTTTTGAGAGTGACCGTAGCGTCCCAAGAGTTGCCTTCCTCCTCACCGCGCCGGACCGCAATAGCGCGAATGCCCAGGTTTTCAGGGCTGGCCAGCACAGCGATCACGCGCAGGTTGCTCAATTGGAGAGCAGCCGCATCACTCTCGGAAAGCGGGTTTTGCAGGCGCTCAGGACCTATGTAGACGATTTCGCCGGGTTGGCCGCCGGACCAAGCGCGTGCTTGACGTGCGAAAGAGAGCGCCTGACCGATATTGAGCGCGGAGAAGGTTGAAGTGGATTCGCGTATTGCGCGGGCAAGCTGCTGGCGGTCCGCGGTGAAAGGAGTAGCGGGAACGGAAAGAGCATCCGCGCGCACCACCATGCCTCGGTCACGTGTGCGCAAAGAGGCCAGGTATTGCTGTGCGGCGTTCTTCTCGCGATCGAGAATAGTCCCGGCGGAAGATTGCTGTGCGGTCCAGGAGGAGGTGTCGAGTAGAATGACGTGATCGCGGCCGCGCCGCTCACGGCTTCCCCATTCAAGCTGAGCGATAGCAAGCAGCAGCAGGAGAAGGCTGACAAGCTGGAGCACGAGCGACCAGGGCTCACGGACGCGCTTGCGGTTTTGCTGCTGCTGGGCAGCAAAAGCGGGGTTCCAGAACCTCAGCGTAGAGACAATTTTCTTTCGGCGGGTGCGGTCAAGCAAGTACAGGGTTGTGATGAAACCGCCAAGCGCACCCAGCAGCGTAAGAAACTCACCGGCAGTCAGGTTCAGAAAAAACATCGAGTGTCAGTAGACGGGCTGCACCATAGTGAGGGCGCCGAACATGGCGTCTTCGAGAGGCATGCGCGTGGATATTCCGGCATATCGTCCACCATTGCGCAGCGCGAGCCTTTCGATCTCTTGCGCATGCCGGTCGAACGCTTCGGTGTAAGCGTGGCGCGCTTTATCGTCAAACGTGATCTTCAGATGCGCTTCCGACTCCGCGTCGGTCAGCTCGAATTCACCTTTCCCGGATGGCTCGCGATCTTCTTCCCCCCAAAGCTGAACCAGGAGAAGCTCGTGTCCGAAGTCGGCGATGTATTGCAAGGGATGGAAGCAATCGCCATCGTCCAGGAAATCCGAGATGATGATCGTCAAGCCCCGTTGCGGATAGCTGGTGAGGTACTGACGCGAGATTTCGAGGTAATTCGTTTTCCCGCCAGGCCTCAGGCTGCGAAGGAAGGTTTCCGCGGGCCGGAAGCGATGCCGGCCGCCGCCGGTTGGGCAGTGCTCGAGGAGGCGTGATGAGAACGGTTGCAATAGGATGCTGTCCAGCCGGACTAAGCCGACGTATACGAGGGCTGCGGCAAGTTTGCGGGCGTAGTCGAACTTCGTCAAATCTCCGGGTGCCGATCCGGCGGTCATGGACGCGCTGGTATCAAGCAGCAAGCGCACCGGAACGCGCGGTTCCGTTTGGAACATTTTGAGGAACAGCTTCTCGAACCGCATGTAGGCGCGCCAATTTACCGCGCGGAGATCGTCACCCTGGTGGAAGCTGCGATGATCGAGAAACTCCTGGCCGGGCCCTGAGAAGCGCGACATATTGTGGCCACCGACTAAGCCGTTGAACGACTTCTTCCAGTGAAGAGTTAGGCGCTCCAACCTCTCGAGAAAGTGACGATCGACGAGCGGCTCAGGCATAGGGCAACTTCTATTTATGTGCGGGAAGAAACGGTCTGAAATATTTTTTGGAGGATTGTTTCAGTTGTTTCCCCGTCGGCGTGCGCATCGAAGTTGAGAATGATGCGATGGCGCAAAACTGCGGGCGCGACGGCATTCAGATCGTCGATACTGAGGTGCAGGCGATCATGCATCAGAGCGAGTACGCGTCCGCATTCGATGAGAGCTTGGGCGCCGCGCGGTGAACTGCCGAAGCGAATGTAGCGATTTGTGATGTCAGCCGATTCGCGCGTACCCGGTTGGGTGGCCATGACTAGATCGATGGCGTAGCTCTGGACATGGGGAGCAACGATGACTTGGCGGGTGATAAATTTCAACTCCGCAATTTGATCGCGATTCATCACCTTGCGCACATCCACGTCGTCCTGGCGCGTAGTGAGATCGACGATGCGCGTCAGGTCGTCGCGCGAAGGATAGGTGACGAGGATCTTCATCAGAAAGCGATCGAGCTGCGCTTCGGGGAGCGGATAGGTACCTTCCATCTCGATCGGATTCTGGGTAGCCATGACCAGGAAGGGCGCTTCCAGCGCATAAGTGGATGTGCCGCTGGTGACGGTGCGCTCCTGCATCGCTTCGAGCAGAGCCGACTGCGTTTTGGGAGTGGCGCGATTGATCTCGTCGGCGAGCACTAGGTTCGCGAAAACAGGGCCTTGCTGGAAGCGGAGGGTCTTGTGGCCATGTTCGTCGCTTTCCATCACAACGCTGCCGACAATGTCGCCGGGCATCAGATCCGGCGTGAATTGAATACGCGAATACCGCAGATCGAGCACTCGGGCCAAGGTCCGAAGGAGCGTCGTTTTGCCGAGCCCGGGGACGCCTTCAAGCAGAACGTGCCCGCCCGCTATCAGGCAGATGAGAACACCGTCGATAACTTCCGTTTGGCCAACGATGCATTTTGCGATTTCGTCACGCACGCGCGCAAGGTCAGCCGTAGCACGGCGAATCATGGTGGCGTCGGCGCTGAGAATTTCTGCCATTTTCAGATCTGTGGAGGGGCGAAGTACAGCAGACTTAGCGCGCGCTACGAAGAATGGGACGCAAAGACCATATTGGTCGGTTGCACGCCCTGGCGCTCACATGCTGCTAAATAAAGTCTGCCATAGCTGTCCAGAATGTAGTCTTCGGCGGAGAAGCCCAGAGTTCGGGCGGTGGAATCGATCCACTCGGCAGGTCCCTCGATTTCGAGGAAATTTCCAATGGGCGTTTCGTCGATTGTGACCACTCCGGGGGCGTTTTGGAAGGCGTATTCGGTACGAAATTTCTCATAGCGAAACATGGGATGAAAGCCGAGCTGCCCAAGAATCTGGTGCATGCTTTCGCCGGACATTACCCGCGTCTCGATTTCGGGGCGGCTCTTGTGCGGGCCGGGCTCACCGCGGCCTTTCCAGGTGATGACAAATTGACCGCCCGCCTGCCGAAGGCGCAAAAGCATGTTGCTTTCCCGGAGATCCTTGTTCTTTGTGTCGTACAGCGTGTTCGTCTCGAAGAGCCTGGGCGCGGCTTCGGAGAAGCCAGCCGTCTGTAAGCGCTCGAGCACGTCACGAGTTTCCGGTAGTCGAATTTTGACTTCAGTTTCTGTGGGACCGGTCATGTATGGTCCTGCAAACTTAGCAGCTTGCCGGATTCCTGATCCATTTTCTCATCCGTATAATGATGGAGATACAGAAGCGCGCCCGTAGCTCAGTTGGATAGAGCGAATGACTTCGAATCATTAGGTCGGGAGTTCGAGCCTCTCCGGGCGCGCCAGCGTTCTCAATCTTCAACCAGCATTGAACGGCACCCGAGTGGATCCCGCAGCGGGGTTGACATGCTGCGCTGTCGGTTCTATAGAACAGCCGCCGTCGCCCTCCTTCCTGGTCAATCGTGCAAACTCAAAATATGGCTGGACGTTCACGAGATGCTGCGCCTGTGGGAGGCCGCTGGTTTCGCTTTCGGAACTTCTGGCTACGAATCAGCGACGGCGTGGCCGTTCAGCAATTGTGGTCGCAGTTTCATAGCGATGCCCGTGCCAGCTATCGCCTCTATGCGAGAGAGGTCGACTGGACCCGCGGCAAAGACGAAAGACGGAACCGGAGAGTCAGGCGGGTTGTC
The DNA here is from genome assembly GCA_963849445.1 of uncultured Acidobacteriaceae bacterium. GTDB lineage: Bacteria > Acidobacteriota > Terriglobia > Bryobacterales > Bryobacteraceae > Bog-105. Next base: position 48,917 of record CAWKHS010000012.1, on the reverse strand, counting down.
AGCGGGTTGTTCTGGGCGATGGTCCTGAAGCTTTCGCCCGCGCGGCGCGTGCTCTTCGTGTTTGCGCTTGTCCTTCTCGTATTTCCCGGCTTCGATTTCCATTATGGGAACGCCGAGGCGCAGATGCCGAACCTTTCGTTCTTCGGAGCAATCGGATTCCTGATCCTGCTTGCTCTTGAACTCGCGGATCGGGTCACGATGAAGCGTGATCTGGAAATCGCGAAGGAAATTCAAACTTGGCTGATGCCCGCCGCGGCGCCGGCAGTCCCAGGCGTGGAGATCGCATTCGCAACCCGCCCGGCCAACACGGTCGCCGGCGATTATTACGATGCCTTCTTGCGCCCCGACAGGGCGGCCCTTTCGGCGGGCTGCCCGCCCTTGCTGCTGATCGTTGCTGATGTAGCCGGGAAAAGTGTCCCTGCAGCCCTGCTGATGGCAACGCTCCAGGCGAGCCTTCACACGCTAGCGGGCCTGTGCGCAACACCACTTGAGCTCATCGAGCGCTTGAACCGCTACGCCTGCGAACAGAACGTAGGAGGGCGGCGTTTCACAACCGCGTTTCTGGCGGAGCTGGACCCGGTTACGCGCCAGCTCACGTACGTGAATGCGGGACACAATTGGCCGGTACTGCGCCGCGCATCGGGGACGCTCGAACGGCTTCAGACCGGAGGAGTGCCGCTGGGTCTGATGCCGGGTGCCCGCTATGAATGCGAACAAGCCACGCTTGCTCCCGGCGACCTATTGCTAGTCTTCACGGATGGATTAGTTGAGGCGGAAGACGATAACGAAGAGGAGTACGGCGAGTTCCGAATGCTAACCACCCTGAACACCCACAGCACCGGCAGCGCTGGTGAAATTCTGCAAAAGTTGATGGCATCGGCAGACCGGTTTGTAGGCTCGGCTCCTCAGCACGATGACATCACTTGTCTTGTTCTACGGGCCGTTGCCTGAGGTCGAATTGAAAGCAAGCGTTCACAGCGAAGTTGCGCAAGGCGCCTCGGCGGACATCGTTGCGATGACCACCGTCGGCTTGGCTGAGCGGTTCGGTCTGCCGGTCAGTACAACACTCGCGCTGTCGTCGGGAATCGCGGGAACAATCGCGGCGAACCGTTCCAGTTTACAGATGGACGCAGCGGAATATCATGCTGGCATGGGTTCTCACGCTCCCTGTCTGTGTTCTGTTGGGCGCGGGCCTGTTCTCGTTCTATCTGATCTTTCACGTGCTCGGCATTCCCTAAACGGAAGTACAAATGCGGGCGCAACGGTACGTGCGCCCATCATCGTTACGGCCCAGCCTACAATTTCCGTATGCAAGCGGCGTATTAGAATACAGCCGTTTCGAATCTCCGTGCCAGGGGAATACGTCTCGTGATTGGGTCGATACGGTTGAAACCTGCAGTGTTTCTGCTTCTTATACCGGCCGTGATCCGCGCTCAAGTCGCAACCTGCTCCTTGACCGGAACCGTTATCGATCCGCAGGGTAACCCTGTCCCGGGCGCGGTCGTTCGCGCTGTCCAACGGACCAACGGTCTCGAACGGCAGACGGTGACAAATTCTCAAGGCAGCTACCTGCTGGACAACCTTTTTCCCGGGACGTATTCCGTATCACTTTCCAGGGTTGGCTTTGCGGAGTTCTTGGCCAAGCAAGTGGAAGAGGTGGTGGGCCGGACGCGAACGCTGAACGCGCGATTGACTCTCGCGCGCGGAGCTACACAGCAAACGACAGTGACGGAGTCAATCGTTCAACTCGACAAGAGCGATGCGACCGTGGATGCTGTGATCGAGCACTCGCAGAGCCAAGACTTGCCAATTAACGGAAGGAATTGGGCTCGTTTGACGGATCTGACGCCCGGCGCAACCGACACAGGACCAGGCGATCAACGAACAATCCGATTTGCCGGTCATGGGCTGGACGATAACAACATCACTCTTGACGGCGTTGACGCAACGGCCATCTACAACCAGGAACAACGGGAATACGTGCGGCTAACGATCCCTTTGGATTCTATCGACGAATTCCAAGTCCAATCTCAGAATTTCGGGGCTGATGTTGAAGGCGGAACAGCGGGCGGCCAGGTTGCCGTGGCGACGCCGTCCGGCAGTAATGCGTTCCACGGCGATGTGTTCGATTACTTCCGGAACGATGTTCTGGATGCGCGTTCTCCATTCGACGGGCCATCGCCGGATCCATTTCTGCTGAATCAATTTGGCGGCAGCTTCGGTGGTCCGATCAATAGGAACAAGACGTTCTTTTACATGAACTACGAAGGTCTACGTCAACGGTTGGGTCAACCCCAGATCGGCCTGACACCCAGCCCTTCGTTTATTGCGCAAGCCGAAGCTACGTCGCCCGTGCTTACGGCGATTTTAACGGCGTACCCTCATGGCACTTCGCCCACCAGCAACCCCGTTGTTTGGAACTACCGTGTAGAGGAAAACCAGGTGGACAACGAGGACGCGGGCATGGTTCGGCTGGACGAACATTTTTCGGACAGGACCACGGCTTTCGTGCGCTTCAACACGGATTCTGCGGCGGATGCCGTTCCCACTGGTGCGCTTAATACCATTGCAGCCGCGAACACAATTTTCCGGAATGGCGTGGTGGATTTGTTACACGTGTTCACACCCGAGTTGGTGAATGACGTGAAGTTCGGTGTGAATCAAGAGATCTATCATACAGCTAACTTGTCCGGCAGCCCATTCAGCGTAACCGCATCGCAGTTCAGCTCGCTGGCCGGAAACTCGACCACGGATAATGCGGCAAAAACCTTCACAAACTTAGATAATCTGACGTGGGTGAAAGGCAAACACATCCTGAAGTTTGGGTACGAAATTCGCTGGATTCAATTGAATCAAGGGGATTCGGCGAGCGGGACGTTGACTTATGAGAGCCCGGCGGCATTCATCGCGAACCATTTAGACAACGCAACGTACGTTTCTACTTTGCCACTGCAACGTTCGCGAAAGACGCAGTATTGGGGATACGTACAAGACGAATTTAAAGCGACGCAGAACCTTACATTGACGCTGGGCGTGCGCTACAACTTTTTCAACGTATTTCACACGGTAGACAACAGCGCTAGGCCGTTCGATTTCGCAAGTTGCGGACCGCAAGGTTACTGCCCATCGGGGAGCGATTTCAGCTTTCCCCGGTACGACGACTTCGATCCTCGCATCGGCGTGGCGTGGGCCCACGATAGAACCGTTTTTCGGGCAGGCGGGGGTATTTACCACAGCGACGGGCAGGAAGACGATCAAAATCTGCTTCCTATCTCCAACAATTATCTCCGCTACTCGCTCACTGCGACTCGTTCGCCGGGGTTGCAGTACCCGCTTACGCCATTTTTGGCTGCAACGCAGGGAGTGAATTCGCCCCGTTTGCTCGACCGGAACCGCAAAGATATGTACGTATCGGCGTGGACGGCGTCGTGGCAGCAGAAGCTGCCGGGCAGTACGGTGGGAACCGCGACATATATGGGCAACAAAGGGACGGATTTGTTGACCACAACTTACGTAAACGTGCTCAATCCAGCTAGTGGCATCCCGCCCTACCCGGCTTTTGGCGTGGTAGCGTGGCGCGGCAACACGAGCAATAGCACATTCGAAGCTCTTGTTTACGACCTGCATCGAGCATTTCAGAAGGGATTTCTGCTCACGGCGGATTACATGTGGTCGCATTCGATAAACGACGGCAGCATCGGCGGCGGCGAGTCGGACACAGTCCAGGACGTTTTCTGCCGCGCTTGCGATAAGGCAAGTAGCGATGAAGACGAGCGGCAAACTTTCAACGCTTCTGCAGCATACAACTTGCCGTTCGGCTCGGGACGCCAGCTTCTGAGGGATCGCGGATTTGCACGAGCGGTTTTTGGGGGCTGGAGCTTAACCGGAATCGCTACTGCGCGAACGGGCCTTCCCATCAATGTGACTGTGAACCGTTTGAACGCATCTGTTCCGGGCGGCTACAGTGTTTCAGGATCGGAGCGGCCGAACCTCGCAGGCACATCGGTCCTTCCAATCGCCGTCAAGAATCCGAACGATTGGATCAATCTGACAGCATTCGCTGTTCCGGCGAATGGCACTTTTGGCGATCTCGGCAGGAATGTGCTTTCCGGACCTGGCCTCTGGCAGGTCGATGCCGCCCTTACCAAGAAGGCCAGCATCGCGGAGCGGCTTGCGATCCAGTTTCGCGCTGAGATATTCAATCTTTTCAATCGCGCACAGTACGGCCAGCCGAACGCCAATATCTCCACACCGGCGAATTTTGGCGTGATCACCACTACGGTCAATGAAGGCGCTACGGGAAGCGGCACCCCGCGCCAGATAGAGATCAGCGTTCGACTCTTGTTCTGAAATCACCAAGCTAGCTTCTTGTAACCTTTCGCTCGTCCTTCAGTATTGAAATGTGAGGCTGAGTGGATTCTCCGAGTGATAGCGCTTTAATGGAGCAGGTGCAGGGCGGCGATACCGCCCAATTAGCTCTGTTATTTGAGCGTTATCACTTAGGGCTGTTTCGTTATGTAATGCACCTCACGCGTAATCGCCATCTGAGCGAGGACCTTGTGCAAGAGGTGTTCTTCCGCGTTTTGAAATATGCGCGGAGTTACGATACAGGCCTCTCGTTTCCGGTTTGGATTTATGGAATGGCGCGCAACGCGTATTTCGATTGGCTCCGTAAAAACCGCGCAGAAATAACCAGCGACGGCTTAGCGGAAGTAAGGAGTCCGGATCCCATGCTTGAAGAAGTGATGGCGCAAAAGCAGGACACTGTGTTCCTTGAGGAAGCGCTGCAGCAATTACCGCAGGACAAGCGCGAAGTGCTGGTACTGAGCCGCTTCCACGAGATGCGCTACGAAGAGATCGCGCGCATCCTGGAATGCGAGGTAGGAACGGTGAAGGTGCGCGTTTATCGCGCGCTCAAGGAATTGCGCGGCAAGTTCTGCGCCCTACGCGGAGAGAAGCTTTATGACGTTTGACGAACTCCGGCCTCTGATTCCGAAGTCGGAAGTTGAGGAATTGCAGGCCTTGTGGGAAAGCCTGGGAGCGCTTGGTGAGCAACAACCGAGCCCGGAGCTGCGGGCGAAATTTTACCGTCGGCTGAATGCGATTGAGCAAAAGGAAAAGAGGGGCTTCTGGAACAGCGTTCGGCTGGTGGAAGCAGGGTCTAGTGCTGCAAGTGGCAGGCGCGCTGGCCCTATTTCTCGGCGGTATCTTTGTCGGGCGCCTGAATACTCCGCGCGGAGTGGCGGCGGGCGAAGTGGCGGAATTGAGGACGCAGGTGCAAGGCCTGCATGAGACGGTCGCGTTGTCGCTGTTGCAGCGGCAGTCGGCTACCTCACGGCTGGAAGGAATTTCGTGGGGCAGCCGCGTAGACCAGCCAGATGATGAGCTGTTATCGGCGCTGGTGAGAACGCTCGACCACGACCCGAACACGAATGTGCGGCTGGCGTCCCTGGATGCGCTGGAGAAATTCAGCGGCGAAGCGATGGTACGCAGGGCTCTGGTGGATTCGCTCGCGGTTCAGGATTCGCCGCTCGTGCAGATCGCGCTGATCGATGCCCTGGTTCATTTTCACGACAAAGCCGCCACCGGACAATTTCGCAAATTGACCGGCGATGAGCAAGTGAACGTGGCCGTGCGGCAGCGGGCGCAGTGGGGCCTGGAAAAACTCACTTACCAATAAGGAGAGGAAACATGAGGTTATTTGCTTTCCTGGTGCTGATGGGCGCCGGGCTAGTAGAGGTGTGCTTCGCCCACCCGGATTCAGACCGTTGGGCAGTTCGGGAACAGGAGACGATCCAGAAGACGCTCTCGCTGTCAGGTCCGCCTATGCGGGTGGTGGTTGACAACGTGGACGGCTACGTTCACGTTACGGGGACAACCGGTTCACAAGTCCGCGTCAGTGCCCACAAAACTATACGCGCCGAGACGGACAGCGATTTGAACCAGGCCAAGAGCGAGGTCAAGCTGCAAATGACGGAGGCTCCGGGTACTGTTTCGGTTTACTACGATGCACCCTGGCGATGTAACGGAGAAGGGGGAGGCTGCCGCGGAAATAATCAACGCCGCTTCTACGAGGTGATCTACGACATCGACGTAGAGGTCCCGCGCGGAGCTCGAACGGTGATTTCGACAGTTAACGGCGGGGAGGTTCGTGTCGCACAAGTTGACGGCGATTTTGAAGTGAGCAACGTGAATGGCGGCATCACTATGAACGGCATCTCGGGGTCGGGCGCGGTTCACACTGTGAATGGGCCCATAGTAGTTCACTTTGCAAGGAATCCCGGGACGTCCAGCAGTTTCAAGACGGTGAATGGGCAAATAGACATCTACTTCCGGCGGGACCTGTCGGCGGACCTGCTTTTCAAGACGTTCAACGGCGAAATTTACAGCGATTTCGATGTCAGTCCGAGAGCTATACCGGCCGCTGAAACTGAGCAGCGCGACGGAAAGTTTATTTATCGCAGCAGAGGTCCGAAAGCCGCACGTGCTGGCCGGGGCGGGCCGGAACTGAGCTTCGATTCATTGAACGGGAACATCCGGCTGCACCAGGAACAGTAAACCGGAACAATAAAGGTAAGAACGAATATGAAAACAATTGCAATTTTCTGTTTTTGCGCCGGCGCTCTGCTGGCGCAAGACGGCGGTGAGAAAGCAACCGTGCCGCTGCACGACCCCTCGCGTCCGGCGCGCATTCATGCGCACTTGCTCTCCGGAGGGATCACGGTAAGAGGCGCTGCGATCAACGATGTGGTGGTAGAAGCCCGTTCACAAGGACGTGGAGAAGACCGCGAGCGGCACCCAGACCAGTCGCAGGGAATGAAGCGGCTGGAACTGCCCGGCAATTCAGGGCTGGAGGTGACAGAAGACGACAACGTGGTGAATATCAAGACGGCTGCGTGGAACACAGCGACCGATTTAGTAATTACGGTTCCGCGCCGCTCCTCGCTCGAACTGAAGTGCGTCAACGGGGGAGATATCCACGTAGAGCAAGTAGATGGGGAAATCGATGCGGACAATTTGAACGGCAGGGTCACGTTAAAGAACGTGTCGGGTTCGGTGGTGGCGCACTCGCTGAATGGTGCCGTGGTGGTGACGCTTGACCGAGCGGATAGCGGCAAGCCGATGTCCTTCAGCACACTGAACGGCAATATCGACGTCACGCTACCGGCGGATGTGCGAGCCAACGTTCGCATGAAGACGGATAACGGCGATATCTATAGCGACTTTGACGTGAAGCTGGATTCAGGAGCGCAGTTGATGCACAACGACTCCGGGCGACAACCGGATGGGACATATCACCTGCGCTTTGACCGTGCGCTTCGCGGAACCATCAACGGCGGCGGCCCCGATTATCAATTCACCACGTTTAACGGGCAAATCTATATCCGCAAAAGAAAGTAGGCGATTGCCAACTGCCGCACCCCACTGACCGTCACGTGAAAGCTTATATGATCCAGAACACTTCGATGCCGCCGCGCTCACAGAGGCGGCGGCCTGCTGCGGAGCAGCGTGATTTCTCCCGCATCAACCGAAGACTAGCGCACCTTGACGATATCGATTGTTTTTTGCAACTGACTTTGATACTGTCTGCGATGTGCGCGTAAGTCGAAAGGGAGGAAGTGATGAGCGGGGTAAGGGTACTGGTTGGGACGCACAAGGGGGCTTTCATTCTGACCTCGGATGGCAAGCGCGAACAGTGGGAGGTCAGCGGGCCGCATTTTGCCGGTTGGGAGGTCTATCACGTCAAGGGATCGCCGGTTGATCCGGACCGGCTGTATGCATCGCAATCGAGCGGTTGGTTCGGACAAGTCATTCAGCGCTCGAATGATGGCGGGAAGACGTGGGCGCCGGTGGGAAACCAGTTCAAATACGAAGGAGACGCGGGCACGCACCAGTGGTACGACGGCACGGCGCACCCTTGGGAGTTCAAACGCGTTTGGCATCTGGAGCCATCGCTGCAGGATCCCGATACGGTCTACGCGGGAGTGGAAGACGCTGCGATTTTCCGTTCGAGCGATGGCGGGCAGAGTTGGCAAGAATTGCCTGGGCTGCGCGGCCATGGCTCAGGACCGCGGTGGCAGCCGGGCGCCGGTGGGATGTGCCTGCACACGATCATTTTGGATCCGAGCGACCCCAAGCGGATGTTTGTTGCGATTTCGGCGGCAGGCGCGTTTCGGACCGATGACGCCGGCGAGACATGGCGGCCGATCAACCGTGGGCTGAAATCAGGGTACATGCCCGAACAGACGGCTGAAGTGGGTCACTGTGTTCACCGCATTGCGATGCACCGATCGCGTCCCGAGCATTTTATTCATGCAGAAGCACTGGGACGTGATGCGGAGCGACGATGCCGGCGAATCGTGGCGGGAAGTAAGTGGGAACCTGCCGAGTGATTTCGGCTTTCCGATTGAGGTGCACGCGCACGAGCCTGAGACGATTTATGTGGTTCCGATAAAGAGCGACTCGGAACACTATCCGCCGGAGGGAAAGCTGCGGGTGTATCGCAGCCGGACGGGCGGGGATGAGTGGGAGCCCCTGACGAAAGGCCTGCCGCAGAGCGATTGCTATGTAAACGTCTTGCGCGATGCGATGTCGGTTGACTCGCTGGATTCATGCGGCGTGTACTTCGGCACCACTGGCGGACAGGTTTATGCATCGGCGGACGCCGGCGACAGTTGGGCTCCGATTGTGCGGGATCTTCCGGCAGTGCTTTCGGTTGAGGTGCAGACGCTGACATGATCCGCGTGGTACTGCCCGCGCATTTGCGAACGTTAGCGCAGGTACAGGGCGAGGTGCAGCTTGAAGTTGCCGGCGAGGTGACGCAGCGCTCGGTGCTCGACGCGCTTGAAGCCCGTTATCCGATGCTGCGCGGCACGCTGCGCGATCACGTAACGAAACAACGGCGGCCCTTCGTGAGATTTTTCGCTTGTGAGCAGGATCTGTCGCATGAATTACCGGACGCGCCGCTTCCGCAGGCGGTGGCGAAAGCGGCTGAACCTTTTCTGGTCGTAGGGGCAATTGCGGGAGGTTAGGCCAGATCCATTGTGTAGTTCTTAATGCACAGTGAAATTGGTATTCGAGTCCGTTGTGGAGGCGTCGGTACCCCAGACGCTCTGGGTGGCGCTGGTAATAGTGGAGGGTCCTTGCGTCGTGCCCCAGACACTTTGTGTCGCGCTCGTAGCGGAAGTACCGGAGGACACCTGGGTGCCCCAGACACTTTGAGTACCCCAAACGCTTTGCGTGCCCCAGACCGACTGCAAACCTGAAACTGAGCTGGTGCCCCATACGCTTTGCGTACCCCAGACAGACTGATTGGCATCGACGACTGTGGTCCCCCAAACGCTCTGGGCGCCCCATACGCCTTTGGTGCCGCCGACGGCTCTTCCCGCATAGACATCCGAGTCGTCCCAAGTAGAGGAAGGATCGAAAACTAGCGTTGCGTTGCCGGAGGCCGGGTCATAAGAAGCCGTGGGAGACATGGCGCCGCCTGTAGCAAGCTCCTTATTCGCCAGCGCCGCCGCAATATCGAGATAGCCGGCCCCGATGGTGAAGATGTCGTATTGACTCACGAACGTCTGACCTGTCACCGGATCCACTGCGGTGCTCGAAGTGGGAAAGGTTTTGTAGGCGGTCTTCATCAGGCGAGCCTTCACCTGATCGGGGGTCAAGGACGGCTGGCCCTGAAGCATATCCGCAACCGCACCACTTACTACCGGCGTGGCCATGCTGGTTCCATTCAACATCAGAAACTTGCCGGATGGCGTAGCGCTCGAGGTGGATTCGTAATAGGAGAGGGGCACTGCGTTTTGCGAGTTGCCGGCGAGGGTCGATCCTGGGGCTAGCAGCGATACAACCTGGTTGCCGGGGGCGACGATGTCCGGTTTCACAATATGGTCTATCGCGGATGGTCCCTTCGAGCTGTAGCTGGCGATCAGGTCGTCGGCTCGGGGATAGGTTCCCATCGCTTTCATCGCACCGACAGTAATCACGTAAGGGTCGTTGCCGGGGGCCTCAATCGTACCGTAACCATTGTTCCCGATAGAATCATCGCGGCCATCGTTACCAGCCGCCACGACCACCACGATACCGGCCTTCCAGGCCGCTTCCACTTCCTGACAGAGTGGGTCTTTCGTATAACTCTCGTAGATGGGCCGTCCGACGGAGAGATTGATGACTCGAATGTTGTACTGCTTCTTCAAGACGATAGCGCGCTCAATAGCTGCCATAACCAAACTGTCTGAGCCTTGGCCGTTCACGTCCAAGACGCGGAGATCGATCAGTGAAGAATTGGGTGCAATACCGACAAATTTGCGGGTGCAGTTTGAGCAGTTGGAGCTCGATCCGTTCGCCGCGATGATACCGGCAACGTGAGTGCCGTGGCCGTATTGATCCGTGCCATGTTGATCAGTGATATGACCGCCCGTGAAATCCTGCCTATAGACGACGCGGGGCAGTAATCCGAGGACGCTGAGATCCGGGCTGGAATCAATGCCGCTGTCGATCACCGCTACACCCACCCCGCGGCCGGTTAGATTCGCACTCCAGGCAGCGTTTGCATTTACAGCCGCCGCCGAGTAGTCCAGGCGACTCGCAACCGGCCGGTCTGGAGAGATATACGTTACGTTGGGATTGCTGGCAAGAGTGGTCAGTGTCGAAGCGGGAACCGTGTACACAACCGCGTTCACAAGACCAAGCACGAGGTTCAAAACGCCCCCGAGCAAACCTCCCGCCAGACCAAGCACACCGCCGAGAAGACCGCCCCCGCCGCTCTGGTTCGAAACATTTGAAGGCATTTGCGAGTACTGAACAATGACTCTCACGTTCGAGTTCGGATCAACCTTCTGGAGATCGGGAGAGATCTTTGAGGAAGCGCCAAACAGGAACAGGCTCGAAGCTAGCCACAAGGCCAGGAGGCGGACGGATTTCTTCATAAACGATCTTTCTGCCGGGAGAGAACGCGCCCAGCTCAAGGTGTCGACAAGCATCCTCATCGAAAACGATCGCCAGCTCTTTAGCTACGCGGCATCGTTTTAGTACTGGGCCCCTATTCTTTTCAGGTGCTTGGCCGATACGTTGATCGAAGGGTATAAGTACGCGCACCGCATGAGTTCAACGATCAGGGCCTCTGTGATCGCCGTCACCGTTGCCTGGCTGCTCCCGTGTGCGCTGTGGGCCGGCCTTGATCCCGCAAAAGCAATCACTCAGTATGTCCACGACGTTTGGACTAACGAGCGCGGACTGCCTCAGAATTCCGTCATAGCGATCGCGCAAACTCCAGACGGATATATCTGGTTGGGGACTGAAGAAGGACTCGTGCGTTTCGACGGGATACGGTTTGTGACCTTCGACAAACGCAACACACCGGAACTGCAAAGCAATGAAGTGGACGCAATCCTCGTGGATCATCGCGGGGATCTGTGGCTCGGCATGCGCGGGGGAGGCCTGGTATCGCTGCGGCGCGGAGTATTCAAGGTTTTCACCACCAAGGATGGACTCTCAAGCGATTCCGTACAGGCGCTCTACGAGGACGGCCGTGGAGATCTTTGGATCGGAACGGATGGCGGAGGGCTCAATCGTCTTCGCGACGGTAAGTTCTCCGTGTACAAGCGTGCGAATGGACTCGCCAATGACGTTGTCTTCTCCTTGTGCGGAGATGGGAAAGGCGGAATCTGGATCGCTACGCACGGAGGTCTGAGCCACCGGAACAACGATCAATTTATTAACCTTTCAACTCGAAACGGCTTGCCAAGCGAAGATATTCGATCGCTCTATCGGGATCGCGACGGCAGTTTGTGGATGGGAACGAGCGGCGGAGGCTTGGGGCATCTGACCGACCGCGGAATCAGCACCTATACAACTAAAGATGGTTTATCGAGTGACCGCATCTGGTCGATTTTCAGGGACAGCTCCGGGTCTCTCTGGCTCGGCACCGGCGGCGGAGGAATCTGTCGGTTCAGCAACGGAGAATTCAGCCGTTTCACCGCGAAAGAGGGCTTTTCAGGCGAAGATGTCTGGGCGATCACGGAGGATCGCGAGGGCAGTTTATGGATTGGCACGGCGGGAGGCGGCCTGAACCGTTTGAGGGACGCTTCGTTCGCTACCTATGGCGCGTTGGAAGGTCTTTCGAGCAACATCACGCTCGGAGTGTATGAAGATCGCGAAGGGGCGCTTTGGATCGGTACGGCGGATGCCGGCGTGGATCGCTTGCAGAACGGAAGGATCACAAATTTCACCGTACGGGACGGTCTGCCCGACAACCAAGTATTCTCAATCTCCGAGGATGGGAACGGGAATCACTGGTTTGGCACACGACGCGGTTTGGGCAAGTTGAGCGAACACAAGTTGACCGTAGAGGCGATTCAAAACGGACTCTCGCATGATTTCGTGCGCTGTATGTATATCGACAGCGCTGGCCAGCTTTGGGCAGGAGCACAAGAAGGGCTTGTGCACTTCGACGGGGACCGCTTTGTGAGGTACGGAACGAAAGATGGGCTGTCCGACGCGCACGTATTTTCCATTTACGGGGATGCACGCGATCACACACTGTGGGTTGGAACGGCAGGAGGCCTAAACCATTTTGTAGACGGCCGATTTCGAGCTTATACCCGGAAGGATGGACTCTCGAGCGATGTCATTTTCGCGATGAGCGGCGATGCGGATGGAACGCTATGGATTGCCACCGACGGAGGAGGAATCGACCGGTTCAAAGATGGCAAGTTCGTGAGCTATACGACGCGGAACGGGATGCTCGATGACGCCATTTTCCAGCTTGTGGACGATGGCCAAGGAAATTTATGGATGAGCTGCAACCGGGGCGTTTCTGAGGTTTCCAAGAAACAGCTCAACGCATTCGCAGATGGCAAGATTCGGCAAATCTCTCCGCGTTCGTTCGGCGTAGCTGACGGCATGAGAAGCGCGGAATGCAACGGCGGATTCGAGCCCGCTGGATGGCGGCTCAGAGACGGCCGACTGGCGTTTCCGACCGTCAAGGGTATCGTTATGGTCAACCCGTCCCGGATCATCAGAAGCGGGCCCAAACCAAACGTTCTGCTGGAACGCATTGTGGCGGATAAACGAGAGATTCCGGCCGGCGACCTTCTCAGCATTCCTCCTGGCAAAGGGCGGCTGGAATTCCAATATACGGCGACCAGCTTCATAGAACCAGACAAGATTCGCTTCAAGTACATCTTGGAAGGATTTGACAAAGACTGGACGGAGGCGAGCGCCCGGCGGACAGCTTACTACACGAACATTCCACCGGGCACATACCGGTTCCACGTTGTCGCGTCCAACGACGACGGGCTATGGAGCGGGGCGGAAGCCTCCGTCACCCTCACGCTTCAGCCACATTTCTATCAGACGTTGCCATTCGACGCTGCTCTTGGACTGGCAGTGGCGGGGCTCCTTATGGCCGCGCATCGGGTGCGGTTGAAGCAGCTGCGGGCGCGCGAGAGAAAGCTGGAGGCGCTGGTGGAGGAGCGCACGGAGGAGTTAAGCGGAAGCGAGAAGAAATTTCGCCAGCTGGCGGAAAACGTGCGCGAGGTGTTCTGGATCATGGATCCCAACACGGGCGCATTCCTGTATTTGAATCCGGCATTTTCGGAGATTTGGGGATTTTCCGCGGAAGCGGTTTTGCAGGATTCCGAAGTATGGTTTACGCATATTCACGCGGCAGATCGCGAGCGGGTCCGCGAGATGCGGCATCAGCAGCGAACGGGCACCCGGTCCGACTGCGAATATCGTATCGAGAACGGTGGCAACACTCGCTGGCTGTGGGATCGAGGGTTTCCGGTATTTGACGAAGCGGGCCGTGTGAATCGGGTGGTCGGCGTGGTAGAGGACATCACGGCACGAAAGGAGGCAGAGCACATACTTCGCACATCCCGTGATGAATTGGAAGAACGGGTGCACGAACGTACCATCGAACTTACGCATCTGAACGAGGCGCTGCAGGACGAAAACAGAGAGCGCCGCCGCACGGAAGAGCAACTTAAGATCGCCAAAGAAGCGGCAGAAGCCGCGAGCCGCGCCAAGAGCGACTTCCTGGCGAACGTGAGCCACGAACTTCGAACACCGATGAACGGGATTCTCGGCATGAGTGAGCTGGCGCTTACAACCGAACTTGATTCCGAACAAAAAGAGTATCTGGACGTAGTACGCTTTTCGGCCCATTCACTGCTCAGAGTCATAGACGACCTTCTCGATTTCTCCAAAGTGGAAGCGGGGAAACTGAATTTAGAAAAGATTCCGTTCGATTTGCGGGAATGCCTGGAACAAGCGCTCGCGGCGGTTTTCGTCACAGCGTCCAAGAAGCGCCTAGATTTGAGCTACTCGGTCGATGGCGCTTCGCCGAGCATTCTCGTGGGCGATCCTTACCGGTTACGCCAAGTTCTCCTGAATTTGCTCGGCAACGCTGTAAAGTTTACGACGCGGGGTAGGGTTTCAGTAGATGTCCGGGTTGTGGAGCAATCAGCGTCATCCATCACGCTGAAGTTTTGTGTCAGCGATACCGGTATCGGAATCCCAAAGGCGCAGCAGGGTCTCATCTTCGACGCCTTTACCCAGGCGGACGGCTCTTCAACGCGCGAATTCGGGGGCACGGGCTTAGGATTGGCGATCTGTTCGCAACTAGTGGCCTTGATGAATGGCGCCATCTGGGTTGAGAGCGAGGTGAATTGCGGAAGCAATTTTTACTTCAGCGCAATGTTTGAGACTGCGACATCGAGCGATGATCATCCCGCGATCACCGCCCAGGCGGACAGGAACGGTTCAGCTTAGATCAGAGCTTGAGCGTATCGCGATAACTCCTACGCCGCCGTGAGTCCTGCTTCAAGAAAGCTTTTGAGATCCTGCTCGTTCACCACGGGCTCACCGAGGGCGACGTTGCTGAGCTTGCCGGCGCGCATCCAGCGCTCCAACTCATCGACAAGACTGAACAGGTGATCGAAAGAATCGACAATGAACAGCAGCGGTTGATAGCGGTCGATCTCGAAAGACTGATTGATGAGCCATTCGAGCTGAATAGGGTAGCGCTGCACTTCATCGGATTCGATGGCGTGGGCGATTTCTCCATAGGAGCTGAGCAGACCGCTGCCATAGACTTTTAAGCTATTCGCTTTTGATTCAGCGCGGCCACGCATCAGGCCGAACTCGATGGTGAACCAGAAGAATCGGGCCATCGCGCGGATGATGCTTTCGAGCTGCTGCAGCTTTTTCGCTTCGTCGCTTATTCCGGACACAATTTCAACCGCCGTGTGCGCGCATTCGCCGAGCCGTACCAGCGTGTCGGCGAACATGCGGTCGGTGTGCATCGGCACATGGCCGGCGATGTCGTGGAAAATGTCCGGCTCCGGCAAATAATCGAGCTGATCACTGCGGCGGATGGTGATAGTGGTCGGAAACTCGCGATTGCGAAGACAATCGAAGAAGACGAAACTGGGCACATAGCCGCTGACGGCTTTTGCTCGAAATCCGGTGAGTGGGTTTAAGAAGCGATTGACCTCATCGAGCTTAGGTACTCGAGCGGGATCGAAGCACAAGGATGCGATTCCGCGCAGAAAATGTTCGTTGGCGTACTGCTGCCACTTCTCACCCATTCGTGAGTAGAGGATGCGCCAAGCGGCGTGATTTTCGGCGGAGTAGAGTTCGTATGGCTGGCGAATGTAGAGGCAGCCGCGTTGCCGGGCGTCTTGGATAAAAGCCGCTTCGGTGGTGGTCAATCCGCTGGCAATGGCCGTGCTCATGCCTGCGGTTTCACTATAGCACCACTTTGACGTGGTGGTTGGACGCTGTTGTTGGCAGTGATGATGCCGCTGCAAGTACCGAAACCAATACTGCGAAAGCCTTCGCGGACGCAAGAACCGCGAATGGATCACTTCGTCGCCATCCTCGAGGAAATTACGCATTTCGTCATTCGGAAGCCTCAGAGGATGCTTTGCTCTGTCCGTCAGCTCGAGTAGGCAGCCACGGTTTCCAGGTTCGGGGCCGGAGACAGTTCCACTGCCGATCAAATCGCCTGGTCTGAGGGGGCATCCGTTCGAGGTGTGATGGGCAATCATTTGACCGAGCGTCCAATACATGTCTTTGAAGGAGGCTTCACTCAAAGCCACGCGGCTGCTTCATTTTTGCGGTTCGAAGCCAAATCTTGAGCCGGATATCGAATGCGCCGGGTTGAGGGGATTGCAGGTACGGCAGAACGGGTGCTTCGTGCGGGGGTGCGGGCACTCGAAAGGGCTCGAGCGCTTCTGATGTGATGAGCCAGGGCGATATGGATGTGGCGAAGTTCTTCGCGAGAAATGGGCCGAGCGGTTGATATTCCCAGCGCTGAATGTCTCGCGCGGACCAGTCGTTCAGCAGGCACACTCCGGCGAGATGATCTTCCGCCTCGTCGATAGGAATAGGTTCGCCCTGACGCGTTGCCGGGGCCGATGAACGCGCCGAGTTCGACTTCATAATCCAGCTCGTGCGAGGGGGCGAATTTGCCTGCGCCGAGCTGGCCAATGGGGCGGCGAACTGGCGTGCCACTGACAACGATGGATGACGCACGTCCGTGATAGGCGATGGGGATGTGATCGTAGTTTTCGAGGAGCGGTTGATCGGGACGAAACAGCTTTCCGACATTGATGGCATGATGCCGGGAGGCGTAAAAGTCGGTGTAATCACCGATCAGCGCGGGCAGGCACATTTCGCATTCGCGACTGGGGTATCAGTTCCCGGTTGCGGGGAACCTTGGCGTAGACACGTTACTCCACGCAACGCGCAGATCCCGGCGCGAAGTTCGACTCAGGGCCAGATATTCGTTTAAGTTCTCGCCCTCCAGCCAGGGGCGAAGGTCGAGAATAAAATCGCCGATGGCGATGCCGACGCGAGGCTTCGAATCGGCATGATGCTTGAAGACTCCGAGAGGAAGATTCTGGATGGGGAAATCGGTAGTCGAGCTGTATTTGCGGATTCCACCCAGCTCCGCAAGGCGGGATCATGTGTTTCGTCGATCACTCGCTTTAGTCACTGAACCGATCAGTTACCAATCAGTTAACCCAGCCACGACAGATAGTAATCGCGATCTTCAATTTCGGTGGCTTCGCGGCTGACTTGCAGACCACGAAATGTGTCCACCATCACGGCCAGTTCGTTGGTGTCCTTCTGGCCGATGGAGGCTTCGGTGCGGCCGGGCTGCGGGCCGTGCGCCAGGCCGTCGGGATGAAGGGTTACGGAGCCATATTCGATTCCTTTGCGGCTCATGAACTCCGAGTTCGCATAGTAGAGCACCTCGTCGGACATCACGTTCGAGTGGCTATAAGGCGCGGGAACAGCTTCCGGATCGAAATCGTAGGGACGTGGGCAGAAAGAACAGACGACGAAGCCGTCGCCTTCGAACGTCTGATGGGTTGGCGGAGGAAGATGGAAGCGGCCGACGCGCGGTTCGAAGTTGCGCGATGTTGATGGCCCAAGGGTAGTAATAGCCGTCCCAGCCAATCAGATCGAAGGGATGAGACGCGAGCACCATTTCGGTCAACGTGTTGGCCTTTTTCACGATCAACTTGAATTCGCCCTTCTCATCGTGCGTTTCCAGGTCTTCGGGACCGCGAATGTCGCGCTCGCCGTAGGGGCTTGATTCGGTAAGCTGGCCGAACTCGTTGCGATATCGCTTGGGAGTACGAACGTAGCCTGCGCTTTCGATGATCAGCAGAAGCCGCTTTTCGGAAGAGAAACGATAGCGATGGAGAATGCCGCGCGGAATCACCAGGTAATCGCCGCGGCTGAATGGTATGCTGCCCGAAGGGAGATTCGAGCACGCCCTCGCCTTCGCTGACGAACACGATCTCATCGCCTTGTGCGTTGCGGTAGAAGCTGGAGACGTTCTTCGGCCGGACGGACGATTTCCATGGACACGTCGCCGTTGAACAACAATGGCTTGCGGCCGGTGATCGCGTCGGCCGGTTTAGTCGAGCGCTGCGTGCGGAAATGGCGGTGGCGCAACGGCTCCGGGTCGCGCCGGTTGCCACTTGAGATCTTTGAGTGTTTCGAGCGCGCGTACGGCCGTAGGACGCTGCGCGTGATAGAGCAGAGACGATGGGCCGACGAAGCCCATGTTGCCGACGAGTTCCTCGGCGTAAAGTTCGCCGGAGGGCTTGCGAAAAATCTTGTGACGCTTCGAAGGAATTTCTCCCAGCTGACGGTAGACGGGCATCAGTTCCTCTTTCTGATGTTAACTTTTCTGTATGCGGCGCGTCCGCGGCTCGCCATTCGAGCTCGCCCCAGAAATCGCGGCCGAGCGCATTCAATTGGCCGTGCGCGATATCGGCGGTGACGGCGTTGTGCGCCGCTGCCGGCATCTTTTCTTCGGATTGCCTCCACGATCGGCTTCAGCAATGTTTCGATGTCTCTGGGAACCTGCTTCGATCGCGCTGGCGGCCAAATAAACCAGTCGGATAGATCGCTCAAGAATGCCGCGCAACAAGGTTTCAAACTCGCGGTTATGGGACATGCGAGCGATCTGGAGGTGAAACTTCTGGTTCGCATTCGATCAGGCGGTCGAGACTTCGGCGTTCTGTGCGGCGGCTTGCAAGCGCTTCCTTGTAATACTCTTCGAGCTTGTCCATTTCGTCCGGCTCGGCCCGCACGGCGGCGAGTTCCGCGGCGATCCCTTCGAGCATGATGCGCGTTTCCAGCAGATCGCGAACTCCGCGAAAACTCAATTCCGGAACATAGTATCCGCGGCGGGGAATGACTGCAAGCAGTTGCTCATTGTGCAGGCGATTGCAGGCTTCGCGGAAAGGCGTCCGGCCGATGGAATAGCGCTGCAAGGATTTCGGTTTCGCGCAAGAAGCTGCCTTCCGGAAATTCGTCATGCAGGATGCCGTGCTTCAGCATCTGATAGGCCCGGTCGGCCAAGGTGCCTGTCGTTTGGTCCTTCTTGGATTTCGGCATCTCTCGATTGGCAGCCACAGAACGATATATTATAAGTATATTGGAAATCGATGCCCGGTATCTGCCAAAGATCGCTGAAATTCTGGTGCCGCGCACATATCCTGGCGCTGAAGCCGTACGAGCCCGGGCTAAGCGTCGGAAGAGATCCGGCAGCAAGTTTGGGTTGGAGAGGGTGGTCAAGCTCGCTTCGAACGAAAATCCGCTCGGCGTTTCGCCGCTGGCGCTCGAGCGCGCGCAATCAGCGCTGGCCGGCATGTCGCGATATCCGGACGGCGGTTTAGCTCTGCGGCGAAGACTCGCGGACCTGTTCGGCGTGAAGGTCGAAAACGTGATCGTGGGCGCCGGCAGCGAAGGCATCATGGCGAATATCGTCCGCACGTTTCTTTGCGATGACGATGAAGTGCTCACGACGGAAGCAGCATTTCAGGGCTTTCAGGTGCTGGCGCGCAGCCGCGGCGTCGCTTACCGCACGGTTCCGTACAAAGATTGGCGTTACGATCTGCACGGCCCTGGCCGACGCCATCAGCCCCCGCACCAAGCTGATCTATCTGGCGAATCCCGAACAATCCGACCGGTTCGTTTTTCACACGGCAGGCATTTGAGGAATTTCACCGGCGCGTGCCCGAACGCGTGCTGATCATTCTTGGACGAAGCGTATTACGAGTTCGCCATGGTGGAACCTTCGTATCCCGATTCGATGCACTATCGTTTCGACAACGTGATCACGTTGCGAACGTTTTCGAAGGCGTATGGTTTGGCGGCGGCGCGCATTGGTTATGGCTTTGCGCACGAGAGATCTGATTTCCGTGTTGCTGCGAGTGAAGCTGCCGTTTGAGCCGAGCGGCCCCGCCGAAGCCGCAGCTCTGGGCGCGCATCGAGGACCGCGAATTCATGCTGCGCACTCTCGCGAACAATGCGAAAGGCTTGAGTATTTCAACCGCAGTTTGCGCCGGATGGGTTTCAAGTTGTGCCGTCGGCGGCCAATTTTGTGATGATTGTCTTCGCCGGGCGCGAAGCAGGCGCAGCAGACGTTTCAAGGTCTGCTGAGCCGGGGCGTCATCGTCCGGCCGCTGGACGCCACCGGCTTGCCGAACTGCTTGCGGGTTTCGGTGGGAACGCCGGAAGAGAACGAATTTTTCATTAGAGGCGCTGGAGCACGATGCGCCAGCAAATGGAGGCTGACATATCTATGCCGCAGTTGACTGAGCAAGCGGAAAGAACTGCTTCCGCTCAAGACAGATTTTCTCCCGATTCAGGGCACCGATCATGTGGAGTTCTATGTGGGCAATGCCAAGCAGGCGGCGTACTTCTACCGTGCTGCGATGGGGTTCCGTCTGGTCGCCTATCGAGGGCCGGAAACGGGCACACGCGACCGCGTCTCCTATGTTCTGGAGCAGAATAAGATTCGTTTTGTACTGACGACGCCGCTGCTTCCGGAAGGCGAAATCGCGGAGCACATTTTCAAGCACGGCGACGGAGTGAAATCGATCGCACTTTCAGTGGACGATGCGAAATCGGCGTGGGAGCAAACAACTGCGCGCGGCGCGCAGAATGCGCAGGCGCCTGCAGTCGATCAAGCGACGAGCACGGCGAGGCTCGTCTTTCCTCCATCAAGCTTTACGGCGATACCGTTCATACGTTTGTCGAGCGGAGCGCCTACAGAGGAGCTTTTCTTCCGGGCTTTCGTGCCGGTGCCGGGACCCGATCGCGTCGCCCGAGATGCAGGACTCTTGCACATCGATCACGTGGTGGCGAACGTCGGCTGGGGCCAAATGAATACCTGGGTTAATTTCTACCAGGATGTGATGGGTTTCCGGATGTTTAAACATTTCGACGATCAGGACGTATCGACTGAATACTCCGCTTTGATGTCGAAAGTGATGGCGAACGGAAATGAAAAGATCCGGTTCCCAATCAACGAACCCGCGGAAGGCAAGCGCAAATCACAGATTGAGGAGTATCTGGATTTCTACGGCGGCCCGGGTGTGCAACACATCGCGCTCGCGACTCACGACATTATCGAAACCGTGATCAAGCTGCGCGATCAGGGGATCGAGTTTCTGCAAGTGCCGACCACTTACTACGAGGAGTTGACGGCTCGCGTGGGTAAGATCGATGAACCGGTCGATGCGCTGCAGGAACTGGGCATCTTGTCGATCGCGACGATGAGGGCTACATGCTGCAGATCTTTACGAAGCCGGTGGAAGACCGACCGACGCTGTTTTTCGAAATCATCCAGCGCAAAGGCAGCCGCAGTTTTGGCAAGGGGAATTTCAAAGCGCTGTTTGAGGCTATTGAACGCGAGCAGGCGCGCCGGGGAAATCTGTAAGTCGGTTGCCTCCTGCGTTAGGCAGCACTAGCAGCGCTTTGTGGTTGGTCAGGATCGGGCAGCTTGGTGGCGCGCGTCATCCAGCCGCGATCGAAGACCACCAAGCCGGGGTTGCGCTGTTCGAGCAGCTTGTAATGGAGCGTCAGCAGACTGACGACTTCAGCCAATAACTTTGCCTTGTCAGCGGCGTTGATAGCTGCAACTGTAAGTTGGCCCATATCTCCGTCTACATTTGGCCCGGAGAATCCGAGTGCCTTTTGCGCGATCATTACGGCAGGCGAGAGTCCTAAGTTGACATGCATGTCGAATAACTTAGTGGCTATCTGCTGCGAAGCAATGCCGGCATACGGAACTTTGTCCCAATAATTTGGCTGGTACCACGCGATTGCTTCTGGACGCGTGATATTGGTGATGTCGACCTGTGGCCAGTCACGCTGCAGGATCCCGAAGTTGGTTGAGCCGCCGGGATCGTTCGCATTGTTGCAGCATCCGCCTTCGTTATCCAGAACATAGTTAATTGCAAGATTGAAATCAGCCATTATTCCCTGCTCCTTTGCCGGGAAGATTTATAACGAGCATTCTGATTTCCATTCAGATTTGCATTGCCCGGCCAGTGGTGACTATCTATTGCATAGTACGCTGGCCAATGGCTAATCTTCAAGACAAACTTATGGGTCACAACTCTAGAGCACGTTCAACCTTTATCATTCACGGGTTGCGCACGATCGCATTCAGTTGCTTGCTGTTGCGGGGTGCCGCTCTCCTGGCCCAAGAGAAGGGCGGCTGCAACTCGGCAGTGACAACGGCGGCCATGCTGAACTGCGAACACACGCGCTATGACAAGGCGCAAGCGGATCTGAATGCCGTGTATCAGAGATTACTAAAGAAACAGGATGCGATGGGAAAGGCCAAGCTCCGGGCCGCGCAGATAGCTTGGCTACAGTTTCGCAAGACGAATGCGGACTTCGTGGCAGATGCCGCTCGCGGCGGGACCATGGCGCCCCTGATTACGCTTACCACCTTCACGGATATGACGGAAGCCAGGGCAAACGATCTAAGGCGATCATTGCAATAGATGCTATTTCCCGGCGCCACTTTTCAGGGCTCGATACAAGGGGTTTTGTTATTCTGCCCGGAGATTCGCGTACAAGGGATAGTGATCTGAACCCTTCGCGTCCTTGTCCACACGGCCGCTGTCGATGAGGACCGGACCGCGCGCGAAGATCCAGTCGAGGGCCATGGCGATGACATGGGTACGCTCAATGTGTTCGCCGTTGGCGCTATGAAAACCTTCGCGCTGCAGTTTGTGCAGAAAATAGGAAGGGAAATATTTGGTGTTCAGATCGCCTCCGATGAGGACGGCGGTGTTGGAAGGGTACCGCCGGAGATCGGTCAGGATCTCATCCAATTGAGCGGCCTGGATGCGACCCATGCTGCGGCTTTCGAGGTGGAGGTTGTAGACGATCAATGGCCGGCCTCCAAATTGGAGTTCCGTTACGAGGGCTATTCGATCGCCCAAGCGCCTTTGCATGAGCGGGACCGATGAAGGAATCCAGCTATGTGGTTTCCAGAACCCGGACTGGCGCTCGAAGCGCAACACGCGCGCATGGCGCAGCGGAAGGCGCGTGAGGGTTGCTTGCCCGATGAACGCCCGTTGTCCGTGCTCCTGGCTGAGTTCCTCAAATTCGATGGCGTACGACGCATTCAGATGAAGGCGCTTGGCTAGTTCCGTCGCCTCATCCAGGTTCCCTGCCCTAGCGGTGTTTGAATCCACTTCCTGTAAGAGGCAGAGCTCAGCTGGGCTGTGCTCAAGCTCCGAGATGATAGCGTTCAGCCGTTCGCCACGATCGACGTTCCAGCTCAGGACGCGCAGAGATGTTAAACGACGATCGGGAGCGACCACATTGACCTGCCGCACCGTATTCAACAAGGCAGGCGGCGGAGCGGGAGATTGCGATCCAAGAGTGAGAGAAGCGAGGAGCAGAGTAACGACTCCAAAGCCGATAAGAGAAGGTTTTATGCGGGACCCCTCCGAAGTCTAAGAGTGCTCATCAGCGTCCAAACGACTATGGCGACGGTGAGTGCGGTTATCCGCGGGAATAACGGCCAACATGCCTAACAGGGCAAAGTACCAGCCACAAACGCCGAATCGTGCGAAAGGATAATCGACGAGCGCGTGAAGGCAGATGACGACAACGCCGATGCCCCAGATCGATCGGATGGCGGGGCGAATGCTCCAGAGGAATACAACCAGCATGAGAGCGGAGAAGAAAATGCCGCCTTCGGCCGTCCATTGCAGCCAGTCGTTATGGGCGCGGTTCACGTAGGTACCGTCGTCATAACGAGCAAACATGCGATAGACGGGTACGTAACTGCCCAGCCCCCAGCCAGTGAACGGATGCCGGCGAATCATGGCAAGCGAAGATTCGTTGATGTCGCGCCGCACCGCGAGCTGATCTTTCTGTTGCAGCTTGTAGCTCAGAGTTTGAGAGCCCGCGGCAATGACGAAGACTGCGCTGACGGCGAGCGCCGACGCCGCGGCGTAGAGAAACGCACGATTACGATTGCGCAGATAGACGAGCAGCAGGACGGCAAGGAGTTCAACAATGACGAGAGCGCTACCAGCTCGCGATCCAGAGGCGACGACCGCACCGATCTGAAGGCCAGCGAGCAGGAGAAATTGGATGGCGGGCTTCCTCCCTTTAAGCGCCAACCAAAGCGTGAGCGGAAGGAACAGTTCTACAAATTGGGCGAAGTTGTTCCAATACGCAAAGCTGCCGTTCACCGTTGAGTACTTGCTTTGAATCAGCCAAAAGTATTTGCTGGTGTGAGAAGCCTGTTGTAAGAGATCGAGAATGCAGATGGCGCTTCCAAAAACGACGAAGAAGAGGCGGAAACGTGTGGCGAGTTGACGATCGCGAAAGAGCTGGGCAGCGAGCAGGGTGATGACAGCGGCCGTAAACCAAAAGAGCACGCCGCTCCAGCCGTCATAAACGATTTTTTGTGGAAACCAGAGCGTCTGAATTGCGCCATAGCAGGTCATCAGAAGCAGGCAGACAGCCGGAATAGGAACAGAAAATCGTTTGGGCGCGAAGAAAGCGAAAAAGAGCGCAGAAAAGAAGAGAAGCGCAGCCGAGATAAATCCGGGTGCAACATCTCCTCCGTCCAGTGTGGAGAGCGTAAACGCGGAGAGAACGGCAAAGAGCCCGGTGAAACCGACGTTTTCCCGCCATGCCGGCGAGAGCTTCCAGCGCAATGGGGCGGTCAGGTCCGCAACGGCCATCGACCGTAGGATCTCACTTGCCGGTGTAGACGACCCTCCAAATGGACTTTGAAGCGTCGTCTGAAACCATGAGAGAGCCGTCGGGCTCTACTGCAATCCCGACCGGGCGGCCCCACGCATTTCCTTCCGGGGTGACGAAGCCGGTGATGAAGTCTTCATAAACGCCGTCGGCATGGCCGTGGTTCAAGGGCACACGGATCACCTCGTAGCCGGCGCGCACGGATTTGTTCCAAGAGCCGTGTTCGGCCGCGAAGAGGTCGCCCCGGTACTCGGCCGGGAACTGCTTTCCTTCGTAAAATGTGAGTTCGAGCGAGGCATTGTGAGGCTGCAGTAGCACATCGGGCACGAGGACCTTGTCCTTCAATTCGGGGTGCTTGCCGGCGAGACGAGGGTCCTGATGGTCGCCCATGTAATACCAGGGCCAGCCGTAGAATCCGCCTTCTTTGACCGAAGTGACGTAATCGGGGACAAGGTTGTCACCCAGCATGTCGCGTTCGTTGGTGGAACACCAGAGCTGACCGGTCTCGGGGTTGATTGCGATTCCGACGGGATTACGAATTCCGGACGCGTACACTTCAACATACTTTCCGTCCGGAGTGTATTCGAGGATGTTGGCGCGGTGAAACTCTTTTGGATGAGTGTCCGGATCGTCGATATTCGAACCCGATCCAACGGAGACGAACATTTTGCTGCCGTCTGGAGAAAATGCGAGGTCGCGCGTGGAATGGCCGCCGGTGGGCAGCTTAGGAATGATCACCTGCGCAGCTCCGGTGGCCTGTAGGTCTCCGTTGTGATAGGGAAACCGAACGACTGAATCGGTGTTGCCGATGTAAAGCCACTGCGGACTGCCGCCCGGGGGATAGAACGCCATTCCGAACGGCTCATGCAGATTCGATGAGGTGAATACGGAGCGCTGTTGAGGCTTGCCGTCTGCGGTGATGCCACGAAAAATGTGAATTTTATCGCCGTGAGTATCGGCTACGAAAAGGTCGCCATTGGGAGCGGTACGCATCTCGCGCGGTTCGTCAAGACCTTGGTTAGTGAAGAGCTGAACTTGAAAGCCTTGTGGGGCTTTGGGCCAAGCGTCGGCGGGCCGAGGCACGACGGTAGGCGGATTACCGACACCTTTCGTTGCGTAGGGCTGGGGGAGATCCGCAACGGTGATTTTGCGAAACGTGCCGGGCGATTCTGTCTTATAGCTGTCGAAAGCGGCGGTCCCGGTGATTACATTCTTGACGTCGGAAAAATCAGGCCGCGGCCCGGCGGCATGGAGAAAAAGTGCGGCTCCGCCGGCAAGAGACGCTGAGAACAGCGTCGAACGTATGAGCTTCCTATTCATTTCTATTTACCTCGCGTTTTCTATTCGCAGTGTAGATGTGGGTGGCCAAAATAAGGTAGCAAAGTTAGACATGGACGCTGTTGAATTCGCGAAGATCGTCGAGCCGAAGGCGGCCCGTATAGATGGACATGCCAATGGCGCAATGAATATCGAGCGATTGGAGCGCCCTCACATCATCCAGCGTTGTGATTCCGCCCGCGGCTATCAGCTCGAGGCGGGTTGCTTTTCGCAGGCTTTCGAACCAGGCGAGATCGGTGCCCTGCATCATACCTTCTTTGTCCACGTAAGTGCAGAGGAAGCCAGAACAATAGGGTTCCAATTGAACGATGACTTCCTTTGCCGTCCACTGAGTAGATTCCTGCCAGCCTTTTACGACGACGCGACCACCTTTGCTGTCGAGAGCGATTGTCAATCGTTCGGCGCCGATGCGGTTACGGAGCGCTCCAAGGAATGACGTCGCGGGACCGCCGGCGTCGAAGGCGGCCGTTCCGACGATGATCTTGTAGGCACCTTGCCGGATCAGTTCGTCCGCACGTTCGAGCGTACGGACGCCGCCACCTGCTCGGACTGAAGCACGTTGCGCGATGTACTCGAGAATGGCGGAATTCGATCCCTTGCCCATAGCTGCATCCAGATCGATGACTTGGATCTGCGGGAACCCGGCGAATAGCTGGAGCATTTCGTCCGGCGATTTTCCTTCGAGCGCCTTCTCGCGTCCCTGCACGAGCTGAACGACTTTCCCGTCCATCAAGTCGATACATGGGATGATCATGCTGCTGGCCTCACGGGTACGTGGGCTTCGGTTAGAGCTTGTTTAAGATCTGTCACCGTGTATTTGCCGTAGTGAAAAATAGAAGCAGCTAAAGCGGCATCGGCGCGACCGTCTGTGAGGACTTGGACGAAGTCACTGGGGTTACCAGCGCCGCCGGAAGCAATCACAGGAATTGTGGTGGCACAAACGACAGCGCGCGTCAGGGCGCAATCGAAGCCGGTCTGCACGCCGTCGGTGTCCATCGAGGTTAACAGAATTTCGCCGGCGCCGAGCGCTTCGCCCCGTTGAGCCCACTCGATCGCGTCGACGCCTTCATCGTACCGCCCGCCTTTGGTAAAGACGTTCCATTTGCCGTGACCGGAACGACGCGCGTCAATGGCGAGGACGACTGCCTGTGCGCCGAATTCGAGACTTAATTCGCGAATGAGCTCGGGGCGATGAACGGCAGCGGTATTGACGCTAACCTTATCGGCGCCAGCGAGAATGATTTTGCGGGCATCGGCCACACTGCGGATTCCGCCCCCGACGGTCAGGGGAATGAAGACCTTTCGGGCGGTTCTCGCCACAAGATCCGCCATGATGTTCGCGCGCGTCGCTCGAGGCGGTGATGTCCAGAAACACAAGCTCATCGGCGCCTTGAGAGTTATAGCGTTCGGCAAGCTCGACCGGATCACCGGCATCCCGCAGGTCAACGAAGTTGATGCCCTTCACTACACGTCCGCCGGTGACATCGAGACAAGGAATGATCCGTTTGGCAAGCATCAGATCTGCAAGAAGTTGCCTATGACGCGGAGGCCAACGGGTCCCGATTTTTCAGGATGGAATTGGACCGCATGAATGTTGTTCTGCTCGATGACCGCTGTATAGGGACGGATGTAAGTGCAAGATGCGGCTGTCGCGTCGATAACGGGCGCATAGTAACTGTGAGCAAAGTAGGTAAAGGCTTTGGGATCGAGACCTTGCAGCAGGCGAGAAGGCTTCAACCGGTCAAGCGAATTCCAGCCCATGTGGGGAATTCGGGCGTCGCCGACAAACCGCATTACCGAACCGGTGAAAACGCCTAACCCTTTGCTGCCCGGCGATTCTTCGCTCGATTCGAAGAGGCATTGCAAGCCGATACAGATTCCGAGAAAAGGAGTGCCGTGGTGAATGTTTTCTAGAAGCGGCTCACGCAGGCCGAGGTCATCGATGGCGCGCATCATCTGCCCGAAGTGACCGACACCGGGCAAGATGATCTTGCGCGCGGCGCGTACAACCTCGGGCTTATTCGTCACGTTGTACTCAGCGCCCAGCTCATCGAGCGTGTTTTGGACGGAACGCAAGTTCCCTGCCCCGTAGTCGACGATGGTGGTCACAAGAGCCCCAGTCACAACAACCCCTTGGTCGATGGAAGCTGATCTTTCAAGCGCTCGTCCGTGGAACAGGCATAGCGCATGGCACGGGCAAAGCACTTGAAGATGGCTTCGATTTTATGGTGGTTGGAGCGGCCGTGGAGAATCATGGCGTGCAGGTTCGCTCCGGCGTGGTGGGTAAAGCCGGCGAAGAAATCTTCGAGGAGCTCCACTTGCAAATCGCCAACGTGGATGACGTTGACTTGCGTGTCCAAGACTAATGCTGGACGGCCACCCAGATCTACCGCTACGACGGCGAGCGACTCATCCATCGTTTGCACGAAGTAGCCGGCGCGATTGACGCCGCGTCGATCACCTAGGGCCTTCGTGAACAGATCACCGAGCACGATGCCGGTATCTTCAACGGTGTGATGTTGATCGACGTCAAGATCGCCGTGAGCGGAAAGACTAAGATCGAACGCGCCATGCTTTGTGAATAGCTCCAGCATGTGATCGAGAAAGCGGATGCCGGTCGAGACGTTGTATTCGCCAGTGCCTTCGATGCGCAGTGATCCTGTGATCTGTGTCTCTTTGGTGTTGCGTTCGACATTAGCTTCTCTCATTGCGGGCTGTTGGCCAAAGCTTCGAGTTCGTTGATGTCCTTGATGACAGTGAAGGCGCCGTGACCGACGAGAATGTCAGCAATTTCCAGATGACGTGAATTGTGGGGAGTGGAAACTCCGATGAAGGGGACGCCGGCCGAGCGCGAGCTGATGGCATCGTCTACTGTGTCGCCCAGATACCAGATGTTCTTGCCGGGATACTCACGCTGAATCAGGTGGAGGCCGTCAGGAGCAGGTTTCGGATTGGCCACCATTTCATCCGTGATAAGCGGATGGAATCGAATCCCTCTTGCGTAGCGTTCGAGGGTGACATCCGCTTCGTATTTGGCCCGCCCCGTGAAGATCGCGAGTTCCGCCCGCTCACTCAGCCGTTCGAGCAAGCCATTGTTAGGCATCCACTGCTCGTTCCGAATCAGGCCATCGCCATTCTTGCCGAGAAATACCAGATTGAAGTGCTCGACCACCTCCGCGTACTCCACTTGCTTGCCACGATTCAAGATAAGCCGATGTGAGAGCAGCCAGTCGTTGTTCCAGCCGCCGGCGTTTTTGAAATTCTGGATCTCGTCGTGGCTGACGAGTTCACCCGTGAAATGACGCACGGTCTCACGGATCGCCTCACGGTAGGACTGTCCCACTTCGACAAGCACACCATCCATGTCGAAGACGATTACGTCGGGAGGATTACCGCCACTCACCAAATCTGCTCCAATTCGTCCAGAAAGCGTTGGATCTGATCACGGGTACCCACAGTAACGCGGAGATAGCCGGGCAGTTCATAGCTACGGTCGCGCACGAGGATGCCGCGATTGCGCAGTTCGTCCCGAATGGGAATGGCGCGATCGCCCACCTGGAAAAGAACAAAATTAGCTTGGCTCGGTATGTAGGAAATTTTGAGCCGCTCCAGGCCTACGTAGAGCAGCTCACGCGCTGTCAGGACTTCGAGGACATATTCTTCTACGAAACTTTGATCTTGCACAGCAATCCGGGCCACCATCGCAGCTAGCGCGTTCACGCTGTAGGGCGACTGCGCCTTGCGGATGTGCGCAATATTCTGGGCATTTGAGAAAAGACATCCGCAACGCATGGCCGCCATGCCGTAAGTTTTGGAAAACGTGCGACTGACAAAGAGATTGGGATATTCGTTGAGCAGCGGCAGAACCGTTATGCCGCTGAACTCGTAATACGCTTCGTCCACCAAGACTGCGGCACTGGCGGCGTTTTCGAGAATGCGCCGGATTGAGGCGATATCCGTCCCGGTACCCGTCGGGTTATTCGGATTGCTGATAAAAATGGCGCGAGTGGCGGGCGTGATTTTTTCTAGGAGCGTTTCCAAAGGAAAGGCCAGCGTGCCGGCCTGGTAATCGAGCTCCGCTATATCGGCTCCTGCGAGTTGCGCGTAAAAGCGGTACATGGCGTAGGAGGGACGAAGGATAATTGCCTGGTCACCGGCATTGAGATAGGTATTCACCAACAACTGGATGGCTTCGTCTGTGCCGTTCGTGAGCGTCAGCTCATCTTTTGAGACGCCGAAGTGCTTCGAAAGATCCTCAAGTGCAGCACCGTATTCGGGATAGATGCTCAGGTCGGCGGCGGTTAGAAATCGCTTGATGAAATCGATGACATGCGGCGGTGCGCCAACCGTATTTTCATTGAAATCGAGACGGAGTTTGTTGCGGCGTGAACCCGTCGGAGGATGATACGCGTCCATCCGCAGCACGGCTTCGCGAGGCGTGAGCGCCTGCTGTTGTTCAGGCGCCTTGATTTCTACTACTGAATTAGCTGACAGAACGAACCTCCACGGCGCGGGCGTGCGCCTCTAAACCTTCCGCTCGGGCCAGAGTTGTGATAGTCGGAGCGAGCTTTTCCAGCGCGGACGGCGAGAGTTGCTGAACGGCAATAACTTTGACGAAATCAGCGGCGGAGAGGCCGCCGCGCAGCCGTGCCGCGCCGTTTGTGGGCAGAACGTGACTTGGACCGGCGGCGTAATCTCCCGCTGACTCCGGCGAGTTTTGCCCGAGGAAAACAGTTCCGGCGTTATTGATGTAGGGCAACAACTCCGTGTCGTGCAGGCTGAGGTGTTCCGGCGCCCAGTTGTTCGCAAGATGAACCGCGACCATCATATTGGGAACGAGAAGAATGCGGCTGCCTTTGTCAATCGCTATCTGGGCCACTTCACGCGTGGGCAGCGTCTGCGAGTTGCCGGTCCAACTCCTGGGACACCGCATTCGCAAGCCCTTCAGAAGTGGTGATGAGTATGGCGCATGCCTCCGTATCGTGCTCGGCTTGCGCCAGCATGTCGGCCGCAATAACGCGGGCGTCGCCATCGGAGGCGAGGATCATGATCTCAGTTGGACCGGCTACAAAATCGATCCCTACTTCGCCGGCCAGCAATTTTTTCGCGGCGGCGACGTATGCATTGCCCGGGTCCAACGATACGATTCACTCGGGCAATGCTCTCCGTACCGAAGGCCATGGCCGCAATGGCGTGTGCGCCGCCTACGCGATATACCTCTTTCAATCCCAAGCATGTGAGCGCAAGCAAGGATTTCGATCGGAGGGCCGCGGCGACGTGACACAGATGCGCGGCACTCCGGCGACTTGCGCAAGGACTGCCGTCATGAGCAAAGTAGACGGCAACGGATAGCGTCCCGACGGAACGTAGCAGCCGACTGCGTCGAGCGGCCGAACAATCCAGCCCAGCTTGCGGCCGGGCGAGAACTCCTCAAAACATTCCTTGGGGAGTTGCCGTTGCGCGAACTCCCGAATATTGGCGATGGCCTCTTCTGCGGCTTTGCGCACCTGCGCGGACAGTGCTTCCGCTGCCCCGCGAAGCTCCGCGTCCCCGACTCGCAGCGGCAGATCACCCAAATCATCCAGGCGCTTGGCGTAGCGAAGAAGAGCCGCGTCGCCATTTTTGCGAACGCCGTCAATGATCGGGCCAACAATATGCTCGTACTCGGTTTCGGTACTTCCCCGTCCCCAATCGAACGAAGCATTCCGGAAATCGTGAATCGTGATCATGGGAATTCTAGATCACAATCTTGTTGAGCGGGTACTCGACAATTCCTTGCGCCCCAGCTTCCTTCAGGCGCGGGATGATGGTGCGCACGGTAGTTTCTTCGAGAATCGTATTCACCGCTACCCAGGCTTCGTCGCTGAGCTGTGAAATCGTTGGATTCTTCAATGCTGGAAGAGTTGAGAGTACGGCTTGCAGATCATCGCGGCGCACATTAAGCATCAATCCGACTCTGCCGAGCGCGCTGATCGCGCCTTCGAGCAGCATCTTGATGTCTTCGAGCTTACGGCGTTTCCAACCGTCTGCCCAAGACGTGCTGTTGGCGATCAATTGTGTATTCGATTCGAGCACGGTTTCGAGGATGCGCAGTTTGTTCGCGCGGAGCGAGGAGCCGGTTTCCGTTACTTCCACAATGGCGTCGGCCAGTTCCGGAGGCTTCACTTCCGTTGCACCCCAACTGAACTCGACTTTAGCTTTCACGCCTTTGCTGGCAAGATAGCGTTTCGTGGTAGACACAAGCTCTGTGGCGATAATTCGTCCTTCGAGATCGTTCACGCTGAGGAAGGGCGAGGCTTCGGGCGCCGCAAGCACCCAGCGCACTTTTCCAAAACTCTGCTTGGCGTAGATCAGATCGGCGACGGTTTCAACACTCGCCTCATTTTCTTCCACCCAATCGCGACCGGTCAGCCCCGCATCGAGCACTCCGTCCTCCACGTACCGCGCCATCTCCTGAGCGCGAATGAGCATACATTCAATCTCGGGATCGTCGACTGAGGGGAAGTAACTGCGGCTGCTGGTGCTGATGTTGAAGCCGGCGCGGCGGAACAGATCGATCGTGGCGGTCTCTAAGCTCCCCTTCGGGATGCCGAGCTTCAGCTTCACTGCTTCACTCCATAGACGGTGTCAGGATCGTAAAGTTTTTCGTCTGTTTGAATCCAGTGCCCATCTTTGAGCGTGCGATAAAAACAGCTCTCGAAGCCGTTGTGGCAGACGCCCGGACCGATCGGCTCAGCCTGAACCAAGAGCGCATCGCCGTCACAATCGGCGGCAAGCGACTTCAAAAGGAGATAGTGACCCGAACTCTCGCCCTTCGTCCAGAGTTTTTGGCGGGAACGGCTGAAGAACGTGACATGGCCGGTCTGGAGCGTTTTTTTCATCGCTTCGCGATTCATGTAGCCGACCATGAGGACACGATGGGTGTTGGCATCCTGGACGACGGCTGTAATGAGACCGTTCTGCTTATCGAAATCGAGAAAATCGCTATCGGGAAGTTCACTCATTGGTGCTTTACAAGGAAAAGGCCCGCCTTGACGGCGGGCCTTCGCAGTTCTAATTGAAGATTGAACGCAGGACTCGCCTTCCTAAATCACCGGATGGTAGTGGTGATGATGGCGATGACCCGTTGAAATCATCAAATCGCAGTATAGCAAGAGGGCCATTGTCGCGGACAGGCGCATAACGGACCGGCCTCTACCCCGGCGAAACAAATTCGGGTAAAAATGTATTGAGGAAAGATTGTGAATATCTGGTTGCAGCTTACGGCCAAGTTTCCCAGCCGTAAGAACTTGAGGCTGTGGATCTTTAGTTTCTCCAAACGTTCTCTCTTGAGAGTTCGACCGTAGCCGGTTAAGGTAGCCACGTCCATACGTATGGCTGTACGCGATATCACTTTGAATGAGGCGCTGCCGGATAATCTGGACGCCGAACGCTTCGTGCTCGGAGCCATCATGAGCAACGACAGCGCATTCCTGCAGGTGGCAGGAACACTGGCGGCGGACGACTTCAATCTCGAAAAGCATAAGCGCATCTTTCTCCGGATGGGAGAACTGCACGAGCGCGGCGAGCGAATCGACCGTGTGACGCTCGCTAACGAACTGATGAAGCACGGGCAGCTTCAGTCAGTGGACGGCCTAAGCTATCTGGTTTCGCTCGACGACGGGCTTCCGACGCTGCACAATCTGGACAGCTACGTCACGATTGTGAAGGAGAAGTCGCTGCTGCGGAGGATTATCTCCGTATCGCAGGACACGATCAATCGCTGCCTAACTTGTGACGACGATGCCAGCCGGATTTTGGGCGCGGTAGAAGACGCCCTGATGAAACTGGGCGACGTTCAATCGAAGAACTCGCTGGCCAATCCTGCGCAGATCATTACTGAATATGAGGGAGGCATCAATGCGTTCCTCGACACGAGCAAGCGCATAAAGGGCACAAGCACGGGTTTCTTAAAATTCGATGAGATGACAGGCGGATTGCGAGAAGGAGAGCTTTTTATTCTCGCGGCGCGGCCCGCGATGGGAAAAACCGCTCTAGCGTTGAATATCGCGCAGCACATTGCGGAGCACCCTAAAAATCCGCGCGCCGTGGCGGTGTTTTCGCTCGAAATGTCTAAGGAATCGCTGCTCACTCGTATGCTGTGCGCTTCCGCCCGTGTGGATCAGCAGCGGTTCCGCGCGGGATATTTGAACGCGGACGAGCGGCGGTCACTGCAGGATTCGATGTACAAGATGGTGGAAGCGCCGCTATTTCTGGATGATACAGCGGGCACGAACCTGATGGACGTACATTCCAAGCTGCGGCGGCTGCAAGCCGAGCAGGATTTGGGGCTGGTGATCATCGATTATTTGCAACTGATGCAGGGCCGGGGCCGTTTCGAAAACCGCGTACAAGAGATCAGTTCGCTGTCGCGCGGCCTAAAGCTTATGTCCAAAGAGCTGCGGGTCCCATTTCTCGTGCTATCGCAGTTGAGCCGAGCTCCTGAGAGCCGGCCTGGAGATCATCGTCCTATGCTGAGCGACCTGCGTGAATCGGGAAGCATTGAGCAGGATGCGGATTTGGTGGCGTTTATCTTCCGTGAAGAGGTCTACCGGCCGGACAAAGAGAGCCTGAAGGGTGTGGCTGAGCTCATTTTGGCGAAGCAGCGCAACGGACCCACGGGACGAGTGAAGCTGGCCTTCTTGAATCGCTATACGAAGTTTGAGAATCTGTCGGCGGACACCGGCGATGATGACGCCCCGTTCGAATAAACCTCGCCGGTGGGGGTGTTCTCTTTTCCCGCGAGCGCATCCACCCACCGAGTCAGCTTCGTTTCTCTCCGACACACTCGCCTGCGTTCGGCCGAGCACCTCAAAGCTCGCACACGAACGGCAGTTCGCTCCCCACTGCAAAACGTTGGCTATTCCAGCGGTTTCTGCATATATATTGCCATCGATATGTCTCGGCCCCGCACGTAGCTGATCCGCTGCCTCTCACCGGTACCGGAGGCTTCCTGGCGCCGTGGAATCCCTTCTCCGGTATGCTAGCTCCCAAGGAGACTCGCGACGGAAACTAATGAACAATTCGCCCGAGCTTCTAGCTGCGGCCGGTGAATCGGATGAACTCGAGGCTCTATTTGAAAGGGCTAATCTGTTCCCGAAACACACTGGCTTGCCGTTCGTGGTCTGGATCTCGATCGGACAATACGTCCAGCATGACGTCCGCGTGGAAGTATCGACCGGACCGAAAGCAATCCCCTCCCAGATGATTTCGGTCGCCGTTCGCCCAAACGTGCATGTTGTCCAGGGCACCATGACCCCAGCCGATTTGGCTCTGCTCGCTCGCTGGATCGAAGTGAACAGAGACGTCATACTCCGATATTGGGAAGGTTCAATCGACACCATCGATGCAATGAGAACAATCCAGCCCGTCCGGTAAGCGTCCACAGAATCACCGCCACAACCCCGTCAACAAAGTGCGCAGTTCAGCGAAGACGCCGTCGCGCTGAGTCTCCTATTCCTAACCTCCGCGAC
The DNA here is from genome assembly GCA_963849445.1 of uncultured Acidobacteriaceae bacterium. GTDB lineage: Bacteria > Acidobacteriota > Terriglobia > Bryobacterales > Bryobacteraceae > Bog-105. Next base: position 13,506 of record CAWKHS010000012.1, on the reverse strand, counting down.
CCGAGCCTTTCCGCTTCTGCCGCGCTTTTGAGACGAGATGGGGACCCCGGTACTAATACCCTTAACCGCAGGGTGGTTGCGGCGGTTATCGGCACTTTCTCAGAACGTGCATAGGGCCAATCTCGCCAGAACCGATCGGGAGTCTCGCAACGTTCTCGAGTGAAAACCCGCAGTGCTGACCCGCGATCAAGTTTCCGGCTTCTTAGAAGGACCTCGTTCTCCAGATTGCTCTTCTAGCGTTCTGAGAGTCGATCGGTCAGAGGGTTCAAATCGCTTTTCTCGATGGATTCCGCTGGCTACGGTTGCGTCGGTAACGCGAAGGCGATATAAGCGCGAGTGATTGGACGCGTTGCAGATGAAACCCGCTGGGCCATCTGTGACTCAGTCATAGGCGTCCCCCTTTGCTGGATGCCGCACAAACAACCACATACTCGCGCCCTGCCACCTCATATACAGCCGGCACGCCTTCAGAACCGGCCGGTAGAGTGGCAGACCACAGCACATGGCCCGTATCTTTGTCGTATGCGCGGAGTTTTCCTTCATCCTTCGTCGCGATAAACAGAACACCCCCTGCGGTAACGACGGCTCCGTTGCGCTCCATGAAAATGCCGCGGTCATGGCCGCCGAAAGAGCTAGCCGCTTGAGGCGCATCACCGAGCGCCACTTTCCATTTCACGCTTCCTCCGTTCAGGTCATAGGCCGTGATCGTCGACCACGGCGGCTGAATGGCTGCCGGACTCAGGCCATAGCCCGTCCAATAACGAACAGGAGCACCACTTCCGTCAGTGCCCACATGGTCTGGGACCGCTGCCCGTTTCGAAGCGGGGTCGAGCGGCCTGCCGGCAGCTGCCGGGTCACTTAAGAACGTGACGAGCGCGTCGAGTGCGCTGGGGGAAAGCTGGCTGAAGCTCGGCATGTCTCCCATACCGTGCAATACGATGTCCTTAATGCCTTGGCGGGGGACTTTGTGGGTAATGCCCAGTAGCGCTGGAACACCTGGAGGCCGTCCCTTCAGGTCGGGCCCATGACACAGTTGGCACATCTGCTCATAGACAATGCGGCCTCGCTCGAGTGGTGCCCCGTGTCCGCCATCTGCGGTTTCGGTGACCGGCGTCTTCTCCAACTTCAGAATGGCCGGAACGTCCATTGATACGACATAAACGGTCCCCGTAGTCGGGTCCACTGCTGTGTTGCCCCAATTCGCCCCACCTCGATTGCCCGGCATCTCGACGGTATTCTTCAAAGACGGGGGCGTATAAATCCCTTCATTGCGGGCCGAGAGCAGCAGGTCCTTCCACGTCGCCTGTTCGTCGGGAGACAAAACGGAGTGATTGATGTCCTTGACAGTAAAGCTCTGCCGCGAAAAAGGTGGCGGCATTACATTGAACGGCTGTGTGGGCGACGCTTTCTCTCCGGGCACATCGCTCTTCGGAACGGGACGTTCCTCAATTGGCCACAAGGGTTCACCTGTGACGCGATCAAAGACATACAAGAAGCCTTGCTTGGTTGCCTGCGCGACGATATCTACAGATTTGCCATCGTGCTGAACGGTCAACAATTGGGGGGCCGCCGTGAGATCGTAATCCCAAAGATCGTGATGTACCAACTGCCGGTGCCACAGACGTTTTCCCGTACGCGCATCGAGCGCGACCAGGCAATCAGAAAACAGATTGTCGCCCAGGCGGTCCGCACCGTAAAAATCATACGTGGGAGATCCTAACGGAACGTAAGAGATACCGCGTTTCTACGTCCAACGAAATCTCGCCCCAGGCATTTGTCCCCCCAGCGTATTTCCAGGCATTCTTTGGCCACGTGTCGTAGCCGTATTCGCCGGGATGAGGCACCGTATGAAAGCTCCACACCATATTCCCGGACATCACGTTGTACGCACGAATATCACCAGGAGGAGCACCATACTCTTCGCCCGTAGCGGAGCCGAGGATGATAAGGTTCTCAAAAACTCTCCCCGGAGTCGCCGATTGAATTCTCGCAATGGTCTTCGGATCTCGCCCGAGTCCTTCCCGCAGATCAACGCGGCCGTTGTGCCCGAATGAAGTGATCAGCTTACCTGTCTGCGCATTAATTGCTAGTAAGCCGATCGTTCAACGAAATCAAAAGTCTTCGGTCGCTGCGATCACTGCTTTCCCAATAGTTGATGCCTCGCTTCCCGAGGTAGTCAACACCCCCGTAAATATCGGCCTGCTGACCGGTAGCGAACGACCAGAGCTGCTTCCCGCTAATGGCGTCCATCGCAACAATGGATTCATGCTTCGCCATGACAAACATCACGTTATCGACAATGATCGGATTGAAAGCATACGGAACTTCATCGCCAGTTGGATATTCCCATGCAACCCGGAGTTGTCCTACATTCGATCGGTTGATTTGGTCGAGAGCGGAATAATGTGACGAATCCGCTCCGCCAAGATAATCACGCCAAGTAAGTGGCTCGCCGTTTCTCCTTTCCGGCCGCATAGCAGCGCCGATACTGAGAACGGAAGCCGCTGTTAATCCGATCAGCAGAGCGCCCACTGCAGTACGCTTTCTTCTATCTCTAAAGATCAAACGTATGTTTCTCTTGGCGGCTCCAGGAACCGCGTAGGTCGGCGATACATTCATTGTTGTACTTAAGAGGGAACGCCTCAAATCGAACTGATTGCGAAAATCAGCATCAAAGCCACTTGGGCTAAGTCCAAGTGGACCGAAAGCGTGCGCCTTTGGGTCTCAATGAAGTGATCTGATGGTATTAGGTGCGGCGGCGCCGCGAGTACTTGATACATTACATCTCGATCGACGAAGCGAGTCTGTTGTTGGCCGGCTGAGACCGCCGGTGGTGAATCTCCGAAGGTCCAGAAGTCTGAGGTGATTGTTGTTGCCTCCGCTATCTTCGTCGCCCGTTAGCGTACCATCGGCGAGTGCGCTGCCAAGATCAGCGAACCAGGCGTGAAGGGGACTTGTTATCGAGAGTAATTCCCTGCGGCAATGCCGGTACCAGCCCTGAATTGAGAGCCGCAAGGACTGCTACGTTGAAAGGGACGCCATAATTCGGCGCACGCGGCGTAGGCAAATCTCCCTCGCCGCGGCTGCAAGTTTACGATTCGAGGCGTGAACGGGACTTATCATTCCTAATCCGACGTAATCACAAACAATTCTCACGATCCGTCGTGAAGATCGTCCCGCAGCTTAGCCCCAAACGAATTCGATGGGCGCCTGGATGTCTGGGTGCAGGCTCTTATGCACCGGGCAGGTATGCGCTGCGCGTTCCAGCTTCTGCTTGTTCTCGGAGCTGAGTGCGTGGGGAACGCGGATTCTGACCTGCAGGCGTTGAATCCTTCTCGGACTTGTGCTACTCATTTCCTTCTCGACCGTGGCTGTCGCGCCGGCAATATCGATCTGCAGCGTTCGAGCCAAGATGCCCATGACAGTCAGCATGCATGTGCCAAGAGCGGTGGCAACAAGGTCTGTAGGGGAAAAACTTTCTCCGCGCCCCTGATTGTCCACGGGCGCGTCAGTGTTGAGTTCGGCGCGAGAAGGATCGTGCACCGCCTTGCAGTGCAGGTCTCCTTGGTATTCCGCCTGAATAGTAACCATAGCTTTTGCTGAAGGACGGCTTCCCACGCGGTGGAGTTCCAGCCGCTGAACCGCGTACGTCCATTTTAAACGCGCCGCCACTTACGGTCAGAGCGCGCTTTCGGAGGGATCAACACTCGCTTCAGACGTTCAGCGGATTCAGGTAAGGCACCCTCGCGGGCATCAGCGCCGGATTCTCTTCAAGCTCCACGATGTAATTCTTCACGCCGGCCGCTTTAGCGGCTGTAAAGGCCTTCCAATCAACAACTCCCTTGCCCAACGGAACCTGGCGGAAGCCAGACTTCGTGGACGGGTCCTTCACGTAGTCCTGGCAGTGCATTGAGAGGAACCGGCCCGAGTACTTCTCAAAGTATGTAACTGGGTTCTAGCCCTCCTGCCCGCTTGAGACTTCAAACTGCAGCTTGGTCGTGGGCGGGATTGAGCTCGGCAATCATCATGTCGTAGACCGGTTTGCCATCGATATGTTTGGAGACGAAACCCTCATTGTGCAGCAATGCGGTGATGCCTGCCGCGTGGGCCTTTTCGGCGAAGGCGTTAAAAGGGTCGACGTAACGTTTCACGTCATCGACTGTCTCGGTGCCCTTAGAATCGAACGATCCAAGCGCAGCGATTGCCATCTGCCTCATGCCGAACTCCTTCGCATACGCGATGCTCTCGTCGGTCTTTTCAGAGAGCTCGCTCGGCGCCCAGTGCGCGGAGATGCAGCCGAGTCTCCGTAAACCTCTCCGCGTTGCTCGATACCGTTCGAGCGTTGGCACTGAAATCCCGGAAGCCTGCCAGGAACTCTTCCCGTCCATTAACACGTCCACCCAATCCGCAACATCCCACATCGGGATACACAAATTCTTCGAGAGCGCCTCTACCCGTCTCTTGAGCCAGATGGGGTTGATGTTCAGCAATGCCTGTAATGCAGCCTCCCGCTGTTCATCCGTGTTCATACCCTGCTCCGCCGCCCCTAAGTCTTAAAGTAAACAGACATTCTCCAGGTACAGCCTGTGTTCTGACTTTTTCAAGCATGGTCGGGAACTTGGAATTGGACTACGAACGACGTGCGCCGCAGGACAGTCGTTTCTCAGCGCACGACCCAATCGATCGCGTAGATGTTTCTCGCACTGACATCGCGAGCGGAGATGATGGAGCCGTCAGGCGCCAGGGCCGCCCATCCCATAGCCGCAACAGGCATGTGCAGACCGGCAAGGCTGGCGATTTGCTCTACCGTGTGGTCTTCTATGCCGGCCCGATACCAGCCCGTGCAGGCAGTGTTCGCGAAGTAGACATGTTTGCTGTCGCGTGACCACGTCGGATACTCCGCGCCCGCAATCGTCAAGAGAACGCGGCTATGATCGGCCATGGCATAGAGCCAGAGGTGCGATTGTGCGTCCGCCGCGACGGCGTACTTACCATCGGGTGACCAGCGCGGAAACCGCAGCCCTTCCGAGCCAGGGAGCTCCTTGGCGTCGCGCGTGGCAAGGTCAATTACCCAGAACGACGACCTTCCGGCGCCATACAACACCTTGCGGCCTTCCGGTGACCAACTCGGTTCCTCGGCCTCAACTGCCTTTCCCTTCGGCACCAGCGGTATAACTGATCCACCGTTTGCCGAAACCAGGAACATACCCGTCCTGTGCCCTGGTTCATAACCAAAGAAAACGATCTGGGCGCGGTCCGGCGAAAACCGCGGATTGACCGCGTCAAGCGGCGGGCTCGTGACCTGCATTGCCTGACTGCCGTCTATACGGCTGCGCCATACGGAATGCCCGGGATGCGCCACATAAGTAATCCATTCGCCATCGCGGGAAAAATCGAGTTGAAATGCGCTAATGCCGTCGAGATATGGTACCCAATCCCGCCCCCGTGAATCGTAGCGCACCAATTGTGCCTGGTCAGAGTCACCTACATAGAAGATGCGCCGGCTATCCGGACTGAATGCAGCATGCCCAGCGGACAGCGGTCCTGCCGTCAAGCGGACCGGTCTCGGTTTGCGGAAGCTCAGAACGCCGATGTCTTCGGGAACCATCCAGAGGTCCCAGTCAATCCCGTTCGCTCCCGCTTCAAACAGCGAGTATCGGCCGTTTGGCGCCATAACCGGATCTCCTTGCAGCACGGCCTCGTTCCAATGCGGCAACATTGGGCGCAGGCCGGTTCCATCGGCGTTCATCTCCCAGATCTTGTCCACATTGTGCTGCGATATCTGGAAGCGAATTCGCCGATCTTCATCGAAGAATGACGGTGAGGCAGTGCGTCCGACGCCCTCAACCCTGTCGAACAAAATGCGTTCGCCTGAGCCGTCTGCGTTGGCGACGCGCACGTCTTTACCGGTCGTGTAAACAATTTTGTCCCCTCGTGAAGACCAGTGGGCATACCTCGCTTTAAGATCGCCCAACGGGCGCGGTGCGCTGCCAAAGACGGGTCCGAGCCAGAGCGGAAACGGGAGACCTCTACCGGTTTCACCAAGCAGGATTTCGCTGTGGTCGGCTGAGATATCGAGAGGCGCCATGCCTCGGAAGTTCGTCAGTTCGCGCACGCCTCCTCCTTTGGCGCTGATCTCAAAGAAGGCGTTGCTTGATTCCGCGTTACCGGCGGAATAATACAGCCGGGTTCCATCGGTGACGAACGCAGTCACCCTCCCGCCAGTGGTGACCTGGACGTTCCGTGTAACCCGTGCTTCGGGCAATGGGCGACTGAGATAAAGAGCCACAGACATCGCCAGAAGCGCGGCCGCTGCCCCCATCCAAAAATTGCTGCCGCGAGCTCCTGGTTTAAAACGGGGTAGCGGCGCATTCGTCTGTGCTGGCAAGCTTGCGGCCGCCGCAAGCAGCCGCTCACTTCGCTTGCAGGCGCCGCGCAATTCTGCCGCGGTTTGCAAGCGAAGATCCGGGTCTTTCTCGAGCGCGCCCATAATCAATGCATCGAGTGCCGTTCCAAGCTCCGGCCGCACCGAAGACGGCGGAAGCGGCTCGCGATGCAAAATGGCATCAAAGATTGCACCGTCCGTCGGTCCCTCAAACGGGCGTACACCCGTTGCCAACTCGTATGCAACTACGCCCAGGCTGAAAATGTCGCTCTGCGGAGTGACCTTCTTGCCCAACACCTGCTCGGGCGAAAGATATTGAACCGTCCCGGCCACCTGCCCGGCGCGCGTCAGCAGAGTCGGGATGACCTCGTCGCTCGCCGGGTCGGTCATCCGCGCGAGTCCGAAATCCAGCACTTTCACGAACCCATCCGGCCGCAGCATAATGTTTTCCGGCTTGATGTCGCGATGAATGATTCCGGCTTCATGAGCGGCGCGCAGCGCGGATGCGGTTTGGCTTACCACATCCAGCACTGTTTTTGGGTCGGCAGGCGTTCCATCCCGAAGCATGGATCGCAGCGTTCGCCCTTCCACGAACTCCATCACAATGAAGGACAGTCCCGCTTCCGTGCCGCTGTCGTGAACGGCCGCGATGTGGGGATGATTGAGCTGCGATGCGGCGCGCGCTTCCCTTTGAAAACGCAACGCTCGCTCCCTTGCGGCCGGCGCCGCAGAGACCTGCAGGACTTTGATCGCTACTCGGCGCTCAAGCCGCCGATCGTCTGCCTGGTAGACGACGCCCATCCCACCTGCCCCGATTCGCTTACCCAAACGGTACCGGCCAGCAATCACCTCAGGAACCGAAATGTCTTCCGCTTCTGGTGCGTCCAGCAGTGCCGCCGCGCCCTCGATTGCCGGATGCCGCAGGAAGCTGTCTGCGGCCTCTTCATCCCCCTCCAGAAGCGAGATAACCTCGTCGCGCAGCTCCCCATCTCCGTTACAGGCGATGTTGAGCGCGCTTTCACGATCACGCTCCGGTAAGTGACGCATGCGATGGAACAACTCGCCTGCGAGTTTGTATTTTTCCGGTGTCATCTGGCTGTACGTTTGGGTTTCAGGCGTTTGAACAACCACGCGCGTGCCGTCTGCCACTCGCGGTTCACCGTTGCATCGGAAACACCCATCACCGCCGCGACTTCCGCAATCGACAGCCCGCCATAATAGCGCATCTCCACCACTTGCGCCTGCCGTTTATCGAGACCAGCGAGTTCGTTCAATGCAGCATCCAGATCCAGAAAGTCAGCCGCGTTTGGCTCGGAGGCGGGCAGTTGGGTCATGCTCGATAAATCGGCTCGCAGGACACGGTGCTTGCGCGCGAAATCGACCAGGATGTGCCGCATGATACTGGCCGAGTGCGCAAAAAAATGCGCCCGGTTCTGCCAATCCACCGGGCTATCCCCGAGCAGCCGAACAAAGGCCTCATTCACCAGTGCCGAAGGCTGCAGCAGATCCGGATTCTGTTCGCGCAGCAGCTTGTGTTTGGCAATACGATGCAGTGCCGCATACACCACTGGCGTCAACCGGTCTAACGCCGAACGGTCGCCTGCGCTCCAGTCGTTGAGTATGCGGGTTAACTGCGCGGTCGAGTCCACCGCCACACCGATAACATCTTGAAATGCTCATTTTACTCCCGTCGATGCGTTCCAACATCGCAGAGTCGACAGCCGCCTCTGAGTTCTAGTACCGGCCGCTCCAAAAAACCTGACAGAAAATGTCCCCAAACTTCGCTTTACCCAATCGACGACGTAATAGCGGGTTTCCTGCACCAACTACGCCGAAAACGAAGGAGAGGAAATGAAGATTTTTAAGCATTCAGATGTTATTCGGTCTGGCTGTATTCGCGATACAGTTCGTGCAACGCTGCAGAATCAACGCCGTTTGGCGGGTATGCTGCTGCTCAGCACTTGCGTCGTCGCCTATTCTAAGTCTCCGACAACACCGGAGCAGACGCCTGCCAGCGAAGCCGACCGATGTAACAATCCCGGCGACGTTCTGAAGGAAACGCTTCGGATTACCGCGAACGGACCTTATGAAGGGCAGGCCGGCTTGCCGATCACTCTGCACGGAAGCTACATCGTCGAAGGCCAGAAGGAAAACAGCGATCGACTGAAGGTCATCGGCCAAGCTCTCCAAAGCTACTTGAAGGACCACGGTAGCTATCCACCTGCGGCACTACTGAATGCCGACGACCAGCGTACGGTCAGTTGGCGAGTGTTGATTCTGCCCTACCTCGGCGAGAAGGACCTGTACGAACGGTTCGATCTCTCCAGGCGCTGGGATGAATCGCCTAACCTGCACCTGTTGGGAGAAATGCCCGACGTTTACCGCAAAAGCGACGATCGTTGCGATAGGACAGAAACCGGGTTTGCCGGGGTTGACGGCCCGCAATCGCTGTTCCAGAACGCTTCCGCGGAACTGAATGGCGGCCGCAAAGACGACATGATCAGCGTCGTGCAGCAACTCGCCGTGGCTCCGGTCGGGGAGGAAGTGCATTTGCCTTGGACGGCGCCCGGCGACATCGATAGCAAGCATGTAGGCAAGCTCGGTTCCCGGCGTGGCTTCTCGGGCGAGGGTCACGCATTTACGCCGCTGCTCTTCCTCGACGGATCGGTTCACCTGATGCCGGACGATGTCGACGCTGGCGCAATAAATACCTGGACGCACATTTCCGAAAACATGAAGGTGTGTATCTGCGCGCCTCCCAGTTCGTTGGATGCCAGGTTAATCGCGTCGTGGGATTTAGGGAAGAATGCGACCGTGAACACCGAAGGATGGGACGTGACGTTCCTGGCGCACAAGCCGGGCACGTACACCGTGACCATGCACGTGTCCGACAGCTTCGGCAATGAATACAACACATCGACAAAGGTGGAGGTGCGCTGAGATGTCACGAATCAAAGTAAAAAACTGATATCGCTTGCGGCCGCGGCTGGCCTTTTCGTCGCCGGCACATTGCCGTTGCGTGCCCAGACGCCGACGCCTTACGGTGGTGCAGGCTCGCGGCCGGTGGCCTTGCTCATGTGCCAATATTCCGACAAACCGAACACCTACGGCTTCACGACTGCTACCGTCCTGTCAACCTGGGTCACCAATACCCAGACAGTGAACGGCGCGACCGTGGACGACTCCATCAATGGACTTGTGCAAGATGCCTCGGGCGGCACGGTCAATTTTCAGGGCACTCAAGCCTTCGGCTGGTATACCCTGCCCAATCCATTGAGTTACTATGTCGCGCTCGGTAACCCTCCCCCTCCTCAACCTGACGGTGCAATGGCTGCCGGGAATGACTGCATCGCGGCTGCCCAGAAAGCCGGCGTCAACTTAGCGCCATTTGCCTACGTGGTCTCGTATATGAATGACATCATCGCGAACGCGTCGGGCGAATCGTGGACCGCTAAATGGAACGGGGCACCGACCTCTCCCACAGCGTTGAACGCGTCGGTGCTGGGCGTGCGAGGATTTACGTCGGCTCCGCTCATGCTCCATGAGCTCGGGCATATCTTGAGCACTGGCGGCCAGCACACAGATTCGTACTCCGATCCACTGTTCGGGGCCGCAGGGTTGGGCGACAACCCCGCGAACCCGATCCCTAGCTGGGGGTATTTCCGGATCGCTTCGGTCTCGCCGGAATGGGATGCCTCGCGGCGCGAGCTGATGGGATTCATCCCGGCAGCCAGCGATGTGACATTCCCGGGAACTGGAACCCAGACGTACAACATCAGCCGCCTGACGCAGCCCTACCCCGGCCTGCCGACTGTGATTGATGTGCCGTTGCCTAATGGCGCAAAGTATGTGATTTCGGCGCGCACCCAGATCGGCTATGACTCGTGGCCGTTCTATCAGGTGGCGCCTATGAATCTCGGGAATGCCCTGGCCACCGAAGGCGTCAGGATTGAGCTGTTCACCTCGACCGACGTGGACGCTCATATGGAGATGTCCAATCCGGGCGGGGATCCCAGGAGCACGGCCGCTGTCTGGCTCACCGGCCAGACGTATACGGACAGCGCCAACAGCATCACCGTCAAGGTTGTGAACTTCAACTCGACCGGAAATCCCACCGCGACGATTACGGTTTCCTCGACTGCGGCCGCATCGACGCTGTCCGGTAACCACACCCTCATTCCGCAGAACGCGCCCAGCATGTGTCTCGACGCCAACGGTTATGGAAATACGAACGGCGCCGCCGTGGACACCTGGAACTGTGTTGGCCAGACTAACGAGAGCTTCACCTTCGTTCCTTTAGGGAATGGTATCTACCAGATCCAGCCTTCTTACAACTCAGGCCTGTGTCTGGACGTCAACGGTGGAGGAAATTCGCCATCGGGCACGAAAGTTGATCTCTGGGCCTGCGTCGCCGGCGCCACCAACGAGCAATTCCAGCTTATTAACGACGGCGGCAATGTCTATGAACTAGCGCCGCAAAACGCGCCTGGGCTCCGCGTGGAGGTGCTCAATAGCGGCACGGCCAACGGCACGCAAGTCGAGGTGTCGACGGCCAACAACGGGAGTAACCAAAAATGGGCAATTAACTAGATGATCGTATGACGTGGGGCGCCGGGAGCCTGCCGGACCTTCGGGCTCCCTCAGCCCCCGCCACATCTCGCCCTAGCCCTACGTTGCACGACGCCCATAACTCAGCTTTTCGCGCGTGCCTGTTCAATAACGATAATCCGGGATCGGTATCCCAGCAACTGTGAGGAGATCGTTGTCGCCTTTGGCGTTGTCCACAGCGGTTGGCAGCTTATCGATGAATTTGTGCCACGCCTGTTCTCAGCAAACGCTCCCACACGGAGCTTCCGTATTGATCGTGACTAGTCGCGAAGGGTTTATTAATCGCAGCGAGCGGGAACGGTCTGCCACGAATACTGCTCATAAGCCGGGAGGCTCATCGCCATCAAAGCTGGGATCGTAGGCCAGCGAAAAGCTGGCACTCCAGTCGGTCGGCCTCAAACAAAATATCTCCAGGAATTCGCTTTCGTTCCACTTGCAGGAACTCCCGCAAGCCATTCACTGCCTGTACTACGCTCCTGTGAATCATCGGATCGCCAGCCGTGATCTCGATGTAGCGCTGGGCGCTTTGCACAAAGGCCTTGAACTCCGTCACGGGATACTTCCGCTTATTCGAAAGCGCCATATCAAAGGTGACCCTTAGGTCGGCAGTCTGCCGCGCGATCCGATCCTTTTCCGATTCCGCCATCACGATCCTCGCTTGGTTGTGCGGACAACAAAACCGAATGGAATTATAGACGAAAACGGCCGACTTGAACGAAGTGCCCTCCGCCTTCGGCTCCGGCCACGGCTTCCTCGCGGCATGTTATCGTCCACTGGTGATTCGCTCTTCACACGTGCCGATTCGGGTACCAAGCGCTCGTTGCAAGCCGCTGATTCTAAGAAGAAATCGATTCAAACTCCATAGCGCGGAATTCAAACCGCACTTCCTTCAAGTCGCCCCTATCGAAAGTGCCTCGGATCGAACATTTGATGCCTCTCGAATCGTGTTGTCCGAGGCACTCCCGATAGGACGCTAACGACTTCTCAGGACACGTGAGACTACGTCGCGATCCATCTATTTACCGCTGGTCAAGGCAATCGCCTGGCCTCCATTCACTCAGGGCACGTTTGGTATGGCGAACACCACGGTAGACCTGGCGACTGAAGTTGGTCGGAATTGATCACGAGGGGACCTTGATAGAACCTAAGCCGATGCGAAATATGCCGGATCAAGAATAGCGACTTAGCGATACACTACGCGAGATCGCGGTCCGCGATGTAATCTGACGAATCCTCTGCACCTCGTTTTTTAGCACTCGTATTTACGAAGCTCGATAATTGAACTTCATACAAGAAACCGCGATTGCACTGGTGCGTCTATTTCCAGAAATTGGCTCACAATATGAAAACACTTCTGCCGTTCACACTGCTCCTCGCGGGCTCCGGACTGATGCAGGCGAGCATTATTGAAAAAATCACCTTGGATCTTTCGCCGGTCCATCCGGGCTCCACCCTGTCAGGTACGTTCACTCTGTCCAACTCGCCGATGGTCGGTGATACGGCGCCCGTCCTGCTGTCGTTCAGTGATCCAGCGGACTATACGCCAACTTCGCTAAGACCGACGATTACGATCGAGACCGGGACCCCGAGCGGTTTTCAGGTCGACTTCTCTGATCTGTCGTTCACCAACCTCAGTGGCCACGCCCTTCCAATAGATACCCTGAATGTCACTCTGATGCGGACTGCCTTTGCTAAGTGCGCGTCCTTTCCTTGCACAGCTACCGGACTCTTCCAAGACCGCACGCCGGCGGTGTTTACGTCGACCTACACCATCACCCCCGCCGCGCCAGTGCCCGAGCCCGGCTACGCCTTGCTAATCCCACGTTATTGACGGCTCTCGCCCTACGGGGGCGACTCGTTCGACCAACAAAGACCCCAGCGCTCTTATCGCAAGATGACTTGCCTCCCATGACCAGGTAAGACCTCCGTCGGGCGGTCTTTCTAGACAGGGCGCATTTTCCGCTGGCTGATCTCGAGGATTCCTTCATTTCGTCGCATTTGCGCGCGGAGAGCCCGAGATGATTTAGGAACGTAAAGTCACCTGTCATCACCTGGATGCGACCATTCCTTCACATCAGTACCGATAAACGCCGATCACATCTGCCATCACGGAGGCGGGCGCGAAATGTCGTTGTACAGGACTTCTGGAACCTCGTCTGTTAACCACATCCGCGGTTCGCTTTTCCGTCAAAGTGCCTCATCACGAGCTTAGGTGATCGGTGAACACATGGCGATTACACATTCGCAATCCATGTTTCGGGGTAGCCGACAGCTCGTTGCACGCGGAAAATGGTCTGCAGCGGCAGCAGAATGGACATAACGATTCGCTCTGGATGCTGGGACATGCCTTGCTAGAGGTGACCTTCGTGCCTCGTCGAGAAAATCAAAAGGGGGCAAGCCCTGCTTTACGTTCCAGGGCAAGAACATCGTCCTCATCCAACGTTTCAACAACTACATCGCCCTGCTCTTCTTCAAAGGCGCGCTGCTGAAAGACTCCCAGAAGTTACTCTTTC
>CAWKHS010000011.1:0-112586 GCA_963849445.1 uncultured Acidobacteriaceae bacterium | reverse complement strand
GTCTTTGGAGGAAGTCCCCGCCATGAAGGTGTAGGTGCCGGGGATGAGTTTCCACGCGTCGGCGGTTTCGTCGTAGATCGACAGATATTTCGGATCGATGGTCACGCTCACTTGCGTGCTTTCGCCGGCATTGAGGTGCACTTTGCTCCAGCCGATTAAGCGCTTGGGAGGTTCTCCGGCGCTTTCTGGGAGAGCGGCGTAGACTTGCGCGACCTCACTGCCGGGGCGCTGACCGGTGTTGCGAAGCGTGAACGCGACGCTGATCTCGCCAGAATGGTGGACCTTGAAGTTCGAATAGCTGAAGGTTGTATACGACAGGCCCCAACCGAAGGGGAAGAGCACCGGCTTGTTCTCGGCGTCGTACCACTTATAGCCGACTTTCAGGCCTTCATCATAGTGAACCGCAAACGTGGGCTTGGCTTCGCCGGTCCGCATGACGGCTTCTCGGCCTTGCGCTCCTGGAGGCGGTGTGACGATGTGGGGATGCGGGAGGTCGGCTTCGCTGCGCGGGAACGTCATGGACAGTTTGGCGCTGGGATTGACCTCGCCGAACAAGATGTTGGCGACCGCGTCCGCGCCCTTGCTGCCGGCGTACCAGGCTTCAAGGATCCCGCTGACTTGATCCACCCAGGGCATGGTGACCGCGGTGCCGGTTTCGAGAACCACGATGGTGCGTGGGTTGGCCGCGGCGACTTGCTGAATCAGGGCATCCTGATTGTCAGGGAGAGAGAGGTTCCGCAGATCCATGCCTTCGCTGCTCCACTGGTGCGCGAAGACGATGGCCACTTCCGATTTTTTGGCGAGGGCGGCGGCGGATGCCGGGTCGGCTCCGGAGTCAAAATCCACGCGAGCGTGGGGGGCTTTGGCTCGGACCGCTCTGAACGGTGAGGTGGGGAACCAGACATGCTCCTGCCATCTGGTGGGGCCGCGGCCGGGCGGGTCCACCTGCGCGGAGCCGCCGCCGGAGATCATACCCATATCAGCGTGGGCGCCGATGATGGCGATAGAGCGGACCGTGTTGTGATCGAGCGGCAGGACGCCGCTGTTCTTCAGCAGCACAGTGCTCTGTTCGGCGATCTTGCGCGAGGTTTCGAAGCCGCGCTCGACATCCACCACACTCTTTTGAATCGGGTGGTCCACGATGCCGCTGAGGAATTCGGCGTAGAGGACGCGCTGGACGTGTTCGTCTAGCTGCGCCATGGGGACGGCACCGGACTGGACGGCCTCTTTGAGCTTTCGCCGAAAAAGTCATCCATGGGTTCTTCGTTATCGAGGCCGGCGGCGGAGGCTTTGATAGTGCTGTGGGTTCCGCCCCAATCGGAGAGGACGAAGCCTTTGAAGGCCCAATCTTTTTTGAGAACGTCCGTAAGGAGATATTTGTTTTCGCAGGCGAAGTCGCCATTGACGGCGTTGTAGGAGCACATCACGGCGGCGGGGTTGCCGGTTGCGATGCCGATTTCGAACGCGAGGAGATCGCTTTCGCGCATCGCCCGTTTGCTGATGATGGAATCGACTTCATTGCGTCCGCTTTCCTGATCGTTGACGGCGTAATGCTTGATATCTCCGATGACGTACTGGGCCTGCTCGCATTTAATCCGGTGGCCAACCATGATGCCGGCGAGGATGGGATCTTCGCCCTGGTATTCGAACGTGCGGCCGTCGCGGGGCTCACGAGTGAGGTTGACGCCGCCGCCGAGAGTCATGTTGTAGCCTTGGGCGCGGAGTTCGCGGCCGATGAGGGCGCCGTATTCGCAGGCCGCTTGAGTATCCCAACTGGCCGATGCGGCGAGGTTCGACGGGAGCGCCGTCGAGTAGCGGCCGTTTTCAGCGCTGCTGCGGACGCCATAGGCCGCATCGCTCATTTGAATGAAGGGGATCCCGAGGCGTGGAATGCCGAGGACGAACCCGGCGCCGCCATTGCCGAGGTAAGCGTTGGGGCGTGGTTTGCCCCAGCCCGGCATGCCATTGCCGTGCAGGAGTTGGATCTTTTCATCGAGCGTCATCTCCTTCAAGACCATGTCCGCGCGTTCGCCGGGGGAGAGATTCGCGTTCATCCAAGGATGGTTCTCCGTGCCGTTTTCGGCTTGGCCATGCAGACGATGCTGTGCGAACAGCGGTAGAAGAGTAGCGAACGCGGTGAGAGCCGTGGCGATGGTGAAGGATCTGGTTTTCATCTCGGCGGGATTGTTGAAAGGCTAAAGTGCGCTTTCATGATAGTTGACCGCTTCCTTTCGCCCGCGACGACTCGGTCACATAAAAAGCGGCCTGTTCCTGGATCGCGCCGATTGCAACGTGAATCCAGGCGAGGATGCTCTCAGAATACAACCGTTCCCACCGTGATAGTCTCGTCAAGAATTCACTTTGCTCTCGAGAGTTTCCATGCTCAATCACGCCCACTCCCATAAGCATCACCATTCGTCCCGCCGCGATTTCTTCCGCACTCTCACCACTGGCGCTCTCGCTGGCGCTTCCATTCTCGAACTGGCTCACCACCGCGCCGCGTGGGCACGCGCCATGGCGCCCACCGCAAGCGATCAGCTTTTCGACATCCAGAAAATCGCCGACGGCGTTTACTTCGCACGCGCCCGCGCGCAGGCCGAGATCAATTCCAACGCAGCCATCTTCGTGAATTCCAGCGACGTGCTCGTGGTCGATGCCCATTCAAAACCCTCGGCGGCTGCTTCACTCATTGCGCAAATCAAAAAAGAGGTTACCGCTCTACCCGTTCGCTACGTCGTGAACTCTCACTTTCATTGGGACCATACGCAAGGCAATCACGCCTATCGCCTCGCCGAAAGCAAAATCGATTTCATCGCCAGCGAACCCACCAAGCAACTCATGTCCGATTTGGCCGAAGCGCGCCTCAAAGATTCACTCGCCCAGGCGCCGCAGCAAATTGAAGCTCTCCGCGCACGCGCCGCCAAATCCACCTCCGCCGCCGAGAAAGCCTTCTGCGCCGGCCAAATCCGCCAGATTCAGGCCTACCGGGCTGAAATGCAGCACTACACGCTTGAACTTCCCACCATCACCTTCGCCAAATCCTACGTCATCCAGGATAAAGCGCACGACCTTCACCTCGAGTTCCGCGGTCACGCTCATACTGCCGGTGACGTGGTCGTCTTCTGCCCGCAAAAGCGCGTCGTCTCTACCGGCGACATGATTCACGGCTTCCTGCCCTTCATCGCCGACGGTTTCCCCGTCTCCTGGCCGAAAACCATCAACTCCGTCGCCGAACTCGGCTTCGATCGAATTCTCCCCGGCCACGGCCCCGCGCATCCCAACCGTCAACGCATGATCGACATGCGCAATTACATCGAGGAGCTCACCGAAAAAGTATCGGCGGGGAAGCAAGCCGGCAAATCTGTCGCTGATCTGCAAAAGACCATCACCGTCGCCTCACTCAGATCCATGCAGTCGGACGGCTATGCCGATTTCGTTTCCCGTAATCAATATGAGTACGAACCGAACTTCGGTCCCGCCCCGCCCTTGCAAGACGGCGTGAATACCAACATTGTCGAAATCTACAAGAATCTCGACCGCGTATAGCCGCTTCAAAAACCCATCTGACGCATACGCACCAGAATCCGTTGGCCATACGCCGTCAGGTGGTCTGGTCTTCGATGCAGCGGAGCAGGCAGTACCTCGGCCAGTTCCGCTGCCTGTTGCCGGCTCACGCGGCGCGCCGGCTCTCGAAAATAATATTCTGATGCCGCCTCCGCCCCATATACGCCAGGTCCCCACTCGATCACGTTTAGATAAAGCTCGAGAATGCGCCGCTTCGAAAGAATTCCTTCCGTAAGCGGCACAATCGAAAATTCGACCGCCTTACGCACCACCGAACGCCCAGTCGACAAGAACAGATTCCGAACTAGCTGTTGCGTAATTGTCGATGCTCCGCGTCGCCGGCCGTCTTCCCAATCCTCCACCGCCGCGTTTCCAATCTCTTTCCAATCGAATCCATGATGCTGGAAAAATCTCTCATCCTCGGCCGCAAGCACGGCATGCTGAAGATGCGGCGAGATCTGATCGAGCGGCACGAATGTATATCGCTTCCGGTACGGCGAGTGCGCAAGCAAGGCGCTAACTCGCCGTTCCGCCTGCACCGCCGTGAAGGGAGGATTTACCCAGCGCAGCGCAATCAGAAGAAGCGCCACGCACGCATAGAACGCGAGTATCGCAGCCACTACCCAAAACACTGCCCGTTTTAGAAGCGCAAAGCGCGCGGATGCGCGCCGCCGGACAGCGAGAGTAGGCTTGCGGAGTTTTGTTCTTCGAACGCGCTTTTTAGCCGATACCAATCTTCCAGGATAGGATTCGCGTCGTCACCTGCGAAAAATTGTCGTACCCGGATGATAGTTCCGCCAGTCGAACCAGTAATCTTTGAGCGAGTACACCGGGGTTAAGCAAGCACCAACGCGCTTTCCTGACACCGCGCATCCGCCAAAGTTCCATTCGCCGCCCGTTTCAGAATCCATAAACAATCCCCCGCCATCGGTCCTCGCGTAATAGTCCGGCGCGATCGCCTGCCCAGGCAAGCGCGCCTGAAAAACTCTGATCGATTTCTTATCTGGCCCAACAACAATCAGGATAGGCTCGCCTCCCAAACGATCTTCGATCAATTTTGCCGTGAAGATGCGCGTCACTGGATACGCCCGGCTCGCGCCAAACGCATCCACGCCTAACACCAGGTCTCGTGACTTGCAGGCCGCTATTCGGAAAATCGAGCACCGTCCGAACTTTCCCCATCCGAATGTCCCAATCCTTCTTCTCGTACTCGCCTGCATCCTTCGCCAGCGGCTTGAGCACTGTTCCATTCGGCGCTTCATTCCGCCACAAACGCAAACGTCACTTCATCGCTATAGACCGGCTCCAGTTGCAAACCTGCCAGCGGGCCGGAAATCGCACGCCCGCTAATCTGCTGCCAGAACGTGCCCGTCTGGTCATCGCGCATGAGGAAATTTTGATTGTTAATGCCGGCCAGATGAAACGACAGGATCAGCCCCTTGGCCATCCGCTTCCACACCAGACCGGTGTGACAGAGCGTTCAATACGTCGCGACGATCGGTTCTCCCCCGACCGTATCGTTCACCACGTGGTGGTATCCCATTTCGCGAATCGGATACGCTCGCGCCACACCATTGATACGGACCGCAATCAGCATGTCATCTTGATCCAGATGCGCTTCTTGGACTGGGAGGAAATGCGGAGTTCCCAGCGGATGAAACATCATCAGCTCATAGATGTTCAGCCGTGCCAGAGCTGCGCCCGCGATTACCAGCAGCAGAGCAAATCCTGTCGTGAATCGCGCTGTCCGTCCGCTCGTCTGTCGCCAACCTGCCATCACAAGCGCCACAGCCAGGACAACGCAGCAAGCCGAAACCGTGGGAGCGATCTGCTGGACAAACAGGGCAACGCTCAACTCCGTCGCGCCCTGATGGCGAAACGGCCAGCCGACATACATCGGGACCGCAATGCAAGCGAGCGACACCGCAGCCAGGACCAGCGTAATGAACGGTAGGTAACGCCATGCCCGCGAAGACGGAATCATTTCGCTGAAAAGTATAACAGCAAATGCAACGAAACAATTCCATCCGAAGATGGGGAGCCGCTAACCTAATTTGCCCGCAATGCCTTCCAACACGCTCGCCAACTCAAGGTCTCTCTTCGTGATGCCACCCGCATCGTGCGTCGTCAGATCTACCACCACTCGCCCGTATACGTTGAACCACTCGGGATGATGATTCATCTTCTCTATCAGCACGGCCGCCGTCGCCATGAATCCAAACGCATGGGCAAAATCCGGAAACTTGTATTCGCGATGCAATTTCCCGTCCTGAACTACCCAACCGGAGAGTCCTTCCAGTCCGGTCTTCAATTCCTGCTCGCTTAACTTTTGCAACGCCATACAACAAGCCTAATTTGCCGCTCGAAGCGCTGCGCCCGCAACTCGTAACCGCCATTCTTCTACTCGGGCATACTGCGCCTCAGCTCGTGCCGCAAGCGCCTCGAAATCGAAACCTCTCAGGCGCGAATCCGCCGGGGCGATCACCGCCAGCGCCCGCCAGAGCGCGCGCTTACCAAGAACCCCGAGAGCCATCGTCTCCAGCGCCTGAAACGTACCAGCCTCACCTGCGTCCGTGCGGCTGAGCTTCACTCGGCTTAGCTTCTCGCCCACCCACGCGGTCGCCTCCTTCAGCGCTGACGCCTGGGCGCCTACCTTCTCCATGATTTGACGTAGCGTTTCTCTGTCTTCCTCTACCTCAATTAGCAACCCCGCCGCGAGCTCACCCACCGGTTCACCTCCATGCTGCTCATGAAGGTGCTTCAGAAGTTCGACCGCAAAATCCGAGGCCGCCGAATGGTCATGCAGATAAGTAGCTAGTTCTTCGCTCATACTGTTTCGATCAACTAAGAATACGTCCGATGGAGCACCTGATCGGGAAGTGCCGTCAATCTTCCGCCAGCTCCAGCAGCAATTTTCGGCTCCGCGCCTTCATCGCTGCCGTCCCGTTCCGTGTCGCCTCACGCAATCTCTCAATCACCCCCGCCCTAATCCGCGAGTCTTCCCGAGCCAAATCCGCCAACCCTTGCAGCGCGAACGTCTTCACGATCGAGCTGCGGTCTTCGAGATAGCTCTCCAATACGGACACAACGAGTTGCCGCTCGTCGTGGTTTAACGTCAGCCGTGGAATCATGACCGCCAAATGCCAGCGCAATTCTTGTTCGGTCGCTTCCGCCAGCAAACCAAGCAACGCTCCTTTGTGCGGTCGCAGCAGATCGGGCTTTATCCGCGTAACCTTCTCCGCCGCATCCGCCGCTCGCATCCGCAGAAGCGCATCGTCGTGCCATATTCCCTTTATCAATCCGGGAAACAATTTGGAGTTTCGCGACACCATCGCCACAGCTTCGGCAACGCCGCTGATGCTCCGGCGATCCCCTCCTTCCAGCAATCGGAGAATCTTGGTCACGCAGTCCTTTGCCCCATCAGCTTCCAGTGAAGCTTCCAATGTCCATTTCCAAACGCATGACCGCGCCCTTCGGAATGCCCGCCCCTGATGCTCAGAATGCCGCCAGCGCAAATCAGCACTGTACCTGCCACCGCCGTCGCGTCCGGGACGTTGCCAAAAAACCGCCAGCCCAATAATCCGGAAAAAATCACCACGGTGTAATTGAACGGCGACAACTCCGCCGCGCTGGCGTATCGGTAGGCCAAAATGATCAGATATTGCGTCAGCGCGTAGAAAATGCCTACGCCCAACAACAAAGCCCATTCATTCCTCGTCAATGGTTTCCAGGACGACAGGCACAGCGGTATCAGTACTAACGTCG
The DNA here is from genome assembly GCA_963849445.1 of uncultured Acidobacteriaceae bacterium. Lineage (GTDB taxonomy): Bacteria > Acidobacteriota > Terriglobia > Bryobacterales > Bryobacteraceae > Bog-105. The sequence continues at coordinate 105,257 of CAWKHS010000011.1, read as the reverse complement.
ATAGGCCGAAATTATAGATCAGAATCCGCGTCGGCGGCTCCGTCTCCGCCAGTTTGTTCGTCGCAACCAGTGCAATTGCGGAAAATAGCCCCGCAACCAGCGCCAGCAGCGACGCCGGGTTCTGGAACATCTGCGGCCCCGGCTTGATAACCATCACAATGCCAACTAGCCCAACCAACAGACTTACCCACACGAGCGGCTGCACGGTCTTGCGAAACCACACGTAAACGACTAACGGAATAAACAGCGGTGCCGCATTCGACAGCAGCACCGAATCCAGCAGCGGTAGCGATCGCACCGCCACAAAAAACAACAATTGGCAAATCGATCCCGCCAGGCTCCGGAACAACTGCAACCAGAAATGCTCCGTCCTCAGATGCCGTACTTCCACTGCGGCCGACGGAACGAATACCAGAAAGCTGATCCCGTATTGCAGAAACAGAATCATGAGCGGAGGCACACCCGACGCCATCTTGCTGAACGTACTCATCACAGCGGCGCAAAAGAAAGCCGTGGTAATCAGCAGAATTCCGAAGTAAAGATGATGTCCGGCGCTTTGCGCTTTTACATCGACGGGCAATCGATTTCTCCTCACCCAATCTTGACAGCGCGCGCTTGTCGGCTACACTACCCGAATGCGAATCGCGTGGCTCTTTCTCACGCTGTGTTGTCCTTCGTTCCTCTCGGCGGCCAGCGATGACACGCCCACCGCGATTGCCCAGAAACTTTTCGATGCCATGAAAGCCCACGACTCTACAGCAGCCTCGGCGCTCTTCCTGCCAGGCGCGACTTTGAGTTCCGTCGATCGACTCGGGAAAAGCGTCCGTCATTCCATTCGAAAAATTCGCAGAGCACATCGGCACAAGTAAGAGCGATTGGTTGGAACGCATTTCGAATCCGAAGGTGCTCCAACGCGGGCCGATCTCCGTCGTCTGGGCCGAATATGATTTTTATTTGAACGGCAAGCTAAGCCACTGCGGGATCGATTCCTTCAGCCTGCTCAAAACCCAAGGCGCTTGGAAGATCGCCGCCATCAGCGACACGCGCAAGACATCGGGCTGCAAGCCAAGTCCTGTGGGTCAGCCGAAGGAATAACAGTAGCCTCATGTAACGTCTTCGCGCATGCCCGTTTCTGAGCCGCTAAGACCGTATCCTTCACCTGACAATATCCGTATAGCTGCGCCTCAGGATCTCCATATAGCCGAGCGCCTGATTTCTGCAGCACCTTAGATCGGAATCTACGTCGCGTCCTTGCGTTTTCAAAGGCTGCGCTTATTTGTTCATCACTTGCGAGTTGGCCTGAACTTCTTCATAACCTCAAATCGTCTCGTCGCGGACGCGCAAGTGGGCAGTTTATTGTCGGCCCAGGCTTACACAAGCAATGGAACGTACGAGAAGTTGGGGCGTTAATGCATGTTCTTGCCGCTGGTCGAACACAGACCGATCTTTGCCGTTAACGGCAAGTGTAGACATGAGCCAACACATGACCTCGGGCCATTCCTGCACTAGTTGCTTGTATATGTAAAGAACTTATAAAAATGTTGTAATTACGGCTCGCAGTCATTTACTACAAGCTGTCATTCACATTAGAATCATGAATCACAGGAGTAACAAATGTTATTTGCGAGTAGACATATGAAATGTGTTGCCACGGTATTGAATATCTTACTCGCGAGCATGGGGGCCGCTTCGCTTGCCTCAGGAGCTGAGAAGGCGAGCGCCACCCTTACCTTCTCGCAAGTGAATAGCAATGGGTATCACTATACTCTGACCTTCAACGACATTGGGACCACGAATCTGGGTACTTTTTGGTTCTCGTGGGTTCCCGGTCAGGACTACATGCCTACTTCCCCTACTAACATCAGCACTCCTTCCTCCTGGACGGCGACAATAACGAACTCAGGGCAAGGGGATGGATATGCCATACTCTTCCAAGCTAGTTCCGCATCCGCGGCGGTGACGCCCGGAAAGTCTCTTACCGGCTTCGCATTTGACAGTACGACGACGCCGCAGCAGATGGCGGGTCCGTCCGCATTCTTCAGTAATCCTCCGGTCCTGACCAGCTTTGCGTATACAGGCATGGCCTTTTCCGACTCCGGTTACGAGTTTGTAGTCACTCTTCCCCTGCAATTTATTCCGATTGTTCCGTGTCGCGCAGTGGACACACGGCATCCGGATGGGCCCTTCGGGGGGCCGAAGCTAGCTGCTAACGCTACGCGCGCTTTCTCCATCCAAGCCAGCAACTGCGCCATCCCGTCGAACGCGCTCGCGTACTCCGCCAATGTGACCGTCGTGCCGGATGCCTCTCTCGGATTTTTAACTATCTGGCCATTCGGACAAAAGCAACCGGTCGTCAGCACGTTAAATTCTGACGGTCGTATCAAGGCAAACGCAGCAATTGTTCCGGCGGGGAACGACGGGAGCGGCTCGCTGAATGTCTTTGTGACCGATCCCACGCAGTTGATTCTCGATATAGATGGTTACTTCGTTCAACCGGGTGGGACGGCTTTACAGTTCTACAACGTCACTCCTTGCCGAGTGGCAGACACTCGTAATGCGAATGGGCCTCTCGGCGGCCCGTTTCTGTCGGCCAACACCCCTCGCTCGTTTCCTGTCTCTACAGCTTGCAACGTCCCCGGCGATGCACTCGCTTATTCTCTAAACTTCACGGCAGTTCCACACGGCCCTCTCGGGTTTGTGACTGCCTGGCCGGAGGGACAAGGGCAGCCGACTGCGAGCGTCTTGAACGCCCCCACTGGTGCTCTCACCGCAAATGCGGCTCTCATCTCGGCCGGAAGTCCGAACGGCGGAGTATCGGTTGTCGCAAGCAATGATACCGATCTAGTCATTGACATCAATGGCTACTTCGGGCCGCCTTCCAGCGGACTGTCGCTGTATACAGTAACTCCATGCCGCGTTCTTGACACTCGCAATTCAACGGGCGCTTTCAATGGCACTCGCGTCGTTGCGGTTGAAACGAGCGCTTGTCAGGTGAATGCCGCCGCGCAAGCTTATGTCCTAAACGGCACAGTGGTGCCTCCCAGCCCACTGTTATTTCTGAGCCTCTGGGCGGATGGGCATAGCAAACCGCTGGTCTCCACATTGAACGCCAACGACGGGGCGATCACATCCAATATGGCGCTCGTTCCAACAAGCAATGGCATCATCGATGCGTTCGCCTCCAGTAATACCCAGCTCATACTCGACATTTCTGCTTACTTTGCGCCATAGGCGAGATTGCTGTAAATCGTCCCTGGGAACACCGATTGTCCGGAGGTCACGGGTTTAAGGGCCGTAATCCGAATCGCGCTGCCAACACGCCCGGTACTCATCGGCCCCTCAGGCCGCCTCCTCCACCACTGGCGCATTCGCCCGGCACGACGGACACTCACAACCGCCATGCTCCTTCGGTCGAGGCAAATTCCCATTCCCTGTCGGCCCAATATGCCCGTTACCCTTCAACTCCTCCAGTCGGCTGATCCGCAGCCACGTCTCGAGTGTCATCCGCTGCACCCCGCCCCCGCCGTATCGCCGCAAATTTTCGTCCGGCCCCGTCCACTCGTACTCCGGCGGCACGCCTTCCGGAAAGTTCATTCGCCGGTACACCAGTTCCGGCTCCGGGTCCATCTTCCCCACCTTCTTACGCAGCTGGTCGTTCCCAGGGGTCAGCTCCGTCACCGTCCGTCCATTTCGGATCCGAACCTCCACCCACTGCTCCAGGACCACCTTCCGCTCCCCACTCGCCGCCGCCCCTTTTTTGGCCCGCGTCTTCCGTGCTCTGCTTTCTCTTTTCGCCATCTTCTATCTCCTTCAGCCAATCGTCCACCCAAGTCGGATCCCGTTCCACTGGCCCGAGATGTCCGCCTGGAATGGCCTTCTCCCGCTCCAGCGCCCGCAGCCACTCGTCAAACGTCATCACCTGCGTGCGGCATTCCGAAGTCCCGGGCAACTCCTTCACCCACACATACTCGGTCGCCAGCCACGGCGAAATGCACAGGTTGCGAAACACCCGCAGCGGCTTCGGCTCCATCGTCTCGGCTTGCGCCAGCAACGCTTCGTTGGAAGGCGTCAGCGTCGTCACCGTGTCCTCGCCGTCCTGCGTGACATTCACATGCTGCTCCAGGGCTGGCACCGGCACAGGCTTCGGCATCGCCAGCAGCCGATCCACCATGGTCGGCACCCGCGGCGCAGTCTCCTCCTCGTACTCCCGCCTGCGCCGTTCCCGCTCTTCCCGCTGTGCTTGCATCCGCTCTTCCGCCAATGCCTCATACACACGCGTCCGCCGGAACCGCTCCACCGCCGCCATCGAGCGGTGAAAGCTGCGCTCCGCCGCCGTCTTATACCGCAGCATCAAATTCAAGCGCTGCATCTGCTCCGCCGTCCACTCGTTCGCATCGCTCTCGGCCAGCCGCGCATCCACCGCCAAATAATTCCGCTGCGTGCGATGCAGCAGCCACTCGTTCAGCGCCGCTTCTTCCAGTAACGGCCGCGCCCCGGTTTCCGTCTCGTAATTTGAAAACCACCACGCCTGCAGCGCGTCGAAATCCTCTGGCTTCTCCCCCTTCACGATCACTTGCTTCGAGCAGCACCCGTGCTTAGTCGCGTTGCGAGAAGAGTTGGCCTTCCCCTCCGGTGAGTGCGGTCCGCCGGAGCGGTTCTGCTGCTTGTCCACGCCCCGAGTCTCCCTGCCCAGCCATTCCGCAGCCCCATCGATAGGCGCCTAAGTGCCTGAATCTAAACATCAGACTTTATTTTCCAGATGCGAACGAATCGGAGCCGCGACAGCATGGAGCGGAAGCTGTTCGTTTCGTAAAAACAGCCCCGCCCCATACTCCGGCCCCAATTTGCTGGCAATTGTCGGCCTCCTTTTCCTGCGTGTATACTCAAAAACTCAGACCCAAAATTGGAAGAACCCGGCGAAATCACTGTCCTGCTGCGCCAATGGACCGCAGGTGATCCCTCCTCCCTCGATCCGCTGTTCGAACTGGTCTATCCGCAGCTCAAGCAAATTGCCAACTCGCTCTTCCGCAGCGAGCGCCCCGGAAACATTCTCCAGCCCACCGTGCTGGTCAATGAACTCTATCTCAAGCTCCTCGGCCAGGAGCGCCTGCGCATCGAAGACCGTCAGCACTTCTTCAGCCTCGCGGCCCGCCTCATGCGCCGCATGCTCGTCGATCAGGTCCGTTCGGACGGCCGCCAGAAACGCTCTGGTGGCGTACTCGTCCCTTTGCATGAGGACCTCGCCTTCATTGACGCGACCAGCCCCGAAATGCTCGATCTCGATCGCCTTCTCGACGAGCTCGAGAAAATCGACCTCCGCAAATGCCGCATGCTCGAAGTACGCTGCTTCCTCGGTTTCACTGCGCACGAAACCGCCGAAGTGTTCGGAATTTCAAAGGCGACTGTCGACCGCGATCTCCGCTTCGTTCGCAGCTGGCTGTATGCTCGTCTGCAACCTGAGCGGCTGCCAAAGGAAGCGTTATGAGCGCAAAGGACGCGAACACGCGCCCCGAGGCAGGAAAAGTAACCGCTGATCTTTGCGGGGTGCGCGCCGTGACATCGCGGCCGTTTTGCGCGAGGTTCTCATGAGCGTAAAGGACGCGAATGCGCGCCCCACAGCCAGTCTGGAGCCACCACCGTGCTCGCCGCGCAGTGGCAGCAGTTACAATCCCTCTTTCACCTCATCGCCGACCTTCCCGAAGACCAGCGCGAACCAGCCCTCCTCGATCGCTGCGCCGATCCCGATCTGCGCGCCGAAGTGCTCGCCCTCCTGCGTGCCGACCAGCGCATGGAATGCATCGCCGCACCCGTCCTCGCGCCGGAACAACCGCCTGCCGCTTCCATCGGCCCCTATCTCCTTCTTCGCTGCATCGGCTCCGGCGGAATGGGCACTGTCTATCTCGTGGAGCGCGACGTCGCGGGAACCCGTCAACGCGCCGCCCTCAAAATGCTCGCGCCGCACGCCGCCGGCCCGTCATTCATTGAACGTTTTCATCGCGAGCAACACATTCTTGCCTCGCTCGAACATCCCAACATCACCCGCCTGCTCGACGCCGGCGTTACGGATGTCGGCCTGCGCGACTCCGGATTTCGTGAAGCCGGCCAGCCTTATCTCGTTATGGAGTTCGTCGAAGGCCGCCACCTGGACGCCTATTGCGACGACCACAAGCTCACCGTCGAAGAACGCCTGCAGCTGTTTCTTCACGTCTGTCACGCTGTCGATCACGCCCACCGCAATTTAATCGTCCACCTCGACCTCAAACCCTCTAACATCCTCGTCACTGAAAACGGCATACCCAAGCTCCTCGACTTCGGCACCTCCAAGCTGCTTCACCTCGACGGCCGCTTCACCAGTACTCAATTAGCCACTCCTTCCTACGCCAGCCCGGAGCAGTTGCGCCACGAATCTGTCACCACCGCCTGCGACATTTACTCCCTCGGCGTCATTCTCTTCGAACTCCTCGCCGGCAGACGTCCAGGCGCCGATTCCTCCATCGCCGCTTTGATTCAAAACTTCGCCGAGGAACGCGAACCCGCTCGTCTCGACGGAAAGACTACTGCCCATGTCGCCGCCAACCGCCGCACCACCGTGGGCGCTCTGCGCGCCTCTCTCGCTGGCGACCTCTCCACCATCGTTCGCAAGTCTCTGCGCATCCGCCCGCAAGACCGTTATCCGTCCGTCAGCTCCCTCGCGGAAGACATCCGGCGCTATCTCGCCCACCGCCCCATTCTGGCCCGCCGCCAGACCGCGCTCTATCTCGTTGAAAAATTCGTTCGAAGAAACCGCGGGAAGGTCCTCGCATCGGCTCTACTCGCGCTCGCGCTCATCGCCGTGCTGGCCTATGCCTTCTCACAACAACGCAAGGCGCTCTTCGAGCAACAACGAGCTCTCGCCGAAAGCGCCCGCTCCGCCCGCACGCAAGCCTTCATGAGCCAGCTCTTCCGGCTTGCCAATTCCAACTTTTCCGGAACTCAAGCCACCAGCTTGTCTGACTTCCTTGGCCTCGGCATCAAAATGGCGCCCTTGCTTGCCAATGACAAGCAGCAAACGGCCGAGGTAGAGTGTTCGCTCGCCATCTCCCTCCTCGACAGCGGCAATCCCAAAGCTTCTACTCCGGTGTTTGAAAAGGCGCTCGCCGACGCACGCTCCGCTCACGACTCCAACACCGAAACCGAAGCCCTGTCCTATCTCACGGGTCTTTACTTCGACGATGGCCAAATCCAAAAAGCGCTCGCAACCGGCCGCGCCGCCGCTCGCCTCGCGCAAACGCCCGGCGTCTCCGGCAAGTCTCGCGCCGACGCTTACCAGAAGCTCGCCTACGTTCTCGTCTTGCTTCGCCCAGCGGATCAGGAAGGCGTTCATCTCCTCGAACAAGCCGCTCGCATCGCCACCGAATCGCGCTTACCGGCATGGGATCGCGCCACGGTCCTGGGCAATCTCGCTTGGGCGGATAGCATTCGCGGTCATCTACCGGAAGCGGAAACAAACGCCCGCGAATCGATTGCCCTCTACCGGGCCTTGCCGGTCCAGGTCTGCGACATTGCCGAGCCCGTCCTCGCGCTCGCCCGCGTCTATCGCGTCCAAAGACGCTTCTCTGAATCGGAAACGCTCCTGCGCGACAACTACCAGCGCGTGGCGCGCTGCATGGGCAGCGGCTACGATATGTCCCTCGCCGTCCTCGGTCAGTGGGGATACAGCCTCGTCTTGACCGGCCATCCCCAGGAAGCGGCGGCCAAACTCGAAGAAGGGCTAGCTATCGCGCAAAAGACTTACGCCGGCCGGAACAGCGAATACCTGATCGACATCCTCGGTCCCCTCGGCCTCGCTTATGAAGCCACCGGGCAACCCGAACAAGCCGAAAAAGCGGCCCGCGCGTCCTTGGCCATTCTTCCGCCGAATCCCGAAAACCCGTCCATGGGACTTACCAAACGAACCCTGGGCCGCGCCCTCTATTCGCAAGGTAAATTCGCCGAAGCGCTCCCTTACCTCGAAGCCGCCGACCAAAGTTACGCCAAACACGCTCCGGATTCCCTCTACGCGCAGGGTTTGCACGCCATCCTCGAACAAGACCGCGCCGAACTCGCCCGCATCTCCAAAACAAATCAGCGCGTAACTTACGAAAAAGCAAAATTTCTTCCGTTTCCGTGAGGCATTCCACTGCTGATTCCCGCGTTACTGATAGGCGAGGGAACCGGTCAGGTGTCGCCTGAGCAAAATAACTCCCGGCGTCCAGCTCAATACCTCCGAAGCTGACCGGCGGTCCGAGTTTGCTTCGGGCGTCACTTCGACCGGTAGTTCATCGTTTCCGATACAATTGAGGGCGGATTAAGAAACCGCTACATGGAAGATTTGGGTCCCCAGCCCGCGTCGGCCCGGCAGCCAAGCGATGCTTCCTCAACACAGGAAAGCGACTCCGCTGGGCTTCCCAAGCCATCGCGCAGTGCGTCGCCGGGCTGTTGCTCAGAAGATCCGGAGATTCCCAACAAGCTCTACTTCCGCATTGGCGAAGTCGCCCGTTTGGCGGGTATTAAGCCTTATGTCCTGCGCTTCTGGGAGTCCGAATTCACCGGGCTCGGTCCCAAAAAATCCGGCACCGGCCATCGCCTCTACCGCCGCAAAGACGTCGAACTGGTGCTCGAAATCAAGCGCCTGCTCTACGAAAAGCGTTTCACCATCGAAGGCGCCCGTAAAGTCCTGGACGCAAAACCGAAGCGTGATGCCGCCAAACCCGCTCCACCGCGCAAGCAGGCCGAACTATTCTCAAGCTCGGCAACTGTCCTGCAGGAAGTCCGCCGCGAACTCCGCGAAATCCTTCTGGTGCTTGAAAGCAGCACGCTCACTTAGCATCTTCCTCATCGCCTCTGCTCGACGAACTCAACGGAGGCGCGCGCGTGAGCAAGCGCTGCGCTTCGCTTAGAAGGCTTCTACTCCTTCTCCAGAAGCGAGCTGCTCTAGCAGAAGTTCCGCCGCCCTCTGGCTCGCGCTCTTCTTCGAACTGCCCTCCGCTCGCTGCGCCATCGTGTTCCCCACCCGCACCTCAACCGTGAAAACTTTCGCGTGTTCCGGCCCGCTCGTCTCGACCGTCGTGTAGCGCGGAACCGGCAGTCCCATGGCTTGCGTCCTCTCCTGCAACACGCTCTTGTGATTTAGCAAGCCGATCGATTCCACATCGTCGGGACTGTCCAAAACGCCTAAAATATGCTCTTGAATAAACGCGCGCGCCCGCTCGATTCCCGCATCCAGCTGCCTTGCATCAAGCTGCCTTGCATCAAGCTGCCTTGCATCAAGGTAGATCGCCGCAATCACCGCCTCCAGCGCATTCGCCAGCAGCGTCTTGCGTTCCCGCCCGCCGTTTCGCTCTTCCCCTTTGCCCAACCGCAAATGCTGCCCAAGGTCTAATTCGAGTGCGCACCCGTGCAAATGCGTCGCGCTCACCAGATGCGCTTTCCATTGCGAGAGCTGCCCCTCTTGCTCTCCCGGATGACGCGCCACCAGCGCCTCGCTGGCAATGAACCCTAGAATCGAATCGCCCAAAAACTCGAGTTGCTCGTTGTCGGCGCTCTCTCCGTTCTCGGAACCGCGTTCCGACGGTCCCCGATCTCCCAGCGCCGAGCGATGCGTAAGAGCCCTCGTCAGCAGTTCGCGCTTGCGGAACTTGTACCCAAGCTTCTCTTCCAGCATTTCGAGCGGAACGGGCGTCGGCGCCGCCTTGTTATCTGGAACGCGGTGACTCGTCCGCGTTTCTACAGGGCGCGGCATCAGCTAGGTGTTTACTTGGGAGGCGCCGCCGGGGCCGGTGCGGGTGTGGCCGCGGCTGAATTCTTCATTTTCGTGGCGTTCGCCTTTTGCTGTTGCGCAAATTGCTTCACCACCGCCGGAGCAGTGTTCATAGCCAAAACTTTGTCCGCCGTCGCGATCGCGTCGTCATACTGCTTGGCGTCGAAATAGGTCTTCGCCAGGCGCACTTCCGCCACCGAATTCGAAGGCTGATTTTCCAAAGCCGTCTTGAAATCCTGGATCGATTCAGGATAGTTCTTCCGCAGATCCGCCGCTTGTCCCAATGCGTCATAGGACTGAGAGGTCAACTGCTTCTTCAAGTCCGGCCATTGCGCATCCGGCGTCCCAGGAGGCCCAGTAGTTGCAGTCTTCAGCAGATCCAATGCCTTATTGGCGTAATCGTCCACTTTCTTCAGCTTCTGCTCCTTGTCCAGATCGTTCTCGCGGGTGTGCTGCGCAATGCTCTCAGCCATGTACACCCGCGCCGGAATGTTGTTTGGATCCGCCTGCAGCGTCTGCTCTCCAAACGCGACGGCGCCCGCATAATCGCCCTTATTCTGTGCCGCTTCCTGCGCCATCCCGAGCAGCATCACCTTGTATTCGGTGTCCGCGAAATTCTCCAGAACATAATTGATCGCCTGAATCTCGCCGTCCCAATTGTTCGCCTGCATCGCCGCCTGCACTTTTTGTAGCGCCTCAACTTCTTTTTGCGATTTGGGGTGCGGTCCCTGTTGCGCCGCTGCCGGAGCTGCCGGAGCTGCGGGCGGCTGTTGCGCGATTGCCGAAATTGCCGCAACCATGAAAGTGGCGGCCGCGCAAGCTAGCCTGGCAGCCAAGCGATGCTTGGTCAACACAGAGAGGAAATCGCCAAGCAGTCGCGCGTGCGTTGCCGGGCGTTTCCTTAGAAGAAATCGATGTCTCATTGCTTCACCTCTCCTGAAGTACTCGTCAATGCCTTTTCCGCGGCTTCACGAGCCGTTGCCGAAGCGCCTTCGGTTGCCAAAGTCAGCTTAAACTCCTCGGCCGCCTTTTCTTTGTCTCCGTGCTTGATCTGCAACTGGCCTAAATAATAATGCGACCAGCCGGCGAGCGCCGAACCGGGCGCCGCTTCTACCGTACGTTGAAAGAGATTGAGGGCGTCATCCCAACGTTTCTCTTGAAGATCGATCACCGCCAAACCGTAAGAAGCGCGCGCCTGCTTCCCTTTATCCGTGGTCTGTGCGAGCGCTTTCTCGAAACCTCTTCGGGCCGCGTCCAGGTCGCGTTGATCCAGCAGCCCCTCCGCCGTCTCCAGCGTCTCTTCCGTCGGATCCAGCTGCATCTTCGCCGGCGGCGCTATCACCCGCTGAGGCATGCTCTGCAAGAAAGCGATATCTTTCAGCCGCTTTTCTTCCCGATGCACGTCAATCGCGTTCACCAGAAACGGGTAGTACAACTGAAACGAATCCTGCTGCTTCTCATACCCCTTCAGCAGCTCCGCGAACCCCGCTGTAAGGATGAAGCCTTCGCGCATCGCCTGGTTCACAAACGCTTCCCGCTTCTCCGCGCCCCCGTGCAGCAGCCGGCTGTCGATCGCCTTTACCAGGCACTTGGTCACCAGCAGCGAGAAATCGTCCTTGTATGCCAGGTCAAGCGCCGGCGCCTCCTGTGCATATTTGGCAAGCGGCTTCTTTTCTTTGATCGCCTCGCTGTACTTGAACGTCAACGGGTCCAGCAGGTATTCCAGGTATGCGTCACGAATGTCATCCACCACCGGTGCGTTCGTCGGCGTGATCACGATGTAGTAATCGTCTTTATAGCTGCGGACTTGCACCTGGTCGGGCGCGCCCAGCAAATCGAGGTAAATCTGGAACCGCCGCCCCAAATAGCCCGAAGGGTTTCGCAAATACCCGTTGGTCTCGAACAAAGTCGAGATCACCGCATCCTGATACGGGGCAATCGCCGCATTCAATGCCGTCTGCGACCGGTTCCACAGGGCTTCCACTTTCGCCTGCTGATAGAAGCGCGCCAGCAATCCGCTGAACTCTTTCAGCGGCTCCACATCGGGAGGCAATGAACCCTCAGGCAGCTTGAAATCCGGCGGCCCATCCGCCAGCAGCGCAAACGAAATGTACTGGCCGAGGTCCGCTGCATCCGACGGCTTCTTGTGTTCCTTATAGAACACCTTCAATTCAGGCAGGCAGGGTATGTTCTCTTTGAGCAGCGCTTCCCGCACTTGCGTGCGTACCCGATACTTCTGATTCAGCGGGGAGTCCATCCCCGTGTCGTAGCCCGCGGCATTGATGGCCGCGAGTGCTGAAAACAGGGTAATGCTGGTTCCGAATCCATTCTCCCCAACAGCATCCGGTGTATTTCCGGCGCCTGCTTGGGCGATTAGCGGTGCTCCCGCCAAACTCAAGAAAAACGATACGGCAATGGTGGCAACGGCGGCGCGGTGAATAACGAAAACCTTCTTTGGATAGAATTGTTTGACTTCAGTTTAGCCCAGCGCTCGCCTGCGCCAGGGTCACGCAGCCGGTGGCACTCACAGCGGACTGAATCAAAAATGCTAGTTCCTCATCAAACGATAGGAGATTGAAATGGCAGGAAACAACACACTGACCTTTACAGACGACAGCTTCGACAAAGATGTCCTCAATTCGGACGTACCGGTCCTGGTGGACTTCTGGGCCGAATGGTGCGGTCCTTGCCGCATGATGGGCCCGACTGTCGATCAGGTCGCGACCGATTACGCCGGCAAGATTAAGGTTGGCAAGTTGGACGTGGATGCGAACCAGCAGACAGCTGGGCGCTACGGAATCCGCGGGATCCCCACGGTTCTTCTCTTCAAAGGCGGCCAGGTCGTGGAACAGAAGGTGGGCGCAATTGGCAAGCCTGAGTTCCAGAAAATGCTCGAAAAGCACGTGGTGGCCACTTCGGCCTAAGCTCCCGCATTTCATTCGACTTGAAAAGGCGCTGCACCCCGCGGCGCCTTTTTTTGCCTCAAACGCCCTTGGCATTTTGGTGATACGCTGTGGGCATGTTGCGGTTAGCCGGGGCGCTTATGCTATGCGCCTGGCTCGCCGGTGCGGTTCCTCAGACCTCTAGCGCTCCTCCTGTCCCGCCGCCTCGTTTTCCTGCCGCCTCTGAAGCGCTTCATGCCGCTGTTCGCGCCGGCAAGCTCGAGCGAAGCAAAGCGGCTGATCCGCGCCGGCGCGGACGTAAACGCCCGCGATGCTATGGGCAATACCCCGTTGCTCTACGCCGCTTGGTCGGGGAATGCGGGCATGTCTGGTTTTCTGCTTGCGCACGGTGCTGACGCAAACGCCCAGGAATCCGGCCCATCGGTGCTGACCTGGGCCGTACTCGCCGGCAGAACCGAAGTTGTAAGGCTGCTCCTATCCTCCGGCGCCCGCGTCGGCACCCGCGACGTGGAGGGTCGTACTCTTCTGCACATCGCCGCGCGCTACGGTTATGACGGCATCGCCGGCTTGCTGCTCGCCGCCGATGCCGAAGTCGATGCTGTCGATGGCTCAGGTCATACACCGCTCGATACCGCCGTCCTGTCCGCCCAGTCCACGGTGGTCCCGGTGCTGCTGCATTACGGCGCCGATCCCCGCCGAGTTCGCTCGCAGGATGGGCGCGGCCCGCTGCACGAAGCCTGCATAAAAGGATCCGCTGCCCTAATCGAAATGCTGGTGAACGCGGGCGCCGATCCCGCCGCTCGCGACAAATCCGGCCAAACGCCCATTGACCTGGCGCTCGCCTACAAAAACCGTGGAGCTATTGCCGCGCTCGAGCACCTCGCTCTCGAACGCCGCGATTGTCAGGAAACGGTGGACCAAGCCATGCAAGCCGCCACGCTGCGCGGCCGCTCTGAACTAGCCCGTCTGTTGCTTGAAGGCGGCTTCGACATAAACAGACCCTCCCCCGGCGGCGCTACCTATCTTCACCAAGCCGCGCTTAAAGGACAAAGGAAGATCGTGCAACTGTTTCTCGAACGCGGCGCCAACCTGAACGCGCTCGATGAAACCGGTGGCACGCCGCTCCACGATGCCGCTTTGGCCGGTAATACGGAAGTCATCATGCTGTTGCTCGACCATGGCGCAAGCATCGATGCTGGTCGATCACGAATCCGGCGCTACGCCTCTGATGCTGGCGGCTTCCGTCTCGCGAACCGACGCGGTGGCGTTACTGCTCGCGCGTGGAGCGAACCCGGCACTGCGGGATCGCGCTGGACGCACGGCGCTCGATCGGGCTCGTGAGACGGACGACACTCAGACCGTCAAATTGCTCGAAGCCGCGCGCTCACAAGCCCCGCCCGCGCACAAAACGGCTGCATAGCCGCCGTTTTTCATTCAGAAGCTCCACCTTCAGCGACTTTCCTAAAGCTGAGCGCCCGCGCTCCGATAAGGGTAAGTGACTGGAAGACACGAACTTGGGACGTGGTAAACGAGTTAGCCAAATCTTGATCGCAGACGGTAACCTGCTGTTTCGCCGCGGTTTGCGAACGCTCTTATCGGCGGAGAACGACCTGGAAGTCATCGCGGAAGCTTCCGATGCGGCAGAGGCGCTCGAAAAAGTGCGTCCGGCAGTATCCGATCCAGCCGCTGAGCAGCCCGCCAAGGATCCCGCCATTCCTGACTTGGTCATTATGGATCTCGCTCTGCTGGACGGCCAAGGCCAGCAAGCCGGCTTCGCTATCCGGCAAGCCCAGCCCAACGTTGCCCTGTTATTCCTCACCAATGAAGATGGTCCCGAGCAACTCGAACGCGCCGTGAACGCTGGAGCCCGCGGCTACATGCTGAAAAGCAGCCCTCCCGCGCAGTTGCTGGCCGGCATACGTCAAATCGCCTTTACCGACGATCAGAACCCGCAGGGCCTCTCGAAAATCGTGCCTGACCTCCGCGCTTTGGCCACCTCCAACGACGGCTATCCGCGCGGCGCCGTGCTCACCAGCCGCGAGCAGGAAGTCATGCGCCTTCTTGCCGAAGGACGCACCGTCCGAGAAGTCGCCGCTGAACTCTCGCTCAGCATCAAAACCGTTGAAGCCCATAAGCTCAACCTCATGCGCAAGCTCGACATTCACAATCGCGCCAGCCTGGTCGAATACGCCATGCAAAAGGGCTTGATCCCCGCGCCCGTAGCCCAGCCTGTCACCCAATAACTCATCGTCTCCCTGTCTCTGACCCTTAGCAGCCACTGCCCGAGCGTTATTGCTACGCTTCCATTGGGAGAACTGCTCCATCCGCTATGGGTAAATTCCTTCTCGGTGTGCTCGTCGGCGTCATTGTTGCCGTCCTAGGAAGCCTCATTATCGTTCTCGCGATTGGTCGCCTCTTCGCCTCCAAGCAGCCTACTGTCGCCGCGAACTCGGTCCTGGTCCTCAGCTTCGACGGTGAGGTGCCCGAAGCCGCTCCCGTCGATGTTCCCATCCCGTTCTTCCAATCCCAAAGCGCTCCCACCGTTCGCGACATTTGGACCTCCCTCCGTGCAGCCGCTAGGGATAACCGCATTAAAGCCGTCGTGCTTCAACCGCGCGGCATCACCGCTGGGTGGGGCAAATTAGAGGAGATCAGGCAGGAACTCATCGATTTCAAGAAATCCGGAAAGCCCGTCTATGCCTTCCTGCAGCGTCCCGGTTCCCGAGCCTATTACCTGGCCTCCGTTGCCGACAAAGTCTTTCTCTCCCCCGACGACATGCTCGACGTGAAGGGCTTCGGTCTCGAAGAGATGTTCTTCAAGAACACCCTCGACAAGCTCGGCGTGAACGTTCAGGTGGACCATATCGGGCGCTACAAAGATGCGGGAGACATCTTCACCAGGACGAATATGACCCCCGAAACGCGCGAAGTTCTCGGTCAGGTCTTAGACCAGATCTACGGCGATTTCTGCACAACCGTGGGACAGGGACGTCATAAGTCGGCTGACGACATCCGGGCGCTGGTCGATATGGGCCCATTCGTCGCTAACCAGGCGAAAGCGACCGGATTGGTGGATGCACTCGGCTATGAAGACCAAGTCTATTCCGATCTGAAGAAGCGAACCGGTATTGGGGACTTGAACAAAGTCAACATCAGAAGCTACTTCAAAGCGGCGCCCGGCCGCGGCGATCGCATCGCATTCCTCGTCGGCGAAGGCGACATCGTCACCGGCGATCCCAACGGGAGCACCTTCAGCAGCGAGGCGAATATCTCCTCTGTCACCTTCGAAAAGACTATTCGCGAGGTGCGCGAAGACGGCAACATCAAGGGAGTCATCCTGCGGGTGGATTCGCCCGGCGGCGACGCCGTCGCTTCTGACGAAATCCTGCACGAGTTGAAGCTGCTCAGCGACGCCAAACCTTTGATTGTTTCCATGTCCGATGTGGCTGCCTCCGGCGGATATTTCATCTCGCTCACCGGTGACCCCATCGTTTCTTATCCGGATACGATTACCGGCTCTATTGGTGTGCTGTACGTCAGGCCGAACTTACACGGCCTGTTTGACAAGCTGGGCATTCAGACCGACAGTTTGAAACGAGGCAAGTTGGCCGATATGGACTTCCCCGACGTTCCTCTCTCGGACGCAGCCCAGCAGAAGCTGCACGAATCCATCCAGACCACCTATCAATCCTTTGTCGGCAAAGTCGCGACAGCGCGCAGGAAAACCTACGGCCAGATCGACGCGATTGCCCAAGGCCGCGTCTGGATGGGCGCTCAAGCCCGTGAAAACGGCTTGGTCGATCAACTAGGAGGCCTTGATCAGGCGATTGCGACCATCCGTCAACGAGCGCATCTCTCCCCCACAGGCGAAACGAATCTGGTGATGTTCCCGCCGCGCCGGTCGCTGTTCGAGGTTCTTGCGAACTCCTCGAGCGATCTGGGCGCCGACGCCGCGATCGAAAGCCGTCTCCGCAAAACGGTGGCCGGCCTGCCCGGCTCCGCAATTCTAAAGGGTGGCATCCTGCGCATTCTGCCCTACAAATTGACGGTGCAGTAAGGAAATGATCAAAACGCAGCGGCCGAATGAATTCCGTTGACGTTCATTGCCGCATACATTCGCTCCAGAGCGCTCTTGTGAATCTGCGATACCCGGCTCTCGTTCACGCCCAGAATGTCCCCGATCTCTTTCATCGTTAGATCCCGATCGTAGTAAAGCGTCACCACCTGCTGATACCGCTCAGGCAAGGTGTCGATGGCGGACATCAGCTTCTCGCGCAGTTCCGAGCGGGCAAAAACCTGATCGGGGCACAGCGCCGTTGAGCAGGGCGTCTCTGGAATCGGCTGCTCGTCTCGCTCCACCCGCGTCTGGGTGGCAGCAGCTAAACCCAGGCTGCGGAAATCCACCATCAGCGCTTGCCAGCGGCGCGTGTCCAAACCGATTTCCTTCGCAATTTCGGCTTCGGTGGGATCCCGGTTCAGGCGCGCGGCCAACTCGCGAGTCACGTTTTCCACTTGCTTGTAGCGCTTGCGCAAATCGCGCGACGCCCAATCCATCTGGCGCAGGCTGTCGAGAATCGCTCCTCGAATCCGGTGCTTCGCGTACGCCGGGAAAGCAACCTTCTTGTCGGTTTGATACTTTGTCGCTGCATCGAACAGTCCCATCACGCCGGCATGAACCAGGTCATCCAGTTCGATATGCACGGGCAGTGATCTTTGAATGTGCGCTGCGATCGCGGTAACAAGGGGCAGATGCTCCACGATCAAATCGTCACGTCGGGCAGTCTCATCGTGTGACTGTGTATTGGCGGGTGCTGTTTTGATGCCGGCGGCGTTCATTTCCAATCTCCGTTGCCGAAGCTGCTTTGCTTGGCCTTCGGTATCGGAAAAAGCACCCGCCGGACCACGCGTCCGGTGAGCCGCCGCGCTTGCCTGCGAGCACTGGCGAACGTTCGCGTAAGCCTCTACTGTTCAGAGAATTAGGGGCCTCGCGAAAACGCAGGATGAGGTTTAGAACGGGAGTGGAATAGCACTGCCATGCGCTGCAAACGCCGGAATCGTTTCAGGCTGGATTCCTAAATGGTATGAGTGCTCCGCTTCGAAACGTGGAGCGAAATTGCGCATTCATTGCGCATTCGATGATAGGCTCTAGCGGGCGCTAAGATTTTCCCGACGTATCCTGCTGCGGCTAACTGGCGTGCCCGGCACGCGCCTTCACGCTTTGCAATTCCTGCCGCGCGGGTTTCTTCCGGGCGCCGGTATCACTGAAGCGTTTGGGAGGTAGATGTCCGGCGACAGTCGGGATACTCGGTTCCTTCGCGACCTGGATTGAACCCCGCGAGAGCACCTGCTCATAGATCTCGCCCGGTTCCAGCAGGTCGAGGACGCTCATCTCGAATTTCCGGATCAGCCGGTCCGCGAGTTCAGGCCGCAGCTTTCGAGCACCTTTCAGCACATTATGAATTTGCGGCTGCGAAATGCCGATGATCTTCGCGAGCCCGCGTTCGGTGAAGTCTCCGTTCTGAATGCGGGCGTTGACGAAGGCGATCAGGCGCAGTTGCAGAACCTGAAACGTTACCTTTCCCGAGTTGGAATTTAATTCCACGTGGAAATAGGGTTCCTTAAATCGGCAAAAATATACCTAAATGTACCACCTTAAGCCGAAAATACTAAAAAGAGCTAAGGCGTTTTCATTTAGACACTTGTAGGGAAACAGGCCCGGAAATCTCGCCACTTTATTTCTCGCGGACGAAATAATTCGCTGCGAAATTTCTAAGTACCTTATTGTGTACTCATAAACTGATTACCGACAAAGCCGGCGGCCCTTCGGGGGTCAAAGGCGGTTGGAGGAAAAACAAACAATGGAGTGGAGTCGTTCGGAAACACTTGCCCTAGCTCAGCAGTCCTGCGCGCACTGCTACGGTCTCGGTCTCAGGGCGGGACGTGCCGGGGTGTCAACCCCTTGCAATTGTGTCTTTAGGGCGATTTTTCGCGCTTGTTATGCGCGCTTCCGGCAATGTACCTCGAAAGAGAAATACATCAGCCGGGTGTCCCTGGAAGCAAATCCAGGCCGGCAGCGGAAATCCGTATGGGGTCTAAAAAACGAGGAGTTCATAGCCGACTTTTGTCTCGTGAGTCGGCGCACGCTGGACGATTATCAATACAAAATATTCAAGTACCACTTCCTGCTTGGAGCGGACTGGAAACTTTGCTGCCGCAAGCTCAATGTAGACCGCGGCGAGTTCTTTCACGAGCTATACCGAATTGAGCAGAAGCTCGGCCGCACATTCCGAGAACTCGAACCACATGCTTTATTCCCAATAGATGAATACTACAGCAGTACGGGACGGAGGGATGCCAAAGTGGTCAGTATCTTCCCCGTCGAGACGGAGGAGATTCCCAAAGCAAAGCCCGTGCTAAAGTTTCCTGTCAAACGGGCTGCCTAGCTGTCCAATACGTTCAACCATTTATTCAGATCACCTTTCTTAGGGGGCCGGACAGCTCTTGTCCGGCCTTTTTTCCGTTCTATGAGTTAACCCCGTTTCTCACGGAAAAAAGTCGCCAGCAAATCAGCGGCTTCCGCGGCAAACAATCCTTCCTCCACTTGCACTCGATGGTTCAATAGTTCCGAATCCGCCAGCGCAAACTTGCTGCGCACAGCCCCGAAACGAAGATCGCGCGCTCCGAAGACCAGGCGTTGTACGCGCGCTGCCACAATCGCGCCCGCGCACATGGCGCACGGCTCAACGGTCACATATAGCGTGGTTCCCGGGAGGCGGTAGTTCCGCATGCGGCTGGCCGCCGCCCGGAGCGCTTCAATTTCGGCATGCGCGGTAGGATCGTTCGTCGCGACCGGTCTGTTCCAGCCTTCACCGATTACCGCGTCGTCTTGTACGACCACAGCGCCGACGGGAACCTCACCCGCCCGTTCGGCGCGCCCGGCCAATTCGATCGCCAACCGCATGAAACCTTCATCGACCTCCGTCCAGGGTGCATTAGAATTCGAGCGAACCGCGAGCTCCAAACCTTCGTATCTCCTTTTTGCTACCGTTCGTCCGCCCAATCCGGTAGATCGGGCACGAACCGGGCGCCAACTGTGTTTTCTACGGTACCCTAGCTTAATAAACGGGGAGCGGCACTATGCGCTATTTCTCACTGGCTTTCAAAAATAGTCTGCGCAATCGCAGGCGCAGCATTCTGACGATATCGAGCGTTGCGGTATCGCTCTGCCTGCTGGGCGTGCTCATCGCGATCTATAACGCGTTGTTCTTCGGGCAGGCAACACCCGGCCAGGCGTTGCGGCTGGTGGTGCGCCACAAAGTATCTCTCGCGCAGGCGATCCCGGTCGCGTATGAAGCGAAAGTGCGAGCTGTTCCCGGGGTCAAGGAAGTGTCCGTATGGAATTGGTTTGGCGGAACTTATAAGGATAACCGCGACCAAAAGAATTTCTTCGCCCGACTCGGCGTGGAGCCGAAGCCGTTCATGAAAATTCGCACCCAAATGGAAATGCCGGAAGATCAGCGCAAAGCCTTCATCACGGACCGCACCGGCTGTGTGGTGTCGCGCGATCTGGCGGAAAAATTGAACTTCAAGATCGGTGACAGAATCACGTTGATCGGGGATATCTATCCAGTGACGCTCGAATTGAAGGTGGTGGGCATCTTCGACGATCCGGATGCCAATTCGTCGCTGTTCTTTAACTACGACTACCTTCGTGACGCCCTGCCGCTAGGACGCCGCAATTACATCAGCGTCGTCGCGGTTTTGGCGGATAGCCCGGATGATGTTCCGCGTATTGCGAAACGAATTGATGACATGTTCGCGGAATCGTCTCCGCCTACCAAGACCGAATCGGAACAGCAGTTCGCTTTGAGTTTTGTTTCGTTTCTCGGAAATATCAAACTGTTTCTGCTGAGTATCTGCGCGGCCGTCACCTTTACCATTCTCCTGGTATCCGGCAATACCATGGCGATGTCGGTGCGCGAACGCATTAAGGAAGTGGGCGTGTTGAAGACGCTTGGCTTCACGAACGACGCAATCCTCGGGATCATCATTGGGGAGGCCATCTCGATTTCATTGATCGGCGGCGTGCTCGGATTGATTCTCGCCAGCATTTTGACGGTCGGGGTAGGCAAAGCGGGCCAGGCATTCGTGGCGCAATTGCACGGTTTATCCATGACGCCCATCACAGCGCTGATCGCGCTGGGAGTAGCGGTTTTTATCGGCTTTGTGAGTTCCTTCGTGCCCGCCTGGAACGCATCGCACACCAACATCCTGGATTCGCTCCGCTACAGCGGATAGAGCTGCTTATGGCGATACCTCTTTCTTATAACGTTCGCAATCTGATTGTTCGTAAGACGACTACCCTGATGACCGCCGCGGGAATTGCCATGACCGTCGCGGTGCTGCTGGCCGTGTTGGGCCTTGTATCGGGATTGCGCTCGGCGTTCTCAAAAACAGGTAATCCGCTGCAGTTGCTCATCTTGCGCAAGGGCGGTAACGCAGAACTTACCAGCCTTTTGACGAAGCAGCAATTTCAGATCATCAAGATCTTCCCCGGCATTGCCACCGGTAGCGATGGCCAGCCGATGGCGTCCATTGAGGTCGTCTCGGTCATCAACTTGCCAAGTGTCGATAACCCCGAAGGAAGCAACGTGACGGTGCGTGGTCTTTCGCCACAAGGAGTTCAAATGCGCCATTTGAAACTGTTGAGCGGGCGATGGTTCGAGGCCGGACACCGCGAGGTGGTGGTCGGAAAGGGAGTTGCGAAGCGCTATCCGGGCGCGCAGGTCGGCAAGCAATTGAAGTTCGGAAAAGGTCTTTGGACCGTGGTGGGTGTGATGGATAGCGGAGGCAGCGCCGTCGACAGCGAGGTCTTCGGAGATGGCAACCAGGTAGCTTCTGACTTCAACCGCCCGGATACGTATAGTTCGGCGCTGGTCGAAGCAACCGACGAAGTGACGGCGGCTGCATTGAGAAACTCACTCGAAAACGATCGGCGGTTGAACGTTACGGTGCTCACGCAAAAGGAATACTACGAGGCGCAGATGATTTCCGCTGCGCCGTTGCAATTTCTTGGATTTTTCGTTTGCATCATCATGGCTGTAGGCAGTTCTTTCGCGGCCATGAACACCATGTATGCCGCCGTCGCACGCCGCGCGAAAGAAGTCGGCACTTTGCGCATCCTGGGATTTACCAGGGGAAGCATCATGCTTAGCTTCCTGTTTGAATCTTTACTTCTCGCGCTTGTCGGTGGGCTGCTGGCCTGCCTCATCGTGTTGCCGCTGAACAATGTCACAACCGGGTTGGGGAACTTCATCACCTTTAGCGAAACCAGCTTCAACTTCCACATCGGGCCCGAAGTGATGGCGATCGGATTGATTTTTTCCATGCTGTTGGGTGCGGCAGGTGGATTGCTTCCGGCGCGCCAAGCGGCCAAGAAAGAGATATTGACTGCCCTGCGCGAAACGTAGGAACAGTCGCTGATTTGAAGAAATGGAAACAGAACTAAAAGCCCTGCGAATTGACCGAACGGCGCGCCGTGAACGTGAGCCAAGGCCGATTTTAAAGTTTGCGCTTCTTGCGGTCGTGATTGGTGTTGCCGCCGTGGCCGCGGTCGTCGGTTATGAGAAGTTGAATGCCGCCGTCCCGGTGCAGGTCGTCCAAGTGCCTTCACCCATGGCGGCTTCTTCTTCCGGCGAGCAGCAGGTCGTGCTGAGCGCCACCGGCTATATCGTCGCCGCTCACAAGATTGAAGTCGCATCGAAGGTGAACGGCCGCGTGGCTTGGATCGGTGTGGATAAAGGCGACAAAGTAACCGCCGGTCAGCCGCTGGTGCGCCTGGAAGACACGGAATACCGGGCCCAGGTTGAGCAGCAGCAAGGGCAGTTGGCCAATTTACAAGCGAAACTCGAGGAAGCGCAGCACGGCTCGAGACCCGAAGAGATCGCCAAGGCGAGGGCGGATGTGAATCAAGCCAAGGCAGACCTGGCGGATTCCAAAACGTCATTGGCGCGTACCAGGCAACTGGTCGAAGAAGGTGTGCTGGCGAAGCAGACGCTTGGACGACGCGCAAGCCAAATACGACGGCGACGAGGCCAAGGTTGCAAGCTTACAGCGAACGCTCGATCTGGCGGTACTCGGTCCGCGCAAAGAGGAGATCGACCAAATCCGCGGGCAAATCGAGCAAGCGCGCGGTGCGCTGGCTTACGCGCAGGACCAGCTCGACAATACGGTCATCAAAGCACCGGTTTCCGGCACGATTCTCGACCGCAACGTGGAGAAAGGCGAATTCATTACCACCGGGTTTGTGGGCGACAAAGGCGCGAAAGGGTACATCGTCACCATGGCGAATTTGAACGACCTGCAAGTGGAACTCGACATTAGCCAAAACGATTTTCCAAAGCTCGGTCCGCGGCAGAAGGGCATTGTGACCACCGACGCGTACCCGGATCGCAAATATCAGGGATACATAGAACAGGTTTCACCGGAAGCCGACCGCGCAAAGGCAACGGTCCAGGTGAAAGTGCAAGTGCAAAATCCTGACGATTATCTACGCCCGGACATGAATGCGACGGTATCGTTCGTGAACGACATCAAAGCGGAGCCGTCGTCGAGTACAGCGAAAGGTCTGGTTGTGATTCCGCAAGGCGCAGTTCAGAACGGCAGCGTTTTCGTGGTGGTAGGCGATCACGCCCGCAAACGGCCTGTCACAACAGCGGGTAATTCAGAGCGGGGGGTGCTGATCGCGAGCGGGCTAATTGGCGGTGAAGAACTGATCGTCGGGCCGCCGGCGAATTTGAAGGACGGCGAGAAGGTGCAAGCGAAGTAGTGGCGGAGAGAGGAAACACAAAGACAATGAGCGAGACCGTTGTTAAAACACGCAGCCTGAGCAAGGAATATGTTCGAGACGAGTTCCACGTCATGGCGCTGGATGAAGTGGATATTGAAATCCACCGGGGAGATTTCGTCGCGCTGATGGGGCCGTCGGGCTCCGGTAAGTCTACACTCTTGCACCTCATTGCCGCCATGGATAAAGCGACCGGAGGCGAAATTGAAGTGCTGGGCGCAAATCTACGGCAGATGAGCGATAAGCAGATCGCCCATTGGCGCAACGAGCACATCGGCTTCGTGTTTCAGTCCTTCAACCTGCTGCCTGTGTTGAGCGCTTTGGAAAATGTGGAGCTGCCTTTGACTCTGACCAAGCTCAATAAGAAGGAACGTCGCGAACACGCCGAAACGGCTTTGAAGTTAGTCGGTCTAGGCGACAGACTGAAGCATCTCCCGAAACAGCTCTCGGGCGGCCAGGAACAGCGCGTGGCGATCGCGCGTGCGATTGTCACAGATCCCGATCTGCTGCTCGCCGACGAACCCACAGGTAATCTGGACGCCGCCGCAGCCGAAGACGTGCTCACCATGCTGACGCGCCTCAACCGTGAGTTCGGCAAAACCATCATCATGGTGACGCACGATCCGCACGCGGCGAAATTCGCAAAAACTGTCCGGCATCTGGAGAAGGGCAGGCTGCTCAACGAAGGAACGTTGCCGGCGGATTGGGCATCCGCCATTGCTCTGCGGGCATAGGCCAGCGCCGCGCTCCTTCTGCAGCCGTCCCGATTCCTATTGCTTTCCTATATGGAACGTGATCCAATTCATATTGGATACCAATAGCAGCGATGGGAAACAAAACAGATGTTTGGCAGGGCACACTGGCGCTGATGATTTTCAAGACTCTGGAAACGATGGGACCGATGCACGGCTATGGAATCGCACGCCGCATCGAGCAAACGAGCGAAAACCTGCTCGACCTGAATTACGGAACGCTCTATCCGGCGCTGCTTAAGTTGGAACAGGAGGGATCAATCGTCTCGGAGTGGGGGTTCTCGGAGAACAATCGTAAAGCGAAGTTTTACCGGTTGACCCGAGCGGGTCGCAAGCAACTGGAACACGAGACCAAGAACTGGGTGCAAGCAACGTCGATTGTTGCCCGGTTCCTGAATGCTAAAGGTGATCCGGCATGAGATGGCTGCGTGCGTGGATGATTCGGCTCTCCGGACTGCGCGGCAAAGCGCAACGCGAACGGGACATGCAGGAGGAGTTCGCGAGCCTCATCTCGCTGCACATAGCCGACAATCTGCGAGCCGGTATGGCGGAGGACGAGGCGCGGCGACAGGCATTCCTCAGGCTGGGCGGTATGGAACCGTTAAAAGAGGCCTACCGCGAGAGAAGTACCGCGCCCTTTCTGGAGCACCTGATTCTCGATCTTCGATTTGCGCTTCGTCAGCTGCGCAAGACTCCTGGATTCACCGCGGCAGCAGTGCTGGTTCTTGCTCTGGCAATGAGTGCGAGCATCGCAATCTTCACATTCGTCGACGCGGCGCTCCTCAAGCCGCTGCCTTACCCACAGCCATCGAGGCTGGTAGCAGTGGCGGAGAGTACGCCGCAGTTTCCACACGACAATCTCTCTTACCCTGATTACCAGGACTGGAAAGCTACCAACAAGGTATTCAAGTCGCTCGATGTTTCCGGAGGCGGGGGCTTTCTTCTGAGGACGGGAGCAGGGGTTGAGCCGGTACAAGCCGCACGCGTGAGTGCCGGCTTCTTCCGGACGCTCGGAGTGCATCCGCTTTTGGGTCGGGATTTCACCGCAGCGGATGAAGCACCGGCTCGCGTCCACACCGTTCTTCTGACGTATCCAGTCTGGAAGCGGCGATTTGGAGGAAGAACAAGTGTATTAGGCGAGAACTTGAATTTGAGTGGAGAAACGTACACAGTCATCGGTGTGCTGCCCGCCGACTTCCAATTCGCACCGCATGGCGCGGCGGAATTCTGGACCGCAGTCGATCCCAAAAACCCTTGTGCCCTGCGGCGAAGCTGCCACAACCTGGACGGAATCGCGCGCTTGAAGGATGGGGTATCCGTTCCAGACGCGTTGGCGGATATGACGCTCATCAGCAAACGTCTGGAACGTCAATATCCGGACTCAAACCGGGGACAAGGCGCCAGCGTGATTCCACTCACGGAAGCTATAGCAGGGAGTCTTCGTCCCATTCTTCTTCTGCTGCTGGGCGGCGCGGCGCTGCTGCTGGCGATTGCCTGCGTAAACGTGGCGAGCTTGGTCTTGGCGCGCTCTGAAAGCCGGCGCCGTGAGATGGCTCTGCGCAGTGCGCTTGGCGCTTCAATGATGCGGCTCGTGACCCAATTCGTCACCGAGGCCTTTGTGCTGGTTGCCGGGTCAACTGTCCTGGGCCTGTTTCTTGCACAATGGGCGATTGAGGGGATGGAGAAATTGATTCCGGCGGACATGCTCGCTTATCTGCCGTTCCTTTCACACCTCCGTCCGGACAGCCGCATACTTGGCTTCACGGCGGCTCTTTCGACCTTTGCAGTGGCGGTCTTTTCGGTCATCCCAATTCTTCATCTCATGGCGTCGAAGATGCGGGACGGTTTGGCGGAGGGAAGTCGTGGATCGGCCGGTCAAGCTTGGCGCCGCTTAGGTTCCAGGCTGGTAGTTACTGAACTTGCGCTGGCAATGGTGCTGCTGGTGGGGGCCGGATTGTGCGCCAAGAGCTTGCACCGTCTGCTGCAAGTAGATCTTGGATTTCACCCCGATCATCTAGCGATCGTTGAAGCGGCGGCTCCAGACAGCCAGTACGATCCAGCCCGGAGCATTGCGGTGGCGCGAGACATCGTTCGTCAAGTATCGAGCCTTCCCGGTGTGAAGTCCGCGGCCGTGACAACCGTTTTGCCGGTCAGCTTCAATGGAAATACCGACTGGATACGGATCGTGGGAAAACCCTACGACGGGAAGCACATTATCGTGAACGAGCGAGACGTGAGTTCCGGATACTTTCGTACCATCGGCGCCACGCTGCTAAGTGGTCGATTCTTCAGCGACGGCGAGGATGGGACAAAGCCGCAGGTGGTTATAGTCAATGAGACTTTCGCCCGGAAATACTTCCCCGGTGAGGACCCTCTCGGCAAACAAATCGGCGATACCACTCTCAGTCCGAAGTCGATCAAAACCATCATCGGGGTAGTGGCCGATATCAGAGACGGTGCGCTCGATTCAGAGATCTGGCCGGCGGAGTATCATCCCTTCAATCAAGATCCAAGCAATTACGTTTCCGTGATTGCACGCACCTGGCAGCGGCCTGAAAGCGTCTTATCCGCTCTTGGGCCCGTGATTCGCCATGTTCATCCTGAGGTGGGCACGCGAGAGGAGGCTACGATGCAGGCTTTGATCTCGAACTCGATGACTGCCTATCTGCATCGGTCTTCGGCTTGGCTCGTGGGTGGATTCGCTGCCATGGCCCTTCTTCTAGGCGTAGTCGGACTGTACGGCGTAGTCGCCTATTCAGTGAGCCAAAGAACTCGGGAAATCGGCGTGCGGATGGCTTTGGGCGCCGAATCGGCGACGGTATACAAACTCATTCTGCGGGAGGCGGGCTGGTTGGTGGCGTTGGGAATCACTGTCGGCGCGGCATCCGCGGTTATCGCCGCGACCGGTGCGCGCAAGATGCTGTTCGGAGTAAGCTCTTGGGATATGCAGACATTGTTTGCGGTGGCGGCACTGCTAGGAGTTTCAGCGTTAGGAGCAAGCTTTGTGCCCGCGCGCCGCGCGACCAAGGTGAACCCCATAGAAGCTTTAAGAACTGAATAATTGTAAGGGTAATGTCATTCTAGGAGGAACGATATGAAACTCAGCATGCTAACGGTCTGTGGTCTTGTGTTCGGTTTACTGCTCACATCGCCCCAGAAAGCTGTATCTCAGGACTCGAGTACGGCTTCCAAACTCGAGGTTCGCGTCAACTACACCGGTAGCGGTACGGTTGACGAAAAGCACAAGATATACGTTGTCGCTGTGGGACTCGCCGGATTTCGTCAGCGGCGCAAGCATGCCCGTCGAGATGCAACCAGTCTCGTCTAAGGATGGAACGGTGACGTTCAATGACGTAAAAAAGACGACCGGCTTACGTGAGCGCAGTCTTCGATCCAACTGGGCAGTGGGATGCTCAATCCGCGCCACCGGAGGGATCGTCACTGGGCCTCTACAGCAAAACACCCGGCAAACCCGAGCCCATCGATCTGAAAGCCGGAAAAACCACGACTATCGATCTTTCTTTCGACGACACGGTGAAGATGCGTTCCGGAGGACCGGCCGGTAGGTTAGGAATGCCGCGTTCGTCGCGGACCACGGCGCTGTGCGGGTAGGGATAAAGAAGGTTAAAGACAGTTGACCGCGGCCTCTAAACTGAACATCCAACGGCCTCAATGCCGGAAATGCCGCACGCCCGTAAAGACCATTGCAAGGTTGTAAGCGTTCGCGGCCGCGATGACCTCTTCATCGCGCACTGAACCGCCCGGCTGGATAACGGCGGTGACGCCGTGCCGGGCAGCTTCCGCCACGCCATCGGGAAACGGAAAGAAAGCATCCGAAGCAAGCACGGTTCCCGCGATGGGAAGTATGGCTTTCATGATGCCCACCTTCACGCTGTCCACGCGGCTCATCTGACCTGCTCCTACGCTCACCGTTTGCCCGGGCCGCGCGTAGACGATGGCGTTCGATTTCACGTGCTTGCACACGCTCCAGGCAAAGATCAGCGCTTCGCGCTCGAGCGCGGTAGGTTCGCGTTTGGTTTTCACCTGCAGCTTGGAAACATCCAGAGGCATCAGGTCGGCGGTTTGCGCCAAAAGGCCACCCGAGATCGACTTGATCACGGGCTCGGGAGTTCTGGTCGGCTCCACTCTGACGAGCCGCAGATTCTTCTTCGCAGACAATATGGACAGCGCCTCTTCAGAGAACGAAGGCGCTGCAATCGCCTCGACAAACAGCTTGCTGACTTCCGAGGCAGTTTCTCCGTCGAGTTGCCGGTTGAACGCCAGGACGCCGCCGAACGCGGAGACGGGGTCCGCTTCGAGCGCCTTGAGATAGGCCTCTCGCAGGCTCGGCTGCTCGGCGCAACCGCACGGATTGGTGTGCTTGATAATTGCGGCCGCGGGCGATTCGAACTCCTGAGCCAGTAGCCAGGCCGCGTCAAGATCGACAAGATTGTTGTAGGACAGCTCTTTCCCGTGAAGCTGCTCGGCGTCAGCGATACCAGCGTTGTTCAGCGTGTATAGCGCCGCTTGCTGATGTGGATTTTCGCCGTAACGAAGCGAAGCGGTACGGCGAGCGGAAAGCCGCAACCACGCGGGCAACTCTTCCGAACGCTGTCCACCATCCGAATCGATGCGCCAGAGTCTTGATGAAACGGCTTGGTCGTAAGCCGCCGTATGCGAGAAGGCCTCCTGCGCGAGTTTCCAATGCGTGGACCCACTGAGCGCGCCGCCGCTCGAAATGATCTCTACCAGGATCGCTTCGTACTGATCGGGTGAGACGACGATTGCGACATCCTGGAAATTCTTGGCGGCGGCTCGAATCATAGTAGGACCACCGATATCGATGTTTTCGATCAATTCTTCGCGCGTAACGCCGGGCTTCGCTGCAAATTTTTCGAACTGATACAGGTTGACGACCACCATCTGGATGGGCGGAATATCGTGCTCGCCCAGAGCGCGCATGTGCTCGGGATTCGACCGGATAGCGAGGATGCCCCCGGCTATGCGCGGATGAATGGTTTTGACGCGGCCATCGAGCATTTCGGGGAACCCCGTCACCTCGGAAACCTCACGGACCGGGATCGTATTCTCGCGCAGCAGCTTCGCAGTGCCGCCAGTCGAGATGATCTCCACGCCCAATTCATGCAGCTTGCCTGCGAACGGAATTATTCCGGTTTTGTCGGTAACGCTCAGCAAGGCGCGTTCAATACGAGGCATAGACAGTATTTTCCCAGACGCCTCATGCGCATCTCTCCGAATAAAATAAGTTGTGTCCCACAACTGCACCTTGATTCCTGGTGACGGGATCGGTCCCGAAGTTGCGCAAGCCGCTGTTCGCGCCATCGAAGCCACTGGGGTTGACATTCGCTGGCGCCGCGCTGAGCTCAACGAAGCCATCATTCTCGAAGCCGGAAAGACGCTGCCGCAGTACCTTCTCGATTCGCTAAACGAAACGCATGTGGGACTCAAGGGTCCGGTGACGACGCCCGTTGCGGGAGGATTTCAGAGCGTCAACGTCGCCCTCCGAAAAACTCTCGACCTGTTCGCGAATGTCCGTCCGGTACGCACTCTGCCCGGTATCAAAACACGGTTTCAGGACGTGAAGATCGATATGGTGATCTTTCGCGAGAACACCGAAGATCTGTATTCCGGACTGGAACACGAGGTCGTTAAAGATGTGGTCACGAGCTTAAAAGTGATCACCCGCACGGCTTCCGAACGCATCGCGCGCTACGCATTCGAATACGCTCGCAAAAATAATCGCAAGCAAGTTACGGCCATTCACAAGGCCAACATCATGAAACTCGCGCGACGGACTGTTCCTGCGCTGCTGCCGTGAAACAGCGCAGGACTATCCCGAGGTTCAGTACAAGGAGTTGATTGTGGACAACGCCTCCATGCAGCTCGTCATTCGTCCGGAAACGTTCGACATTTTGCTCCTGCCGAACCTGTATGGCGATATCGTGTCCGATTTAGCGGCAGGACTGGTAGGGGGACTCGGCATTGTCCCTGGCGCTAATATGGGCGAGAGTCACGCCGTCTTCGAAGCGGTACACGGCAGCGCGCCGGACATTGCGGGGCAGGGAAAAGCGAATCCTACTGCGCTGATGCTCTCCTCCGTGATGCTGCTGACTCACTTAGGAGAGACGAATGCGGCCCAATCCCTACAAGCCGGAGTGGAAGCCGTGTATCGCGAAGGTAAGCACCTGACGGGCGATGTGGGAGGAACCGCCTCGACGGAAGAGTTCACCGAGGCGGTCATCAAACAAATCAAGGGCTGATTGCGAGGGCGGCTTACAGGCCCTTTTTGCCGAGGAACGCGATCAAGTCCACGACGCGATTGGAATAGCCCCATTCGTTGTCGTACCACGACACAACCTTCACCAGATTGCCGCCCAGAACCTTTGTCAGTGTCGCGTCAATGATCGAGCTGTTCGGGTTGCGCAGCATATCCGTCGATACAACAGGATCTTCGGTATACGCGAGGATTCCTTTCATCGGCCCCTCTGCGGCAGTCTTCAACGCGGTGTTCACTTCTTTATCAGTCGTATCTTTCTTCAGCACGCCGACGAAGTCCACCACCGACACGTCCGGTGTGGGCACGCGCATGGAAAACCCGTCCAGCTTGCCTTTCAATTCCGGCAGAACCAATCCGATAGCAATCGCCGCGCCAGTCGACGTGGGAATCATGTTGAGTGCGGCAGCGCGCGCACGACGCAAGTCCTTGTGCGGGAAATCCAGCACGTTCTGATCGTTCGTGTAGCTGTGAATGGTGGTCATCGAACCCTTCTCCACTCCGAAGGTGTCGTTGAGAACCTTCACCAACGGCGCCAGACAGTTCGTGGTGCAGGACGCGTTCGAGATGATGTTGTGCTTCGAGGCGTCGTACATGTTGTCGTTGACGCCCAACACCACGGTCACGTCTTCGTGCTTTGCGGGTGCGGAAATGATGACCTTTTTCACAGAACCGCGCAGATGCTTCTTGGCGTCCGCCGCATCGGTAAAGCGGCCCGTCGATTCGACGACAACCTGCACGCCCAAACTCGGCCAGTCGATCTCAGCCGGGTCTTTGATGGCGAATATCTTGATGTTCTTACCCGCGACCGAAATGCTGTCGCCCTCCGCTTTCACGGCTTCCGGCAACTGTCCCAGAATCGAGTCGTATTTCAGAAGGTGCGCGAGTGTGGCCGTGTCGGTCAGATCATTCGCGGCGACGAACTCAATCTCTGGGTTATTCAGCCCTGCACGGACGACATTTCGCCCGATCCGGCCGAAACCGTTAATACCTACTTTGATTGGCATACCTTTCCATTCTACGGACCCAGAGGAACGAGTCCTGGAAAGTAAGCGGCCCAACGAATTGCGTTCCCTCTGCGCGGTTCAGGCGTCTCTCGCCGGCGCGGTCAATTGAAGCAGACCGTGCTCTGGCGAGTGATCGAGTGGCGTGGCAGAGTGCCGAAAGCGAGCGGTGAAATGGAACGTACTGCCGTGCCCGAGGGTACTCTCGACCCAAATTCGACCGCCAAACAGCGCCACCAGCCGAGAGCAGATCGCCAGCCCAAGTCCCGTACCTCCATAGCGCCGGGTCGTGGAAGTGTCGGCTTGATGGAACGATTCAAAAATTCTCTCCTGTACTTCAGGCGGGATGCCGATTCCGGAATCGATGATGCTGAATTGAAGCAATACGGAAGCATTCACTGCCTCAACGCATGCCACCTTCAACTCGATCGAGCCTTTCTCCGTAAACTTCATGGCGTTGCTGAGCAAATTCAAGATCACCTGATTTAAGCGGTAGGGATCTCCCACCACGGCGTCGCAGATTCCTGGAGCAATCTCGCAGACTGTTTGAAGCCCCTTGCGGCTTGCTTCGGAGACAAAGAGCTGGAACGCCCGATTCACGCACTCACTGAGGGAAAAGGGAATTTGTTCGAGCGTCACACCACCGGCTTCGATTTTCGAGAAATCGAGTATCTCGTTGAGAATGCGCATCAGCGATTGCGATGCAAATTGAATGGTACTGAGATATTCCCGCTGGTCCTCGTCCATTTCGGTATCGAGAAGAATGTCGGTGAACGCCACGATGGCATTCATCGGCGTTCGGATTTCATGGCTCATGTTGGCGAGAAAATCGCCTTTGGCTCGGCTGGCCAATTGCGCGGTTTCTCGCAGACTCGCTTCTTGTGACAGCTTTTGGCTGATGAGCAGGGTCTGCCTTTGCACGCGCAGCCGCAGAATGATGACCCACGCGGACACCAGCAGCGTGACCATTCCGAGAACTCCCAGCAGAGCAAGAGCGCGCCACACCGTCCACCACGATGCGGCTTCCAAGATCACAATATCGGCTGCTGTCCTAGTGAGCACTTTAAATGTGCTCACCCGGCCCACGATGTCCATTTCGTCCACCGATATTCCGCTCACCCGAACCAGACTTCCGTTCGGAGGGGGGGTGCCATGCTCCTTCCGCGCTAATACGGCTGAAAAGATGTTCTTGCCTTGCTGCAGAATTAGTATCTGCTGTTTCGATGTCTCGGAATTGCCAACCACTCGCCCCGTTAAGGCGACCAATTGCGAATCGTACTTTCCCGTCAATTCTTGTCCGGTCGTGATCGGCAGGGGAACCGGCGCTGTCTCACGCGCAGTGCGCCGCACGAGGGCGTCTTCGAGCAAAACGTGAGAACCGAAGAGCTTGATGAACCCAAGCGTGTCTACCCGGTCTCCGGGCCTGAGCCGGATATCCTGGCGCGTTTCCACAAACGTTGCTCCAGAGGAGTCCTGCAGATAAAATCCGACGCCAGGCAATACCGCCGTGACCATCCCGGCGATGTTCACACGGTGCCCGCTGCGGTTCACGGACCCGTAGGTCTGTAGGCGACCGATCGGATAGGGGGCTTGTGAAAAAGGATCGTGTTCCGGGGCTTCCAAAACGGTAATCTGATTCAGATTCGCGACGTACAACTGAGCGCCAACTTGCTGGTTATGCAGATTGAATTCCGCGCCACAAACTCCCACCACACGGATTCGCGCATCTACCAATCCGTTTGGAACGACGGCGTTGTTCCAGGGAATTTGGACGTCGATATGGCCGCCCGGTAAAGCGAGATCCAGAGAAAAGAGACTTTCTTGAGGCGTACGGTGCATGTAGGTGGCTTGCCGCACGATGCCCTCCACTGACACCCATTCACTGTCGTCGACAGTGCTGATCATCTCCTCATAAGAGGTGGGCCGGGGCTTTGGAAACTGCCCGATCCCTATGGCCGTAAAGTGCGGATTGGTGATCTCGGGCGCAAAGTCCTCTGTCCTGGTCTCTCCCTCCAGGTCTACAAGCTCGCCGGCCTTGGGCTGAGGAAGAGATCGATTCCATAGCACCCAGATGCCGCCGGTCGAGTCATGCAAAAAGAGATCCGGTGCGACCGGATCGAAATACGTAACCAGGGCGTGCAAATGGACCGGAAGGCCGCGATTCGCTGCCGCGAACGAGAGCTGCCTTACCTGCACGATAGAAGTGAGCACCGCAGGCGGCGTTGCGGGTTTCTCCCCTGTCGCCAGCTGGAACGGAAGAAACAGTAGCGCGATGGAAAATGCGGCGCTAAGGCGATTCACCCGGCTGCCGCTGCCTTCTATGCGCTCGAAACGGGAGCGAGCGCGCTGCTCCGTCTGTTCAATAACCGTCACAACCAATGACTTATCGGCTGTGGCGGAACGCGGTAATAGGCAACGCTCGGCCGTTCTGAAGGAACGGACTGCGCTCTGTCACTCGTCTCGCAACGAGACGAGTGGATCGACGCGAATCGCCCGGCGAGAGGGTAGATAGCAGGCCATCAAGCCAATGCCGGCCAAGAGGCTCACCACGGTCAACAGTGTGATGGGATCGTAGGTGGTGACTCCCCAAATGAGACTCTTCGCGAGCCGCAGCAGCAAAACCGCGGCCACGAGGCCTGTCCCGATTCCAACGGCAATGAATTGCATTCCGCCCGAAATGACCAGGTTCCGTACGTTCGAGCGCGATGCACCGAGCGCCATCCGAATGCCGATCTCGCGATTCTGCTGTGAGACGGTATAGGAAACAACGCTGTAAACCCCTATCGCAACCAGAACCAGTGCAATGCCGGCGAAGACCGAGAAGATCTGCAGCGCAAACCTCGGCTGGGCGTACTGAAACTTGTTCAGCGCCACCTCCAGCGTTTCGGTTTCCTGCGGATGGATGCTCTTATCGAGCGAGATCACGGTGCCTTCCAGTTCTTTGGCCAGCGGCGCGGGATTCCCCACGGCCCGCAGGTAAACCAGATATTCGCCGACCCCGGTAATCGAAATCGGCCCATACGCCTCGGGTAGTACATCGTCGCGCACCCCATGGTTACGCACATTCGAGCTGATGCCAACGATCTCGAACCAGGGAGAGGCGACCGGTTCGGGCAACTCCTTCAATTTCAGAAGCTCAATCCGTTTACCGATCGGGTCCTCTCCCGGAAACGCCTTCTTCGCCAGCGCTTCATTGATCACCACCACTTTGCGTTTGTTCAAAACATCGTCTTCGCTCAGAAATCGTCCGCGCAGCAGGCGAACTCCCACGGTGGGGAAGAATTGAGTGTCCACGAACCCCATTTGTCCCTGCCACTTTTCGGAATGCGTTTTACCGGCGACGTTGAAATCGGTGTTGATGCCGCCGAACGGTGGGAAATCCAGGGCCGTCGACGCACTCGCCACGCCCGGCAGCGCGGAGAGGCGCGCCCTCAATTCGCGGGCAAAGCGTGCCTGTTGCTCCGTCGTCTTGTATCTCTTGCCAAGCGACAGATCGCTGACTACCAATTTTTGCGGCTGCCTCATGCCGAGATCGGACTGCATCTCGAGCAGAAAGCTGCGCATCAGCAGGCCGGCTCCGGTGAGCAGCACCAGCGACAACGCGACTTCCGAAACAATCAAGAATTCTGCGCAACCTGCCCCGGCGAAACCCGCTGTTCCCGCGCCCGCCCGCCTTCAACGGTTCCGTCAAATTCGATGCGAATAAACCGAGAGCCGGCGCCAACCCGAAAAGGAGCGCCGTGAACAACGCCACCAGGATGGTTGCGACCAGCACACGAACATTGAGGTTGATCAGCGCTTCGTCCGGAAAGGTAAATGCGGGAAGCACCGCCATCAGCCCTTTGAGTCCCAGCCACGCCACCACGCATCCGAAAGCTGCCCCGAGCAAGCCGAGCAAAGCGCTCTCGATCAGCAGTTGCCGCATCACCCTCCATCGCCCCGCGCCCAGACTGCTTCGAATGGCGAACTCTTTCTCGCGTGCTGTCGCTTTAGCAAGCAGCAAATTGGCGACATTCGCGCAGGCGATGAGCAGCAGCAAACCGACGGCGGCGAGAGCTGTGTAGAGCGTCGTAGTAAATCTGCCGACAACGTTATCGACCAGGGTCGGCAAACGGACGTCAAACTGTTTGGGATAGAGCTTCGGATACTGTTGCGAGATGTGCCGCGCGAGAACGCGAATGCTCGGCTCAGCGGCCTTTATCGTTAATCCCGGTTTGAGGCGGCCCAGAAGAATAAAGAACTGCGCGTTAGGATCGGTATCCGCGGCATTCACCGTGGTGGGCACCCAGACATCGGCGCCCCACAACGCAAACCGCTTCGGCATGATACCGATCAACGTACGTGCCCTGGCCGTCTACAGTAAATGAATTGCCAACAAGGGAGCGATCGCCGGAAAAGTCTCTTTGCCACAGCTTGTAGCTCATGACGAACACAGGCGGCGCAGCCGGTTTGGCATCTTGCGGAGTCGCGGCGCGCCCCAGCAGCGGAGCGACACCGAGGAACTGAAACGTGTTGCCGGTGACGTACGCGGCAAGCCAGGATTCAGGTGCGCCCGGCCCCGTCCACACGACTCGGTCTTGATAAATGCCAATGACATCGTCGAAAATCTGATTCTGCGCCTGGTAATCCACAAATTCGGGAGGCGAGAACGCTTCCCGGCCAAACGGCTGATTGCTGGTGGAATCGTGGATTTGAATTTCGACCAGCCGCTGCCCGTCCTTATAGGGGAACGGCTCCAATAGAACGTTATCGATCACGCTGAAAATCGCTGTGGCGGAGCCGATACCCAGCGCCAGAGCGACAATCGCTAGCGTAAGGGCGGTCCGGTCTTTCCACAGAGTGCGCACGCCGAAGCGGGCGTCTTGCCACAGACTCATACGGCGAGAACTCCTTTTGCCGGGCAGGATGGCTACCGATGCCGTCGCTCTGTGAAGACGGAAGCGGCCAGCGAAAAGTTCTCTCTTTCTCGCCCGATAGCTCGCGTCTTAACGCCGCCGGTTCCGAAGATATTCATCGATCGCCGCTTCCCAATGCTTTCCACTCCGGCTGTCGTGCTCGCCGAGTTCTTTGACGTGATCGTTTGCCGCCGGATCTAGCGCCGTTCGTGTGTACACAACCGTCACCTTGGTGTTGCGATCGTCAACAGGAACGAATGTGACGTCGATTGTGGTGACCAGGGTTCCGGGCAGGAAATATACATATTGGAAATGGCGAGCCTCGATATCGAGCGCGGTGTTGACCCAAATCGCCTTCACCGCTCCGTGCTGGATGGCGAACACCGCGCCAGGCACATCCTGAGCGGGCTGGGGGTAAAAGAAAACCGGGTTCCAACTTCCATCGCTCCAGGCCCGCTCGCCGTTTGGACCGAATAGCGGCGCGGCTTCCCGATACGGCGCATGCACCGTTAACGAAAACGAGTTGCTTACGTGCGCAAAACGCGTTATTCCTTCTTCACTGTTGATTTTCGTGGGGCAGCAAAATGTAGCCGCGGCAAATACGATTCCCGTGGTTTGCATCGTCGTCATGACTTCCGCTCCTTCAGCTTGTGACTATCCGAAGCTTTCAGCCTCATCCCGTAAAGCTGCCTCAATTGCTCAATTTCCTTAAGCGTTTGTGGTGCAAACGGTGCTTTCCCCTCGAACGCGTGCAGCACAATGCCCTCGAGCAGGTCGCCCAGAGTCATGTCCTTCAGTTCCGCCAGTGCTTTCAGAACCTTTAGCAATCGCCGCTCCAGGCGAACACCTGTTTGCACCCGCTCTACTTCGACTGGCTCAGATTGTTTTGCGCGTGGATCTTCGCTCATTGGTATAAATGTACCAATGTACCTATCTCAATTGCCGCAAATCGTGCTATAGCTCTGGGAGAGGAGGAGAAAGTTGAACCGCGTTGCAACAGTGCTTCTTCTCTTCTTTCTCTCGTCAGCGGACTTCTACGGAGTTGCAGCCTTCAACGCCAATTCGCGCAACATCGTGAATCGCCTTTACAGCGCTCTTTGGATCCGTGAGGATCCTCCGGCAATCGCTTACGGAGACGACACCCTCGATCCGCCGCTTTGGCTGGATACAAAGCATCTGCTCACCGGCCCATCGCATCGACTTGCCTTGCAGATTCTTGATGAATTCTTGCGCACTCACGCGGAAACGCAAATCCACAGTCCGCTGAAAAGAGCTTTACTGCAACGGGACCTCTGGGCGATTTTCGACTGGTCTGCACTCACGCGCGACGATCATTCGCGGGAACGTCAGGAATTGCAAATTCGATTGGCCGAAATCCTGCGGCGCCTCGCGCTCACTCCGCAAGAACTATCGTCCTTACCCGATAATTATGCGCAAGCCGTTCGTCTGAAACGTTCGCGAAGCAGTATGATGCCACGAACCCCGAACGTCCTTTCCTGCCGATCGATCTGCTTGAGCCCCACGGGCCGTGGGTGCGCATAACGGCGGAGGGGCAGCCGGTTGCGCAGACGCATGCGTACGCGATCTCCGGTCGTTCCAGCTTCCTCGCGTTCGTCCGTCTTCCGCAAGGACGGCAAGCCACTCTGGACTACTTCCGCACGCTTTGGAATGCTCCTGAACCTTGGATCGCGAGTGAAACCGATCGAGGCGAGAATCCCAATTTGCCACAATTTCCGGTAGGCACGGAGGTTGCGCTGGTGCGGCACATAAATCTTTTCGATTCCCACGGCGTTCTCGTCTCCACTCCTATTACCGAAAGCATTCAATTCCGCGTGTACCGGGCAATCACCTCACGACGCGACCAAAACAACATCGACGTTGACGAACCCGCCGCCCTCACGGAGCAGAATTTCTACGAAATCAGACTGAGCCAGGCGCAGCTCTTAAAAGGAAACAGCGGAGGCTTGCATGCCATTGCCAGCGCCGAGGCGGAGTTCCCCACCTTCCAAACAATCGGCCGCGATGCTTTCGAGCATTCCAAACAGGACGGCATCGAGTCGCCGCTTCCGATTCTGCAAAGGTGTGTCGCATGCCATTCCGCGCCTGGAGTACACTCGCTTCTTACCCTCAAGTACCTTCTGAAGCCGAATCGTGCCCAGGTCGATCCCGATCACGGCAGAAATCCCGACGCGACCGCAAATGTTCGCTGGTGGCAGTATGGCGACACGATCCCATGGAAGCAGCAGCAGTACGACTGGGGCTTGTTGAACGGTTACTGGCTGGCCAACCGGTGATCCCGTCGCCAGGCTAGAGACTCTGCCCTAGACACTCTGGCCTAGACACTCTGAATGAGTAACGCTGCTCCCACCGCGGCGAGGCAAATGTACACAGCTTTCAAAAATGAGTTTCCGCGCAGCCGGTGATTGACTACTCTCCCGAGGAAGATCGCAGGCAGCGTGGCGGGCAACGAAAGCAGGTAATAGTGAGTCACGGCGGGAACCCACAGTCCTTTGAACCAATATCCAGCCATTCCTAGAATGCTGGCGGGCAGAAAATATCCTTGCAAGGTAGCGCGGAAATGCTGAGCAGACCAGCGGCGCATCGCGCCGTAGATCACCAGCGGCGGACCGTTCATGCCATACGCGCCTCCGAGCACGCCGGCAAAGAGGCCGCAGGACAGAAGCAACGGCAGGCTGTCGGTTTTGAGCTCGGGCAGTGTGCTTCCGGCCAGTAGGTACACAGAAAACGCAATGATCAGGATAGCCAGCGTTACCCTGGCGGCCCGCTGATGACTGCTCGTCAGCAGTAAAAGGCCAAGCGGGATGCCGAGCAGCGTGGCCGACACGAGCCATCCCGTGCTGCGCCAATGGATCTTCTGCCAATCCTGCGCGACGACTACGCCTGCGATGGTAATAGATATCAACACTGCTACGGGAGCGGCAATTTCGAGGGGAAGGCGCAAAGCAAGTAACGGAACGGCAAAAAGGGCTTCGCCGAATCCGAAGGCCGATCGAATCAGAGTGGCGATAAAGACCACGAGCAAGACGTGGAGAGTGACGGCATCCATTACTCCATCGCGCGCAAGCGGGCGCTCGACGATGTGTGCAAACGACGACTCTTCACCCTGTCATCTTATTCCCGCGCTAGGGGAAAGTCGGGACGCCTGCTGAGCTTCGAGAGTGTGCGTTGGATTTGCGGTGGAGGCCATTTGGCAGCGGCACACGACTAGCGCGAGCGCTGGTCGTACACTCGCGTCGTTGCTCTTAACAGTATCCCGTGAGACTGGCCTCGTCGGGCGGTGCTGGAAGGATTCGTGTTCACTTGGTTGGTCCAGCACGATTTCCGCTCGCAAGGAGCTGTTGGGTTCGGTCCGATGTGCTGATCGTTTCGACCATCTTGCTCCGGTGGGGCACCGGAGCTAGCGCTTCTGCAATGTTTCAAGCTCATCCAAGCTGCGCGGCCAATCTGGGCCTAGAAGCCGCGATAAGGCCCGATCGGCGAGCACCTTGCCGCCCGTCTGACAGCGTGGGCAGTAGTTGGTCTCGTTGTCGGCGTAGCGGATGCGCAGGATTTTCTCGCCGCAGACCGGGCAGGGAAGACCATACCGTCCATGCACAGCCATGCCCTCCCGGAAGGCCGTGACCTTCTCCGGGAAACGCTCGCGAGCTTCGGCACGAAAGCGCTCGATCCAGAGCTCGAGTGTCGCTCTTGTTGCGCTGAAGAGCCTTTCCCACTCTTCCGGCTTGAGCTTCTGTGTTTGAGCAATGGGAGAGAGGCGGGCGGCATGCAGGATCTCATCCGAATACGCATTGCCGATCCCACAGACGATACGCGGATCTGTCAGCGCTCGCTTCACGGTATGATTCGCTGTTGTCAGAGCAGCCTGAAAGCTTGCAGCATCAGCCGCAAAGACGTCAATACCGCCGGGATCGATGCTTTGGAGCGCCGCTTCTCCTTGGAAGAGGTGCAATGCCGCGCGACGCTTTGTTCCGGCTTCCGTCAACACGAGGGAGCCTTGAGGAAAATCGAAGGCCGCCAGGTTCTGGCGTCCCGAGAGCTTGGCATTCGCCGGCCGCCAATGCAGCCGTCCCGCGATCATCAGATGCAGCACGAGCCAGAAATCGCCCGCCAATCCAAACGCAATGCGTTTCCCTATGTGCCGCAACTCGCGGACGACCCGTCCTTCAACGGCCGCAAGTGGTGGACTCGCCGTGCGAAGCAGAAACGGGGTAGCCACGCGAACCCTTTCGAGCGGCTGATGGATTACACGCGGTTCTAGCGCCTCGATATACGCCAGGATGTCCGGCAGCTCCGGCATTTACTCGAAACGCGTGAATCGATTCAGGTCGATTTCGGGTACGTCAACTGCCAGACGCGTGTCACGTATAGGAACGCCTACCTTGGTTTTGAGCGGTACGACACCCGCCCAAACGGGCAGAGCGTAGTCTTCTTCGTCGTCGATCGGCGCTCCCGTTCGTACTTTCGCAGAGGCTTCTTCGATGGTCAGGGCCAGCACGCTGGTAGCCTTCAACTCCTGCGAGGTCGGTTGTCGAGTTTCTTCCCAGCGCTGGGGCACGACATGGTTCGTGAAGGCATGTAGAGCACTCCGCTTCTCTTGCTCATCCGTAACCAACCGGCCTTTGCCCAGCACGACAACGGAGCGATAGTTCATGGAATGATGGAACGCCGATCGGGCCAGCACCAGTCCATCGACTAGGGTTACCGTCACACAGATGTCAATGCCGCCGGTTGCGGCGGTCTTGATCGTTCGGCTGGCGGCAGATCCGTGGATGTATAGCGTATCACCCACCCGCGCGTAGCCGGTCGGAATGACGAACGGCTGGTTATCCACTGAAAATCCAACATGGCAGATGAAGCCTTCATCGAGGATCGAGTAGATGGTCTGCTTGTCGTAGACGCCGCGCTTCGGCAGTCGTCGAACGGTGGTTCTGGCCGTTGTCGGGGAAGTGCCCATACCTTCCACTGTACGGTCAAACGAGGCGCCGTGTCCGGGCTGCCCGAGGTGAAGCGGAAGCCTCAGACGTGAGGCGGATGTGTTCAGTGTTATCGGTGGACAGGAGGGCACGCACATGGGCTTCGGAGGCTTTCCCCAGGCCCTCAAGGTTGTAGCCTCCTTCGAGGACCGAAACCAGCCGTCCAGCGCAGTGCCGCGCCGCTACGTCCATCATCATTGTGGTCAAGTCGGCGAAGTCGTCGTCGGTCAAAAGAAACTGTCCCAGCGGATCGTCCATGCGCGAGTCGAAACCGGCGGAGATCAGGAGCAGGTCGGGGCGGAATTCGTGAATTCGGGGGAGCAGGGAACGCTCGAACGCCTGGAAGATCTCGGCCCGGCCGGAGCCCGCGGGTAAGGGACAGTTGATGGTGATACCTTCGCCCGGGCCTGCGCCGCGCTCCGAAGCCGCGCCGGTGCCTGGATACCAGGGCGACTGGTGCGTGCTGAAGAAGAGTACGGACCCGTCCTCATAAAAGATGTCCTGGGTTCCATTGCCGTGATGGACGTCCCAATCGACGATGGCGACTCTTTCGGCTTTGTGCTGCCGCTGGGCGTATCTCGCGGCGAGCGCGACCGTGTTGAACAGGCAGAATCCCATGCCGCGCGCGGAGCTGGCGTGATGGCCGGGCGGGCGCACGATGCAGAACGCGTTCGTTACTCTGCCTGCAAACACTGCGTCCACGGCGGAAAAGGACGCGCCCGCCGCGAGGCGCGCCGCTTCAGAAGAATGGGCGCCGATGGTGGTATCACCTGTGCTGAGCTGCCGGCGATTCTGCGCCACCTCGCGCTCGACGAGTTCGATGTACTCTCTGGAGTGAACGAGCGCTAACTCGTCATTCGCGGCGCTACGGGGTTCGAGACGCACCATCTCGCTTACCAGACCAGCAGCTTCCAGCCGATTCAGTGCGGCGTGGAAGCGTGCCGATTGCTCGGGATGACCGGGGCCGGTATCGTGCCTGGTGACGAGCGGATCGGCCGCTAAGCCGGTGGCGGGCACGCGCTAAGCGCCCGCAGCCTTAATCGAGACCAGTTGTTCTTCAGGGACGGGCTCTACGGTGCGTGTCTGCTCGCCGCGGAAAAAGTCAAAGTAAGAGATTTGATGCACGCAAGAGATGGTGCACATCGGGGCGCAGGATTTTTGCGTGATATATTCCCGCCGGATGTCTTCGACGGTGTAGGTTTCCAGTGGTTTGGCAGGGAAGCCACGTTGCTGCGAGCAGTAATGCACCAGCCCGTCTTCGCAGATATAGAGATATCTGGAGCCCGCGCGGCAGCGCCAATTACTGGGCTGCCCGTTGGCGATATTTTCTTGAAAGTAGTTGATTCGGGAAAAATGCTTCTTCTCGAATTTTTTCATCTCGAGAAAGACTTCCCGTTCGCGCTGGGCGAGCGGCCGGAGTTGTCCGTCGCCATCGTGGATGATTCCTACGGTAGAAGTGAAACCGAGTTCCATGGCGCGGCGGCCGACGGTGAGGGCGTCCTCGGGATTATGAATACCGCCGCCCAAAACCGAGTTGATATTGACGTGAAAATCGGCGTGCTCTGCTAAAACTTGCAGCTTTTTGTCCAGAACCTTCAGGCTTTTCTTTGAGACCTCGTCGGGCATGACGTTGTCGATGCTGATCTGGAGGTAATCGAGGCCCGCGTCGTTCAGGCGCCGCACACGGTCGGCGGTGAGCAGGTAACCGTTCGTAATCAGGCCCGCCAAAATGGCGTTCTTGCGTATGCCGCGAATGATGTCGTCGAGCTCGGGGTGAAGGAGAGGTTCGCCGCCACTTAAGGTGATGACACCCGTATTTAGGCGGCCTAGCAACTCAAGGCGGTGCAGCATGGAATCGAGCGGTACGGGCTTCGAATAAGTGTCGTACTCGTTGCAGTAGGCGCAGGAAAGATTACAGCGCCGAATCGGGATGATGTGGGCCATCATAGGGCGGTCCGTATGGAGCGCCCCGCTCATGATCAATTTGGCTTCCCGCATCCGCCGATTGACCGTTCGGCGGCGCCGTTCACCATGCAGGTTGCGTTCGGACATTCTCGCGAGACACTATCATTTAAACACAATTAGGCAGGTTGGCTCACGGAATTGGCAGTGACGTGCGCATTAAGTCGCTGAATGCAGAAGATTTACCGGTGGACGGCGCGGGGTGTGAGCAAGGGCGTCTAAGCCGGGCTTAGTAGTTTATCTTACGTTCTAAGTGCCGCCTGGGCGAAACCGTCTTTCCGGTCCGATAAGAGAGGAGACGGCATGCCTCGGCTCATACACGGCGGACGCTCTCGGGGCGTGTTGGTTTGGTGCGGGTTGTGGACTGCGGCCATTCTCCTGGTCGCTTGCTCCAGCAACGGCGGCGCCGGTTCCGCACGGGAAGTGCACAGTATAGAGGCGTTGCGGGCCCTGCAGTTGGACGATCTACGCAGCCAGGTGCTGGTGCGGATTCGCGGCTTTATTACCGTTTCCGATCCTACGTGGAACGTGATGATTCTCGAAGACGAGGCGGGACGGGGTGTGCGCCTCGAATCGAACGATTTCGGGGTGCCTACCAATCAACTGGTCGAGGTGACCGGATTCGCGGCGTCGGGGGGGAACACTCCGATTATCGCCAAACCTACCGTCCGCTGGCTATCGATGCAAAGGCCGCCGGACGCCCGGCCCGTGAAACTCGATCAGCTTCTTGACCCCGCCCGGCAATACACCGAGGTCGAGGTGAACGGCGTGATACGGAGTACCGTCGCGGATCCGAATGACCGGATTACCGGCTTGATGGGCGTCCGGGATACGGTTGTCGAGATCCGCATCATCGACCCGTTGGGCAGTGACCTCATTTCGCTCATTGACGATGAGGTGCGAATCAGGGGCGTCGTCGAGACGAGTTACGACGTGTTTGGAAAGCCCTTACGGGCCGTGTTGTGGGTGCCGCGAAGCGACGGGGTGACTAAGGAAAGTTCGGCTCCAGAACCCTCCGCACTGCCGGTCCGGACTGTCAGTGAGGTGAGAGGACGTTCGCCCGGGAATGTACCGAACCCTGTACCTAATCACCGCGTACGGCTGCGCGGTGAGGTGTATACGGACACAAGCGGATCGGAGCTGTTCCTGAAAGACGCCAGCGGCACGCTTCCTCTGCGGCTCGCGTCCAGCGCTGCGCTCGTGACGGGGAAAAATCTGGATGCAGTGGGATTCCTTACCAATCGCAATAACGGCTTGACCATGGTGGACGCGATCGTCACGCGCTTGGTTGCGCATCACGGCCAGTCGCCGGACTTGCCGGTCATCAGTACAGTTGCCAAGCTGCATTCGCTGAGCGCGGAAGAGGCTTCCCGCGGTTATCCAATTCGCTTGCGGGGCGTGGTTACGTATTTCGATCCGAAATACGGAATGCTCTTTGTGCAGGACTCCACCGGAGGAACCTATGTCGACGGGAACGATGTAAGAGAGCAAAAAATTCGCGCCGGGGAATTGGTTGATGTGACGGGAACCAGCGATCCAGGCTA
Organism: uncultured Acidobacteriaceae bacterium; assembly: GCA_963849445.1. Taxonomy (GTDB): domain Bacteria; phylum Acidobacteriota; class Terriglobia; order Bryobacterales; family Bryobacteraceae; genus Bog-105. The sequence continues at coordinate 60,284 of CAWKHS010000011.1, read as the reverse complement.
TTTCGCTCCACAAGTTGGGCGTTGTGCGGTTCATGTCGTGGCAGAAGGTAAACTGCCCGAGCCGCGTGCGGAGAACTCGGAAGATCTATATACCGGCCGGGATGACAGCGATTGGGTGGAGGCCCGGGGGATTGTTCAATCCATAAATAGGGAAGCCGGCCATACCGTGCTGAGTCTTGAATCGGGCGTACATCGCTTTACCGCCGAAATTTTGGGCGAGGCACCGTGGGCGGATTCGCTAGTCAATTCCGCCATATCGGTCCAGGGGGTAGCCGGCGCGCGCTTCAATATGCGAAAACAGCTCACGGGAATCATCATCTGGTTCCCCAATCGTGAACAAGTCCGGCTGGTTTCACGCGCTCCGAAGCCGGAGTCTCTCCCCTTTACCGCGATTGCGCAGTTGCTTCAGTATTCACCCACTTCGAATCCCGACAGCCCGGTCAGAGTGCGAGGCGTGGTGACTTCATCGACCCCTGAAGGACCAACTTACATTCAGGATTCAACCGGGGCGGTTGTGATTTCCAATCATCGGTCGATCGTGTTGCATCCAGGTGATCTTGTGAATGTACTGGGGTTTGCGCACGCCTCGGGATTCAGTCCTACGCTGCAGGATGCAGTGCTGACGAAAGTGGCGTCCGGACTTTCGATCGCGCCGGCCCACGTGACCGCCGATGAAGCTTTTGAGGGCACCTTCGATTCGCAACTGATCCAGATCGACGCCGTGCTGTTGGATCGCATCACTAACCAGACAGGCGAAACGCTGATGCTGCAGACAGGCAGAACGCTACTGAATGCCACGGCGGAAACCGGAGTCCGGTTGCCGGGCTTTCGAAGCGGCGCGGTGTTGCGCATCACTGGTGTTTGTTCGGTTCAGTACGGGATGCTGCGAGGCCTCGCGGTGCCTCGCGCTCTCAACGTCATCTTGCGATCGCCCGAAGATGTCACGTTGCTCAAGCGTGAGCCCTGGTGGACGCCTGCCACACGCGTTTGAGCTGGTCGGCGTGCTCGGGGGGCTTGCTCTGCTGGCTGCTATGTGGGGCCTCGTTCTCAGGCGGCGTGTGCAGCAGCAGACCCACGTCATCTCCGAGAAACTGGCGCAAGAGGAACATCTGAAAATTGCCGCCGAGGAAGCCAGCCGCGCGAAAAGCGAATTCCTGGCCGTCATGAGCCATGAAATCCGCACGCCCATGAACGGTGTGCTGGGTATGTCGTCGCTTCTCCTGAGCACTCCTCTCGACGAAGAACAACTCGAGTTCGTGAATACGATCCGCACCTCCGGAGATGCTTTGATGACGGTCATCAACGACATACTCGATTTCTCAAAGATCGAAGCCGGCAAGTTGAAGCTGGAGCAGGTGGCCTTCGATTTGCGCTCGCTGGTGCGAGAGTCGTTAGACGTGGTGAGCGTTTCGGCCCGAGAGAAGCAACTTGCGCTCAAAAGTTCCATCGACGAGGACTTACACGCAGAGGTAATCGGGGATCCATCGCGTTTGCGCCAGGTTCTCTTGAATCTGCTTTCGAACGCGATCAAGTTTACGCAGCAAGGCTCCGTTCACCTCAAAGTGATGAAGGAGCATCTGGACGACGCTTCTGAAACCATTCTCGTCTCCATCACGGACACGGGAATCGGAATCAGCCCCGTTCAGCAGTCGCGTCTATTCGAGCGCTTTTCGCAAGGCGATACTTCCACCACCAGAAAGTTCGGCGGCACCGGGCTGGGGCTGGCAATTACTAAGCGCCTGATCGAGCACATGAGCGGGACCATCGGGATCGATAGCGAACTCGGGGCGGGCAGTACGTTCTGGTTTCGAGTAACGCTTCCCATTCAGAAGGACAGCAGCGCAGCGGATAGCACGGACTTGCGCGAACAGCAACTACTCTCCGCGTAAACGCTATTGAATCGGTGTGATTGCGGTGGCCGGCGGAATCGGAGTGAAATGCAGAATGTACGAACGCATGCCGCGCTCGGCGAAGCTGATGCCGTAGCGCTTCGCTTCGGTGAGCGCACGTTCATGATCCCAACCGTCGTGCTGGATTCGGTAACAGGCAACGACCGTTCCCGTGCGATCTTTGCCGCGCCGGCAATGCACGAAAACCGTGTCGGTATTACTGCCGGTCAGCAGTGCCAGAACCCGTTCGACAAGTGAGTTCGGAGGAGCTGAAAGAGGTGGGAACGGAATGTTGATGTACTTTATGCCCAGCTTCTTCGCGGCTTCCTGTTCTACGTTCGTTGCCTCACTGGTTTCGCGCAGATCGATATCCACTTTGACGCCCATTGCGGCCAGTTCCTGCAGACCCACAAGACTCGGCTCACCGCCGCGGTAGAGGTGGTTGTTCACTTTGCCGAAGTTGCGTACATGTGCCGCCGGTGCATCGGCAGCGAGCGCAACCTGCAGAACGCAGCAAACAGCAATGGCCAGCCGCTGCGCTGTTCCGATATTCCGTCTCCTCATGCCGTGAGCTTACGGTCTGGGCTGAGGAGGCGGCGTGCTCGCCGGCGGCTGATTACTCGGCGGAACATCTCCGACGGTGCCGTATTTGATGGTGGATTCCGACTTGAACTGGTACTTCTTGTATTGGTCGTACTTGATAACCACTTTGATGCGCTGTGACGGTCCATCCTTGAAGTTCAACGTATCGTCGGCGTAGGTGTAAGTGGGGAACCAATATTTGCCATCGATCTGCTCACGATAGGTCTCGAATTTCGGGAACTGCTGATCTTCACCTCGCCGCAGGTGGCCGGTGGATTGTCCATAGGTTTTGACAATTTGCAGATCCTGATCGTCCACCCAGACCTGCCCATCGAAATATCGTTTGCGATCTTTGGTCAGAACCTTGGGTTTGACGGAGAAGACGTAACACGAGATTTCGTCCACCTGGTCTCGCCCTACATAGTTCACGAAGTACTCCGGCAGCGTGTCGTTTGTCATGACGAACGGCATGACGTTGCGGAAGTCCTCTTCATCTTCAGCCGTCATGACAATATTTTGCAGAGACTGAACGGGCGCGTGCAGAACGTGCGAAGTCCGCCGGTCGCGATCGTCAAAGCTCACGAATTCGACTAATTCGTAACTACCTCCGGGAGGATCGGTCTCGGTCATCTTCGTGGTTTGACGGTAGGTGTAGCTTTCGCGCGCGTTGGCGAAGTCCGTCTCTTTCTGGGTGAACTTTTTGATGATGTCCTGAACCTGATCAGGTGTCGGGTCCGGTTTCTTGTCGGCGGCGCCGAGCAGGACCACCGATCCCACAAAGCACAAGCCCAGAGCGAAACTTCTTTGCAGCATACGTCTTTTCTCTATTGTGACGGATGCGTGGCGAGGTGGCGTTACCGCTGATTACTCGGATCCAGCAGCGTTTTCGCGATCGTGAGGCGCTGCATGTTGCTGGTGCCCTCGTAAATACGGCCGATCTTGGCATCCCGGTAGAGCTTTTCGACGGGGTAATCCTTGGAAAATCCTGCTCCGCCGAAGATTTCGACCGCCGCGGAAGCGACTTCTTCCGCCAATAGGGAACAGAAATACTTGGCCATGGCGGCCTGGGTAACGAACGGCTGGGCGGCATCGCGCAGGCGCGCGGCGTTGTAGACCATCAGGCGTCCGGCTTCGATGCGCGTGGCCATTTCGGCGAGTTGGAACTGTACACCCTGGAAATCCCCGATGCGTTTGCCGAATTGCTTGCGCTCGCGGGCGTAGCGGAGGGCGTGATCGAGCGCGCCTTCCGCCAACCCGAGCATTTGCGCGGCAATGCCGATTCTGCCTTCGTTCAATGTTTCGATAGCGATTTTGTAGCCTCTTCCGATTTCGCCGAGAATCTGCTCCGGAGCAACGCGAACATCGTCGAGGATAAGTTCGCAAGTGGAGGAGGCGCGAATGCCGAGCTTATCTTCTTTCTTACCGACCTGAAACCCCGGGGTGTCACGATCGAGGAGGAAGCACGTAACGCCGCGATACCCGGCGCCCGGATCGACCGTCGCGAAGAGCAAGAAAACGTCTGCCTCGGCGGCGTTCGTGATCCAGAGTTTGCGTCCTGAGATGCGGTAAGTGCCGGTTTCCTTGGTGGCGCGGGTAGTGAGGGCGAACGCGTCTGAGCCGGAACCCGCTTCGGAGAGCGCATAGGCACCGACACTTTGTGTGGCGAGCTTGGGCAGATATCGCTGCTTCTGCTCTAGCGCGCCCCAGCGTTCGATCGCATTGTTCACCAGTGTGTTTTGGACGTCGACGATAACGGAGGCGGCGGGGTCGACTGTTGCCAATTCCTCGATCGCCAGAATCGATTGGAAGAAGGTGCCGCCTTGCCCGCCGTACTGTTCTTTGACGTCGATGCCCATCAGCCCGAGTTCGAACATTTCGTTGAGCAGATCTCGCCGAAACTTACCTTCGGTATCCATGGCGCGAACGTGCGGAGCGAGCCGCTCCTTGGCAAACTGGCGAATAGAGGCTTGAAACAGGCGCTCTTCCTCAAGCAGAGTTGTTAAGGGAGGAATAGCTGAAACTTCGGCGGTTTCGGGCACGACGGCACCATCATAGCTTTTCAAGAGCACACGCGAAGGCGGTGCCGTAATCTGTGAATAGTTAATGATGATGCGGTTTCCCCTTCCCTTTCTTGCCATGGGCGTTTTGCTGACGCGTGCTTTGATTCCCGCTGCGGCGCAGGCACAGACCACGGGTAACGTGACCCGTGCGACGCTGGACAACGGTTTGCGAGTGGTGATTGTGCGCGATCCGCTGGCGCCCGTTGCCACCGTTGAAGAGAACTACCTGGTGGGGGGTAACGAAACGCCCGCCGATTTCCCCGGCACGGCGCATGCACAGGAGCACATGGCGTTCCGCGGCTGCAATGGTTTGACAGCCGACCAGATTTCGGCCATCTATGCGCAGCTTGGCGGCTACATGGATGCCGACACGCAACAGAACATCACGCAGTATTTCGTCACAGTTCCATCGCAGGATCTGGACGTAGCGCTACGAGTGGATGCGGCGTGCATGTCGGGGGTGGAGGATTCGCAAGCGCAATGGGCGGAGGAGCGCGGAGCAATTGAACAGGAAGTCTCGAGAGATCTTTCGAACCCGATTTACAAGTTCATCACGCGATTGAATAACGACTTATTCTCCGGCACGCCCTATCAACATGACCCTCTGGGTACCAGGCCATCGTTCGACAAAACAACGGCCGAGATGCTGAAGAAATTTCATGACACATGGTATGCGCCGAATAACGCCATTCTCGTGGTGACGGGCGATGTCGACGCGGCGGCAACGCTTGCCAAAATCAAGCAGTATTACAGCGCTATTCCGCGTAAGACGCTACCCGAGCGTCCCGAGGTGAATCTCAGTTCGGTAAAGACGGATTCGTTCGTTTTGGATAGCAACCTGCCGTACTTGCTCACTGTATTGTCGTTTCGCTTTCCGGGCACGGACAGCCCGGATTTCCCGGCGGCGCGCATTTTGAGCGATGTTCTATCGAGCCAGCGGGCCAGTCTGTATCAGTTGGTGCCGGATGGCAAGGCGCTGGGAACCGATTTCTCGATGCTGGAAACCTATCCGAAGGCGAGTGCTGCTTTCGCGTTGGCCGCTATTCCGTCCGGCGCGGATCCAGCGCCGATTAGCGCCGAGTTGAAGAAGATTATGGCCGGTTATGTGGCGAACGGGGTTCCGGCGGACTTGGTGGATGCCGCCAAAAAGGGCGAAGTGGCGAGCGCCGAATTCGGGCGCAATTCCATCACGAACCTCGCCGTCGCTTTGGTCGCAGGCGCTGGCGGCGCAAGGGCGGCAATCGCCGGATGAGGAGGTGGAAGCGCTCAAGCGTGTGACGGTGGAGGACGTCAATCGCGCGGCGAAGAAGTACCTGGTGGAGCAGAATTCGATTTTGGCGACTCTGAAGCCGACGCCTTCGGGCGAACCCGCCGCTTCGAAGGGTTTTGGAGGCAGCGAAAAGGCGACGAGTACTCCCACCAAACCAGTGGCGCTGCCGGATTGGGCGGAGGTAGCGGTGAAATCGCTGCGCGTCCCGCAGCCAACTCTGCATCCTTCGGATATGATTCTGTCGAATGGCATCCGGCTGGTTGTGCAGACGGAAACGACCAGCCCGACGGTTACGTTGCTCGGCTCGATCAAGACGCAGACGCAACTGGAGACGCCGCCGGGTAAGGACGGTGTATCGGATGTGCTCGAGGGCTTATTTTCGTACGGAACGAAGACGCTCGACAGATTGGCGTATCAGAAAGCGCTGGACGATATTGCGGCTTCGGAATCGGCAGGACCAAACTTCAATCTCAAAGTGCTGAAACAGGACTTCACCCGCGGTGTGGAACTATTGGCAGACAACGAATTGCATCCCGCTTTGCCGCAGGATGCTTTCAAAGTGGTTCAGCAGCAAACAGCGCAGTTGAGCGCGGGTGAGTTGCAGAGTCCGGGGTATCGCGCGGATCGCGCCGAAGTGCGAGCACTTGTGCCGCCTGGCGACCCGCTGTTGCGAGAGACGACGCCGAAGACCGTTTCGTCGATCAACTATCAGGATTTGCAAAGCTACTATGCGAAGACGTTCCGGCCGGATTTGACGACCATCGTGGTGATTGGCGATATCACGCCAGAGGAAGCGCGGCCGGTGATCGAGAAGTATTTCGGTTCGTGGCAAGCGTCCGGACCGAAGCCGGATGTTGTGCTGCCGCCTGTGCCGGCAAACAAGCCGAGCGCCGTGAATGTGCCAGACCCGAGCCAAGTACAAGACAGCGTTTCCTTATCGCAGGAATTGGAGATGAACCGCTTCAGTCCGGATTACTATGCGCTGCAACTCGGGAATCATGTGCTGGGCGGTGGCTTCTATGCGACGCGGCTGTATCGCGATCTGCGTCAGAAAGCCGGCTACGTGTATAACATCGACGATTCGCTGCAAGCGGGACAAACGCGCGCCATTTACAGCGTGGATTACGGCTGCGATCCGCAGAACGTCTCAAAGGCGCGAGCGATGGTGGAGCAGGAACTGATCTCCATGCAGCAGACGAACGTCACTCCGGCTGAACTGCAGCAGGCCAAGGCACTGCTGCTACGGCAGATTCCGCTGGCGGAATCGAGCGAAGATGCGTTGGCTGGCGGCATCATCGCCCGTTCCCGTGTGGGGCTGCCGCTCGACGAGCCGATGCGCGCGGCCGCGAAATACTTCAACATGACAGCGGACGACGTACGGGCGGCGTTCGCGAAATACCTGAGCCCGGCCAATTTTGTTCAGGTGGTACGCGGGCCTACGCCGCAATAAGATGACTGATTCGGAGCAGGAACAGAAGAATCGCGAGTTGATTGACGCGCTGCGAAAGAGCGTTGAGCCGGCGTTGAAGCGTCTCACGCCCGAAGTTGAACCGGCTGTGGTTTACGTTCTGAATGACGATCCGCGAAATCGGTAGGCTGCTGCGTTCACGCCAGATATCTTGCGTCGAGTTGCTCGACCAAACGCTGGCGGATATCAAGGCGCGAGACGTCTTCCGCAGCTTTATCACGAAGACCGAAGATGAGGCGCGGGTGCAAGCGGCTGAGCGGGATCGGGAGTTAGCTGCCGGCCTCGATCGGGGACCCTTGCATGGCGTGCCAACGGCACACAAAGATATTTTCTACACGCGGGGTGTCCGAACCACCGCTGGATCGCTGCTGTTCCGCGACTTCGTGCCCGATTACGACGCAACGGTCGTAGAGCAGTTGAATAAGGCCGGTGTTGTGTCGGTCGGCAAGACCAATCTGCACGAATTGGCTTACGGCATCACTTCAAAGAATCCGCACTACGGGTTTGTGTTGAATCCGCATGACACAACGCGAATTCCGGGCGGTTCCAGCGGCGGATCGGCCGCATTGGTCGGTGCAGGTCTGCTGCCAATGTCGCTGGGCAGCGATACTGGCGGTTCCATTCGCATTCCGGCGGCCTTCTGCGGTTGCGTAGGTCTGAAACCGACGTATGGCCGTGTGAGCCGCTGGGGCGTGATGCCGCTGGCGTTCAGTCTGGATCACGTCGGTCCGATCGGGGCAACGGTGGAAGACTGCGCTCTGACGATGAATGCCATTGCCGATGGAGACTTCAATCTGCCGGCAGGCTTCCGACCTCGAAGGTGTGCGGGTCGGAGTCCCGAAGAACTTCTTCTTCGATCGTGTTGACGATCAAGTTGCGGGAGCAGTCAAGCGCGCCATCTCTGAGATGGAGCGACTAGGCGCGAGCGTGATTGAGGTGCAAGTCCCCGATATGAACGAGGTGAATGCGGCGGCCCGCATCGTTCAGCTTTCCGAGACCGCCGCGCTGTACGCCCAGCACACAGACTCTTCACTGTTCGGCAAAGACGTTTGGCCGCTGCTGCAGCAAGGCAAGCTGATTGCGGCTCACGAATATGTGAATGCGCAGCGCCTGCGGACGATATACCGGCGCGAGTTCGATGCTCTGTGGCGCGATATCGATGTGCTCGCTACACCCACAACGCCGATTGTTGCGCCGCGCCTGGAGGAGACGACCGTGAAGATCGGATCGGTCGAAGAAGATACGCGGATTGCTTGCACGCGGCTGGTTCGGGCTATCAATTATCTGGGCGAACCGGCGCTGTCGATGCCCTGCGGGAAGAGTGCGGAAGGCTTGCCGATCGGGTTGCAATTGATCAGTGCTCCGTTCAGGGAACCGGAATTACTGCGGATCGCCAGCACGCTCGAGCGGCAAACCGGAAGCTTCGATAGCTCGCCAGCCGCCGTCTAACGAGATCACGTTGCGGTAGCCCATTTTCTGGATATTGTCCGTTGCGAGGGCGGAACGGAAGCCGCCGCCGCAATAGAGAATGAGCTTGGTGTTCTTGTCAGGGAACGTTTTCTCGATATCGCGTTCGATGATGCCTTTGCTGAGGTGAATGGCTCCGGCGGCATGGGCGGCCTGATACTCGTGATCCTCGCGAACGTCGATTAATTGCCCGGCTTCACCTGAAGCGCGCAGGCGCTTGTATTCTTCGATGTCGATCTCGTGGACCCTGGTCTTGGCATCGTTGACGATGGCCAGAAATCCTTCGCTATGGTGCTTAACAGGCGTGCTCATGAGATCCTTTCGATGCGCGCTCCGACGGCGGCGAGCTTTTGTTCGATACGCTCATAGCCGCGGTCCATGTGGTAGACGCGATCGATGATGGTTTCGCCTTGTGCAACGAGGGCGGCAAGCACCAGAGAAGCGCTGGCGCGCAGATCGGACGCAAGCACCTGGGCGCCCATCAAGCCGTTCTCACCCGCGACTATAGCCTGACGCCCTTCGATGCGAATGTTAGCTCCCATGCGCGCGAGTTCCTGGGTGTGCATGAAGCGATTTTCGAAGATGGTTTCGGTCACGAAGCTGATGCCTTGCGCGATGGTCATCCAGGCCATGTATTGCGCTTGCAGATCCGTGGCGAAGCCCGGATACTCTTCCGTTGTGACGTCGGTGGCTCGCGGGCGCGCCGAGCAACGGACGCGCAGAGCATTGCCGGAGACCTCTTCGACTTCGGCTCCGGCTTTTTGCATCTTCACAATCAACGCGGCGATGTGTTCGGCGTTGCAGCCGGTGACCAGAACATCCCCCTGTGAGATGGCAGCCGCGAGTACAAACGTGCCTGCCTCGATGCGATCCGGAATGATGGTGTGATCGGTGCCGTGCAGCCGCTCGACGCCTTGCACTTTGATGATCGAGGAGCCGGCGCCTTCGATTTTGGCGCCCATCGAGATCAGGAGTTCGGCGAGATCCTTCACTTCAGGCTCGCGCGCGGCGTTGCGGATGGTGGTCACGCCCTTTGCGAGGACGGCGGCCATCAGGACGTCTTCGGTGCCGGTGACCGTGATCCGATCGAAGTGGATGTTGCCGCCGCGCAGCCCGTCGGGCGCTTGCGCTTCGACGTAGCCGTGACACTGCTCAAAGGTCGCGCCGAGCTGTTCAAGGGCGGTGACGTGCAGGTTGATGGGCCGAGCGCCGATGGCGCAACCGCCGGGCATGGAGACGCGCGCGCGTCCGGTGCGAGCGACCAGCGGGCCGAGAACCAAGCTGGACGCTCGCATGGTTTTTACGACCTCGTACGGCGCTTCGGCCCGGTCGAGCGACTTGGCGTCGATACGAACCGTTCCGTCGTTGTCGTCCACCTGGGCGCCCGTGTAGGTGAGGAGCTGTTCCATGGTTCCGATGTCTTTGACCTGGGGGATGCGGCGGAGCGTGACAGGCTCGTCCGTCAGCAGGCAGGCGGCCAGGGCCGGCAACGCCGAGTTTTTCGAACCGCTCACCGGCAGCTCACCGCTTAACGGCGTGCCGCCGGTGATTTTGAACTTGTCCATGAATTTATCTAGATCGCTTCGAGCGCCGCGCGCAAGCTGCCGTGTGCTGCTGATAGTCGAGCTTCGGCTTCGCTGCGCGAGAGCTTTCGCTTCTGCATGACGATCGCCGTGCGCACGGAACCAGCGGCGGCCAGCAGCTCGGAAGCTTCATCATAAGACACACCTGCAATCGTGGCGATGATACGCCGCGCCCGGTCTATGAGCTTGTCATTGCTGGGCTGAACATTGACCATCAGGTTGCCGTAGACGTACCCCAAGCGCACCATGACGCCGGTGCTGAGCATATTCAGGACGAGCTTGGTGGCTGTACCGGCGCGCAGGCGCGTGGAACCGGTGAGGATTTCGGGCCCGGGCGTAGGAGTGATGGCAATGTCGGCGGCGCCGGCGATTTCAGAGTGCGTAGTGCAACTGAGGGCGACAGTCAGGGCGCCCAGAGAGCGGGCATAGCGGAGGCCGCCGAGAACGTACGGAGTGCGGCCGCTGGCGGCGATTCCGACTAACGCGTCAGCGGCGCTGAAGCCGCGATCTTGTAAATCTTGCTTCCCCTGCTCGGGGTCATCTTCGGCTTTCTCGATCGAACGCCGCAGCGCTCCGTCACCTCCCGCGATGAGTCCCACGACCAGCTCAGGAGGCGTGTTGAACGTGGGCGGGCACTCGGAGGCATCCAGGACGCCCAGACGGCCGGAGGTGCCCGCGCCGGTGTAGAAGAGCCGTCCGCCGGATGCGAGCCGAGCGGCGATGCCATCAACAGCCTGAGCGATGTGAGGGATCTCTCGCGCCACCGCACTCGCAATTTCGGCATCGGCTGCATTGATGACACGCAGCATGTCCACGGTGGAGAGCGCGTCGATGGAGGCCGAAGCCGGGTTGGGAGTTTCTGTTATCAGTTCATGCAGCATAAAAGACAGTTTAGAAACACGAAGGGCCGGAGGAGTCGGAAAACTCCTTCGGCCCGGGGGCTTTTCTCAAAAAATGGCGGGACGGCCCGGCGCGTTACGCGCTGAACGAGCTGCCACACCCGCAGGTGGATTTCACTTGCGGATTATTGAACTTGAAGCCGGAACCTTCCAGCGTCTCGACGTAATCGACTTCCGCGCCATCGAGGTAGAGCATGCTGGCCTGATCGATGAAAACTTTCAGGTCGCCAAAGTTGTAGGTCTTGTCGAGCATGTTCGGGGCGTTCTCGAAAGCCATGGAGTAGCTGAATCCCGAGCAGCCGCCGCCGACCACGGCAATGCGCAACCCGGCTGGTTTCGGCTCCTGCATGCCTAAGATTTCACTGACCTTAGTGATAGCGGTATCTGTGAGCTGAATCATTGATAGTCTCCTGAAACTGATGGCTGTTCTTAGTTTACAACCAAATTCTTTTTTTTTGATGCAATTCGACCGGGCGGGGCTTCGCAGGCGTTTTACCGAACGAACCCAATCCGATAGCCTGGCGCGGATTTTACGAAACGAACCCACACTCACCATTACGGAACGAACCCAGGCGTCCGGAATGCGAAACGAACCCAAGTGTCGCAGCTGTTTCGACTTTACGAAACGAACCCAATGACCTGGCGCGAAGGCAAGGCCATTTTAGTAGACTGCCGCGGGCCTGATCCGAACAAAGGAGCACGGGAACCGTAAGCTACTGAAAACATTCAGGAAAAACAGAGGCTAACAGTCGCGATGACGCCGTTTAGCGCGCGGCATTGACAGCCGAGACGATGCGGGAACTGTAAAAGAACTGCTGGACGTGGCGGTCGCTGTCGATTTCGAAGCCGTATTGAGGAAGCAGGTCCGCGACATAGCCGTCGAGTTGTCGTCCCCAGAACGCCGGCAAGACTTTGGAGCAGACCTTGTACATGGCGTTGAAGCTGCGCTTGTTCTGAGCGATCAGGATCGTCGTGAGGCGGCCGCCGGGCCGCAGCACGCGGCGCAGCTCCAGCAAAGTGTCGGGCACATCCTTATGAGGGAGCAGTTCGAAGAGGTAGCAACAGACGACACGGTCGAACTGTCCGTCGGCGTAGGGGAGGTAGCGGACGTCGGCGGCCTGGCACTCAGCCGATACCTGGGGAAAGAGGCGGCGGGCGGTGGCTTGGGAGCGGGCAGCCATTTTGGGCGAGAGATCGACGCCAATGGTCTGGCCGTCGAGGTTGACCTCTACGAGCCGCTTGAACATCTCTCCGGAACCCATAGCAACTTCCAGCACCCGCATGCCGTTTTCGATAGAGGAGGCGGCCAACGCGGCGGAATGGCCGTAGGCATGAAACAGGAGCGTGGGCACGGCGTAAATGGGCGCCAGGACGTCGTATATGCGTCGCGTCAATAAGGAAGCACTGGAGGCGGTCTGATGGGAGAGCTGGGCGGTGGTATCGGCGAGTTCGATCATGTCTTCTAGAAAAACAGACTCCCGAAACCGAAATTCCAGTTCATTCGCCCTAAGGCGAAGAGGGGAGAGTGCCTTTGGCTAATTTATCAGGCTGCGCTGAAGTGACCCGAGCCCGGTTCCGCCGATCACTCCATAGCTCCATACAACCACCAGAGTTTTTGGTCGCTGAAGCTCGCCAGAAACACGCCCGCTCTGCATCACGACTCCAGCTACCGCATCCCAAACGCCTGTAGGGCACGAATAGCACTGGACGGGGTTTCCTCAGTGGAATCGATACCCGGGCTTCAGCTCGCAGCGGTATAGCTTCGAGCCGTCCTTATCGGTTTTCAAGGTGCAGACTGCCCAAGATAAGAACAGGTCCGGCCCGAGTGGGAATACAATTTCCGATCCGTTTAGCTCAGCTTCAATACTCGGTCCCTCCGCCGTTCCTGGCAATGTGAAATCCATCCCGTGCCCGAAAACGACCGGAATCGAGTAGCGAATTGCGTCGTTCACCTGTGTGCGCGTTACCTCCGCCTCAACGAGAAACGTTGTCGTGTCAGACCAATCGAGGGTCGATATTTTCACTGTTCGCCCGGGGTTCAAGAAATTCTCATGTTGAATGGAAGTGAAAGGACAGGGTCCGGCGATGCAAGAGACTCTTACCTCGCGGAATTCATTGCCGTCACCGGCATCGTAAGAGACAGAGGCGCTGACCGCCTTCCATTGCCCATCGGGAGAGCAAGGCGCTTGACCATTGCACGGGACGCCTCCGCTGCCGCGCATTTCAAACGTTTGTGCGAAGCTTCCTACGTTCATCGTCACCGAACTCTTCACGGAATATCTGACCCGGAGATCGGTCACGGTCATCTCGGCAGCTTCCACCGCGGCGGTTGGTTCCGCATGCAGCGGCGTCAGACGCGCGATATAAATCTGATCTTTCAAAGGCGCCGTAATCTCCCATGGCTGATAACCCGTATGCCCGACCTTCAGCGTTACGGCATCATCGGGCTTAACAGCGGGGAACAAGGTCAGACGGAACAAGCCTGAAGCATCCGACTTCGTTTCAGCGTGGGCTCCCTCACTCGTGTCCCCCACGGTAGCAACAACATCAGCGTCCGCAAGCGGGGTTTGCCGTCGTGGATCCGTGCCGCCCTCCAGCACGGAACCAATCAAGAAAGTGCTCCCCGGAGGCTGGCGCGACGTGATGACCACCCCCGCCACGATGGTGGCAAAGATAGCCAGACCCGCTCCGATTACAAATTTCCGGCCTCCCGTCATCGTTACCCTTGCGTCGATTCTATGACGTTACTCTAAGCGATCGACCGTTCAAGTGATCGTCTAAAGTAAGTGAATTGCCACCAGAAGACCCGAAGTTAGAGCGTTTCTCGCGCCGCCGGCTCTTGACTGCTGTCGCGGGAGTTTCCTCAGCCACAGGCCTATTTGCCGCCACAGCGCGGCCGAATGCTCCAGTTATTAGCGCTGAAACGATCTCGCCGGAAGACGACCGCTTCCTGGAAGAGTTGGAGAAAGCCAATTTCCAGTTCTTCGTCGATCAGGCCGATCCCGACACCGGCTTGGTCAAGGATCGCTGTAATGTGCGATCGGTCGATAAATCTGTGGTCGCAAGCGTGGCAGCAACCGGTTTCGGCTTAACAGCGCTGTGCATCGGTCAGAAGCGCGGCTACATATCTCTCGCCGACGCCCATCGCCGTGTCATCACAGCATTGCACTTCCTATACGACAAGATGCCCACCCACCGCGGCTTCTTCTATCACTTCGCCAATCTCAAGACAGGCGAGCGAATCTGGGAATCCGAAATCTCCTCCATCGACACCGCCATCCTGCTTTGCGGCGTGATGACTTGCCGTCAGTATTTTCGCCACTCTGAAATCACTCGGCTGGCGCGCGAGATCTTCGCGCGCGTAGAGTGGACGTGGCTCTCGGAAGACACTTCCCTGCTGCCGCTCGGGTGGTTGCCCGAAACCGGCTTTCTCCCGTATCGCTGGGATTACTACAGCGAGCTGATGATGATCTATCTTTTCGGCATCGGATCGTCCACGCATCCGCTAGCGCCACAGGCTTGGAATGCCTGGAAGCGCACTATCTTCGAATACGACGGGCTGCGCTACGTCGGTTCGTATGCTCCACTATTCGTGCATCAGTATTCGCAAGCTTGGTTCGATTTTCGCGATAAGCGCGACCGCTATGCCGACTACTTCCTTAACTCGATCACGGCTACGGAAGCGCATCGCCTCTTCTGTCTCGAGCTCGCCAACCAATTCCCGGATTACAGTAATAACCTTTGGGGCATTACTGCCTCCGATTCACAGCACGGCTATGTCGTCTGGGGAGGCCCTCCCGCTCTAGGACCCATCGACGGTACCGTTGTACCGAGTGCCGCCGGAGGGTCACTTCCCTTCCTGCCAACCGCTACGTTGCGGGTACTGAAAACAATTAAGAATCGATACGGCGATCACGCTTGGTGCCGCTACGGTTTCGTGAATGCATTCAATCCATTGAAAAACTGGTATGACACCGACGTCGTCGGAATCGATACCGGAATCACCATGGTCATGGCGGAAAATCTGCGCACGAGCTTTGTGTGGAACACCTTCATGAAGAATCCAGAAGCGCCGCGCGCGTTCGAACGATCCGGGTTTACCAGCTACTTACCTGATTACAAATTAATCCAGGCACAGTTGGAAGCGAGAGAGTCCCCGCTCCGCGCCGGCAAAGAGGAAGCGAGTCGCTGATCGCGGACTAAACAATGGCGGCTTCCATTCTGGTGAATATAAAAGCACTCCACATCCATCTAAATGGACAGTGCACCTAGTCCCGCTCTTGAAATCACTTTCTCTATCGCTGCTTTTCGTCGCCTGGGTGGGCGTTCTCGCACCGATCAAAGGCCGCTGTCAACAGCCTGAGGAGCCCAAACCGCTCCCGCCCGGAACGCTCACGTCGACGAATAAGCCGGTAGGCAGTAACCCGCCCGAACCCGAACAAAAACGCATTTTCGGCATCATCCCCAATTTCCGGACATTCCCGAGTCTGAAGCACTACGTCCCTCTTACCACCTCAGAGAAATTCAAAATCGCCAGGCAGGACTCGTTCGATCGCGGCACGTTCATCCTCGCCGCTGCCTTTGCCGGTGAAAGCGATTTAACCAGGTCCAATCCCTCTTTTGGAGATGGCGGCGCGGCTTACGCTCGCTACTTGGCAACCGCGTATGGCGACTTTGTTGTAGGGGACTTCATGACCGAAGCCATTTTCCCCACCATCCTACATCAGGATCCTCGCTATTTCCGGCGTGGGACGGGAAGCACTCTATCGAGAATCGGATATTCCGTCGGTCAACTCTTTTGGACCCACACCGATTCGGGAGGAACCCAGTTCAACTACTCTGAGGTCCTGGGTAATTCAAGCGCTGTCGCCATTTCAACCGCCTACTATCCGGAGCAGCGCGACGCCTCCGACGCGATCGTCAAACTGGCCACGCAACTCGGTGTAGATGGCGCCTCGAACATACTGAAAGAATTCTCGCCGGACATCTACCGCAAGTTCTCGCGCAAGCATCGCTCCAAGGATCGGTGACTCTCAGCAAACGCTTACATCGCTCACCCGTGTGTGATTAAATCGTTGTTCCGGTCTTTCGGAACTAATATGCGAAGGCTGCCCGTCCGTTGCGCCCTGCTCTGCGTCTGTGTGTCCACTGCGGTATTTTCGCAGCCGGCATCACCCGCCCTCACCATCGATCTTCAGAAGCCTACCGGACGAGTAAGTCCGACGCTTTACGGGTTGATGACGGAGGAAATTAATTTCTCCTACGATGGCGGCCTGTATGCCGAGTTGGTTCGCAACCGCGTTTTTCGCGATCAGACCTTCACCACCGAAAGACATAATCCGGCGCATTGGACACTGGTCGAGCGGGGAAACTCATCAGCGTCAATGTCTGTCGACAAAACCACGGGCCCGAGCGCGGCTCTTACAAACAGCTTGAAATTGGTTATCGAAAAAGCAGATGTTGGCAGTCCGGCGGGCGTGCAGAACGAAGGATATTGGGGCATACCGCTGCGTCCCAATACCACCTACAACGGTTCTTTTTACGCGAAGGCCGAGACACAGTCAGCCGGACCCGTCACCATGAGCCTGGTCAACGACAACTCAGGCAGGGTGGTGGCGAAAGCCTCCGTCCCTGCACTCACCTCGGACTGGAAGCAGTACACGGTGGCGCTCAAGACGGGTGACGTTGCCACCTCTTCGGAAAATCATCTCTTCCTTACGGTTGAGCGCCCCGGCACCATCTGGCTCGATCTGATCTCGCTCTTCCCTCCGACATATCACGATCGCCCGAATGGCAATCGCGTCGATCTGATGGAGAAGATGGCCGCGATGAAGCCTGCCTTTTTGCGTTTCCCCGGCGGCAATTACCTGGAAGGCGATCACATTTCCGAACGTTACGAATGGAAAAAGACCATCGGCCCGCTGGTCGATCGGCCAACTCATCCCAGCCCCTGGCATTATCACTCTTCCGATGGCTTGGGTCTGCTCGAATTTCTCGGCTGGTGTGAAGATCTGCATATGCAACCTGTGCTGGCCGTCTATGCAGGCTACTCCATGATGCAGGAGCATATCGCACCGGGACCCGATCTCGATCCCTATGTGCAGGATGCGCTCGATGAAATCGAATATGTCACGGGTGGCTCCGATACGAAGTGGGGATCAGAACGCGCCAAAGACGGCCACCCGGCGCCGTTTTCCCTGACCTATGTAGAAATCGGCAATGAGGACTTCTTTGATAAATCCGGCAGCTACGATGGCCGCTATGCACAGTTCTATCAAGCAATCAAGAAGAAGTATCCGGAACTGCAACTCATTGCCACTACACCGGTGAAAACCGTCAAACCGGACGTGATCGATGACCACTTCTACCGGTCGGCGGAAACTTTCTTCGCCGACACTCACCATTACGACAAAACTGATCGCAATGGACCGAAGATCTTCGTTGGCGAATGGGCTACGCGCGAGGGCGACCCTACTCCGAACTTCGATGCTGCCCTGGGCGATTCTGCGTGGATGACCGGCATGGAACGCAACAGCGACATCGTCATTATGGCGAGCTATGCTCCGCTGCTGGTCAATGTCAATCCCGGTGGTATGCAGTGGCCGACAGACTTGATCGGCTATGACGCGCAGACAAGCTACGGCTCACCCAGCTATTACGCGCAGGTGATGTTCAGTAATCACATCGGCGACCAAGTCCTCAGTTCCACGCTCGACAGTGCCAGTCCGCGCCTGTTCTACTCGGCGACTTACAGCAAGCAGAAGGGCACCGTGTTTCTCAAGCTCGTGAATGCTTCGTCCGTCGCGCAGCCGCTCAATATCACGTTAAAAGGCGCAACTCGGGTCGGAAGAAGCGGCAAGCTAATCAGCCTGAGCGCGCGCACGCCGGAGGAGACCAATACGCTGACAGAGCCTACCCGCATCAAGCCGATCGCGAGCCCGCTGTCCGGTGTGGCCGCAAGCTTCCAGCACACTCTGCCACCCTACTCAATCCAAGTTCTGGAACTCCCAGCGCAAGACTAATTGCCTCGTTGCGAACGGGTGCGCAGAGTTCGTTACGGCGCAGCGGAACAGAACCAGTCCCAGGTCCTTCTCAGTCCGTCTTGTAACTCCACCTTCGGGCTGTACCCCAGTAAGCACCGCGCTTTATCGATGCTTGAATGATTATGAGTAATTTCTCCCGGGCGCGCCGCTTCGAAGCGAACATCGATCGGAACTTCAGGAAGCAGCTTCTTCATCATGCCGATCAGTGCCTCGACAGATGTCCCGCGGCCCGAGGCAATCTGAAAGATCTCCCCACCCCTATCCGCGTCGATCGCGAGCAGAATGGCATCGGCGATGTCACCTACGTAGACAAAATCTCGCGTTTGCTGGCCATCCCCGTAGACCACCAGCGGCTGCTGCTGCATGATGCTCTTGAAGAAATGGGCCACGACGCTACCTTTGTGATAAGAGTAGGGGCCATACACGTTCGAAAAGCGCAACGCCGTGGTCTTCAGTCCGAAGGACCCATGGAAAGCCGAGCAGTACGCTTCGCCGCACAGCTTACTTGCCCCATACGGCGATAGCGGCCGAGGAACCATCCCCTCGTGGACCGGCGGTTGTTGCTCGCCGAGAATCGCCCCTCCCGTGGAAGCGAAAATTACCTTCTTTACGCCAGCGTCGGCGCACGCCCGAAGCACGTTGAACGTTCCAATCGCGTTGATTTCGAAATTCAACTCTGGGTTGGACAGGGACTCGACGACGCGCGTGTGAGCGGCCAAGTGCACCACAACATCCACGCCCGCACATGCTTGGGCAACCGCTGTTCGGTCGCGAATATCACCCGATTCAAAATCAACGTTAAAGCTCTCGATGTCCTCGCGCCGGCCGACACTTAGGTTGTCCAACACCCGTACCCGCGAACCTTGCGCAAGCAGCTTGGGAATGAGGTTGACACCGACAAATCCGCATCCACCGGTGACCAGATACGAGGTCATGTATCTTTGTCTATCTTCGTCAGGGTCTATCTTCTTTAGGTTCTATCTTCGTCAGGCGCTCTCGACGCCGCTGGATGTACTCGCGCTGAGTCTGCCGTTGCGGAGGAAGTATTCCACGCCGCGCCATCGAATGGTCGTCTGCGCAAAGCTCGCGAGCCAGATTATAAACGCAGTCAGATCCCACAGGGGAATCAAAGGCATCTTCAGCCACAGTCCCGGCTGGCGCATTCCCCGAATGCCGATCGCCCATGCCATCGCAATCCGCAGCACGGCGTACGTCCCCAGGTATGCGCACGCAAGGTAAAGGGACGGGTGCACAGCGATTGCGGCGAGCGACCACGGCAAACCCCAGGTAAAAATCAGACCTAGATGACCCTGAGGTCGCATATGCCGCATCACCGTCATCCAACGCAAGCGCTTGCGAAACAACTCCGGCAATGACTGAAAATCCGCCACGGTCCGAACCACATACGGAAGCAGCCGGGTCTCGAGTCCCTGTTCAGCCGCAAATCGGCCTATATATAGGTCGTCCGCCGGCCGATCCTCCAGCGTCTGATAACCGCCAAAACCCGCGATGTTCTCACGCGTCGTGATGATGGACTGCGCCAACGTGAACTTAACCCCATCCAACTTCCACGCCACAATAATCCCTGCGAAGAAGTCGGAGATCATCGCAATCGATTGCAGCTTCTGGAGGAAAGTGTTTTCTTCCGTCGAAGCGTACAAGCAAGTAGCTGCGCCTACTTTCGGATTGCGAAAAGGAGCCACTACGGCACGCAAATAGCCAGGTTCTACCCGTACATCGCCATCCGTAATGACAAACAGATCGTAGCGTGCTTCGTTCGTCAAGCGCACTAGCCGGGCGACTTTATCGTTTATGCCGTTACGCCCAGAGCCGAAAAGAATGCGGATAGGCAGCCGGGGGAAATTTCTTTTTAGCTGCTCCAGGATTGGAACGGCCGCATCGCCCTGATCGACACAGAAAACGACTTCATACTCCGGATACTCTTGAATGCAGAAGCTCGCAAAATTCTCATACGCTTCAGGATCCAAACCGCGCACTGGTTTCAATACGCTCACTGGAGGAGTAAAATCCAGGTCTTGCGAGTTCGCCGGCGATGGAGACCGGAAGAATCGCCAGCTGCTAT
Organism: uncultured Acidobacteriaceae bacterium; assembly: GCA_963849445.1. Taxonomy (GTDB): domain Bacteria; phylum Acidobacteriota; class Terriglobia; order Bryobacterales; family Bryobacteraceae; genus Bog-105. Next base: position 39,940 of record CAWKHS010000011.1, on the reverse strand, counting down.
AGAGCGCGATCAGGTAATAGATAAACGGAAGGGCTGCTGCAACAAGGATGATATAAACGACGGCCGTAACGAACATTACACCTGTTTGTAGTTAGAATCGAGCTTTTTGTCCCCGTACCCAAAGGCACCCACCCGCGCCCAGCATACCATTGCCATTGCATTTAAAAGGCTTTGCCGCATACCCGGCACTTTGCCGATTGAGCCCCTCGCATCCACATCTTCACAAGACCAGGGACCCAGTCATTTGCGTTCGGGACAACGGCATCGGCTTTGAAGAGAGTAGCTGAACGCATTTTCGGCCTTTCGAACGCCTGCATAGAAACATACGAGGCACTGCACTCGGGCTCGCCATCGCCAGGCGCATCGTGAACCGGTAAGGCGGCCGGATCTGGCCACCTCGGAACCAGGCAAGGGTTCCTGCTTCTTTTTAGGCTGCTGAAGAAGGTGTAGCGCGAGCTAACTTTGGCAGCACAAGTAAATTCCCGTCCTACTCAGGTAAGCGACAGCAGTAGAGTAGAAGTCATGGACGAGCAACTGGTCGGCGAACTTAGCTACCGCGACTTCAAAGCTGAGATCTACAGCACCAGTGTCCCCGGCGAATTCAAAGTCATGTATCTCGACAAGACCGGGAAACAACTTGAGGAAGCTCCGCTTACCGGCATCAGTACCTACAAGCAGCGCGAGCAAGAAATCATCGCTCGATTGCGCCAGTTTTCCGAGGGCGCCCAGCCAGCCCAAACGCCTGACCAGGGCGATCCCGGCGAATATTAGGGCATCTCTTTTCCACTGTGTGGATCCAGTTTGTCCCCGTGAACTTTGGTTCCCCCATCGGTCCGCGGCGCCTCATGAGGCGGAATCTCAAGTTGATCGAGCGCGCTTGGCCGAGGTGGAGTCGCTATGTTTGCATTCTCCACTGCTGTGTGCTCTAGCTTGTCACCGTGAATCTTGTTGCTCTCTTCTTCAGCGCTACCGGGCTTCATACCTTCACGCTAGCAAAACCCTGGCCGCCAAACCCAGCTCTACAACGGGCTCTGGGATGATACAGGCGTCGCGGCACGGAATGAGGCTCGGTGGCAAATCGGCATGATATCGTGAGGAGATTGTTCCTGCGGGCCCTTAGCTCAGTTGGTTAGAGCGCTACCTTGACACGGTAGAGGTCACAGATTCGAGTTCTGTAGGGCCCACCATTCGGAACAACAACTTACATAGTTCACTCGGTTCCAGCACTGACCAGTAGCGCCCAATTCAAGCGCGATTCGCTGCCCTGCTCCGATCACTGAAGCCCTCCCGGAGCGGCCCCGAGAAGCCGCCGGGCCAATACACTGATCCTTGTAAGGCAACGTGTCTCATGACATTGCCTTTTTTATTTGACTGGAGGGCTCCTGGAAACCGGCTTCTGGGTTCTCGAACTGCGGCGTAGTACTATTCCCTGAAGGGACTATGCCTTAGGAGGCATAATGAATATGACATGGTGGAGGTTGAATTTACCGATGAGTTCGAAGACTGGTGGGATTCACTTTTAGAAGAGGAGCAGGATTCTATCGACTGGTCGATCGGATTGTTGGAAGCTAAAGGTCCGCTGCTGGACCATCCACATTCGTCGAAGGTGATGGGATCCAACCACAGCCACATGCGAGAGTTGCGAATTCAGCATCACGGGCGACCTTACCGTGTGCTGTATGCATTCGACCCAAGACGGGTCGCCATTCTACTCCTTGGCGGCGACAAGAGCGGGAACGACCGCTGGTATGACGAGAACGTTCCAAAGGCGGACAGACTGTACGCCGCGCATCTGAAGGATTTACGGAAAGAGGAATTGATCTAAATGGCACGAAAGTTTCAAGAATTGCGGGCAAAGATGTCCCCTGAGCGTCGGGAGAGGAATCGACGCCGAACTGAGGAGATGCTCAAAGCTCTCCCGCTGGAAGGCCTACGAAACGCGCGGAAGCTGACGCAAGTCAAGCTAGCTGAAACGATGGGCTTGAACCAGGCTTCAGTGTCGAAGCTAGAACACCGCACGGATATGTACATCAGCACCCTGTCTCATTTCGTACAAGCAATGGGTGGCGAACTCCAAATCTCAGCGATCTTCCCAGAAGGCACCGTCAAGATTACCCAGTTTGAAGAGGAAGACGAACCGGCCAGGACGAGCTAAAGCGGCGGAGCTTCAGGATAAGGAGGCGGGGGCGAGTTTCCGTTGAACGCCGAAGGCAGCGCACCGGTCTCAAGCTAGTTCCGCACGACTTCAGGCGTCCGGTCAATATATAGAGCAACTCTCTCGACAGTAATAAGGTCGGCCACTGCGCGGCTGGCTCTTGTGGCCGTCCCCTGAGTTCCGCCACGATCTCACGCGACAGCACCTTGATGAACACCTGGAGGCTCTCCTGAAAAATTCGATTGTCATGGGATTCACTGAGAAACTCAAAAGGCCGGAATAACACACGGCCCAGCTGCTTCAGGGCTCTAGTACCCTGTTCTAAAAATCAGCATCTTCAATCCACGTCCCCCAGACTGACTGTTCCGCCGTGACAGGCGTGGTAGTAATCTGTTCCTCAGGCCTTCGGAAGCCGCTGCCGAGTTGATTGTCCCGCTCTTGTTTCTTCGGAGTCAGCCACGATTGAAGGCCGCTCCCTTGACCGTTAGTCGACAATGTAAGTCGGGCACGACGCCTCCCAACCAGGTCGAATGCCAACGGCCGCAGCGGTGTTGGTAGCACCGAGGGGATCCGTCTTACGTGCTGGCGAATGGGTTCTTGAGGAGGATGCGGCACGGGCTCCCGCACCGCAGAGTAGCGCCCGATTCTAGCAGAAATTGCCCACGAACCGCCCAAATGGACCAACGCGGAATGAATGAGTTACAGAGCTGGAGGGTAAGTGGAAAGCGCTTCCGCTACCTTGACACGGTAGAGGTCACACATTCGAGTTCTGTACGGCCCACCATTCTTCCAACAGGAAGCTATCCACCACAAAGCTCTACGCCGCCAGCGCGACGAGCAGCGAGAGAGAACACCTCGAGAATCACCCGGCGATAAAAGGCCCGCGCGCGTGGAGGAGCCGCGCGCGGGGTTCAGGAGCAGCAAGTCTTCCGGCTGCTCAGAAGTAATAGCGCAGCGAGAGCTGCAGCTGGCGCGGGTTGCTAGTCGACTTTTGGGTTACTTCCCCGAACTGAGAGGACGTGGGGATCAGGTTTAGTCCGCCTGTCTGCCCAATCTGCGCCCAGTTGGGATGATTGACGAAATTGTAAGCCTCGGCACGGAATTCAAAGCCGGTCCGCTCGTTGATAGCGAACTTCTTGAACAAAGCCAAGTTCCAGTTTTGGAAGCCCGGCCCATAGATAGAATCGCGCACGCCTTTCTGAATGTTGAAGGTTCCCGGAGCCGGAGGTGTAAAGACCGGCGCACCGCTGGATGTGGTGGTTGCGAAATACTTGGGCTGATTTGCACCGCCGTTGGATCCCGCGAAATTGCCGAGAATGGTGGGAGTGCCATTCATCACCCAGAACTGGCCCTCTTGCGTATTGGTGCCGCATCCAAAGCTGCCCAGGTCAGTCGAACTGACACCAGCGTAGTCGTTGTTGAGTCCAACGCCGCACGGCTGGCCGGTCTGGAATTGAGCGCTGCCCGTGATTTCCCAACCTCCCAGCAGTTTGCCAGTGAGATTCGTTTGGCCTTTGAAGAACGGCAAGTCGTACAGATAGTTCACGATCACATCGTGACGGGCATCGTATTCCGAGGGACCCCAGAGATAACTCGTGTTGTACGTGTCGGGAACGATGTCGCGGTAATTCGAGCTGTTGTCCATGCTCTTGGAAAATGTGTATGTGAACCCAAACATGGATCCGGCAGTAAAGCGACGGTTCCAGCTAATCTGAAGGCCGTTGTACATGGAATTCACACCGCTCTCCTCTTCCTGGATTGCGGCGTAACCCTTATAGGGACGCAAATTGTTCACGTTCACTCCAGGATTGGCCTGTAGAGTGCCGGCTTGGACCTGGTTGATGTCATACACGTCCCAAGCATGATAACCGCGATGCGCGACATAGGCGATGGATAAGACGGAACTCAACGGAAGTTCACGTTGGAAGGTCGCGTTCCAGTTCCATGCCACCGGTTGATGCAAGTTCGGATTGAGAGTGGTGGCGGTGATGGCGGCGGCCGTGCCGCTGACAAGGGCTGCGCCGGGATTGTCCACACGGACGTTATTCACCGTCACAAACGGCTGAAAAGGAGAGTTGCCGCCGGGGAAGATGTTGTCGAGCAATGGCATGGCCGTAGAGAATTCGCCCGCGCCGGCGCGCAGCACAGTCTTGTCGTTCAATTGGTAGGCAATGCCAAGCCGCGGTTGAAAGACGTTGGTAGGAGTGATATACGACTTCGAAAGGTTGGGATCGAAAAGGCTGTTGCAAGAAGCGCCATCGCAGATTGGCGAACTCGCGGCTAGAACGCGGCCCTGCGCTGAAGCCGGGAAACTGCTGAAGCCCGGGATTACCATCCCGTTATAGGGGTCACCGGTTCCCAGGATGACATTGCCGGACTTATTGATCTGCACGGCGTTAGCGGGGTTATAAAGTGCTCCATCGAAGTAGTCGGCGTTCCCCCAAAGAGGGTGGAATCCGATGACGGTGGTCATGCGGACGCCGTAATCGATGTGGAGCTTGGGAGTCACTTTCCAGGAATCCTGAGCAAATTCTTCGAACATCGGACGACGCCAAATCGTGAAGGCGCGTGGCCCGATTTCCGTATAGCTGTCCGCGTATCCCAGTGCGAGATTGGCTATGCTGACGCCTGATGTTGCACCCGTGCCGGAATCTGTGAATACGAAGTTACCGTTCTGATTATTGCTGCCGCCGGGGACTGTGCTTACGTTGATCTGATCCTCGTCGTTTTCGCCGGCATATTCAAAGTAAAACCCGAATTTCAGCGTATGGCTGCCCCAGACCTTGGTCAGACTATCGGACGTCGTGAAGATAGGACCGGAAGAATGAGACGGGTACGGGCCGCCAGCAAGATTATAGAAACTGTCATTGAGTGTTACGGTAGGAATCTTTCCCGAGATGTCCTTCGCGCCGAAAAGGTACGGGTAAGTGATCGGGGGATTGAAATTTTGGCGATTGAAACCAATCTCTGAAGTGTCTACCGGAATGTAAACGTCATCCAGGCTGTAAGTGGCACGGAGTTCGTTTACCAGCGTCGGGGTTACCGTCCAGGTCCAGGCGGCCGTGTTCGTCTGGTTGGGACGAATGAAGTATTTGGCGGTTTCTCCCGATCCCTGATCGAAGGGATCGAACTCGTTGTAGGCAAGACCGGAGCGCCGCAGCTCAATGTGATTACTGCTGTTCGGAATCACATCCAGGTTCCAGATATCCTTTCTCTGGTTGATGGGCTGTGCGGCTTGCGCAATCCAGTTTTGTGTACCGGTTAGAAAGCCGGGTGTGGGGGCAGGATATGCGTTCAAAATCGCAAGGCCGTTTTGACTGAGGCTACTCGCAGGAATGACGTTGCCGGGAATGGGCTGGCAGCTTGCGGCGCCCGCTTTAGGGCAGGTCCCCGGATAATAGAGTTGGCGCGAACCGCTGTACCAGGGATTCGAAGTAAGTAGCTCGCTGAAGTTGCCCTGCCGCATCAGGGTTGTTGGTACAGCCTGTTGCTGCGTTTGCGTGTTTCTCTCGCGAATCCAGTCCGACGCTACGAAGAAGAATACCTTCTGGCGCAATCGTTCAAATTTCCCCGGAATGGCGATGGGTCCGCCCACGGCGAATCCGAAGTTGTTGTAGCGGAAAGGTGGAGCGAAGTTGGTCGCCTTGCTGAGATTACGCGACCATGTATTCGCGTTCAGATTGTTGTTGCGAAAGTATTCGTACGCGCTGCCGTGAAAGTCTGTGGTTCCGCTCTTCGTAACCATGCGAATCTGTCCCCCGGCGGCGCGTCCATATTCTGCCTGGTAATCGGCAGTCAGCACTTGAATCTCTTGTGTCGCATCCACGTCCGCGACACCGATGACGGCACCATTCGCGCGCGTACGCATCGCCGGCGCGCCATCTACGGTGACGACGGTATCTTGTGATCTCGCGCCGTTGATGCTGAACGGGTTCCCGCTGAGGCCGACACCATTGAAATCACCTAGAGTTCCGCCGCTGCGCACGCCTGGGAGAAACTGGGCAGCGTAAATCGGACTGCGGCCGTTCAACTCGAGATCTTGAATTTGATGGCCTGTAACCTCGGCCTGCACGGCCCCAGACTCGGTCTGCAGCACTTCAGCAGTGCTAGACACCTCCACCGTTTCGCTGGTCTGGCCGATTTGCAGGTTGCCGTCCAATTGAATTGTTGAGTTCGCGTCCAGCTTGTTGTGAGCGCTCTCGAACTTTTTGAACCCGCTGGCCTCCGCCGTCATGCTGTACTCCGCAGGCGGCAAACTCGGGACCGTATAGTGACCGGCAGCGTCGGTCGTCACGGTATGCTCTTCCGACGTTCCTTCATTTTTTATCGTCACTTTCGCACTCGGCACAATCGCGCCGGATGGATCTCGAACAAAGCCGACGATAGTACCCAAATCGGACTGCGCAAAAGCGACGGACGAGAGAAGAATGTAAATCACTACGGCCGCGCAGAGATTTGCAAACGTTGCAAAAACGCTTTTCGACATAGAAGTTCCCCTTGACGTAGAGATGCAAGCATCGAGCACGATGAGCGATCGCTCACTCGCGTCGTATGCGTCCTAACCAGAACGAGCTACGTGGAAGTATATCGATGATTCACTGTGAATGCAATCGTTTGCACGCAATTAGATATGGACAAATTTGTGAAGATTGGGCGCGAGTGTTACAGTCCTTTGGATCAGTGAAGAGCGCTACTGTTGGATCCCGGAGAATGCGACTTCGCCGCCCTTACGGGCCGGGCTTCAGTGGCGATGGATTCATCACAACGAAATGTTTATTAGCGGACTCGAGTTGGGGCTGCGTCCCGTTCTTAGAAAAGCGCGGGCGCTCTAACGCCGAACAGAGGATGTTCCCGCGTGAGTCGCCGACAAATCGCGGCCTCTTTCCGCCCGACTTAGCCGCCGTTTCTGCCGTTCCAGCGTGAGCAGTTCATTTCTCCTACGCAATTTGATGCTGGTGTCCACCTTGCGCCAAAATTTGCGGAAGTAATCGACTGCGGAAGCGAGTCCGAAGAGCACGACTGCCCACATGGCGGCCAGCGCATAGGGCCTCAGATCCGCCCAGCGTATCGATAGCATAACGAGCGACACGCCGATGACCTGGAACATCATCTTCGATTTGCCAAGCTCTCCGGCCTTGATGGTGTAGCCCTCGGCCGCGGCAATGCTGCGCAGACCGGAAACTGCAAACTCGCGACTGATAATCAGGATGACCATCCAGCCTGGCAGGAGCCGGATTTCTACCAGAGAAATGAGAGCGGCGGAAATCAGCAGTTTGTCGGCAACTGGGTCGAGGAGTGTGCCAACAGTGGTGACTTGCCGCCAGCGGCGCGCCAAGTAACCGTCCAGCAGGTCAGTCAGGGCGGCGGCGAGAAAGACCGTAAGTGCGAACAGATCGTTGGCGAGAAGGAGTGTGTTGCCCCAATGCAAACGCAGGTTCTGCTGCACCAGCGCCGCCACCAGCAACGGCACCAGGAAAATGCGCACCAGCGTCAATAAATTGGGGAGATTTGACAAGTGTCCTCAACTATAAAACATTGGGCGGCGGTGCATTGGGCAGCGGTGGATTAGGCGCCGCCGGGGCCGTATTGGCAGGCGCGTTGTTGGTTTGGTCTGGCGCCGGCTTGGGTGATTGCAGCTTCGTGCCGGCAGGAACTGTATTCGCCGGGTTACTCACGGCGGGAGTTGCCGGAAGAGCAGGAGCTTTGATACTGGTTAGCCGTCCTTGCGTATCGCCGCGCAACCAGACGTAGAGAAAGCACTGGCCCTTTGGCGGGTCGGGAAGCCTGAGCTCAAGCGATTGGCGTTGACCTTGTCCCGGGATGGGCGTGGGCAGTGACAGCGCATCGACTCCGTCGTCGCTGTTCCATCCGAGCTTTTGAAGCATTTCGAGGTTCTCCCCTGTCAGCAGGTAGGAGCGCGTGCCGTCCTGGAGCTCGCCATCTTTGAGCGTGAAGGCGTCGAGTTGTGGCATGCGGATGATGTGCGCCAGCGTGAAAGGCTGCGATTTACCGGCGCGTCCGTTGTCGATCGCGGCCTGGAGAGAACAGCCGGCGGGCAAGGAACCGGTATCAAACGAGAGAAAGAGCTGATCGGGTGACAATTGCTGCAGGTTCGATTTGGCCGTCTGCTCACCCACGTGCAGCGAAGCGCCGGGGCCTACATCGTCAGCGCATCCGAGAGTCAGCACGCTACGGCGCTCAATGTTTTTGACATCGAGCATCGCGGTGAGCATATAACCGGCCGGAAATTCGTCGCGGCGCAGAGCGATCGCCATTCCACTGGGCAAGGACAACTTGGAACTGGCAATCGTCGGCAGCGGTCCTGTGATCTGGAGTGCGTCTGGGAAAGTCAGCGGTTCGCTGCGGTCCTCGAGATACGCTTTGATCGGCAAGGTAGTCCCCGGTTTTTGATCGGACGTCAACCGCACGGTTAGGTTCCGGTCCGTCTCTCCGGCGACTGGAGCGCTCAGATCCAAAACGACTCCAGGCGCCTCAAGCTTTGACAGCAGTGCGAGACGTTCGCCCTTCAAAACGTAATGCTGAGTCGTGGCGCCTTTGTTGGCTAGGATCGGAAAATTGTCGATCTTTGGCGGGTTGGGCAGAACGTTAAAGTCGACGGGATGATTTTTTCCATCGGCCTGGGCGATCAGCAGTTCATATTCACCGGGGTCCAGATCGCTGGTATTGATCTGCACGTCCATATGGTCCTGCGGACCCTGGCGTAATCCTTTAGGGAGGATAAAACGGACTGGTTCGGCAGTGGCAAATTCGTCATGCACCTTCTTGAGTTCCACTTTCGTCGTGAACTCGAAATCGCTGCCTGTCAGGGTGGCCGGTATTTTCCCTGCTCTTGCGAGCAACTGGTCCTGCGAGACGGGCTCCAGTTTCGCTTCTTCGAAAGTGCTGAGCGGCAGCACATGCACGTCACCGGTTGCTTCGAACGGCGCCCAATCCCAGTATCCGGTCAAGTGGTAATCGCCGGGAGCTAGCTTGGCTTTCGAAAGATCGATCTCAACAGCCTTCTGATTGCCGAGCTTTAACACTGGCACGGGAATCTTCTGTTTGTTGTCGCCGACCAGAGCCCAGTCGCGCGCCCGCTGCAAATACTTCCATTCCGGTGCGGGCACGTCCACCGGAAGCGGACTCTTCTGCGTCTCGGGAATGAAGTTTCCGCCGGTTATTTTGATGACGGGCGTAGGTTCATTGGGAATACGGCTGGCCCAAATGAACGCGACTCGCGTGTGAGGCGGGGCCGGTGCTCGCTGACCGCATAAATTCACGCCGGATTTCGGCTTTGACAAGGGCTGCGCAAACGAGGACCGAAACTGCGTATCGGGGAAGGCGATGTTGCGCAGATCCAGCAGCATGGCGGTACCGCCGGCCGCCAACCCGATAGGGCTCCCGAAAAACAAAGTAGCCGCAGCCGTAGCCAGGCTGGCTGTTTGCCCGGCCCGCTCCGCCGTGGAACTCGCAAGCGGATTGTAAGTCGCCAGTTGCGGATTCATCGACGCGAAAAGTGTCTCGGCCTGAGCCGCGGGCGGCGCGCTCTTGTCAAGCTGCACCGCAAAACCGTACTGAGAGGCAAATCCAGTCAGAGCAGCGTTCACGCTCTCCGAGGAACTTTCGCTATTCGACAACGCGCTGACCAACGCTTCAGCTTGCGCCGTCTTATCCGCGTAGTCGGCCAGTTGTGCCACCAACAGGTCGTCTTGAGACAAGAAGCTGCGGACCTTCTTCTTACTTAGTCCTTGAGGTCCATAGACGAATGCAGCGAGAGAGATGGTCTGGGTCATCTTCCACTCCTGCGGTTTGTCGGCCTGCTTCGGGTCCGTCACAATCAACGGAGGTTCCCCTTTTTTCCGCTCTGCGGGAACCATCACTAGAGCTATCTCGCCCGGACGTTTTTCCTTTCCGCGCAAAATCGGCGCGTAGACAACCGTGTCACCCTCGCTGAGATGGTTGATCGTCTGAAACGGCAGCGGCTGATCGCTGGCATTCGGCGAGCGCACGGTCAAATCCACAGGACCCAACGGGCTGCCGGCGGGACAACTTTGCAACGGCGGGGCTTCGGGTAGTGCTGCCGCCGGGTTGGGATGCTCAGAATCGGAGGATGTCGGGACGTCCTGCGCCCGTAGCGCAAACAGCGCCAGAAGGGTAAGAGTTGCAGCTCGCAAGAGCATTCTATATCAGGATAACGTGGTAAACCGCTGGGGAGCATACCTGCTGGTATTAAGCTGACAGCAGGCCCTTGAAGCCCGAAGCTGTCGATACGCGCTTCGGATGTCACAACATGGTCGAGACATTGTCAAACCATTTTGCCGATACCAGGAGATAAAACCCGTGCCCACCACTGAGACACAGACGAGCTTAGAAGAGATCTGCATCAACACGATTCGCTTCCTGTCCGCCGACAGCGTGCAACAAGCGAACTCCGGCCACCCGGGTATGCCCATGGGCGCCGCCGCCATGGCTTACACGCTGTGGACGAAATTCCTGAAGTTCAACCCCAAAGATCCGAACTGGTTCGATCGCGACCGCTTCGTGCTTTCGGCCGGTCACGGCTCCATGTTGCTCTACAGCCTGCTGCACCTCACCGGTTACGATCTGCCGCTTGAAGAACTGAAACGTTTTCGGCAGTGGGGCAGCAAAACTCCGGGACATCCGGAGCGTGGTCATACGGTGGGCGTTGAAGTTGCTACGGGACCGCTGGGACAAGGTTTCGGAAATGGTGTCGGCATGGCGATCGCGGAAGCGTGGCTGGCCGCGCGTTATAACCGGCCGGGGCACAACATCATCGATCACTACACATATTCCATCTGCGGCGATGGCGATCTGATGGAAGGCGTTTCGCAAGAAGCAGCTTCGCTCGCCGGGCACTTGCGGCTCGGCAAACTCATTTATCTGTACGACGATAATCACATCTCCCTCGCTGGGGCGACCAGCCTGTGCTTTACCGAAGATGTTGCGATGCGCTTCGAGGCCTACGGCTGGCACACCCATCACGTCAAAGAAGGCAACGACGTGGAAGCGGTTGAAAAGGCCATCAAGGCCGCGCAAGCGGAGACGAATCGGCCTTCGCTGATTCTGGTGCACACGCATATCGGGTACGGCAGCCCGAAGAAGCAGGACTCTTTCGAAGCCCACGGCAATCCGCTGGGCGAGGAAGAGTTGCAGGCATCGAAAAAGGCCCTTGGCTGGCCGTCGATGGACAAGTTCTACCTGCCTGAAGATGCCGTGAAGTTCTTCCGCGAAGTGGGCGCTAAGGGTGGAAAAACGCAGGCCGAATGGGGAAAGAAATTCGACGCTTATAAGAAAGCCTTCGGCAAGGAAGCAGCTGAGCTCGAAATGATCATCAGCGGCAAGCTTCCCGAAAACTGGGGCGCCGATCTGCCGAAATGGAAGCCGGAAGACAAGCCGATCGCCACACGCGCAGCCGGTGGCGCGGCCATGAACGCATTGGCTAAGCACGTCCCGAATCTGATGGGCGGATCAGCCGATCTGAATCCGTCTACGAACACGGCTCTGAAAGGCGAGGGCGATTTCCAACCGCCTGAATACGGCGGCCCGAGTGCCGCGGGTGCGGTGGGCGGCGTGTGGGGCTATGCCGGCCGTAACGTGGCATTCGGCGTTCGCGAACATGCCATGGGAGCGGCCGTCAATGGTATGGCGGCTCACGGTGGAATTCTTCCTTTCAGCGCTACCTTCATGGTCTTCTCCGATTACATGAAGCCGTCGGTCCGCTTGGGCGCGTTGAGCAAGTTGAAGGTGTTTTATGTCTTCACGCACGACAGCGTGGCGGTCGGCGAAGACGGTCCCACGCATGAACCCGTGGAACAGTTGGCAGGCTTGCGGGCGATTCCGCAACTGAACGTGATTCGCCCTGCTGATGCCACCGAAACCGCCGAAGCTTGGGCAGTGGCAATGCAGCACGATGGACCTACCCTATTCGCTCTGTCACGCCAGAATGTGCCGCATCTCGATCGCAGCAAGGCGAAGAACATTGCCGTTTCCAAAGGCGCCTACATTCTGGCCGAGGCGGAAGGCGGATCGCCGGAAGTGATTTTGATCGGCACCGGTTCCGAAGTGGCGCTATGCATGAAAGCGTACGAGAAATTGCAGGGCTATGGCGTAAAAGCGCGTGTGGTCAGCATGCCGAGCGAATATCTATTCCTGCAACAGGACGAGGGCTACCAGCAAAGCATTCTGCCGAAGGGCGTGAAGAAGCGCGTGACCGTGGAAGCGGGATCGAGCTATGGTTGGGCGCGTTGGGCCGGCGATGAGGGGACGATCATCGCGATCGACCACTTCGGTGCGTCGGCGCCGGGGGGCGAAATCATGAAGCATTTCGGCTTCACGGCGGAGAACGTGACCGCGGCTGCTCTTCGCTTGCTCGGCCGCAATGCGGAAGCCGCTAAGGAGGCCGGCGGCGGCGATACTACCAACGTCGCGCCGACTGGATCTCAGGAAGGCCACTCTTGAGGCGGGAAGCACGATGGCTTACCGTCTGAAGAAAACTGAATCTGTTCCCGACGGCATCAAGCGCATCGTTCTCGAAGAAATCGATTCTGCGACGGAACAACTCGGTAAGACAACGGACCGCGATGAAGCCGTCCACGAAGCGCGTAAGAGCCTCAAAAAAATCCGCGGGGTACTGCGGCTGGTTCAGCCTGAACTCGGCCGCATGTACCAGCGGGAGAATGCGCAACTCGGCGGCATCGGCCGCAAATTATCGGAACTCCGCGATGCTACGGCGATTATCGAAGTCTTCGACGGCTTACTGGACAGATATAAAGACCATCTGCGAAAAGACGCCTTAACATCTATACGGCGAGGGCTGGAGAAATCGAAACGCGACACGGAGCAAGCTGTCGACGCGGGCAAGACCGTGCAGCAGGCGATTGCAACCCTTCGTGCGGCGCGCAAACGAGTGAAAGATTGGCCGCTGCAGCAGGACGGCTTCGTCGCGTTTAGCGGGCGGGTTACAGGAACGCTATCGCCGCGGCCGTCGGGCAATGTCCGCGGCAAGGAAAGAGCAAACAGCCGAGAGCTTCCACGAATGGCGTAAACGAGTGAAGGATCACTGGTATCACGTTCGACTCCTCGAAAGCGCCTGGACCGATCTTCTCCGAGCGCGCGAAGGTAGTCTCAAGAATCTCGAAACATGGCTAGGCGACGACCACAACCTGGTTGTCCTCTGCGCGAAGCTAAATGAGAGTCCTGACTCCTTCGGTGAAGCGGCCGACATTCAGTTGTTTCTAGCCCTTTCGACTCAATACCAGAAAGAGCTGCGCGAGAATGCGCTCTCTCTGGGCGAGCGCCTGTATGAGGAGAAGCCCGGACAATTTACGCAAAAACATGTCGAAGCTGTGGGATGCATGGCAAGCGCAACCCAAAGGGCTGAAAGAGACGGACGATCGGCAAAGCAGCGCCGCTCCGAAGCGGCCGGCCAAGTCCGAAGCGGCCAAGCCCAAGAAATCGGCGGTTGCGTAGCGTTCGATACCGATCTGATCCGGCCAATTCTTCCGCTGCCGCGAAAATTCTTCAACGTTCCTGAAACACAGCCTTTTGTGCTTCTCCGGCTGGCCATTTCGCAAATACTTGATATCTCTGGATTTGGTGGTTGTAGGGCGATTTTTGACCGCCAGCTTATTCCTGGCAGATAACGTGCATCCCTTAGCACCGGAGGAGAAATAACACATGCTCTGGTACGCCTGGGTATTCTTGGTCATTGCGATTATCGCCGCAATTTTCGGCTTCGGAGGAATTGCTGCTGCTTCCGCATCGATCGCAAAGATCTGCTTTGTAATTTTCTTGGTCTTGTTCCTGGTGAGCTTGCTTGCTGGCCGCCGCAGCGCGCTCTAACCTCTCGAACTGATCGGGTATCCTGACGCGCTCCGCCGATTGCTCCGCGGAGCGCGTCAACGTGCGTTGGATAGTAGCTTTAGAATTTTTGTCCGGCCCATTTTTTCCGCCCACGCCCTTGGGGTGGCCCAGTCTTCGGCATCGCGCTCGTCGATATCTGCTCCGCGCTCGATCAGGAGTTCTACTAACTCCGTGCGTCCCCAGCGACAGGCCCAACCGAGCGGCGTCGATTTCAGCAGGTTATCCCGAGTGTCAAGCCGCGCTCCATTGTCGAGTAGTTGGGCGGCGAAGCGTGCTCGATCGCGGTCAGGCACAACACCGTGGTGCGCAGCCGCAAAATGAAGCGGCGTCTGACCGAAGCGGGATATGTTCGGGTCGACGCCGTGGCGGAGCAGCGCCGCCATGCTGGCAAAATGGCCTTCGTTCCTTTCGGAATCAGAACCAGCGCCTCGGATCGGCTGAATGAGTATCCAGTGCCACCTGGGATCATCGCGGGGCCATTTCAGCCGCGGGAGGGCCATCTCAACGATTGCCGGACAGCCGTGGTCGGCGGCGGACCATGCCAATTCCTGCGCCAACTCTTCGCTGCTATCCGCTTCTAGCACCCGTCGCGCTTCCGCCACATCATGGGTTTCAGAAATCATATAGGGCTGCAGCTTGGCGCCTCGGGCCAACAGTAGCTTTTTGACCGTCTGATCTTCGTGGTTCCACGCGTTTCGAAGCGGCCAGCCGGATGCATAGACATTCGCGTTTGGGTCGGCCCCCCGGTCAAGCAGCAGCTTAACTATCGCAAGATTGTTGGCTAGCGCTGCGTACCACAGCGGCATGCCCCAACTCACGGTAGGTACTTCCAATTGCTCCAGCAAGACGCGCTCATCCACGTCCGCACCCAAGTCAAGTAACAGCCGGACGACTTCAATCTGCCCATGCTTCACAGCAAGCGTGAGCAATCCGCCATTTCCTCCAGTCCGACGCAAGAGGCCGGGATCGCTAGCTATCAGTTCGCGAACGCGCCGGGCATCTCCCGAGGCGACCGCGCCGTTCACAGTCAATTCGGCGCCATGATCGAGTAACCGTCTGGCAATGGCCGGGTATGATGCGGCATTGTCGTTGCGAGGATCGGCCGCCAACGCCGCACGGTCCAGAGCTGTCCGGCCATGAATGTCTTCCTTACGGACATTGGCGCGTCTGTCCAGCAGCCACGACAGCATCTCCTCATTACCTTCTTGTGCGGCGATGTGCAGCGGGGTCGCCCCTTCCCGATCGCAGGCTTGAATCAGCGATCCATCCGCCTCGAGCAGACGTATTGCCGTCGTGTTGTCCCCCTCTACGATTGCGGCGTTAATCTGCTCTTGCACGGGAGAGATCGTCGCGTTGGGACAGCTCATTTCTTCGCGCCGTAGCTTCTCTTCGTCTTCAATGATCCGGACGATTTCGCGATACTCGCGGTCTCTCGCGATGGCTAAAGCCGATGTTGCGTCCCGATGCGGCCAAATGCCTTTGCGCGCGTCGGCGCCGGCCTCCATGAGCAAGCGGACCATCTGCGGATCGCGACGCAACACTGCGTAATGCAGCGCACGATGCTCATCGCTTTCGGCCATATCCATCTGGACCAACTCGGGACGCGCATGCAGCAGAACACGCACCCGGGAGATGTCGCCCGCCTTCACCGCCCCAGCGAGTTCTTGGACGTTCACTCCGTCAACGAAGGCTTTGAGCTTGGCCCAACTCTCATAACCGTACGAGCGCGCCAGCACTCGCTGGGCGTCATGCAGAGCGAACGATAACGGCTCGGGATTGCGCTCGAATTGCTGTACCTCCTCGAGCGCGGCCGTTTCGCCGGCGCGGTACTGCGCAAGCAGATCTTTCGCCTGTTTGCGCAATTGCTGCAGATTCGGTTGCGACGGCAGCCGCCTGGAGGGTTGCAGGTGTGGGGCGCGTGCGGACATGACGATCTCCTCTCAAGAGTGCCCGAAGTCCGCGTTACGGGCGAAAGAAGATTCGTCCAGACTGTTACAGAAAGGGACTGCCGATCGGTGGGCTCAGCCCTTCCCGCGGACTCGGAGGCACCCGACGCGCCACACTCAATATAGCGCGCGCTCTCGCTCAGCGGCGATTGTCATTGAAGTGACCGCCACCCTCAGCGGCGGTCGCGGCCGCGCTGGACAAATCGATCGCGATCTTCGCGTACGACGCGATCGTGATTCCAACCCTCACGGTATGCGGGTGCAACGTAAACGGGCGCGGGATAGACCGGCGCGGCGTATTCCGGCACAATATACTCTCGCGTAAAGCGAGGTTGATCCCGGTAGACTCGTACGGCGCGATCATGCCCTCTGTCGAACCGGTCTTGCGCCGAGGCGGCGACTGGCTGTAACAACGCACCAGCTGTCAAAACAACTGCCAAAACTCCAACTCTCTTGAACATGGGGAACCTCCTTTTAAGGTCCTTTGGAAGCTTTTTTCGCTTCCTGACCTTTCGATGTGTCCCGCGCACCGCCGGCCCACCCCAATCACAGTGAAAGTGAATGAACCGGAGTTAACCTACTCGCTACAATCACTGGAGCATGGTCCAAACGCCCTGGGGCGATCTGCCTGTGAACGATGCGCACGTCCACTTCTTCTCGCACAGCTTCTATTCCGGATTAGCTCGACAAAAGAAACTGGAGAGCACGCAATCGTTAGCAGGGTTGTTGAACTGGGATATTCCGGGCGAAGACTCGGGGCTGCTCGCAACGAAGTGGGTGGATGAACTGGATCGCAAGGGGGTGAATCGCGCCATACTCATCGCCAGTGCTCCCGGTGACGAAGCGAGCGTCGCGACCGCCGTTCGCGCACACCCGAATCGTTTCTTTGGCTACTTCATGCTCGATCCGCTGCAGCCGGACGCGCTCGACAGAGTGAAGGCGGCCGCCTCGAACCCTCATCTCCACGGCATCTGTCTGTTTCCGGCGATGCACACTTACTCAATCGCTGACGCGCGCCTGGTTCCTTTGCTCCAGGTCGCTTCCGATTCGCGGCTTGCCGTCTTCGTGCACTGCGGAACCATGAGCGTCGGTGTGCGTAAGAAGCTCGCTTTACCTAGTCAGTTCGATATGCGCTATTCGAACCCGCTTGATCTTCATCCCGTTGCGCTGCATTTCCCTCAGATTCGCTTCATCGTTCCACACTTCGGCGCGGGTATGTTCCGCGAGGCGCTCATGCTGGCCGATCTGTGCCCTAATGTTTATCTCGATACGTCCAGCAGCAACCGATGGATGATGTACGAAAATCTGGACCTCCGCTCCGTGTTCCGCCGCGCCATCGACGTGCTCGGTCTCGATCGCATTCTCTTTGGCACGGATTCGAGCTTCTTTCCACGTGGTTGGAACACTGCGATCTTCAAAGAGCAAACTACCGCGCTCTATGAAATCGGACTTGATCAACAGCAGGCCTCATTCATCCTGACGCAAAATTTGGAGCGGCTGCTCGAATCTCGCCTCGTCATGCCGGCGGTCGCGCGCTGACCCGATCGGGCGTCTTATCCCGGTCTCTGCGACTGGCCTAGTCCCGTCAGAATATCCCGACACGAATTATCATCCGCCCGCCGAACTTCGTTTCTGGTGCCCCCATGCTAAGACTCGCCACGAACCTCAGCAGATTTCGCCCCATCAACCGAGCTCATCGTAAGCTCCCTTTTCCGGCAAGACCCGAGCAGCGGATCGCTCAGATCAGCGCGCTCTCCAAGCCATTTGACTTCGCACAACCGTTTCCCAGGGATCGCTGGCGCGACCTCGAGAATTTTCAGCCTCAGGTGCTGGTCGGTTCTGCCTCCGATTTGTTGCGCTTGCATGGCCGCAGCGAACTAGGCGCTCTCAAATTGAGCAGCGTCGATCACGCCGTTTTTGTGCTCACGCAATGCGGCCGTAGCCCTCTCAATGACGTGCTGCGCGTCTCGCTGTGGCAAGCATTCGGAGTACCGCTCTTCGAACTCTTTCTCGGTTCACGCGGCCGGCTGCTCGCCTCGGAGTGCGAGGCGCATGAAGGCTGGCACATTGAACCGGGCAACAATTTTTCAATTGTCCACGGCAAGTTGCTGGTCGACGTACCGCTTCGCAAAGGCATCGAAACGGGATTGAGAGCGGAACTCGATGACAGTTTGTGTCCATGCGGGCGCGCAGGCGTCCGCCTCGTCAATATCGATGGACACGTGGTGTGGACGGTTCAGAAAGAACTTGCGGCTACCGCCTGACACTCAGGACACTGCGGCTTAACACAACGGCGGTCGCGCGACAATCTCGGCGACGCGCCGTTTGTGCGCTGGGTCATTTGCCTTGCCCTCATACTCGTGCATGATGTCCCAACCTGGGAAATAGCCCTTCAGCTCTCCCGGCCTCAAGCGCGAGACGGTCGGCTCTTCGCCCGCTTCCGTGGTGTGCACAATCGCAATCAGGACGCCTCCCGGCGCAAGTCCTCGTTTTGCTGGCTCAAACAGGTCGCGCTGCAAGTAATAAGCGATTACGATCAAATCCCAAAACGCTTCCTGAATGCGAAAACCGCCCTGAAGATCCGCCACTTGCGCCTCTACAGCGACGTTCTGCCGTTCCGCTTCTTGCCTTAGGGCCTCAATGGCCGCCGAGGACCCGTCGACGGCTGTAACCCGCCATCCCGCTTTCGCGAGCCATAGTGCATTGCGCCCGCTACCGCACGCCAGATCGAGAGCGCTCCCAGCTTTCAACTGCTTTGCCGTATCGACTACCAACTGCGTCGGTCCCGCCTCGAAATCTTCCCGCGCCCGTCCCTCTTGCCGGTATCGCTCATTCCATCCGCGAATGTCCATCGCTATTGAATAAGTCGCGCAAAACGGTCGCGGTGTCAAGCGCGCCCCGCCAAGAGCAGCGGGTTCGTTCTTCCGTCTCGTGGCGCGCATCCACGCCCCTTGCGCTTCTATCGTGATTAGCGTGTGCTTGACTGGGGACCAGTGAAGCTCTCCATCGTCGACCAGTCGCCCGTCTCTGCTGGATGTACGCCCGCCGAAGCTCTGCGCAACAGCATCGAACTCGCTCGTCTGGCGGACCGCCTCGGATACGAACGCTACTGGATGGCCGAGCATCACGGAATGGAAATTCTTGCGTGCCCGGCGCCTGAGATCCTGATCGCTCGGATTGCGGCCGAAACCTCGCGCATCCGCGTTGGGTCCGGCGCCGTGCTGCTGCCTCACTACAGTCCTTTGAAAGTGGCTGAGGTCTTTCGCATGCTCCACGCCCTTTATCCGGATCGCATCGACTTGGGCATCGGCCGCGCACCGGGCGGCACGCAACTCGAGGCTCGTGCCCTGCGGGGCGAGCGCGGAACCCCTCCCGCAAATGACGACTTCCCGGACCGCCTGATTGAACTCGAGGCTTTTCTGGGACACGACTTCCCGCCCGATCATCCCTTCAGCAAAATTCGAGTGAGTCCGGAAATGCCGGGTTCGCCGGAGCTCTGGCTTCTCGGCTCGAGTGAATGGAGCGCTTCTGCTGCTGCGCAATTAGGCCTACGCTATGCGTTCGCTCATTTCATTGATCCTCAATACACTCGCGCCGCGATCGAGCAATACCGGACAGAGTTTAGACCCTCCAAATACGTGCGGCAACCCCAGTTGATTCTTGCGTTGGGCGTGGTTTGCGCGGAAACGGAACGGGAAGCGCAGCGCCTGGCCCTTAGTTCCCGCGCGCTGCTCCGCCGCTTCCGAACTTTCCCACGCAATCCCGGGCTTGTCCCCACGCCGGAAGAAGCGGAACTGGAACTCGCTTCCGGGTTGAGTCCATCCGTGTTTGAAACAGGCGAGTGGCCTCGTTACGCGATTGGCGCCCCAGCAAGCGTTCGCCGCCAATTAGATCAAATCGCGAGCGAGCTTCAGATCGACGAAGTGATGGCGGTGACCATTGTGCATGATCATCAGGCGCGTCTCCATTCTTACGAACTTCTCGCTGAGGTGTTTAACGGCAAGCCGGACGCCGGGGATGCGAGCGGCAATTTCTGATTAAGGCAAGTTCCGGTCTGGGGTTGGAACGGCTGATGCGTAGTTTTGCGACCTCTTCGGTGGGGTGTCTTTTGGGAACGGAAAATGTAAACGTTTCGCCAGCCGCCGCGGATGAGAACCCGCGTACGAAATAGTTGCCCTCTATTTGCCAGAGTTCAAGCTGGCTGGTTTTCGATTCCTTTTGGAGATCTATTGCTATCGGCATCTCCAGGATGGTTTTTCCATCGCCTGTCACGCGGAATGTTCGTTCTCCGAGTGACAAGTCCGGTAAAGTCACGAAGTAATCTCCAGGCTGAAGCGTGACCGATCCCCAATGCGCCGCCACCGGCAAATGGAACGTACCTTTTTGCTGCGCACCTTGCATCAATCCTGTGCCCGCAAAAGCCGCGACTGCGGCCAATCCAAAGATGCGAGCTATTGAAGCATTCATAGATAATCTCCTCTGTGCGGATTTCGTCGAGGAACCACTCAGGTTCAGAATCCACGGAATAGAAGACGAACGCTTTCTTCGGCGGGTAGGTCAAGAAAAGATCAAGAATCTCCGTCTTCCCAAGGAAGTCTCGGCAAGGCGGCTCCGACCTGCATCGCCCGCGGAACTGGAACGTTGGGCGAGTTATATAGAATCAAAACGGGAGACACAAGCGTACATGGCGACGGCTGGTGCGGGTCTGGAAGGCGTAGTAGCGACTACGTCCAAGATCTGCTACATCGACGGCAATAAGGGTGTTTTAAGCTACTTCGGATACAACATCCACACCCTGGCCGAGAACGCAACATTTGAAGAAGTCATATACCTGCTTTGGAACGGCGCTCTGCCGAATACGGCCCAGCTTGGTGAGCTGAAGTCTTCTCTAGTTGCCGAACGTGACCTGCCCGCCGAGGTTACACAGTTTCTGAAGAACGTTCCGCAAGGCGCACCGCCCATGGACGTTCTGCGAACCGCGGTTTCGATGTTGGCGCTGTACGACCCGTTGGCGCGGGATAACTCGCTCGGCGCAAATGTAAAAAAAGCGGTCAAGCTGATGGCGCGTGTGGCCACTATCGTGACCAGCTTCGACCGTCTGCGCAATGGGAAAGAAGTGGTTCAGGGCGAGTCGGGCCTGGGATACGCGGCAAATTTCATCTACACCCTAACGGGAAAGAAGCCCGACGAAGTGATGGAGCGGGTGTTCGACGTAGCACTAATCCTGCATGCCGATCACGAGCTGAATGCCTCCACCTTCGCGGGGCGGGTGACCGCGGCAACGCTGTCCGATATCTATTCGGCGGTGACCTCCGCGATCGGGGCGCTGAAGGGACCCTTGCACGGCGGCGCGAACGAGGACGTCATCCGTATGCTGCTAGCTACCAAGTCCCCGGATGACGCAGTCGCCAAAGTAAAGTCGGACCTGGAGAACAAGGTCAAGGTGGCGGGTTTCGGCCATCGCGTGTACAAGGTTTTAGATCCACGGGCCATTCACTTGAAGAAGATGAGCGAAGAACTGGGAAAGCGCACCGGGCATACCGATCTTTTCGAGAAGTCCTCGCGCGTTGAGCAGGCGGTTTGCGACATGAAAGGCCTGAATCCGAATGTGGACTTCTATTCGGCGTCGACTTACTATTCACTCGGCATACCGGTGGACTTGTTCACGCCGATTTTCGCCGTCAGCCGGATGTCGGGTTGGACAGCCCACATTCTGGAGCAATACAGGAACAATCGCCTGATCCGGCCGCGAGCCGACTACACGGGCGCTCCCGACGGGCAGAAGTGGATTCCGCTGAACCAGCGCTAGTTGAGCAAGCACCGCTTGGCTGCCGGGCGAACCAGGAATGCACGATCTAAATTTCTTTCGGAACAATCTAGAGCAGCTTCGGGACCGGCTGGCCACTCGTGGATACTCGCTGGACACCGAGGCGTTTCAGGACCTGGACCGGCGGAGGCGTCAATGCGTCACCCAAACCGAACACCTGAAAGCGGAGCGCAACCAGGCAACGATGGAAATCGGCAAGCTGCGCAAACAGGGCGAGGATACAGCGGAGAGACAGCAGCGAGTACGCGCCATGGGGGAGGAAATCGCGCTACTGGATGAGCAGGCGAATCAGCTCGACGCTGAGTTCCGTGATTTTCTGGCCGGAGTCCCAAATATCCCCCACGCCAGTGTTCCAATCGGCAAGAGTGAGAACGACAACGTAGAAGTCAAGCGTTGGGGCTCCCCGAGAGAGTTCTCCTTCTCGCCGAAAGCTCACTGGGACCTCGGCGCGGAATTGGGGATTTTGGACCTGGAGCGCGCGGCGAAGGTGACGGGTGCGCGGTTTGCGGTGTATTGGGGTTTGGGAGCACGGCTGGAACGAGCGCTGATCAACTTCATGCTGGACGTGCATACGAAAGAGCACGGATATCGGGAAGTGCTGCCGCCCTTCATGATCAATTCCGCCAGTCTTTACGGAACAGGTCAACTGCCAAAATTTGCGGAAGACCTATTTAAGTGTGAGGGCCACGACTTGTGGCTTGCCCCGACGGCGGAAGTCCCAGTCACGAATCTGTTTCGCGACGAGACGCTGAATGCCGAATCTCTGCCGATTTCATTGTGCGCGTACACACCGTGCTTTCGAAGCGAAGCCGGATCGTATGGACGCGATGTGCGCGGAATCATTCGCGTGCACCAATTCCAAAAGGTGGAGCTCGTAAAATTCACGCGTCCCGAGCAGAGCGAACAGGAGCATGAGAAACTCACGCGCGACGCGGAAGAAATTCTGGAGAAGCTGGAACTGCCGTATCGAAGGATGCTCCTTTCGACCGGCGATACGGGATTCAGCTCGGCCAAAACTTACGATCTGGAAGTCTGGTTACCCGGCCAAAACGGCTACAAGGAGATCTCGTCATGCTCCAATTTCGAAGCCTTCCAGGCGCGCCGCGCACAGATCCGTTCCAAGAGCGGTAAGGGAAAAGCTGAGTTTATCCACACCCTGAATGGCAGCGGCTTGGCCGTGGGCCGAACCTGGGTAGCGATTATCGAGAATTATCAGCAAGAGGACGGAAGTGTGGCCGTCCCGAAAGCGTTGCAGCCTTACGTCGGAGCCGAGCGAATCGATCGCGGCAGCTGAGGGCCGTAGCTCGGTGTTCAGCTATGCGGTCACAGCGTTCGCAACTTTCTCGCCAGATCGCGTAAGTCAATCGAGTTCAGAACTTTACGCCGGAATAGCGGCCCAGCGCACGCGCCAGGTGCTGCAAGCCCGCCTGAGGTCGCGTGCTTTGCTTAAGTCGCGCCGATCCTAACACGAAGCAGGAATGCTTGCTCCGGGACGGAGACGGAACGCTGACTTCGACGTGAGGCAAAATGCTTAGACTGCGCCCGCTGCTCTCTCTATTACTATTCTGTTCGCTTACACTGGTGCCCTGCGCGTTTGCGCAATCGACTCTGACGCAGATTGAGGACACGGTCTACAACTCGGATGGTTCCTTGTTCAATGGAACGCTGGTTTTGACGTGGACCGGTACAGCGCCGTCCACGGGCAGCAGTCCGACGCCATACAACACGTCCGTGAAGATTTACAACGGCGCGCTGGCGGTGATGTTGGTGCCCTCGACAACCAGCCCGCAAGCGGCGCCGTATGCGGCTGTCTTCACCAGCAGCAACGGGCTGGTGACCTGGACGGAAACCTGGGCAGTGCCGCCCGCATCGAGTCCTTTGAACATCAGCGACGTCAACGTGGCGAGTTCGACGACAACCGGGCCGCAGATTTCTATTAGCCAGGTGATTGGATTAACCGCGAACCTGAATGCGATCAATGGTTCCCTGATCAGTCTGACAACGTCCACCAACAGCATCAGCTCGCAAGTGACAACCTTAAGCGCTGCCGTCGCCAGTTTAACTACGCTGGTGAATAGTCTTTCGGCGGGAACCGTCAGCACTGCGTTCTCCGATGCTGAGGTGCCGGGCTGGAACGATCAACGGAACAAACGCGGCTTTCACGCTCGCCAACGCGCCCTCGCCCGCCTCGACGCTCGCGCTTTATCGAAATGGCGTGTTGCTAAGCAACGGCGCGGACTACAGCTTGAGTGGGTCCACAATCACGTTTGTGAGCGGTCAGGTACCGCAGAGCGGTGACATTTTGCAGGCTTACTACAGGTTTGCGGGCACAAGCACAGCACCGTTATTCATTGGCGATCAGACGCCGCGAGGTACGATCAACGGCAGGAACCTGACTTTCGTCTTAACGTCAGCACCGCTGCCGACGAGTCTCAAGCTCTATAGGAACGGCCGTGTGCTGCAGCAGAAGACAGATTACACGCTGAACGGGGCAAGCATTACGTTCGCGAATACGAGCGTAACTCCGCAGCCCGGAGACTCCTTGGTGGCGTTTTACCGAACTGCTCAATCAGCGCCAGTACCATCGCTTCGATAATGACCCGGAACTGTGTTAAGCCACTTCGCGGCGCGTCCCGACGCTGGGGTCGACTTGAATCCCGGGCCGAGCCCGCTCGCAGTTGTCGCAATTTTCGCAAGGGCCGGTGAAGTTGTCGCCGAAGTAGCGGAGGAGCAGTTCACGACGGCAGGCGGACGTGTCGGCGTATTCCTCCATCCGGCGCAAGCGTTCCCGCTTGGTCTCGCGGCGGCGGTCTTGCTCGTCCGCGGCAGCTTTGGCCGCCTCACCGAGATCCGTATCTTCAGACACTTGCACTTCGCCGGTTGGAAGCACTTCTAAGGCTCCCACATCTTCCAGGCGGTGAATGGCGCTGGTGAGCTTTCGTTCCGAGAGGTTGGATTCTTCGGCGATTTCTTCGGGCTCGACGGGACCTTCCTGATCCGCGATCACGGCTGCGATGTGTTCCACCTGGCTCGCGTCGAGTCTGCCTTCGCTTGTTTTGAAGGCTTGCGCGCCGATATCTTCGGACCGGAAGAACAGGACTGCTTCGGCCTTCTCACCGTCCCGGCCCGCGCGGCCGATCTCCTGGTAATACGAATCTATAGAGTCACTGACGTCGTAGTGAAAGACGAAGCGGATGTCGGCTTTATCGATACCCATTCCAAACGCATTCGTCGCAACAATGACTTCGGCGTCGCCGGACATGAACTGATCCTGAATCTGGTGGCGTTCAGAGGCTTTGAGGCCGCCGTGATAAAAGAGTGCGCGAACACCTTCTTCGTCGAGCAGGCGCATGATCTGTTCGGCATTTTTGCGTGTACCAACGTAGACAATGCCCGGCTTCTCCGCCCAACGAACGCGGTGAACCAGCGCTTCGGTCTTTTTGTCTTCGGTATCGAAGTGATCGACGCGTAAATAAATGTTGGGGCGATCGAACCCTTGTACGAAAATCTCAGGATCGCGCATGCCCAGACGTTGAGTAATCTCCGCCCGAACCTGTTCGGAGGCCGTCGCAGTCATGGCGAGAACCACGGGATGGCCGAGGCGCTCGATCACGGGACCGAGTTCCAGGTAATCGGGTCGAAAATCGTGCCCCCACTCGCTGATGCAGTGCGCTTCGTCTATGACGAACAAAGAGACATTCGCTTTCTCTAGCGCTTCGATTGTCTCCTGCTTGCGAAGTTGTTCGGGCGCCAGGAAAATATACTTGCTCGTGCCGTCTCCGATTTTTTCGAAGGCCTCATGGGTTTCCGCCGCCCGCTGAGTAGAGTTGACAACGACGGCTTCGGCTTGCGCATCCTGTTCATTGATTGAATCCACCTGATCCTTTTGCAGCGCGATGAGAGGCGATATGACCAGAACAGACCCTTCCGTCATCAGTCCTGCAATTTGGTAGATGGCCGATTTACCCGAGCCGGTGGGCATTACGACAAGCGTGTCTTTCTGAGCTATGAGAGCGCGGATCGCCTGCTCCTGTCCCGGGACGAAGCGAGGCAAATCCGAAATTCTTCTTGGCGACTGCCAGGATCTCCCGCCTGGTACTCGTGTCGGAGTTTTCTTTACTCGCGGACTTTTTGGTCTTTGACGATTTTGCTGAGCGACGCGGCTTCGAAGGCATTCGCAATGGGGATTCATCGCGAATGTGGAGTGTTTCACGACGTGGAGAGTTGATATGCTGATTCGGTGCAATTAGCAGCGAGTACTATAGGTACTAGAATTTAGCCACGATTTAGGCGCGATCCCGTTCCAGTTCGCTTATGGCTACACCAGCTACTTTCGGTCGGTTTCCGGAGTCACCCAGCCGCTTACGGGGCTTTGGTATCGCTGTCTTCACGACGGCGCTAGCGCTGATCGCAAGTCAGCTTATTGAGCGGCGTCTCGGTATTCCAGGAGCTTACGTCCCGCTGTTGTTCGCCGTTTTTCTGAGCGCGTGGTATGGCGGCGTGTGGCCTGCCTTGACCGCGCAGATCGGCGGGGGCATCGCGGTGTTCGCGTTCATCGCGCGGCCGCTATTCGCACCTATACACTCGCTCGACGTGTATAGCGTTCTGTTGTTTTTGCTCATCGCGACGCTGCTGCTGCTTCTTACCGCAAACCTGCGCTGGACCGCACACCTGAAGCGAAACAGGGAACACCTGGAAATGATCGCCCGTGCGACTCACGACAGTCTTTGGGAATGGGACTTGAGGACAGATGAAGTGTGGCGGGCCGGTAACCTGCAGGGCATTTTCGGTTGCGTGGAGCAGGAGAGCATAAACACGATCGACTGGTGGCGGGAGCGGCTGCATCCCGACGACGCCGATCGGGTGTGGGCGAACATCCGTCACGTCATCGAAGGCGGCGAGGTTCGTTGGGCCGAAGAGTATAGAATCAGGCGCAGCAATGGAAAGTACATTCCAGTCGCCGACCACGGATTTGTGCTGAGAGATGGCGCCAACAAACCCGTGCGGATGGTGGGCGGAATGGCGGATGTCTCCGCTCGGCGGGAAGCCGAGGAACGTCTGCTGCACAGTGCCTACCATGACGCCTTGACGGCGTTACCCAACCGCGAACTCTTTCTGGATCTACTAGAACGGGCGGTTACCCGAACGCGCTCTGAGGGAAACGACAAGCTGGCGGTATTGTTTTTGGATCTGGACCGCTTCAAAGTGGTGAATGACAGTCTGGGACACGCCGTGGGCGATCAACTGTTGGCCGCTGTCGCGCAACGCTTGACAACGTGTTTGGCCCCGGACGATACGGCCGCGCGTTTTGGCGGGGATGAGTTCACGGTGTTGCTGCAGCACGTGGGGACAGTGGCCGATGCGATTTCCGCGGCGGAGCGGATCCAGCAGGGACTTGCTACCGCCTTCGACGTAAGTGGTAGCAGCATCGTGGTCACCGCGAGTATCGGCATAGCTCTGGCGGAGATCGATAAGCCGGAGGAGGCGCTGCGCCACGCGGATATTGCGATGTACCGCGCGAAGAGCCTTGGCAAGGCGCGCTACGTGGTGTTTGAGCCTTCATTGGATAAGCGCGCGATGGACGTGCTGCAGTTGGAAACAGATCTCCGGCAAAGCTTACAGAACCGCACGTTCCAGCTTTGTTATCAGCCGATTGTTTGCCTGCAGACCGGTCAAGTGGTGAGCTTCGAAGCCTTGCTGCGGTGGAACCATCCGCGGCGCGGCGTACTTCGTCCGGCGGAGTTTTTGCCAGTGGCCGAAGAAGCCGGCTTAACCATCCCGCTGGGCCACTGGGTCATACGAGAGGCATGCCAACGTCTCCAGCAATGGCGCCAATTGCGTCCGGAACTGCGGCGGCTGTGCGTCAATGTGAATCTATCGGGCCGGGAGTTTATGCAGCCCCAATTAGTGGATATGCTGCACGGAATTATCAAAGATACGGAGCTTCCCGGGGATCTTCTGACCATTGAGCTCACGGAGAGCATGATCATGGAGAACGATGAAGTGGCGGCGCAGAAACTGCAATGCCTGCGTGAGCTAGGGATTCGTCTGGCGATCGACGATTTTGGAAGGGGTTACTCATCGCTGGTACGCCTGCAGGAGTTCCCCATCTCTATTTTGAAGGTGGACAGCGCATTTGTGAGCCGGATCAGCGAAGGCAAATCGCAGATCTTCGACGCAATTATGGCGTTGGCGACAGAGTTGAAGCTGGACGTGACGGCCGAGGGCGTGGAAAAGCCGGACCAATTCGAGTATCTGAAGAAATCCGGTGCGGCGATGGGGCAAGGCCTGTTCTTCTCCGATGTGCTGACATCGGATCATGTGGAACGGCTGCTTCGCGGGCAAGACCCGCTACCGTGGGCGGAACGCGTGGAACGTCCGACGACATCGGAGCGCGCGGCCGGGATCGCGGCTGGATAGCAGTGTTCCCGATTTTCCCGGGGAGGCCGGGTGAGCGGCATAGGACTCATTTCGGATACTCACGGGTTGCTGCGGCCTCAGGCTCTGCTGGTACTGCGCGGGTCCGATCTGATCATCCATGCCGGTGACGTGGGTAGCGCGGAAATCCTGAATGCGCTGTCGGAACTAGCGCCGGTTGTGGCTGTTCGAGGCAATGTAGACCGTGGATCCTGGGCGGCAGCGCTGCCCGCCACAACCGTTGCCGAGACGGCGAACGGGTCCATTTACGTTTTACATGACGTGAATGAACTTGATTTGAACCCTCGTACGGCAGGGTTCGGTGCCGTGGTCTCGGGGCATTCGCATAAGCCGTCTCGAAAACTGGAGGACGGGGTGATTTACGTGAATCCGGGGAGCGCAGGTCCACGTCGGTTCAGTTTGCCCATCACGGTGGCACGGATGGATCTGAAAGAGGCAGCCTGGAGGGTTACATTCTTCGACGTACTGACGGGTGCGGTGCTGGATGTATAGGCGCGTTACGCTGCGCCGGGTGACGCCGTAATGAGTAGAAATTCGGGGCAGAATCGACGACCTGTAATCGCTTTCGATCTCCGAATTGAGAGACTTGACAGCGTTGCTAGACTGATGACTTGAGGGCCAATTTCTCGCCGTTCTAAAGAACCCCGATTGGTAGTACGATACGGAATTAAGTAATTACAACGCGCTTATGGTCGGCCGCGACGATATCGATCCGCTCGCCCCGCAACGGGAGGCTGCCATCTTCTACGGCCTCTTCCTGCGAGGTCATTCAGCAGACGATTTACGTCGCGATATCGACGTACCCCGGCCTCTGCTGACGAAATGGTTGCAGCCGCAGCGTTACGAGGAGAGCTTTCGGGACTCGCTGTGGCGCATGTACAGTTACCGCAAGAAAGTGCTGGCCATTTTCGATGAGCTTGTGCTCAAAGAAAAGCACCGAGTGCGCATCAATTAGTTTCGCCTCTACATCTAAACTGAGATGGATCTCCCGATCTATCAGGTGGACGCCTTTAGCAGCGCTGTTTTTTCCGGTAACCCTGCTGCGGTTTGCCCGCTCGAGAATTGGCTGAGCGATAGAGATCTACAAGCGATCGCGACCGAAAACAATCTCTCCGAGACGGCGTTTTTCGTGCGCGGAGCCGATAGTTTCCACCTGCGCTGGTTTACGCCGGGTTGCGAAGTGGATCTATGCGGTCACGCGACACTCGCTTCGGCTTACGTGTTGTTCCACGAATTGAAAGAGCCGGGCGACACGCTGCGTTTCACGACCAAATCCGGTGAGCTACTTGTTCGGCGGAATGGCGATTTGCTGGCCATGGACTTTCCTTCGCGGCCGCCCCAGATCGTCGACGGGCATACCGAGAGCGTTGCTCCGCTTCTTGAGGCCCTGGGTGGTAACCCAGTAGAGATTCTAGCGGCGCGCGATTATCTGGTGCGGTACGGCTCTGCGGATGAGGTGCGAGCGCTTGCGCCGAACATGCAGGGGCTGATGCAGATCGATCGTTTTGCCGTCATTGTCACGGCGCCCGGAACGGATTGCGATTTCGTCTCGCGTTTCTTTGCTCCCGCCAAGGGCGTGCCCGAAGATCCAGTGACCGGATCGGCCCATTGCACTTTGATTCCCTATTGGGCAAAAGAATTGGGCAAGACGACGTTGCACGCACGGCAGGTTGGACCGCGCGGCGGCGAGCTATTCTGCAAAGCCGCGGGAGACCGAGTGGAGATCGCCGGCCACGCAGCGCTCTTCTTGCGCGGGCGCATTCAGATTTGACCTGAAGGTCAGCGACAATAAGAGGACCGTGGCTGAAACGCGAACCTCTGTCTGTGCGCTGGACTGTCCCGACACCTGCTCGCTGGTTCTAGACATAGACGATGCTGGAAGGGCGACCAAACTGCGCGGCGACCCGGCGCATCCGATCACGCGAGGATTTCTATGCGCCAAAGTGACGCAAATACCTGGAGCGCGAATATCATCCGGAACGGTTGATGGCTCCGCTGCGGCGGGTGGGAGCTAAAGGCGAAGGACGTTTCGAACGAGTGACATGGGACGAGGCGCTGAATGAGATTGCCTCACGCCTTCTTGACATTGCGGAGACCGACGGGCCGGAGGCGATTCTCCCATACAGCTACGCCGGCACGATGGGTTTGCTCAATGGATCCGGGATGGACCGGCGATTCTTTCACCGCCTAGGAGCAAGCCGTCTGGACCGAACCATTTGTTCCGCGGCCGGCGGCGAAGCGCTGAGGCTGTCGCAAGGCATTCGTCTGGGCACCGAACCGGAGCAGTTTGCTCACTCCAAGTTGATCATCGCCTGGGGTGCCAACGTACTTGGTACGAATGTGCACCTTTGGCCCTGGATTGTAGAGGCGCGGCGCAAGGGCGCGAAGTTTTACGTCATCGACCCTGTGAAGAACCGGACCGGCAAAGCTGCGGACCGGCACTTTGCAATTAATCCCGGATCAGATCTCGCGTTGGCCTTGGGCTTGATGCACGTGATCCTGCGGGAATCCTGGCATGATCGCGAATACATCGAAAACTACACGAATGGCTTTGGTGAGCTGACGAAGCTCGCCGAATCTTATACGCCTGAACAGGTCGCCAGCTTGACCGGAATTGCGGCTGAGGACATCGAGAGTCTGGCACGCGAATATGCGACGGTCCGGCCGGCTGCCATACGGGTGAATTATGGAGTCCAGAGAAGTGAGCGGGGCGGAAATGCAATCCGGGCAATTGCCGCGCTCCCTGTTTTGACCGGCTCGTGGCGGGACGTTGGCGGCGGTCTGCAGCTCACGACCTCAGGCGCATTCGAGTTCAACAGGGCAGAACTGGAGCGACCGGATCTGCAAACGCAATCTCTGCTGGGCCGAGAAGCGCGCCTCGTAAATATGACGCGCCTCGGCGAAGCGCTCACCGAGTTGGACGAGCCGAGTGTAAAGGCGCTGGTGGTCTACAATTCGAATCCGGCCGCCATTGCTCCGCACCAAAGCAAGGTTCTTGCAGGGCTGCGGCGTAACGACCTGTTCACCGTTGTCCTGGAGCAGTTCCAAACAGACACCGCGGATTACGCCGACTTGGTGCTTCCTGTGACCACGTTTCTGGAACACACAGACCTCTACTTAGCGTATGGGCATTACTATTTGCAACTGGCGCGTCCTGCGGTCGCGCCGCCGGGCGAAGTGAAATCGAACGTAGAGATTTTCCGTATGCTCGCGCAGAGGATGGGCTTCCGCGATGCCTGTTTCGGCGACACCGAAGATGACATGATTCGCACGCTGCTCAAAACGGACTCGCCCTACCTGCGGGGAATCACGCTCGAACAACTGGAGCGGGAGCATTTCGTTCGCCTCGCCGTTTCGCCATCCGCACAGCCGTTCTTGCCGTTCGCGCAGGGCGGCTTTTGCACTCCTTCCGGACGTTTTGAGTTCGGGGCGGAAACGCTCGGGTATACGCCGCCTGCTGAATCGCGCTTTGGCGATGCAGAACTCAAACAGCATTACCCGCTGGAGTTGATTTCCGGTAAGAATGACGACAGTCTGAATTCAACTTTCGGGCATCGTAGGGAAGTTGACGGTCAGACTGCTGTGCTGGCACTTCATCCTACCGACGCGGAAGATCGAGGAATCGTGCACGGGATGCGAGTGCGTACCTACAACGACCGTGGGTTTTGTTTTTTCACCGCGCACATCGGTTTCGACGTATCGCCGGGAGTAGTTCGCGCACGGAGTACGCGCTGGAACAAGAGTTCACCGGGTTGTTTGGGACTGAATCAGCTCACGTCCGACCGCTTGACTGACATCGGCGGAGGACCGACTTTCTACAGTTGCCTGGTTGAAGTGGAGCGCGTCGAGAGCGGCCTCTAGTTCGTACTTCACGTACTGACGCCCCGCCCGGTACTCCGGCTCGATGTTATGCCGCGCACGTAGACTCCCCAGAATCACGAGTTTACCTGCCTTCTTACTTTCTTTCCATGCAGAGTGAGAGAAAGTTCCTTCTTCCTCTAACTAGAGTCATCAGAAGCACAGAGCAGTTGCTGGATACCGACGCAAAGAAGGCTCGCAAATACACCGGTCGCAAGCGCCGGCACGCTGCGCTCGCCGCGGTGCGCAACAGATAGTGAAGCGCAGCAATTCTTTTCTCAAGAAAGGCAACGGCTTGTGCTGTAAGGTTTTGCGCGCAGCAGTCGATAGGTGATTAACGGTCAGCTAAAAGGGACGGAGCACTACAGAGCAGACCGCTCGGCAAGACGGCGTAAGGTATCGAAATGGGTCGTTAAAATGGCGCTTGAATTGCTCAACGGCTGTGGTATGATTCGGAAATCCGAAAAGCGCCGACTTCTCGGAGTAGAAGCGTTGGGCACGAAAGCCGCGGATTTGGGCTTTGGTTCCTCAAACGAATGCTCTAACGCTGTCTCGCTGGCCCAATTCCGAATCGCAGTAATATCTATCTGGGATGTTTCTTTGACGGAGAAACTGTGCTACCGTTATTGAACCCTTTTTAGATAGTCCAACGTCTAAACGGAAGACTTGGCAGCTTTGAACTTACATTTTTAGAGTGGGCGCGCTAGGCGTTATTGAAGGAGAAAGAAGAACATGACGAAGACTGAAGTAAACAAATTTAAGAAGATCCTGGAAACCAAGCAGGACGAGTTGGAGCACGTCGTACGTAATCGCGATGCGATCACCATCGAGAAAAGCGCGGATGCGTTGGACGAAGTGCAGCACGCCGCCGAGCGCGAGTTGGCGATCCGCAATCTAGACCGCGAATCGAACCTGTTGCGGAATGTCCGCTCAGCGCTGCGCCGAATCGAGGATGGCTCGTTCGGTACCTGTCTCCACTGTGAGGAGGAGATCAGTCCGAAGCGGCTGGCGGCTGTGCCGTGGGCTCCGTACTGCATCCAATGCCAGGAGCAAGCCGATCGCAATCACGACGACGGCAATGAGATGTTCGAAGACATGTTGGTCAACGCCGCTTAAAACTCCTTCATTCCAAGTCTAGAAAGGGCGCGTCTGGAAACAGATGGCGCCCTTTTTGTTGTCTAATTCAGCCCAGAATTTGCAAGCTGCGGCGATTCCCTTCGTTAGGGTAACGTCAGAGACGAAGAAGTCGCCCTACATACAAATGAGGCGCCCCGTTGTTCTCAGTTCCACTATGTTGACTGTGTTTCGTATATCGCTGGCATCTGTATGCCTGTTGGCTTTCGCGGCGTTCGCACAAGAGCCGCCTGGATCCACACCGCAACCCTTGCAACGAATCACGGGCGCGGTCACGGCCGTAGACCAGAGTGCTCACACCATTACTGTGAAAGAAGATAAGACGGGAACTCTGTACACCGTCGAGCTAGAGAACACGAAGAGTCTGCGAAAGGTAGATCCGGCCACTCTCGATCTGAAGAAAGCTACTCGCATTACCGCCGACGATCTGATGGCGGGTGACCGGGTTCAGGTATTCGCCCCGAAGGCGCAAGATAATCCCAATACCGTTGCGGCCCGGGCGGTCATTTTGATTTCAGCGCGCGATCTGCAAACCGTGCACCAGGAAGAAACCGCTGCGTGGCAGCACAGCACCGGTGGCGTGGTGACGCAAGTCGATGCTGCAGGCGGAAAAATATCTATATCCGCGCGTAGCCCGCAAGGGCCAAAGCCGATGACCGTCGATGCCGCGAAGGCGCAGTTCACAAGGTACTCTCCAGCTACTCCGAAAAGTCCCGTGCCGTCGCAATTGGCGGATATTCAGGTAGGCGATCAAGTGCGAGTGATCGGGGAGACAGCCACGGATGGATCGACATTGACGGCACAGAAGGTTTACTCCAGTCCTATACGGACGCTCTTGTGTACGGTAAGTGCCGTATCGCCGGACGGGAAAAGCATTACCGTAAAGGATCTCCGGACGAAACAAACCGTCACGCTGGTGCTTAATGATGATTCGGCCGTACGAAAGCTTCCGCCGATGATGGCGATGGCGCTGGCGCGCCGGCTGAATCCTACGGCGGCCGGTGCAGACGCGAATCGAGCGCCAGGAAGTGCCACCTCTCAGGCTGGGGCGAAACAAGGTGAAGCAGCGCTGGCGCCGAATGGAGGCTGGAAAGGCGGCGGCAATGGTAGTCCCGACGGAACCGGCGCGCACGGGCCTGGAGCTGGGGCCAGCGGTGGTGCAGACAGCGCCAGCGGTGGTGCATTTCGAGCAGGCGGCGGGATACGCAACGGCGATGTCTCGCAATTCATCGCAAGACTTCCCAAGATTAGCCCGGCCGATTTGAAGCCCGGAGACGCCGTGGTGGTTGCCGGTGCACCGATAGCGAACGATCAATCGCGTCTGTTGGCGACGAACGTCATCGCCGGCGTGGAACCTATTTTTCAGTCGGCTTCGCCGCGCCAGATGCAATCGCTCGGGGACTGGGGCCTCGCCTCGGGAGGAGAAGGCGCCACCGACGGCATCTCTCCGCAGTGATGCAACAGAAACAAAACTGGCGGTTGAACTGTATTGCAATCAGGAGTGGAATGAAAAGCTGGACGAGTGTACGTGTACTTCTAACAGCCGTGGGAATCGCCGCGGCAGTGGGCGCGCAGAGCGTCACCCCGCAGAGCCAACCAGCACGCCCGCAAACGGTCCGGCCAGGCACAACCGGAACCGTGCGTGGAACGATCAAAGACGATACAGGCGGCGTGATTCCGAACGCTGTCGTGACATTGGCGAATGAGAGTGGCACGGTTCAAACCGTGAATTCCGGCCGCGACGGAATTTACACCTTTCGCGGTGTCCCGCCGGGTACCTACACTGTATCTGCTACTTACAATGGCCTGCGGCAGGAAGGCGTCATAGCTGTCGCTGTTTCGGCCGGTGCCACGGCTGAGGGGAATATCCAGATGACGGTTCAGACACAGCGGCAAGAAGTGACTGTGACCGACACCGCAAACAACACCGTCAACACCGACCCTTCGAATAACCAGAGCGCGTTGGTGTTAAAGGACCAGGATTTGGATGCCCTGCCCGACGACCCGGATGACATGCAAGCCGATTTGGAAGCGCTCGCAGGTCCGGCCGCTGGTCCCGGCGGGAACCAGATCTATATCGACGGATTCAGCGGCGGTCAACTTCCGCCAAAGAACACCATCCGCGAGATACGAATCAATTCCAACCCGTTCTCCGCCGAATTCGAGAAGCTCGGGTATGGACGGATTCAGATCTTTACGAAACCCGGAACGGATAAGTTTCACGGGCAGGGCTACTACAACATCAGCGACGATATCTGGGACTCCCGCAATCCGTATTTGCTGGTGAATCCGCCTTTCAGAACACAGTTATTCGGTGGAAACGTAAGCGGTCCGCTGGGAAAGACCGCCAGCTTCTTCCTCGATGTGGAGAGAAGGGACATCGATGATAACGGGATTGTCACGGCCTCTATTCCCACTCCTAACTTCCTCACCAGCGAGTCGTATCAAACCTACTTTCCGACGCCGCAATATCGCACAACCGTGAGCCCTCGCGTCGATTGGCAACTCAATGCGAATAACACGTTGAGCTTCCGCTATAGCTGGCTCGAGAACGACCACAAGGTGACGGGCGTGAGCGGATTCCATGTGCCGCAGCTTACCGTCGGCAACATCACCTACCCGAACAGCGGGTACAGTTCATCCCTCAACGAGCAGGGCGTGCAGATTGTAGAAACAGCGGTCCTAAGCCCGAGGGCCATCAACGAGACGCACTTCATCTACGACCGCACTTACGAGACCCAGGCCAGCGAGAGCGACGCTCCGCAATTGAATGTTGCGCAATCCTTTGTATCGGGCGGATCGGGGTACAGCGCCCCCGGCCATCCTTACAACTACGACCTTACGAATTATCTCGAGCTTCAGAATTACACGACGCTGACGTTGGGAACCCATGCCATAAAGTTCGGAATTAGGACGCGCTTGGAGTACGACGACAATGTGGCCACCACCGGGTTTCAGGGCCAGTATTCTTTTCTGGGAACAACCGGGACGTCGGGTTCGGTTAGCTCCATTGAGCAGTATCTTTTGACCGTGTCGGCGCTTCAAAACGGCACCAGTCTGGCGGGTTTAGGGCCGTCGAAGTATACGGTCACCACCGGGAATCCGTACTTCGCGCTGCATCAGTGGGATTTTGGCCCGTTTCTTCAGGACGATTGGCGAATGAAGCCGAACCTCACGTTAAGCCTTGGCTTGCGTTACGAAGCGCAGACCAATATCCCCGATCGTAACGATTGGGCGCCGCGCTTCGCATTCGCGTGGTCCCCGGACTCGAAGCGTGGCGGCAAGGGAAAAACTGTGATACGGGGCGGCTGGGGAATGTTCTACGACCGGTTCTCGATCAGCAACGTGGAAAACGCGTTGCGTTACCAGAGCGGCGCCTTCACCACCTATTCACTGGATAACCCGCCCTACTCGAATGCGCAGTTCAATACGCAATTGCCGCTGTCCATTTTAACGGGCGCGAATATCAATACCGGGCAAGCGTACCAAATCGACAGCCGTTTGCATGCGCCGTATCTCATGCAGAGCGCAATTACCCTGGAGCGCCAGTTATTTGGACATACCACGTTGAATGTGAACTTCATTAATTCGCGAGGCGTACACGAATTGCTTACGGACGATATCAACGCGCCCATTCCGGTTCCCGGGCAATTGCCGCCGCGAGACATCGCGAATTCAAACGACGTGGGTATTCGGCCGTACGGGAATATTGGCGATATCTACGACGATCAGTCCGTTGGCATTTTTAAGCAGACCATGGTCATCGTAGGCGTGAACAGTCAAGTGGGCAGATGGCTGAGGCTGTTCTCGCGGTATTCCCACAACGATGCTCATAGCAACAGCGATGGATTAGGCACCATGCCCGCCGATCCTTATGATCTGGCAGCAAACTGGGGTCGCTCGTCGTTGGATATCCAGCACAACCTGTTTCTCGGCGGATCTATCGCCATGAAGTGGGGGTTGCGGCTCTCCCCGTTCATGGTTCTCCATACCGGCACTCCGTTCAATATCACAACAGGCACCGACCTCTTTCTTACTGGCTCAAGCACACCGACAGCACGGCCGGCCGTTGTCGGAGGCACCTCGGACATTTTCTACGGCGTGCCGGATTCCAGGAGTTTTTACGCGGATCCACTTGTACCGGCGCCCGGCTCGGTCTCGGACATGATCGAGCGAAACGCCGGGACGGGCCCGGGATTCATAGGATTAAATTTGCGCGTGAGCAAGACCTGGGGATTCGGTACAACGAAGTTCTCAGGACCTTCCGGAGGCGCCAGGGCAGGTGGGGGTGGCGGCCATGGGCATGGTTTCGGTGGCTTCGGTGGTGGCGGCGAGACTTCGGAGCACCGGTACAACGTGACTCTGTCGGTCAACGCGCGCAACATTCTAAATCACGAAAACCTGAATACTCCGAACGGCGCGCTTACCTCGCCGTACTTCCTGGAATCGACAGGTATTACCGGCGGATATGGAGCCGAAGCAACGGCCAGCAATCAGCGGCGCATTGATCTGCAATTGCGGTTTACGTTCTAGGTAGCCCCGCCAGGCAATCGATCAATTGGCGGACGATGATTTGCTTTATTTCTTCTCGGATCGCGCCTTTAATGAATTTCGAAGGGAGATCGAGATCCGATCTGAATTCCGATCTAAATGGAGATACAGCGGAGGGGTGGATTTGCTCTTCACCAACGCACGTCTTAGAGAGGATGAGGCGGAGATCGATTTCTCCACGACTACCAGCGCCGATTTGGTCGAGATGAAAGCTGATGGGGCCATACTGGCCGTGGACAATTTTGTTGAGCGCATTATTCAATATTCGGAGAGCCAGACCGGCGATGATCCGACTGGGGGGTCAGCGATTCTCTCCCGCAAGAACTGCAAGCTGATGCTAAAAAGGCGTTTCACTACGTCGCTTCAGATCATGTGCTGCAGGAAAAGGAGGGGATGGTCATAGTGGAGTTTCATTTCCTGGCCTGACTGGATGCGGCTCTCGACTGCAGCGCGCACAGCTTTGGCGCTCCTCTCAAGTTCCTCAGCAATGCGATCAGCGTCACCTTCGTTCACCCATTCTCGCGACGGTAGTTGACCGGCAAACTCGGGAGCGTCCTCGGACAGGAAGATCAGACGCACAAAGTGCATATGCGTGAACATTTCAGCGACGGATGGACTGCCGGACATGACCCTCGCTTCCAACCCGCCCGGTGGAAGCGCGCGGACCAGGTTGACCAGAATGCGATTGTTTCTACCCATGAGTCGAGGATGACTTCGAGCATGATGTTGTTGGTTGCGGTTGGCACCTGATTTCCTTTGTTGTCGCGTGTTGTCGCGGGAGTTGAGTTAGGCTCGCGGCCGGGAGATTTTCGCCGCGCCTTGCGTATCGGTGACCTTGCAGAGTGTAGCAAGGATGGGCGGGAAGCATTGGTGTGGTGCAAGAACGGCGTTTTTCGTTCGCAATCGTGGTGCAACCAAAATCTGAATCATGTTCGATTCGATTTGCATACGGCGGCAGAACGTTTTAGAATCTCCGACCGATCTAGGCTTCCTCGCCCAAGCTCTCATGTTTTATAGAGAGGTCCATGTCGTTGCTGATCCCGGGATGTTGACTTACTTAGCTCGGACGGTAGGGGCGGACTCACTCCGAGCCGCCATACGACATGGATTGCTTAGGCTATCGTTCACAGAGAGCCTCCTTGGAGTGCAAACGATCGATTCGAACGGCCGCCGGGAACATCGACTCGTCTCCGTAACTTCTCCGAAAACTGCACTTGAACCCCATCTTGAAAGCGAGCTGATTCAGTTAGCCGGAAAGCGGGGCAAAGGCAGACGTCAGGCTATTAGTCTTGCGCGGGCAATCGAGAAGATGCCACCCCCGACCATCGAAGCCCAAGCTAGCGCCATGGATCTTAACGATCCAGAGTTCGCCCTAGCTGCGGTAACGAGTGTTCTGGCTCATATCGCTCCCGGGTTTTGCATACCTTCGGGATCATTTTTTAGGACTGTAAGCGATGGGGAGCTTCTCAAGGTAGAAACAAACATCGATATTCCAGAAGCTAACTTTTTCCACAAAAGGTTGATTCCCGACGCCGAACCCCTTACGGAAGCGAGGATTTTGATTGACGTATTCAATGCCGGGGTAGACCTCCGCTTAGCTGCTCGCTTAGCTTCGGAGATGGCTGTTTCACCCGAAACGGCTGAGATTGCTCAGGTTCGGTTATCTCACCTTCTTCGTCGTACCTCGGCCAGCACCGCTGAAATTGAGGCCTTTCAAGAATGGGTCTTCAACGATGGGAGGGCCATAGCAGAGGCTGTAAACCATGGCCACCGCAACTTCGATGATGTTTTGAAAGTGGCAGCGGCGGCTCAGAAGTTCAAAGATTGGACCGCAAATATTCCTGAAGACGGCAACATCAGGAAAGAATACCTGCGCGAGATCCAGAAACTGGATTGGATAGACAAACTGCCGGCAAAGGCATTCCGCTGGTTTCTATTCACAATGGCAGGTACGCTCTTAGGCTACTTGCCTCCGCCCATCGGTAGCGTCGCCCAGATTGCTGCCGGGGCGGGCGATGCGCTCCTCATTGACAAACTGGTAAGGGGCTGGAAGCCGAATGAGTTTGTTCAAGGCCCGCTTAGCTCTCTCGTCAAGGCTTCCTCTTCCTGATGGGCGAAGGCGCTTAGCAGGGCGTATTTGCCAAAAAG
>CAWKHS010000010.1:0-124364 GCA_963849445.1 uncultured Acidobacteriaceae bacterium | reverse complement strand
GGTATCTGGCACTCTATAACGCGGATTTCGGCATGGAGCTGACGCCGGCGCATTTCCACGGCCATCATTTTTTCGACGTGATCGATCCGGCGCATCGGTCTGGGGCTATGGAGTACTTCTCGCGCGAAGATTTCTTTGCGGAGATTCCGGTGATGGCGGGCAGCGAGGAAGTGGTTCGCGAACTGACTGACGAATACGAAGTGTTCATCACGACGGCGGCGATGGATGTACCGTGCTCATTCAATGCAAAATTTCACTGGCTGCAGCGGCATTTTCCATTTATTCCGACGAGCCGTATCGTGTTTTGCGGAGACAAAAGCATCATTGCGGCGGATTACATGATTGACGACAACGTGCGGCATCTGAGCAATTTTCGTGGCGAAGCAATCCTGTACACGGCGCCGCATAACATTCACGAGACCCGATTCCGAAGGGTGAACGATTGGGAAGACGTCCGGACGTTGCTGCTGGACGGCAAATAACTTATAGGCCGCGCAGTTCGAAGCCGGCGTTTTGCATGCCTCGGATGATGCGGTTGCGGATTTCGGTCACCTCATCGCGTGCTCATGGTGTGGTCGAGCGCGCCCACCTTGAGATGATAGGAAACGCTCTTCTGGCCGGCGGCTAAAGGTGGTCCGTCATATTGGCGGATGAAATCGATGGCTACGAGATCGGAGCCGGCGAAGCCGACCAGCTGATCTTGAATGTCGCGCAACAGGAGTTTTGCTGTCCGCAACCACGGAAAGATCGAAGCCGCTGGTGGGATATTTTCTGAGCGGAAGATAGCTTAAGTCACGGCTCGCAGCGAGTTTGCGGGCCACTTCCAGGTTGACATCGAACAGCATGGCGCGGCCTTCGATTCCTTCCGCTTCGAGCAACGAAGGGTGCAATTCGAAGAGGCGTCCGATAGTCGGAGCCGCGCCACTGAATGTGAGCGGCTCGCGCGGGATGCTCATAGGCGAGGGCTTCGGCTGCGGACAGGCGCGCTTCTGGGAAACAGACATTCGACAACGCGCTTGAGTTCAAAGAAGTCCTGCTCGTCGGCGCGGGCGTCGTACAAAGCCGCGGCGAGATGCGCGATTTCGTCCGGGAGACCGTTTGCGCGAGTTCGGATGAATCTCGGCGCCAATTTCGAAAAGGCGGAACTGGGAGAAATGACGGACGTTGCTGACGATGTTCTGGAAGACGTCCGGGCAAGAGGCTGCGGCGCAAATGCGTCAACTCAGACGCGATGGGATTTCTGACGCCGATGTGATCGCGGATATTCAGGAAAAACTTCTTGCCGTTTCGGCTTCGCTTACAAAAGAGTAGTTGTAGATTTCCGTGAAGCCCTGCGCCGCGAGTTGAGCGCGGACCTGGCGCAGATAGTGGCGCACGGGATTGGGCGGCGGCACAACGGCGGCAAGCAGGGGCGGAGCGGGAGTGATTTGATCGTAACCGACCATGCGGCCGATCTCTTCGACCAGATCGTCTTTAAGTGAAATGTCCTTGGTCGCGCGCCAGGTGGGGACGGTTACGGTGAGGATGCCGGGAGAGGTTTCCAGGGGTTCGAAACCGAGGGCGTGCAAAATCGCTGTGACTTGCTGCTGAGGAATCTGCTTGCCAAGTTTTCGAACAACGAAGTTCATCGGCAGAGCAATGGGCGAAGTGTGTGGCAGCGGAGCACGATCATCGGCGACACCGCCGCTCGCGTAGATGCCCGGGCACGACTGTTTCGAAAAGCTCTACCGCGCGCGCAAGACCACGAATCGTGTTTTCCGGATCGAGAGATTTTTCGAAGCGCATGGACGCATCGGTTCGCAGCTTGTGACGCGATGAGGTGAGGCGAACGCTGGAGGCCTGGAAGTTGGCACTTTCGAGAACTACCCGCTTGGTGGTTTCCGAGATTGCTGTATCAGCGCCGCCGATGACGCCGGCAAGCGCGATGGGGCCGGATGCATCCGCGATGACAAGATCGGCCGGATGCAGAGTGTAAGTTTCGCCGTTAAGCGCCGCCAGCTTTTCGCCCGGGCGCGCAGTGCGCACGAAGATGTGTTCGACCCGCGAGCTTGTCGGCATCGAAGGCGTGCATCGGCTGCGGAAGCTCAGCGAGAACGTAGTTCGTCACATCGACGATATTGTTGATCGGATTGAGGCCGATGTGCTCGAGGCGCGCTTGCAACCACAATGGGGAAGGTTTCACTTCTACCCTTTCGAAGCGCAGAGCGCTGTAGCGGGGGCAGAGAGCGTGGTCTTCGATTTCGATGCCGATGGGCGCCACGCCTTGTGGAAGGAGCTCGCTGCGCACCGGATCGCGCAGAGATTGTCCCGTAATAGCAGCCACCTCGCGCGCCATTCCGTAGTGGCCCCACAGGTCGGGCCGATGAGTGAGACTCTTGTTATCTATTTCGATGATCCAATCGGGAACGAGGCCGCTGAGGCGCTGACCGGGCGCAATATCCGTAAGCTCCAAAAGGCCCGCGTGATCGCGATTGATTCCGAGTTCGGCTGCGCTCGCGAGCATGCCTTCACTCTCGACACCTTCAATGACGGTCCGGCCGATCGTCTTGTCCTCGAGCGTCGTCCCTGGCGGAACCCAAGGCGCAAGTAAACCGGGCCGGACATTTTGAGCGCCGCACACGACGGAAACTTCGCGCCCGTCCCCAGCGTCGATCTTCACAGCTTTGTTTTTGCCTTTGGGAAGCGGCTCGACACTCAGCACGCGCGCGGCAACAACCTGAGCGAAATGCGCGCCGGCCGGCTCAATGCCTTCGCATTCGGCGGTTTTCATCGTGATGAGGTGCTGCAACTCTGGCGGGATCCTCGGCTAAGCCGGGCACGAGTTCGCGTGAGCCACTGGTAGGAAAACTTCAACTTCGGATTCCTTTTAAAATTGCGTTAAGAAGCGCAGATCGCCGCCTTGCAACTGGCGAATATCGTCGATTCCATAGCGCATCATGGCGAGGCGCGTGAGGCCAAGACCGAACGCAAAACCGGCCCATTCTTCAGGATCGATATTGCTCATACGGAGCACGTTCGGATGAACCAGTCCGCAGGGTAAAAGCTCCACCCAGCCACTTTGCTTGCAGACCGCACAGCCACGGCCATCGCAGATCAGGCAATGAATGTCGAGTTCGAAGCCGGGTTCGACGAACGGGAAATAGCCAGGGCGCAGGCGCACGGTGACGTCCCGCTTAAAGATGGAGCTCAGCAGGGTTTTCATGAAGTAGATGAGGTTCGCGACGGAGACTTCGCGATCCACCATCATGCCTTCCAACTGATAAAACGTGTGCTCGTGTGAGGCGTCTACCTCTTCGTTGCGAAAGACGCGGCCGGGGGCAATCATGCGCAGAGGCGGACCGAGTTCGCGCATGCCCCGCACCTGAACAGGCGACGTATGGGTGCGGAGCAGGTTTCCGTTCGAGAGCCAAAAGGTGTCCTGCATGTCGCGCGCGGGATGCGTCGGCGGAATATTCAGCGCGTCGAAATTGTGCTCTTCGGTCTCCACTTCCGGCCCATAGAGGACGGTGAAGCCGAGCGAGGTGAACAGCTCTTCGATCTCCTGTTGAAGCTTCGTGATGGGATGCAAACTGCCGGGGCGAATGCCGGGTGCGGGTAGCGTGACGTCGATCCACTCCTTGGCGAGGCGTTCCGCGAGGCCAGCCTGCTCGAAACGGCGCTTCTTTTGTTCGTATTCGCTTTCGAGATCCTGCTTGACGGAATTGAGGAGCTTGCCCAGCCGGGCGCGCTCGTCAGGGGAAAGTTTTCCGAAGTCTTTGC
The DNA here is from genome assembly GCA_963849445.1 of uncultured Acidobacteriaceae bacterium. Classification (GTDB taxonomy): domain Bacteria; phylum Acidobacteriota; class Terriglobia; order Bryobacterales; family Bryobacteraceae; genus Bog-105. The sequence goes on along the minus strand of CAWKHS010000010.1, from coordinate 120,605 downwards.
TGATTTGCGCGAGCGCGCCTTTGCGGCCCAAGGCTTCTACTCGGCCCTCTTCTAGTCCTTCGAGCGAAGTCGCGGCTGCGAAGGCGGCTAGAGTGGCACGCCGAAGCTCTTCCAATCGGGCTTCGAGCGTCATTGTGCGGTGGTGTGCGGCATGGGCCGCTCGAGCAACGCGGCCACTTCGCCGTGGCCTTTCGAGAGAGCTAAATCCAAAGGCAATTGGTTGTTTGCAGCGCGAATACTAGTATCTGCACCGCTCGCCAGCAGGATTTCCACCATGGGGCGATTACCCGATTGAGCAGCGGCGTGCAATGCGGTCCAGCCACCTTCCTGACGCGCATTCACGTCAGCGCCGCGTTCGAGCAATAACGTGACTATTGCCGTATGGCCGCCCGCTGCGGCGGCGTGCAGGGGCGCGTTATTTAGACCGTTGCTGGAGCGCGCATTCACGTCGGCACCGCGACCGATCAGAGAGGCCGTAAGATCGACATGTCCGAAAAAAGCAGCGAGATGAAGAGGCGTCCAGCCGTCGCTGCTTTGCGTTTTCAAAAGCGATAGATCGCCATCGATATTAGCAAGCACGGCCGCAGTTCGTCCCGCGGCACACGCGTTGAACACGTCGAGAGTCGGATTGAGGCTGAGCAAGTAATCGGCTATCGCGTCCTGGCGGTAATACTTCGCCAACAGGAATGCACTCTGCCCGGATGCATTCGTCGCTTCGAGCAAAGAGGGATCTTCAGCAAGCGCGGAACGGACTTGGGCGAGGTCGCCGCGTTTGACTTGCTCATGAAACTGGGTCAGATCCGGCATCTCAGGCCGCCGGATGAAAGACTTGATCGGTCTTGTTGAGTTCCCAATCGAGATGGTTGATGTAGAAGAGCAGGATTTCGCGCTGATATTTGGCGGAAAATTGCTCGAATACGCGCTGCTGCCAACCTTCGGACAGATACTGCTCCGGTTTCAGATCTTTGTCGAAGAAACCGTCGTCGTTGGGAATTCCGAGGAAGTTGAGAACATCCACAATCATGTCGAGGTGAGGAAGAAGAAAGACCTGCGACAAGTCGGTGGCGAAATCTTCTTCGCCCGCTTCGATACGCGCCCAGAACTTCGGTTCTGCTTTGCGCAGGGCCTCGGAATTCAGTTTGGAAAGGCGCGCGCGCAGTTTGAACCGTTCGTAAATTTGGAAGGTCTTGAGCTTGCCGATGGAGATCCCACGCACGAGTTGGCGGAACACATCCTCACCGAGCGCCGTAAAGACGCCACACATCTGCATTGTGAAAAGGGTAGCATAGCGACGCTCTGTAATGCGCGCGAACTTTCTTCTCAAGTTGGTGATTTATAAGCGACTTCAGGCCCTGCGATACAATCTCTAAGTTTGGGCTTCCCCCGGTTATTTTCATGAGTAATTTGATTGTGCTCGGCGCGCAATGGGGCGACGAAGGCAAAGGCAAGATTGTCGACTTGTTATCCGATAGGTTTGATGCAGTCGCTCGTTATCAAGGCGGGCATAATGCCGGGCATACCGTCTTCATTGGCAAGCAGAAATTTGTACTGAAACTGATTCCGAGCGGAATTCTACGTCCTGGCGTGCAGGCGGTGATCGGCAATGGCGTGGTGATCGATCCGGCGGCGCTGCTCGAAGAGATTTCGGGCCTGGAGGCGGCGGGCATCGATGTGAAATCGCAACTGAAGATCAGTAATCGGGCGCATGTGATCTTCCCGTTTCACCGAACCATTGAGAAGATTTCAGAAGGCCGCGAAGGCCGTGTGGCCATCGGTACAACCTCGCGCGGAATCGGCCCCTGTTACGAAGATAAAATTGCGCGGCGCGGGATTCGCGTTGCGGACCTTGTGGATGTCGATTTCCCTCAGTTGTATCGTTCGCTGGCGGAAGACAAGCAACTGATTGCGAATGCGTTCCAAATCGCGGATCCTGGCGATTTTGACCAGATTCTGAGCCAATATAAGCGACTGGCCGAGCAAATCCGTCCCATGACTTGCGACACGTCGCACCTCTTGAATGGCATGATTCGAGAAGGCAAGAGCATCCTGTTCGAAGGCGCGCAGGGCACTATGCTGGATATCGATTTCGGTACGTACCCGTTTGTTACGAGTTCCAGCGCTGCTGCCGGGGGGGCGTGCACGGGGACGGGAGTGGCTCCGACCAAGATCGACGGAATCATTGGTGTCTCGAAGGCGTACATCACTCGCGTGGGCGCGGGACCTTTTCCCTCGGAAGATCTTACGGAAATTGGCGAGAAGATTCGCCGAGCAGGAAACGAGTTCGGTTCAGTGACCGGCAGGCCGCGCCGTTGTGGCTGGTTCGATGTTCCGCTGCTGCGCTACGCGGCGGAAGTGAATGGGTTCGACAGCCTCATTCTCACTAAGCTGGACGTGTTGGATGAATTAGAGGAGATCCCGGTCTGTGTGGCGTATGAGGTGGACGGCAAACTGATTTACCAGATGCCGGCCAGTACGCGCAGCATAGAAGCCATCAAGCCCGTTTTCGAACGGCTTCCCGGGTGGCGCCAGTCCACGCAGGGAATTACAAGGTTGGAAGACCTTCCGGCGCGCGCGAAGGAGTACCTGCGGTTCTTGGAGGAGAAGACCGCGGTGGAAGTTGGATCCGTTTCAAACGGGCCGGAACGGAACGAGACGATGATTGTTCCTGGTTCCAAGCTGGAACGGCTGCTGAATTAAGAGACCGGACGAATTTTCCGCACTACCTCATTTCTGCTTCGTGGTTGCAGGAAGGTGCAGCTCGCATTGGAGCACTTGAGCTCCGTAAAATGCGAAGACCCCGCTGTTTAAGAGCGGGGCCTGCAACTTACTGGAGCAGAAAGGAGGTTCGAGTATGGACCTTCTGATGGTACTCGTTTTCGTAGTTCTGCTACGGAGACGGCGGACCAAGCTGAAGATCGAAATTGATCTCTAGCGTAATCCGGAGGGGTCGGTTGCATCGACCGATCCCTCACGACCATCTTATCGGAAAATGCAAACCCGCGAAATAGGCCTATGCCCCGGCTGCGGCCGAGGTCTTCTTCTTGCGTTGGCCCGGCTTCACAGCTTTGCTCTGCTTTGACCAGTGCCCAAGCTGATAGGTCCGCGAATACCCCGCAGAGCGGTTCGTGATGATGACTGATATGGCGCCGCCCGAATCGCATTCGTAGCGTTCCTCAATGCTTTGCGCTGCCGCAGCCGCCGAATAGGCCACGGGCACAGAAACGAGATCGGTAAAGTGCTGGAATTCGGGATCGAACGGAACGCGAATCTCATCCCAGAAATTGACATCTCCGCTGGGGCCGCCGTCAGCGCCGCGATGACTGCATTCGAGAAACCGAAAGTGCCCGATGTTGTGGACCGGTGTGTAGATGCGTTGTTTGGAGATCGGTGGTTCCCCAGGCGAGGGGAGACTCAAACCCTTTTCAAAGATTGGATCGAAGACGATGCGAGAGCCGAAATCCGCTTCGCGCCAGACGCCGAAATACCGTGAGAGGCGCTCGGTGAGACGATACGTCTCGGGTTGATCGGCTTGAATGGCAAGGCCGATGGCGGTGGCGGAACGAGTATACGCAGAACGCCGCACGCGCCGTCCAAAGCGTTCGCGCAAAACGCGCGCGACTAACGGCAGTTCGCTTCCGCCGCCCGTTAGGTAGAGCGCTTCAAACTGAGCAGCCTGGTGTTTGGACAGCAATTCTTCGGCCGCGCCAATCGTCTCTTCCACCAGCGGCCTGGCGCTGTCGTAAAAATCCGACACTAGCACTTGTGCCGTTCCCCATTCGGGGTTCACGTGTTCGAAATCTATAACGACACGGCGCGAGTTTGGATGCAGCGCTTCCTTCTTCGTCCGGCACTCCTCGAGCAACCGGAACCAGGCAGAGGCTGAGAGCCGGTCACGCTCGCTCGCCGAAAGGCCGGCAGCCGCCAGCGCCAAGTCAGCCAGGATTTCATCGAAATCGTCACCTCCGATTGCCGGAATCCCTTCCGACGCAAGAACATGGTGAACTTTTTCATCCAGCGTCACGAGCGAGGCGTCGAATGTTCCGCCGCCGAGATCGTATACCAAGATTGTTTCGCGATCGGCTTGCGTCTGCCGTTGCCGATGTCCGAATTCAATGCTGGCGGCGCTCGGTTCGTTCAGTACGCCGAGGACTTCGAATCCGGCCGCACGAAATGCTTCCACCGTCAGAAATCGCTGATTACTGTTAGCGTGCGCGGGAACGCCCACCACGATTTCGAGCTTCTCTTCGGGCCGCACTCGCAAATTTGAGGTGTCGCGCAGTGTCGTAAACAGAGCGGAGGTAAAGCCGTCGAGCAGTTCCGTTATTTTTATCTGCTGCTCACCGGAATCGAGAAGAGTTTGCGGGCCGGCGTCCTCGAGCAGGCGCTTGATAGAACGGATGACCGTCCACGATGGATCGCCCTGCGTGTTCCATGCTTCCCAACCGAAACGGCGCTCGGCGCCACGAAGGGCGATGAGAGAGGGAAACCAATCGGCGGTGGTGCCTTCCGGAGCTTCGAAGGAAACCAACGGATAGTTACCTCGATCGGCGGCCGCAACCACCGTCCGGTTTGTTCCGAAGTCGACGCCGAGCTTCATTCTGCTATCTTACCGGCCATAGCCTCTATGCAAGAAGAAAGCAATTGGATAGACATTTCCGTACCGCTGAACACGGGAATGGTTCACTGGCCGGGCGATCCCGAACCGAACTTCGGCCGCATCTCGGAAATCGAGGCGGGGGCGGCAGCAAACGTGACTTTTTGCCGAATGAGCGCACATACGGGCACGCACATGGACGCTCCCTGCCATTTCCTGGCACGGGGCAAACAGTATCGATACATTTCCGCTCAACGTGGCTATCGGCCCGGCGCGCGTTCTTGTGTTGCCCGCGGAATGCGCCGTGATTGGCCGCCGCGAACTGGAAGGAACAGGCATTGAGCGTGGTGAGCGTTTGCTGCTCAAAACGCGAAACTCCACCAAACGCTGGGACAATTTGGAGTTCCAGCGAGACTATGTGGCTCTCGATGCGTCCGCCGCGCAGTTCCTTGTGAGCGCGGGAGTGACGATGGTCGGTGTCGATTATCTGTCAGTCGGCGTTTTTGAAGGGGACGGACCCGAGACACACAAACTATTGCTCGGCGCGGGCGTTTGGATTGTAGAAGGTCTCGATCTGTCGCGCGTAGGCGAAGGCAGATACGATTTGGTTTGCCTGCCTTTGCCAATAGCAGGTTCGGACGGATCTCCCGCCAGGGTCGTCATACGTGCCTGCTTGACGCTTGCGGCGGTTGCGATTAGAGGTAAAATAAAGGGCTTTGACAGCGGCTTAAACAAGGCAAAGGAACTTCTATGGCACTTACGGCAAAGGTTCGGCGCGTTGGTGGCGTCGCGATCGTGGATCTGAATGGCAAGATCACACTCGGTGAGAACACCGGCATTCTGAGGGACGAGCTAAGATCTCTACTCTCACAGGGCAACAAGAACATCATCCTGAACATGAAGGATGTCGGTTATGTGGACAGCGCCGGGTTGGGCGAACTGGTGGGTGTTTACACCACCGCCGCCAATCAAGGCGGCGCTGTGAAGCTGCTGCACCTGCAAGGGAAAATGAAAGATTTGATGCAGGTCACCAAGCTGCACACCATCTTCCCGGCGTACGAAAACGAGAAAGAAGCGGTCGCGAGCTTTGGCGCAGCCGCTACGGCGTAGACAATCACTTTAGCGCGGGGCGTGCGGACGCGATAATCGCTCACGCCCCACATATTCACGACCCGGCACATCTCAAATAGGCGCGAGCGCGCTCGCTCGCCTACACGCTCGACTAGTGTCGTTTTGTAAGCCGGTGCAGCCGACTTATCAACGACGCTGCCGCCCATATCCGGATCCGGTAGATTCGTAGTGGCAATCAGCGGTTTGCGGTGATTGCAGCGGTAGGTGATGATGGACGCTACCGTGTCCTCTACCCACTCGGTGACGCGGTGAGCGCCCAGATCGTCCAGCAGCAGGATATCGGTCTCAAGAGCAACGCGGTATGCTTCGCGGCTGCTGGCGCCGAGCGTTTCGTTATATCCCGCGCGGATGCGATCGAGCAGATTCTGGTAATCGAAGAAGATACCTTCGTGGCCGCGCGATATCAGCATCCGTAACGCCGCGATTGCGAGGTGAGTCTTGCCCGCTCCGGGCGGTCCAATAAGCAAGAGGCCAAGCTTCCCACCTTTAAGCGGAAAATTGTCGGCGTAGCCCTTCACTTGAAACATGGCTGTCTTTAAACTGCGCTCGCAGACCTGGATTGTCATGAGGAACGGTGAAGTTATCGAACGAGGCGCGCTGATAATTTTGCGGGATCTGCGAACGGTTTTCCAGATCTTCCACGCGGGTTTCCGCCACGCACGCGCAACGGTCCGCTGACGAAACGCCATCCTTCTCCGCCACGGTCCACCCGGTGCCGCCGCACAACTTGCAATCCTGTTTCGCCATGATCCGTCGCTACTCCACAACCATCAATGTTTCGCCGGCGGCTACGGTAGCTCCTTCTTGCACGCGTATGCGAGAGACCACTCCCGCCTTGGGAGACTTCATCTCGTTTTGCATTTTCATGGCTTCTACAACGATGACACCTTGTGCGGCTTGAACTGTTGCTCCGGGCTCCACCAGCAGTTTAATGACTTTGCCGGGCATCTGTGCACGAAGTTCGACGGGTCCCGTGGCAGCCGGTTTTTTGCTGCCCAGGGAACGATCGCGCGCATCCGCGATCGAAATCGCGTGCCGTTGTGTAGCGGAAGCAATTTCGAGCACGCCGCTCTGTTTCCGACACGGAGACGGTGAAGCTCCGATAGCCCATCAGCACGGAGAAGACACCCGGCTTCACCTCTATTACCGATGCACTGCCCGCCTCGTGCGAGGCGCCTTCCAGCGAATAGTGAGAATCTGAACCGTTGCGTTCGAGGTGGAGCGTGTAGCTCTGGCCATCCACCTCAACCCGAAGTTTCAACGAAGTAGTCTCCGGCGCCCCTCGGCGCGCCAAGCACTGCCGTCATTGGTTGAGGCTGCGGCGCCATTCGTTTGTGGGCTGCGCACGTGAGCGGCCGCCAATACTGCCGCCATCCGGGCGGACGGATCCATGCTCTTCGCAAACGTCTTCATGAACCCATCCAAAAATGAAGTATGTAAGCGCCCGGCAGCGAATTCCGCATTCGTCATCACCTGTTCGAATAATGACAGGTTGCTGGTGATTCCAGAGACTCGATACTCCTGAAGCGCACGGCGCATGCGATCGATCGCTGCTTGCCGGGTTTCGGCCCAAACGGACAATTTCGCGAGCAGCGGATCGTACTCGATCGGAACTGTCCAACCAGGGTACACCCCGCTATCACAACGTACGCCGGGCCCTGACGGCTCCAGGTAATGAGCAATTTGGCCGGGACTCGGGAAAAAGTTGTTCTCGGGATCTTCGGCATAAATGCGGCATTCGATAGCGGAACCGCTCCAGTGAACATCTTGCTGTTCGATGCTCAGCTTTTCGCCGGCTGCAATGCGAATCTGCCAACGGACCAGATCGATGCCCGTCACCCATTCTGTGACGGGGTGCTCCACTTGAAGCCGGGTGTTCATCTCGAGGAAGTAGAACCGGCCGTCCTGGTCGGCAAGAAACTCCAGCGTGCCTGCGTTTGCATAGTTGACCTGGCGTGCAATGCGTAGAGCAGCCTCGCCGATTTCTTCCCGCAGGCTCGGCTTCAGCAGCATCAGAGGCGATGGACACTCCTCGATTACTTTCTGGTGACGCCGCTGAATGGAGCATTCTCGCTCGCCTAAATGGATCATGTGGCCATGCTCGTCACCTAAGACTTGGACCTCGATGTGACGCGGACGCTCGATCAATTTCTCGATATAGATCTCCGCCGAGCCGAAAGCGCGTTCCGCCTCGCTCGCAGCGGCACGCATGGCGGATTCGAGTTCGGCTTCGGTGTCCACACGACGCATTCCTTTGCCCCCACCGCCTTCGGCAGCTTTCAGCAGCACCGGATAACCTATTTCGCCGGCGATCCTGCGCGCCTCCTCGCCATTGCTGATTCCCTGCTCGGTTCCGGGAACAACCGGCGCGCCAGCCGCTTTCGCTAAGCGCCGCGCGGAAGTTTTCGAGCCCATCTGCTCGATCGCGGTCCACGCCGGCCCGATGAACTTAATTCCGGCGGCGCCGCAGGATGCTGCGAAAGCGGCGTTCTCGCTCAGAAATCCGTAGCCCGGGTGAATCGCTTCGGCGCCGGTAATACGAGCGGCCTCTAAGATTCGCGGACCGGCTAAATAGCTCTCCGACGAAGCAGCAGGCCCAATTGGGACCGCTTCATCCGCCATTTGGACGTGCAGAGCGCCGCGATCGACGTCGGAAAAGACGGCGACGCTGGGAATCTGCATCTCACGAAGCGCGCGAATGACGCGCACGGCGATTTCGCCTCGATTTGCGACTAGTACTTTGCGGAACAACTTTTAACTGTAATCGACAGATATCAGGAACAGCCCGCGCGCGGGCGCGGTGGGACCTGGTCGAATGCCGCAACGGGGCTCAAGACGCGCGAGAACGTCAGGCGCCGCTAAATTGCCTTTCCCCACTTCCAAAAGAACGCCAACCATGTTGCGCACCATGTGCTTCAGAAATCCAGAGCCGGTCACCTTGTAGAGAACCTTCTTCTCGTGTCGCGTGATGGCCGAGCGGAAAATGGTTCGGACCTTCGAAGCCTGCAACGCATCTTTCTCGTCCGACGCCGCGAACGCAGTGAAGTCGTGCTCGCCCTGCAGCAACAGCGCCGCGTCCTGGATGGCGGTTTCATCCAGCGGGTACGGATGGTGATGAACCCAACGACGCTCGAAAGGCGGGCAAACCTCTTCGCGAAAAATTCGATATTCGTATGTCTTGCGCAAGGCGTCGAAGCGCGGGTGAAAGTTTTGTGGCGCTTCGGTTACGTTCGAAACACGAATGGCCGACGGGAGCAGCCGGTTCACGGCTCGCCGAAAATTGTCTGGTGGAATGGGATTTTCGATGGAAACAGCCGCGACCTGCGCCAAAGCGTGCACACCGGCATCGGTTCGACCGGAGGCGATCACGTTCACGGTTTGCCCTCAATAGAGGAAACAACTTCTTCCAGAACACCTTGGATCGGTCGGCAGACCCGGTTGCACTTGCCACCCATGGAAGTCCGTGCCGTCGTAGGCGATCTCGAAACGCAATCTCCGCATGATTGCCGCAGAGGTTCCGGGTCAAGTTCGCCTGGAACCCGGCTTCACGAGCGGTTGCCCTTGTTGGCAGAGCGGGCACTCCTCAGGGCGATACGCAACGGCCGTCAACGTTTCGAGCGCGACCCGCGGCACGCCCACATCCGCCGTGCCGCCGCTTCGATCGATGATCGATCCGGCGGCTAGCACCTCTACGCCGGTGGACTCAAGCAAGCGAATTACTTCCTTGGTGCTGCCTCCGGTCGTGACTACATCTTCAATCACCACTGCGCGTTCGCCGGGTTTTACTTCGAACCCGCGGCGAAGGGTCATCTGGTTCGTAGCGGCGTCGCGCTCGGTGAAAAGCGCGGGCACATTCAAAGCGCGCGCCACCTCGTGCCCGATAATAATCCCGCCCATCGCCGGAGACATCACGACGTCGAGCGGACGATTCTCAATCAGTGGTTGAATTGTGGCGGCAAGTTCCTGGCCTAAGTGCTCCGCATAGCGTGGGATTGCGAGAACTTTCGCGCATTGCAAATACTCGCCGCTGTGAAGCCCGCTGGTCAATTTGAAGTGACCGCGCAGATACGCGCCGGTTTCTTCGAAGAGACTCATGACCGAGGTAGTCTTCACAGCCGAAAGGATAACAAGCGACGGGCGCCTGTTTTGAAACTGGCCCGGACTCATCCCAAAAACGGACAGCGCCTTCAGTTCGGAACGGCTGCCGCGCGCCGGTATGTGTTCGGAATGAACAGATTAGCGGCCCCGGTGCAAGTGGAAAGCGCATTGCTCAAGCCTAAGTTCAACCGGGCAATTCGACGCTGGCTCGCGAATTGGGGACCAGTCTTGCTGAGTTACCATGAAAAATCGCGAAAGGAATCAGGGAACCTGGCGCGCCCGGAAGCCGTTCTCCTGTGAGACGAGCCGCCTGTTCTGCGTGGAAGCGCGTCTGATCTTGCAGTCCGGGGAGAGCCTAGTCAAATTTGATGAGAAGATTTCAAGCACCTGTTTCGCTGTTGTGCAGTGCGTTTTTAATAGCCGGTTCGGCGTTCGGCCAATCCGCAGTCCACATCGACCCGCCGCGAGGAGGTCTGGGATGGCTTACCCGGCCGTACCAGCAGCGTTATATTCCGCCGATCAATCTCGCGAATTCCGATCGTATTGAATCCCTGATTCGTGCCGGCAATCTGTACCTCACAGCGCAGGACGTGATCGCACTCACACTCGAAAACAACATCGACATTGAGATTCAACGCTACGGGCCGCTCTTGAACAAAGTAGTCACCCAGCGAACTGAGGGCGGTGGCGCCACTCGCAGCGTGGGAGTTGGGATTGCGGCTGGGCCACAAAGCGTGAGCACCACCGGTGTGAACCTCAATACGAGTGGCGGGGCAGCCACTACGTCAGGGGCGGGAGTCAGTTCGAGCGGCGGCATCACGATCGTACTCGGACCAACCATATCCTCCTTCGACCCCACACTGACGCTTTATACCAACTTCCAGCATGCGACCATACCGCAGAGCAATACCTTCCTCACCGGCACTCCTGCGCTCATCCAAGACACGCGCCAGTATCAGGCGCAGTACTCGGAATACACGGATTTCGGACTATATGGACAGCTCAGCTACGGAAGCACGAGAAACAGGTACAACAGCACGTATTATCAGGTGAATCCGTACGATTCCGGTTACCTTGACCTTTATGTCACGCAGAATCTGCTTTCCGGTTTCGGCAGAGCCGTTTTACGGCGCAATATCTACGTTTCCAAAAATAACGAAAAAGTGTCCGACCTGCAGTTCAAACAGCAGCTCATCACAACCATATCCGCGGTGCTCAATCTGTACTGGGATCTGGTCAGTTTCAACGAGGATTTGAAGGCCAGAAAAGATGAACTGGCAACGGCACAAGCGCTGTACGAAGACAACAAGAAACAGGTTCAAATCGGCACGCTGGCGCCCATCGAAGTGACACGCGCAGAGGCGCAGGTGTATTCGAGCCAGCAGGATCTGTTGATCTCACAAACGAACCTTCTTCAGCAGGAAACCATTCTTAAGAACGCGCTTAGCCGCAACGGTGTGGCTAGCCCGGCGTTAGCCGAAGTACACGTTGTACCGCTCGATACCTTTCACGTACCCGAAAAAGATGAACTCAAACCCGTTGACGAGCTCGTGAAAGAGGCGCTTGCTAAGCGTGTCGAAATCGCCCAGGACAAGCTGACGATCGACAGTTACAAGATCAATCTCGTGGGACTTAAGAACGGGCTAAAACCCACCTTGCAGGTTTTTGCGGAGCTGACAGACAACGGCTTGAGCGGTGCGCCTAACTATCTCACACCCGGTTCGTCGGGGATTGCGTATCTAAACGGCGGATACACCAATATGCTGAAGCAAATTTTTGGGCGCGATTTCCCGAATTATTCGGCAGGTTTGTCACTTAGCATCCCTCTTCGCAATCGAGTGAATCAGGCAGACTATGTGACCACTGCGCTCGAACTTCGGCAGAACGAACTTACTCTACAAAAAGCGGTCAATCAAGTGCGGGTCGATGTACAGAACGCAGTCATTGGACTGAGGCAGGCGCGGGTAAGATACGACTCGGCTGTAAAGGCGCGTATTTTGCAACAGCAGACTCTTGATGCCGACAAGAAGAAGTACACATTGGGAGCATCTACGGTCTTCCAGGTTGTAACGGATCAGCAAACTCTTGCCTCGGCCGAAAGCGCCGAAACACAGGCTCTCGCAAATTACAGCCACGCACGCATTGCGTTCGATCAGGCGCTTGGCACAACGCTCGATGAAAATGCGGTTTCCATCAAGGAAGCGTACTCGGGGAGAGTTGCTCGCCGATCCGTCCTACCCGCTCAGCTTCCAACTCCAGCGGCGCAAGAGGTTCCACAAGCGCAAGGGGTTTCACAACAATGAAGGGGGCGCGGCTTTCAAGGCGGACCGTGGCAGCAATCGGTTGCCGCTTTGGTAAGCATCGTGTTGCTCGCTCCCGTTGCGGGTGCACAGCAGTCATCCATCGCACCCGAACGGCCAACGGGCTCAGTTTTTATACGTCCTTATGAGGCGCCGACGATCCCGCCGGTACGGCTCGGAAATTCCTTACGCATTCAGGATCTAATCAGGGGCGGGAAGCTTTACCTGACCGCTCAGGACGCGATTTCGCTAGCTCTTGAAAATAATATCGACATTGAAACCGCGCGGTATCAACCGCTCATCGATCAGTGGAATGTGGAACTCTATGAGGCGGGTGGCTCGTTGCCCGGTGTTCCCACGGGATCATCCCAAGTTAGTTCCGTGACCAGCGGCCAAGGCGTTTCAGGAAGCCAGCAGGCGGCGGGTGTGAGCGGAGGAGGCGGCGGCAACGGTGGCGGAAACGCCGTGAACGCGACCATCTCCCAGATCGGGCCCACTACACCGCCTCTCGATCCGGTTTTTCAGCAGTCGGCGAGTTTCTCTCATTTATCTTCGCCTCAGGCAAATGCCGTTCAAAGCCAAACGCTCAACTACATCGAGAACCTTCGGCGGTACTCGTCGTCTCTGAGCGAGGGACTCATTACCGGCGGTCAAGTGTCGTTGAGCTACAGCGACTCCTATGATCGGGAAAATGCCGCTTCCGACGTATTGAATCCATCCAATGCAACCTCGCTTTCCTTTTCCTTTTCGCACAACCTGCTGCAAGGTTTCGGCGTTGGTGTAAACAGCCGCTTTATTACCGTTGCCAGGGCTAATCTCAAACTCGACGATCTGACCTTCAAAGGTGAAGTGATCGGAGTAGTCGTGAACGTACTGAATCTCTATTACGGACTGGCCGCCGACTATCAGGATTTGAGGGCAAAGCAAAGCGCCGTCGATGTGGCGCAGCAGTTTTATCAAAACAACAAGAAACAGGTGGAAATTGGCACCATGGCGCCTCTGGACGTCACGACGGCCGAAGCGCAGCTCGCCTCTAGCCAGCAGGATCTCGTTGTGTCCCAGACCACACTAGAAGAGCAGGAAGTGGAGCTGAAGAATGTCCTAAGCCGCAACGGTTTGGGCGATCCGTTGCTTCGAGAAGTGCAGATCATTCCGCTCGACCACATCGAGATTCCTGAGCAGGATAACTTACCGCCGCTCAAGACGCTCATTACGTCAGCTCTGGCGAACCGGACCGACATTGCGGCCAATAAACTGAACTTCGCCAACGCACAGATTTCCGCGGTAGGTACCGCGAATGGTGTGCTGCCTCAGGTAGCTGCACTTGCTGGAGCCACAAATCGTGGGCTCTCCGGCACTGCCCAAGCTGTGCCCACGGGGATTCTTCTTCCTCCCACGAACCCGGGTGGTGTGTCGACCAGCCAGGGAACCACGGTCACCATCCCTGCTTCTTTCCGCCCCTGCCCTGGGGACCCGACACAATATTGCGAATTTCCGAACCCCTACGTGGTAGGGTCCATCGGCACGGCTCTCGGGCAAACGATTCGCCGCGACTTCCCGACAGAGCACGTAGGCGGTTACATGGCGGCCAGTCTACGCAACCGCGTGGCGCAAGCCGATTACGCCATCGACCAGCTCAATCTCCGGCAAACGGAGCTAGAAAATCTGCGTAGCTCCAACCAGATCGCGGTCGATGTTTCGAACGGCGTGGTTGGCCTTCAGCAAGCGCGTGTTCGCTATTTGGCGGCGGTCAAGAATCGTATTCTGGAACAGCAACTCCTGGAAGCTGAGCAAAAGCGCTTTGCGCTGGGTGCATCCACGACGTTCCTGGTCGTGCAGCAGCAACGCGACCTGGCAACCGCGCAATCCAACGAAATCGCTGCCCTGGTCACTTACAGCAATGCGCGTGTGTCGCTCGACCAGACGCTCGGCACCACCTTAGACGTCAATCACGTCACGGTCAATGAGGCGCTCAATGGGCGCATCAGCAGGCCCTCGGTGCTTCCGGCGTCGCTTCCGGCTCAACCGTAAGGAACGGGCCGGGACGGAAATACCACCCGGACCTGAAAGGCTATCGTTTCTTCCCAGGCCGGGTAAAAACTGCTGCTGGCGGATGGGGCTGTCCTGGCTAAGTGCATCAAAAAACAAGGAGTTTGGTTTGGCACATAATTTGCTGATATGGATGCGAACAATGAAATCCGCTCAGGGAATCATGGTTGCTCCGCATCCACAGCCCCAGCATCAAGCCACCCCAACCTGTTACTTCCTCTAAAGCCCCCAACAACAGCCCACCCAACCTATTTCCCTGAGCAATGAAAGAGAAGCGCCGGCATCGACCGGCCTTTTTCTTTTGTGGTGGGCTCACGTCCCTTAAACAGGCGCGAGCGTTTTGGCGATCGCGTCGGCGATCAGCTTGCCATGAAAGCGGCCGTTCTCAATGAAGATTTCGTTGGTATGCGTACCGGCCACGATCACCCCGGCCAGGTACACGCCTTTGCGCTCGCTTTCCAACGTCTCCCGATCGGTAATGGGTTTGGACGTAGCCGGATCGAGATGAATGCCGTGTTCCGCCATAAACTCGAAATCCGGCCGGTATCCCGTCATCGCGAAGACAAAATCGTTCTTGACCGTTACTTCACCTTCCGGGGTTTTGAGCACGACCTCGTGCGGGCGAATTTCCTTCACCGTGCTGTGAAAATAGGCCTTCACCTCACCGCTTTTGATGCGGTTTTCAATGTTGGGCTTGATCCAGTACTTCACGCTCTTCGATATGCCGCCGCCCCGGATCACCATTGTCACCCGCGCTCCCGTCCAAAACAGCTCCAGCGCGCTAATCGCGGCTGAATTCTTCGCGCCCACGATCAGCACGTCGTGGTTGTAGTAGGGGTGGGCCTCGCGATAGTAGTGGATAACCTTGTCCAGGTTCTCGCCGGGCACGTTCAGACGGTTTGCAATGTCATAATAGCCGCTCGCCAGGATGATCTTTCTGGCTCCGTAGCAGAAGTGCTCGCCCGACGACGTCTCGGTCCGGAGCGTAAAATTTCCATCTTCGCCTTCAAACCCGAGCACGCGCTCATACTGGTGCACGTTCAGTTTGTAGTGGTCCGCCACCCGCCGATAATATTTCAGCGCTTCGGTGCGGCCCGGCTTTTCATTCAGCGAGGTCATCGGGATGTCGCCGATTTCCAGTAGCTCCGGGGTGGTGAAGAAAACCAGGTTGATTGGATAGTGGTAAATCGAATTAACGATGCAGCCCTTGTCGAACAGAACGGGAGAAAGGCCGCGCCGCTTCAGTTCAATGCCGCAGGCCAGACCCGTAGGTCCGGCGCCCACAATGGCAACGTCGAACGTTTCCATGGGCAGCTAAAGCAGCGCCTCGACTCTTTCGTAAACCGTCGCCAGAGCGGAAGGCAGTTGCTCCACGTCCTTACCGGCGCCCTCCGCCATATCCGGCCGTCCGCCGCCTTTGCCGCCGATGGCTTTCGCAACTTCGCCCACCAGTCTTCCGGCCTGCACCTTGTCTGTCAGATCTTTGCTGACCCCGGAGACAATCGATATATTCGATTCGTTCACGGACGCAATCACAATGACGGCGCTCTTCCACTTGTTGCGAAGCGAATCGACAATGGTGCGCAATTGTTTTGAATCCAAACCTTCCACTCTCTCGGCGAGCACAGTTGCGCCATTCATCACGCGGCCGTGGAGCCTCTCAATCTGTTGATGAGCCATTTTCGTCTTGAGTTGCTCTAACTGGCGCTCGAGAATCTTCGTGTTCTCCAGCAGCTTTTCTAAATGCTCCAGAATGCCGGTTTCAGAGGTTCGCAACAATTCGCCTGCCTTTGTCAGTTGCGCAGTGGCTGACTGGAACTTCTCGAGTGCGCCTTCGCCGGTGATGGCTTCAATGCGTCTCACGCCCTGGGAGATGCCGCCTTCGTACGCGATCTTGAACAACCCTATGTCGCCGGTTCGCCGCACGTGCGTGCCGCCGCATAGCTCCCGGCTGAATCCGGGAATGTTGACGACTCTGACGCTCTCGCCGTACTTCTCCCCGAAGAGCGCCATCGCGCCGGTTGCAAGCGCCTGATCGAGATCCATCACGTCCGTCGTCACGTCCGTATTGGCCAGAATCTGCTGGTTGACGAGGCGCTCCACCTCGCTCACTTCGTCGTCAGTCATCGGGGCGTAGTGATGAAAGTCGAAACGCAACCTGCCCGGCTCGACAACACTACCCGCCTGCTTGACATGCGCGCCCAGCACCTGGCGCAGCGCCGCTTGCAGCAGATGAGTGGCCGTGTGATTGCGCATGGTAGCGCCGCGATTCGGCCGGTCCACGACTGCCAGCAGGTGAGCGCCTTTGCGGATCGGCTTCAGCACATGGATCCGCTGCAGCATGGTCGACGGGGTAGGCTTGTATGCGCCCTCCACAACCGCCATGCGCTCGCGTGTCTCAGGATCGAGGAGCACGCCGGTATCGCCAACTTGACCGCCGGATTCCGCATAAAAGGGTGTCTTCGTGAAAAACACTTCCGCCACCCCTTGCTCCACCAGATCCACGGCCTGGTTATCCACAATCAGCCGCGCTACTTCCACCGGCATCTCCAGGTTTTCGCGGCCTACAAACTCACTGGCGGGAAGCTCCTTGTATACCTCGGCAATCTGCGCTTTGTCGGCACCCTTCCAACTGGCGCGCGCGCGTGTGCGCTGCTTCTCCATTTCCGCGGTGAAGCTCTCGTGCTCGATGGTGAGCCCGAACTCGCGCGCCATCTCTTCCTGTTCGTCCAACGCCAAACCGTAGGTGTCGTACAGCTTAAAGGCCGCTGCACCGGAAAGAACACCGCTCGCGGCCGACTTGGCTTCATCCTGAAAGAACCGCTCCGCCACTTGAAAAGTGGAAGCGTAGCGGTTTTCTTCCTCGCGGACAATGCGGCCCACGCGTTCCACGCTCTCCTGCAACTCCGGGTATGCAGGTTTCACGAAATCGGCTACAAACGCCGTCAGCTTGTGAAGATAAGGCTCGCTTGCGCCCGCCAGACGGCCGTTCCGCATCGCACGCCGCATGATCTTACGCAGCACATATCCGCGGCCTTCGTTCGACGGCACCACGCCGTCGTGAATAAGAAATGCTGTAGCGCGCGCATGATCGGCATTGATACGCAGAGCCAAATCTTTGCGCTCGTCTGCATTCAGCTTTACGCCAAGCAACTCACCGGCCTGCTCAATGATGGGATACATCAGGTCCGTCTCGTAGTTCGAGAGAACTCCCTGCAACGCCACGGCCAGACGCTCCAGCCCCATGCCGGTGTCGATCGACGGACGCGGCAGTGGTGTTAACGTCCCATCGCTCGCGCGATCGAACTGCATGAAGACGAGGTTCCAGATCTCGACAAATCTTTCTCCGCCAGTGAGCGGAAATTGCTCGTGTTCGCGTCCCCGTTCCGCCGCGCGTTCCCCAAAATCGTAGAAAATCTCCGAGCACGGTCCGCATGGGCCCGTTTCGCCCATTTGCCAGAAATTATCTTTCTCGTCCAGTCGGAAAATCCGCTCTTTGGGAACGCCCGCGACTTTCTGCCACAACTCTTCCGCTTCGTCGTCTTCGCGAAAAACGGTGACGTAAAGCTTGTCTCTCGCGATTCCATACCATTGCGGGCTCGTCAACAACTCCCAGGCAAAGGCAATGGCCTCTTTCTTGAAGTAATCTCCGAAAGAGAAGTTGCCGAGCATTTGAAAGAACGTTTGATGGCGGCGAGTGTAGCCCACGTTCTCAAGATCGTTATGTTTGCCGCCCGCGCGCACGCATTTCTGTAGCGACGCCGCGCGTGTGTAATCGCGCTTCTCCAAACCAAGGAACACGTCCTTGAACTGGTTCATTCCGGCGTTGGTGAACAACAAAGTCGGATCGTCAGCGGGCACCAGCGATGAGCTGCGAACCACTCTGTGCCCCTTCCCGGCGAAGTACTCTAGAAATTTCGCCCGAGTCTCGTTACCAGTCATTTTTCTTTAGTTTCGCATCCGGCAGCATTCCCGACCTCCCCTCAGGTCGAGACGCCTTTCTCGTTGCCGCGTTCGCTTAAGAGGCTCAAAAGATCTTCTACACAGCAGGCGCCCCCTTTCGGGGCAGACGGACGACCGAGCGTATGATGAGCACAATGTGGTTTGCTAGACGATTGAGCGTAGTCTTCCTGCTCGCCTGCTGTTGCTCTTCTTCTCCGGGACAATCGCCCCCTTCCCAGCAGCCGAGTCAGCCGGCCTCCCTGGAAAAAGACGTCAGCTTTATGAATACGGAAGGCCGCGTGGTATTGGGAGGCGCTTTCACAAGACCCCAACAGGGTGGACCATTCCCCGCCGTTCTTCTGATTCCAGGCTCGGGCCCGCAGGACCGCGATGAAACTCTCGCAGCTCACAAACCCTTCCGCGTGCTGGCAGCGTATCTAACGCGCCGCGGCGTTGCCGTTCTCCGTATGGACCGGCGCGGCATTGGCACCTCCACTGGCGACTTCGCGAAAGCCACCACGCAGGATTTCACTTCCGACGCCGAAGCCGCCGTTCGTTACCTGATGCAGCGGCCCGACGTAGACCCCAAGCGCGTAGGTCTCATCGGTCACGGCGAAGGTGCGATCATCGCGCCTATGGTAGCCGACAAGGTGCCGCAGGTCGCTTTCATGGTTTTGCTTGCCGCTCCTGCGCTTCCCGGAGAACAGGTTCTGCTCACGCAGCGAGAACGAGCCGAACAGGCCGCGCATGTGCCGCAGGCGCAAATCGCGCTTGATCAGAAAGTCGCAACCATGCTGTATGACATGGTGCGCGAGGGCAAAAAAGAGCACGATTTGGAACGCGCTCTATCGAAGCAGGAAGGGTTGAAAGGCGAACTGGCCGATCTCTGGGCTAATGAAGTACCTCATCTTGAAAGTCCGTGGCTGCGCTTCTTCTTGAATTACGATCCTGCACCCGCTCTCGAAAAAGTGAAATGTCCGGTGCTTGCTCTCGAAGGTGAAAAAGACATGGACGTGTCGCCGGACCAGAACGTGCCGGCGCTCAAGGCGGCGCTGCAACGCGGCGGAAATCCAGACGTTACCGTCGAGGTGTTGCCAGGCCTGAACTATCACTTCCAGACAGCTGAAAGCGGCTTACCCATGGAATACCCAGCCCTTCCGGAGGCCATCTCGCCTGTCGCGCTCGAAACTATCGGTGCATGGATCGGCAAACATGTTTCCGACTGATTACCGGTTGTGCAACACGAGACTAGTCCTATATTGACTAATAAGTTCTTGCATATACATAATCAATTCGGAACTAGAGGCGAGCGAATGACGGAAATACGCCGACTTTTCACGGTAGCCATATTCTTATCGAGTGCGCTTTCCGTCAGCAACGCGCGAGCCCAAAGCTCGTCAACGTGTTCGCCCATGGGTACGATCTCGATTGAGAGCAATCAGTACATCTTCCAAAGCAATGAGTGGAACTCCAGCCTGCGGCAGTGCGCCGGTGTGAGCGGCGTGGGATTTACTCTCACGACGGCAGATTTCAATCAGCCGACGGATGGGGCTCCGGCCACATACCCGTCGATTTTCAGGGGATGTCATTGGGGCAATTGCACCAGTTCCAATCCGTTTCCGATTGAAGAAAGCAATATTGCCTCGGCAAGCACTACCGTGACCGTCACGCAGCCGTCCGGCTACAACAATGACGCCGCGTACGATATTTGGTTTAACCAGGCATCGACTACGTCTGGCCAGCCGAATGGCACGGAAGTGATGATTTGGATCAACCATCAAGGATCGCCCGAGCCGTTCGGGTCGCAAACGGCGACTGCGACGATCGATGGAACGGCGTGGCAGGTGTGGACAGGCCGTCAATCCTCGTGGAACATCATCTCTTACGTGCGAGAGACCCCTGTTACTTCAGTTAGTAACCTGAATCTGCTGCCGTTCTTCAGCGATGCAGTGGCGCGAGGAAGCCTGGAACCTTCCTGGTGGTTGATCGACATAGAGTACGGCTTTGAGATCTGGACTGGCGGGCAGGGGCTGGGCATCAGCAACTTTTCCGTCAGCGCGGCAGCCGGAAATGCCGGAAGCGGCGCACCATGCAGTTCGGTACCGTCGGCGCCGAGCGGAGTGACGGCAACACCGGCTTCCTCGAGCGTCATGAATATAAGCTGGACCGCGGATACAGCGCCCGCTAATTGCACCATTAGTTCCTATGATGTGTTCCGCGGCACAACGGACGGATTCGCGCCCGCATCGAGTAACCAGATAGCCAGCGGAATAACTGCCACTAGTTACTCCGACACTGGTGTTACGGCCTCAACAAGCTATTACTACGCCGTGAAAGCAGTTGATACTGACGGAACCTCGGCGCCGTCGGCAGAGGCGAAAGGGCAGACGCCGCCGGCGAGCAGCAGCGCTTCGGCCTGCCATATCGGATATGCTATCTCAAGCCAATGGCCCGGCGGGTTCGGAGCGACCATTACGATCCATAACACCGGAACGACCCCCCTCTCGAACTGGAAACTGACCTGGACCTTTGCCAATGGGCAGACGATTACGCAGCTTTGGAACGGCAATGTGACACAGACGGGCTCAGGAGTGACGGTCACTAACATGAGTTACAACGGCAGCATCCCAACCGGCGGGAGCTACAGCGGCGTTGGATTCAATGGGACCTGGAACAACGCGAATAATGCCGTGCCGACTTCTTTTGCAGTGAATGGAACTCTCTGTCGTTAGGTAGCCCGGCAGCCAATCGGTGCCTGGTCAACACTTGCCACTAATCGCCGCTCGCTTGAGCGCAATGCCCCGCGCAGTGCGTTGCCGGGCTATTACTTAGGAGCTAGGTACGTTTACAACGGAAGCACCGCAGAGAAACGCGTGAATGGCTCGGTTCTCTGCTGTTCTGTTGCACCTGTAATACTGTTGCGAGAATGACGTTCCTCGATTGGCTACTCGCGGACTTACGGCTCCCGAAGGGTATCAGGGGTAAAGCGGAAGCGAACCACGCCTGGTGGCGTGTGATGTGCCTGACGGGCGTCGACTATTTTTCGACTCTGGGATACCAGCCCGGCATTGCGGCGGTGGCGGCTGGGTTACTTTCGCCGTTAGCGACTTTGGTTCTGGTTCTTGTAACCTTATTTGCCGCGCTACCGGTGTATCGGCGAGTGGCCGCGGCAAGTCCGAACGGGCAGGGCAGCATCGCCATGCTGGAGCGATTGTTTCCGCAGTGGACCGGCAAGACCTTTGTGCTAATTCTGCTCGGGTTTGCGACCACCGACTTCGTGATCACGATGACGCTGTCGGCTGCTGACGCAGGGGCGCATTTCATCCACAATCCCATGACACCGGAATGGATGAAGAGCCAAATGGGATCCACTCTTGTTTTGCTGGCACTCTTGGGCGTTATCTTCCTAAAGGGGTTTAAAGAGGCAATCGGGACGGCGGTGGTCTTCGTGGCGGTGTATCTGGCGCTCAACGTAGTAGTGACTGCCTACGCGTGTTGGGACTTGCTGCAACACCTGTCCCTGGTTGCCAACTGGGAGCATGCATTGTTCGCACAGCACTCGAATCCTCTGGCGATGATCGGAATATCGCTATTGCTGTTTCCGAAGTTGGCCTTAGGATTATCCGGTTTCGAGACCGGAGTCGCCGTCATGCCTTTGGTGGAAGGTGAGGATCTCGCCGCGCGAATCAAGAACACGCGCAAGCTGTTGGGCACGGCGGCGCTGATCATGAGCGTGTTCCTGATGTTTACGAGCTTCGTCACCACGCTGCTGATTGAGCCAGAAAAGTTCAAAGAGGGCGGCGTGGCGAATGGGCGCGCGCTGGCATATTTGGCGCACAAATACCTAGGCAATGGCTTCGGATCGGTGTACGACATCAGCACCATCCTGATCCTTGCGTTCGCCGGAGCTTCAGCTTTGGCCGGATTACTGACGCTTATTCCGCGCTACCTGCCCCGATTCGGCGCGGCGCCAGAATGGGCGCGCGCGTCGCGTCCACTGGTTTTGGTGTTCATGGCCATTTCCTTTGCGGTCACCGTGCTGTTTCATGCCGATGTGGACGCGCAGGGCGGAGCTTACGCAACGGGCGTTCTGGTGCTCATGACATCAGCGGCCATTGCGGTCACGATCGACGTCTGGCAGACGCGCGCGCGGTGGCCGTTTTTGTTCATCGCTTTCGTGTTTGTGTATACGACCGCGCTGAACATGAAGCAGCGCCCTGAGGGAATCAAGATTGCTTCGTTCTTCATCTTCGCGATTGTGGCTGTTTCCCTGATTTCACGGGCAATGCGAGCAACGGAACTGCGCATCACTGAAGTAGAGTTCGACCCGGTTGCAGAAGCTTTGCTGGCGGAAGACCAAGGAGAGGTGATTCGGTTGGTTGCGCGTAAGCCTCGGGTGGAAACGGAAGCGAGTCTCGATCGTGTGGACCAGCAGGTCCGCTACCTTCATGGAGTGAGCCCACACTCACGCATTTACTTTTTCGAAGTGGAGCGCGGCGATGCGTCCAGCTTTGAATGCACCCTGAAGGTAACGGGGGAGCATGTGGGAAAACATTGCGTGCTGCGGGCGGAAAGTCCTGCGGTTGCGAATGCCATAGCGGCGCTCCTGCTGCATTTGGAGAAGAGGACGGGCAAAGTTCCACACGGCTACTTCAAGTGGAACGAAGGCAACCCGGTGGGCAACTTATTTCGGTTCATTTTCCTCGGTGAAGGAGATACCGCGCCGCTGGCGCATGAGGTGTTGCGGCGTGCGATGCCGGATTACACGCGGCGGCCTGTCATTCATGTGAGTTGAGGGACAGGATTCTGGCTCCCCGAACTTCGTTGATTGATCTCGATCATCACGTTTTCACCTTCCGGGAAACGCGTGCGAGCGCACGATTCCTCGGCCGCGTAACAATCGAGCGTGCTTTGCGTTCGCAATGTTCAACTTCCAGAGCGATCTTGCTGATGGGCAGTTTGTTTCCCGGCGGCCTTTTCTATTTCGGAGTTCATTTCTCCTCCGATTAGGATGGCTCCATTGGTGACGTAGAGCCAGAGCAAAAGCATGACCACGCCGTTGAGGTGGCCGTAGCTGCGGGAGTAATCGTTCACGTGACGGAAATAGAGGCGGGCTCCAACCGTTGAACCGATCCAGATGACAAGAGCGCAAAGGGCTCCAGGTGTGCTCCAGCGCCATTCGTGATCGCGGAGGTTGGGGGCGAAGCGGTATAGGAGCGCGAATGAGAATAACAGGAGTCCGCTCAGAACGAGCCATTCGAAAATGCGGATGACAACTGCCGCGGGGTTCGGATGGGTTTGCAGGCGGGTGCCGCAGAAGATCAGAAACACCGCTAAACATCCGCATGTTGCCAGTGAGACGGTGAGACCCGCGATGACGAAGGCCACCTTCCACCACGGGCGATGCTCTTCCAATTCATAGGCTTTGTTGAGTCCCCACACCATGGCCCAGGTGCTGTTCAGGGCGCCCCAGGACGCTCCGGCAAAAACGGAAAGGAATTGCAGCGCCGATAAAGGGCGCTCATTCAGCTGGTTCAGCGTCTGCAAGAGAAGCTGTGAGGCCTCGTCGGGAAGCACCTCGCCGGAGAGGTTTTGGAAAGCGTTCTTCATGTGCTCGCCAAGGTGAGGAATGTGCTCGGTGAGCGCGAGGAAAACGAGCAGAGAAGGGAAGATAGCGAGAAAGTGATAGAACGCCATCCGGCCGCCTTGGCCGAAGACCGCGTCCTGCCAGGATTCACGAGCGGTTCGGCGAAGCAGATCAGCGACCGAGAGACCTCCGAGCGTCCAAAGATTGGGCATGTTGGCTGCTAGCGAGCCCGGCAGCCAAGCGATGCTTGGTCAATACAGAGAGGAAATCGCCAAGCAGTCGCGCGTGCGTTGCCGGGCGTTTCCTTAGAAGCCCGGCAGCCAAGCGATGCTTGGTCAATACAGAGAGGAAATCGCCAAGCAGTCGCGCGCGCGTTGCCGGGCGTTTCCTTAGAAGATCGTGGGGCGCCGCCCAACAACAACTGCTCCACTTCAGCAAGGGCTTTGGTCATCTGTTCCGGTGTCTCGACATCGAATACTTTTGGGTTGAGAGGCTTGAGGGTCGGCTCCAGTTGATCGACTACTTGCGCGGAAATACGTCCCATGGGACCCCCTCCCGCAGCGTCAGGGATGGGACCGCTCATGGGCCCCAAGCCGCGGCCGTGCATTCCCCGATCGAATGCACGGAGGAACGGCGCGGGAGCACCGTACCGAATATAGACGACACGACAGGCGGGCAAGCCTTCGAGGGAGATGGGTTCGAGGTCCTCGCCGGACTCGAAGATTATCGGTTTACTCAGCACGACCAGAACGCTGGGCGGCTGCGAGGCGCGGAGAACGCGACGCAATTGCGAGACGAAGAACTGCGCGCCGCGGTGGCGATCGGACAGTGAGTGAACGTCGATCGAGGCAGTGTTGGCTTCAGTTAAAGATGCTTTCAGACCGCGCCAGTCGAGGTCATGCACCTCGCTCTGGTGGAACACGCTGCGGCGGCGGGCGAGATCGAGCAGTTCCACTTCCTCGGAGACCGAGGGCGAACCGGTTTCGGAAAGCACTTTGAGAGTGGGGACGAGAGCAGAGAGATCGCCCTCGGTGGAATGCAATCCGGGGGGCCGTAGAGAAGGAGCAGCGGTGAGAACGACGTCAAGCCGGGAAGGGGAGTGTACAGCGGCAGCCCATTGCAAGCGGCCGTGAATACCGGGCAGGTAGGAATCGTCGGCTGGGGCCTCCTTCCCGATGAGTTCGACGGGCGGCAGATCGCGCCACCACTCCATCAGGAAATTGTCGTGGCGCGGACCAGGAACCCGGAACTGCCCCTGACGCGTGCTGTGTTCCCCGGTGGCGGTGTCGAGAATAGCGATTGCAAAGCGGTACTCCCCGGGCAGAAAGAAGGCCGGTAGTGAGTATTCCAGGTCTGTAGCTTTGACGTTCTTGTCCAGCTGACTGAGTTCGACGGCGCCATCGTCTTGATAGCGTATTCCGTCGCGATCCGCGAATTGGATGAAGAAGACGAGTTGGCCATGGCCGCGACGGTTCTGGAGGTCGCGGCCATCCACGCGGACGTCGAGACGGGCCATGAGGCGCTGGTGGAACGAGAGTTCGGCACGAGAGACGCTGGCAGTCCAACGGAAACTTGCCTGGCCGGGTTCGCTGAGCCAACGATCGAAGGGGATTCTTTCAAAGGCGGGATCGAGGGCGCCGCGTTGGGCGGCGAATGCATGAGAAAGCAGTACGGAACTGAGGACCAGAATGAAGAAGCTGCGGACCACTCCACAGGTTACTTAACTGCGGTCGAGGGGGTATGATCGACGAACTAATTTTGGGTTCTAGCGTCGCTTCGCATAACGCGGGTCAAGAGCCAAAGCAATCCGCAAAGGCTGGCGGCGAAGAGCGATAAGCTGGCCGGCTCAGGAACGGTGCTAACCGGAGGAACTGGGGTGCCGGGAGGGATGGGAACAATCGGCAGAATCGGTGGTGCCACGGGAGGTGTGCCCAGGTGTAATCCATTGGGTGTCTCGGGTGTAATGGGCACGTTGCCTACGCTGCCAGGCCCAGGTGTGATCGGGCCGGAACCGGGTCCGACAGGTGCGAGTCCCAAGGGCGGGGGACCTGAAAGAGCGCCTATGAAGCTTGGTGGATAGGATCGGACAGAAGACCAAATCTGCTCGGGCGGCAGAGCGGCGATTTCCTGTCCTGGAAGATACGGCGCCAATCGTGGAAGATCAAACGGGAGATCGGGGCCTTCTGGAACCGGAGTATCCACCACTGGTGGAGGCGCAAGCGTCACCTCGCCCTTGCTTAACAACGCGGGAGTGAACGGCGGGAGCGATAACAGACGGGTGGGAGGTTGCGCCGCGGCGGTTTCCTGCTTGGGCTGGAATGATAAACGATTTCCGCAGCGGGTGCGAGCGAAGTTGTAGCCATCGGTGAGTAAGACCTCTCCTCTGGGAATGCGCAGCTTATTGCGCGTCCAGTAAATCCGATTGTTCAAGCGATAGGAAACATACTGAAAGCGATCGTCGGTGAGGGTGACCAGACGGGCGGACTTGAGGTTGAAATCCGCGTAGTGGCTGTTTACCAGGGCATCCCGTTGCACCGCAGACCGAAGCTCGGCAGCCGAATAAGCGCCGCCTGGAATGACTGAGTAGGGATAGTTGGGGCGCAGCGAGCGAGAGGCCGGCGATACCGATGAAGCAGGCGTTACAACTCTGGCGTCAATGGCGGAAGACTGGTGAGTAGATAAGCGCAGCCGATTCGAAACAATATGCAGCGTGTAAGCCGTTGCAAACGAGCAAACAACAATGAGAAGCAAGCGACGCTTATCCATTCCGCCTTCCTGAATGCATCCGCAGCTTGACTTAGGTCCACTTCAGAAAATGGCTAAGTTGTTGCGCAACCAGCGCCCAAGTGAGTTTCGGAGCTACGGCGCTGAACTACTTATCGAACGGTGGACGTGGAGTAGTAGTGTCATTGCAACATGCCGTCTGAGACGGTTAGGAGGCGTGTTGTAGAGCAAGTGAGCGTCCGCTCCGTGCTGTCGCGGCTCACCGAGACGAGACTGCTGCGATGAAAGGTGATGGCCACCGCTTAGCTGGGCAAGTCTTCACGCGCATTCGTCTGGATGTAGTGGTCGGGATGATCGTCGAATTGGCGGTTGCATTCGCGCGAGCAGAACACAAAAGTGCGGGCGTCGTATTCAGAAACGAACTGCGGATTATTGCTTTCGACCTCACGACGGCAGACTAAGTCTTCTTGCATGCCCACGCGTCCAGATTAGCGCCGGTGGACTATCGGCAGGCGGCCCGAACACGAACTTCTGAGGATCTACCCAGGCGCCCTCGAATGCAGACTTACTTATCTAAATTGAGAGTCACCGCTATTGTTGAGATTCACGGCGCGGACCGCTCCAGCGCATAGATTCCCGACTCCAGGTCTCGCAATATGAGAGGCGAGAGGAAGGATGCCGGTGGAACTCGCTCGCGCCGGGTACCGCGAGTACCGGTATTTTGTGGACGGATGGTGATTACCGACAGCTTTTGGCGATCCCACTGGGCACAGCCAAGATCATTCGAGGCAACATGCGTTGTCGCGCTCCAAGCCATCCGAGCCTATCAGTTCATAGCTATAGCGAACGAAGGGATCTCTTCTACGGAAGCGAAACAGGCAGAATTGTGAGACAAGGGACATCTCTAAAGAGGTACGAGAAAACATGGGAGACCTCCCGGAATGCTGAGAAACTGTGTTAAGCTTTCCACGCCGCCAGTGACGCGTGCGAGTGATTCGCAGTTCCTCGACTCTGGCGTTTTCAATTGGAGAATCACCCCTGCCCGTCTTTTTCAACAATTCCGCGAATCACCCAGACCAAGGTATGACTCCTGGGGACATGCAAGCCGTAGCTACAGTTGCCGCCCGGCGAAACGAGATCATCATGTTTCGAGATACGGGGTGCTGGTCGCGTCCGTATATTGCGCTTGGCCATCCGACCAAGCCTTTTCACGTAAAGGGCAAAAGCAGCGACTGGGGGCCTCACGCGGGGCTGGTTCCGTATAATTCGGAGTTCAGCAAAGCCTTCGATCAAACGGCAATTGACAAGGGCTTCAAGCTGAACAAAGAGGCCATCACGGGCAATTACGCCAGACCCATTCCGGCATTCGTCACCGACGCGTTTATTGCGAAGGAATTGCTTGTGAAGAAGGGGAGCGCGAATCGGCCGCCCATTGATCGCATGACGAAGCCTCGCGATGGGATCCTGTATTTCTTTTGCACCAAACCAAATGACAATCCGTCGAAACCTGGCAAGCCGTATGTGCTGTTCGGCAAGCAGGCCGCCGATGGCCGCTATCAGATTCACACGTTCCCTCTGGAAGCAGCGCAAACGAGCGAAAACCAATTGTTCCTGATGGAGTCGAAGGGGGAGCCGATGTTGGTGATGACGGTTCCGGGAGCCGATTTACCGATAACGGGAGATTACGACCTGTTTGCTGTTTGTCCTTCCTGGGCGAGCTACGGCGGAACGGACCGGAAAATGGATCCGACGCTCGATAACCCGCAATACGGCGTTTCACATGCGAAGACGGTGGCGAAATCGACGAGCTCGAATTTGGCGGTAGCTTCGAGAGCGCAACAATCGCTGGCGCGGATCGAAGCCGCGGTCACTCCCGAAGACCCGGATCGAGGGAATCTCACGCCGCGCTTAGCCTCAGTGATTGCGGCTTTGGTGGGAGCAATGGGCGGCAAGTTTCCGCGTGTCCATCACAATGCAGAATCGGGGCGCCCGTTTGCGCCGGGAGCCGAAGATGGATTCCCGTTGACGACATTTCATCCGCGAGCCGGAATCGGGGGTTACGGATTTCTGGACGCCACAATCAACGACCTCTCAGACTTACGGGACTACTTTACACGTCTATATGCAGCGGGGTACTATCCACCGCGCAATCGAGCATGGCAGATGAAATCCTTGAGAGACGATTCCGCCATCAAGGCGAAGTTGATGCAAATGAAGTCTCCTGGGCGTTTCCAAAGTTGACCTGTCTATGATCGAGCTCTCGACCGCCGCTGCGCGATCGAGATGCTCGTTGCCGCTCTTGATTTCGTTTCCTCGAAAAGGCCGGGAAGCATCCAGTTCTCCGCCTCGAGCGAGGCGTCGCACACGGCGGAGCGCCAAAAAGGCCAATTGCCCGTTAAATCAGATCAGCCGACCACGCAATCTGGAATCCGGCGAGTTGCCTTTATTGCCGGGAATCGCCCACGTTTCCGGAGATATCTCCGAGCGCTTCTGTCGGGGCATAGGCCCAAGCCGGGGACTTGCTAAGGGCCAGCAGCTTCATTCTCTCTGAGGAATCGATCGAGATGCTCGTTGCCGCGCTTGAATTCGATCCCTCGAACAGACCGCGGAGCGCGATGACTTTCGCGGCTCCGATTATTAAGGATTTGGAACTGATCGCTGAGAGACGCACGATACAATCAAAACGTCACCGGTAATCGCGTTTCGCAAGCGGGAGTAACTCAATGGTAGAGTCACAGCCTTCCAAGCTGTTGGTTGCGAGTTCGATTCTCGTCTCCCGCTCCATCTTTCCAACAATATAGTGGCTAGAAGTGAAGCTGATCGTCGCTCCTACAGAATGCACTAGACTTGCCATAATGAGTTCGGAGCAGGTTCGTGGAAACCGGTACATGTCCCGGCACGTCGAGGGGGGTGTATGAGCGGCCTCAACGCGACCCTTCCGTTCCCGGCGATAACCGGCGAAGCGACCCGGGCGAAAACCAAATTGGATCACCGAACGACCGAAGAGGCGGCGCTTGTCCGGCGAGTGCAGGCTCAGGACGAGCTGGCTTTTCGCGAGATCGTAGACCGCTACCAGGCTAAGGTCTTTTCCATCATTTACGGTATTCTCCGGAACCGCAACGACGCGGAAGACATTGCACAGCAAGTATTTGCGAAGATTTACTTCTCTATCAAGAGCTTCGATTTCCGTAGCTCCCTGTTGACCTGGATTTACAAGATCACAGTGAACGAGTGCTACGACTACCTGCGCAAGAAACGCGTGCGGAAATTAGTCTACGAGAGCGATTTCTCTGCCGATGACTCCTTGCGGATGGAGAATTCCGAGCCGGCCACCGACCATGCGCCGGCGGTCGATCAGAGGTTAGCTCAGCACGACCTCATTTTAAAGCTGCTGTCGAAAATCTCCGAGGAAGACCGGTCTTTGATTCTGCTGAAAGAGGTCGAGGGCCACTCGGTAGAGGAACTGTCCGTAATGACGGGCATGAATGAAAACACCATCAAAGTGAAGCTTTTTCGAGCGCGTCAGAAGCTCGTCAAAGCGGCCGAGCGGCTGGAAAAAGGTCCGCTTCTGCCGCCGATTAATGAGTAGAACGTGCGTGTCGGGCCAAGTAGGTTCGGTAGTTAGCTGATTTAAGTTAGAGTTAAACAAAGCGGGCATTTAGATCCGCGATAGCGGTTGTACTTTTTTGAGGGATATATGCACGGGTCCACGCGGGATCGTTTGGAAGAACTGCTTGCAGCAAGGGGAACTGCCGGCGTCAATGGGCAATTCGCGGAGCATGTGTCTTCGTGTCCGGAGTGTTCGTCGGAGTTAGAAGCCATGAAAGCTCAAGCCGATCTGTTGCAAGTGCTACGCGCGCCGGAAGAAGTTGAGCCCCTGCCGGGCTTCTACGCACGCGTATTGCAGCGGATAGAAGAACGGGCGAAACACTCAATCTGGTCTGTCTTTATCTACTCTCCCTTCGGAAAACGGCTGGTGTTTGCCTCTTTGACGGTGGCGGTGGCTTTGGGTACGTATGTCATCACGGAAGAAAGCCGTGAGGCGCGCCTCGGCGCAGCCGGCATCGTCGCCCAAGGTGTCCATGAGGACGCCCTGGTAGAAGGCAATCAGGCGCAGCAGAGAGATGCGGTTCTTGAGAATTTCGCCGTGCATCCTGTGGCTTATCAGGCTGCGAATTCTTCGGAAGGATCGCTCCAATAGCTACTCCGGCCAGTACTCGGCGCTCTATGCTGCGGATGGACGAGGACAGCTGGGCGAACCCGAAGGTTCTCATCATCTTCTTCGTCATCTTCCTGTGCGGGGCGGCATTTGGCTCGGCGCTGACGCACATCTATCTGCACGGCAGAATTCATCCGATCTCCAGACAGCATTACGGCATGGATGCGGCGCAGCACATTGGGCTTAAGGGCCTTGTGGAAGTGCTAAACCTCACGCCCCAGCAAGAGAAAACCGTCATGCGAGAGCTCGACGATTATGCCAAGTACTACCAGAACATCGAGGATGAACGCGACGACGTTGCCGCTCACGGCAAACAGCGCATTCTGGAAGTACTAACACCCGACCAAAGACGAAAATTCAACGCCATCTACGGCTCGACGCAGCAATAACTGGCGAACGCTTCTTTAGGCTTCCGAGGTACCGGCGCCGGCCGGCCGTTTTGCCTTACACTTCTTCTCCAGAGCGGCCCACAACCTGTTCTGGATGTCGTTGGGAATAGAGTGCGGCTCCATGCCCTTGAAGACCTTTAACGTCTTCTGGGTTGTGTCGCATACTACCCAGCAGTTCGGGCATTCATTCACGTGCCTTTGCAGTTCCGAACGTACTTGCGGGTCGAGCGTCTCGTCCAGGTACTCGTTCAGCTCGTGCAAAAACTGCTTACAGGTAACCAAAGGCGTCTTCCCCCTTTCGCTTGAACTGCCGCGTCAACTTCTCCCGAAGCTGTAACCTGGCCCGAAGTAATCTGCTTTTCACCGCTGAGATGGACAAATTCAAAGCCTCTGCCGTTTCTTCTATTGACAGTTCTTCGATGTCTCTCAATAGGAAAACGGTGCGGTAAGCGGGCTTCAAACTTTGAATTGCCTGATCCAAGATATCAGCCAGTTCTTCGCGGGAATAGCTCTCCTCCGGGTTCTCGTCCCAGACGGCGATCTCGCGCACCATCTCGTCTTCCCCAGTGTCGATCGGCTCATCCAGGGGCACGGTTCTGTCGGAGCGCCGCTTCCTGAGCTTCATCAAAGCTTCGTTGACGGCGATCCGTACCAGCCATGTGTAGAATTTCGAATTTCCCTGGAAATTGTCTAAATGGGTATAAGCCTTAAGAAAGGTCTCCTGGAGAACGTCCTCAGCATCGTCATCATTTTGCGTAATCTGCTTCGCCATGCGGAATACGCGCCGTTCGTAATGGGAAACGAGCTCAGAGAAGGCCTCCGCATCGCCGGCCTTAGCACGAGCGACCAGAGGGGCTTCATCAAAACCGGAGGCTATAGCAGAAGTGCTCACGCAGGCAGGTCTTTACAGTCTATCAAGTAAGTTGCTATGCGAACATGGAACTTGGGCTGGCACTCTTCGCGTCATGCCATAGCAGAACAAGTATTTACATGGCATGTAGCAAGAATCTATTTAGGCCCGTTTGCGCGAGCGCGAATTTATTTCTAGCGTTGTTACTGCTCGCGCCAAGCCTCTTCGGCCAGGAAACGGGTACTCAACTGAATGCGTTCGCGGCGGTTGAGTTGGTTGCGCCGTTTACGACCGGCCAAGCAGCTGGCGGACAGCAACAATCACGGGCTGTTGACACAACAACACAGGGCCAAACGAGATCTGCCGAAGAAGACATTCCGCAATCCAAGCGGCAACCCAAGCGGATCCTGGGGATTATGCCCAACTACCGCGCTGTGACTGCCGGAGCAATTGCGCCGCCTCCGACGCTTAAGCAGTCCTTCAAAATCGCTACGCAGAACAGCTTCGACTATTCGGCTTTCATCTTCACCGCTTTCACTTCGGGTATTGCCGATGCCGAGGGCGTCCACAAGCAGTTGGGTGGAGGCATCCCAGGTTATTGGGGCTACTACTGGCGTGGCTTTGTCGATAAAACAGACGGAAACTACCTGGTGATCTTCGCACTGCCGACTGTTTTTCACCAGGACGAACGCTATTACGCTCTAGGAAAAGGAAGCATTGGCAAACGCGCTCTCTACGCAGCCAGCCGTATCCTGATCACACCGGATTATCACGGCCACAACAGCTTCAACGCTTCAGAACTAGTGGGTCGCGCACTGGCGCAAGGAATATCGACGACGTACTATCCGAGCGCGGATCGCACCGCCGGCGTGCTCGCGACCAAATGGGGCTACGCTCTGATGCGTGATTCGCTCACCAACGTCTTCCGCGAATTCTGGCCCGATATCGCTACCCACGTGCTGCATCGCCATCCTTAGGCGTAAGTCAACCGTCTGATACGCTCGAATTTATTCCCTGAGTTTCTTTACTGAAAGATGAGCAGTTTGACCGTTACTCTGCCCGACGGCAGCCAACAATCCGTTCCTGAAGGAACGCGTCCGATCGATATTGCTAAATCCATCAGCCCGCGTTTGGCAAACGATGCGATTGTGGCGCGCGTGGATAGCGATCTTTTCGACCTCACACGTCCGCTCGAGAAAGACGGCAAGCTTGAGATTCTAACGACCAAAAATCCTGAATCTTTGCAGGTGTACAGGCACTCTACCGCCCACCTACTCGCGGCGGCAGTGCTCGAACTGTTTCCGGAAACGCAGCTTGGGATCGGACCCCCGACTGAATCGGGATTCTATTACGACTTTCAGCGCAGCGAGAAGTTTACGTCAGAAGATCTGGAGAAGATCGAGGCGCGCATGCGGGAGTTGCAAGCGCAAAACCTTCCCTTCGAACGCAAGATGACGCCCAAGCAGCAAGGGCTCGAGAAGTACCGCGACGATTGGATGAAGCGCGAATTGATTGAGGAGCGCGCCGGTGACGTGTTTTCCGAATACACGCTCGGTCCCCGCTTCATCGATTTCTGCCGCGGTCCGCACGTGCCTTCCACGGAAAAATTGAAAGCTTTCAAGCTGCTGTCTATCGCGGGCGCCTATTGGAAGGGAAGTGAGAAGAATCCGCAGCTGCAGCGGATCTACGGTACCGCGTTCTTTTCAAAGAAAGACCTTGAGGATTACCTCAACCGCCTGGAAGAAGCCAAGAAGCGCGATCACCGGCGCATCGGAAAAGAACTGGAGCTGTTTACTGTTAGCGAACTGGTGGGCGCGGGACTGCCGTTATGGCTGCCGAAAGGTGCGACCGTGCGGCGGGTGCTGGAAGAGTACATCCTCGAAAAAGAGCGCTTAGACGGTTATCAGCACGTATACACGCCGGATCTTGCGAAGGTGGAACTCTATCAGCGCTCCGGTCATTGGGAACACTATCACGAAGACATGTTTCCGCCCATGCAGCTTGAAACTGAGCAGATGGTCTTGCGGCCGATGAATTGCCCGCACCACATCCTCATCTATAAAGCGAAAATGCACAGCTATCGCGACCTGCCGGTGCGAATTGCGGAGTTAGGCACAATGTATCGCTACGAGCGGTCGGGCGTACTGAGCGGCTTAAGCCGGGTGCGTTGCATGACGCTGAACGATGCGCACATCTTCTGTACGCCGGAGCAGATCAAAGCAGAGTTCACGAAAGTGATGCAGTTGGTCGAGACGGCGTATCGGGATCTCGGCATCACGCAATACAGCTATCGATTATCCTTGCGCGACCCGGCGAATACGGAGAAGTACGTCGCCAATGACGAGATGTGGACGCTAGCGGAACGCGTGTTGCGCGAAGCCATGGACTCGCTCGGCCTCCCTTACAAAGAAGCGCCCGGCGAGGCGGCCTTTTACGGACCCAAGCTGGACATACAACTAGCCGACGTGATGGGGCACGAAGAAACGTATTCGACCATTCAAATCGACTTCCATCTGCCAAATCAATTCGAGCTGGGCTACATCGGCGCCGATGGCCAGCAACACCGGCCCGTGATGATTCATCGCGCGATTGTCAGCACTATGGAGCGCATGATCTCGTATTTAATTGAGCTCTATGGTGGCGCGTTCCCGGTGTGGCTCGCGCCCGTGCAGGCGATTGTCTTGCCGATCGCCGACCGGCAGAACGACTACGCTCGAGAAGTTCACCGCAAGTTGATTGCGGCCGGAATGCGGGCAGAGATCGACGAACGCAGCGATAAGGTGAACTTCAAGATTCGCGAGGCGCAGCTGCAGAAAATTCCGTACATGCTGGTGGTCGGCGACCGCGAGGCCCAAGCCGGACAAGTCTCTGTCCGCAACCGCAAGCAGGGCGATCAAGGCGCGGTTGCGGTCGACGAATTCATCGCCCGCTTGTCTCAACTGATTACGGCAAAAAAGACAGACGAATAGATTTACGGAACCGGACGGCCTTCTTCGGCTGCCTTCTTGCGATCCTCAGTGGCTTCCTTCTCCAGTTCTTCAGAGGGTCTGGCGTTGTTCATGGCGTAGTAGCCCTGCAGCGTTGCGTTCGAATCCACCTCGTCCTCCAGGCTGCGGGCGGCATGTTCCGCCTCGTGCGGACTCTCCACCAGATTTTCAGGTTTGTCGTGTTCTTCTTGTGTCGGCATATGCTGCTCCCAGTCGTAGGACCCCAGTGTAGGACATGACCCGTCACGAACGCACCTGAACCGCACGCGTTAGCCAGCGGCGGCTAGTATCGCCCTCGCACAGAGCCATGCACAGCATTTGCGGCCGAGGCGCTCCAGATCAACCCGCCATTCGCCGGCACCCCGTTGAGCGCGATCGTGTAGACCTGATTCGATTGGATAGTGGCTGGCGGGAACAGAGTGCACGGGCCGCCGCCGCAATTCGTGCTGCCATCGGTAATGCTCACGGTCACGCTGGATGCGGAGACGTTTGCGAGCACCACCATTTCCACAAAAACTGTCTTAGGAGCCGGCTGACCACCGGGCGTTTTTGGGACTGCCACCTGCGTCGGGGTACTAGGCACAACGCTGGTGCCGATATACCAGGAGACGTATGGGGTGGCCGGATAATACCCGCTCGGCGCTTGCGCGTTCAGGCCAGCACACGCCACCAGCACAAGAAAAATGATTTGTTTCATTGCATCCTTTCGTTCATGCGAGAGGGCGTGTTGGCCCACGACATCCGCGACGACGAGTTTGCACCGAGCTAAAACGGCAGAGCGCTGCCGCAGACAGCGAAACGATTGACGGTGAGGAGTTTAGACACCATCTCCGCTCTTGTGAACGGGTTTCGGCGGCTACTCTTTCGCCAGCCGCAGCTCGTCTTCCAACTCGTAGATACGGTCTTTAATCGCCTTGCTGTCCTGCCCGGCTTTTACTGCGTCTTCCAGCTTGCGCTTTTGAGTAGCAAGCTTCTTTTCTGTACGCGCAATCGCCGGATTCGGAGCGGTGGGCGCGGCACGCTTAACCGCGGGCGCGCTCGCCGGCGACGCCGTCTTGCCCGCGCGTCGGACCGCCTTGCGCTTGGAAGGAATGGCAACCTTGGCGCCGAAATCTTCGCGCAATTCTTTCTGAATCTGCAGCAGCTCGTTGGCGAGTTCCTGAAAGCGCGCGAGCAGGTCCTTCTTCGCCTGGCTCTGAAGCTTTTCGTAGGTGGCCTTCGCCTCGCGGTACTGGTCGATGGTAGTGGGCATTAATGAAAGATACTCCGTATGAAACACGCCATTCCGGCGACGGCAAGAACCAGCGCCGGAATCATCCGTTTGGGGTTCTGCGGGTTCTTGGGATCGCGCAACGTTCTCGCGGCGATCAGAAACAGAAGGCCTGCAATCGCCCACATGAATTGATGGCTGGGGTTGTTCATCGTCCGCTCAGATTCCCGCTCCATCGCCTGCATCGGACTCCAGCCGGTCCACTTGGGCTCGGCCGCGCGCCGAGATGCGATACAGCCGCTTATTTAAATCGCTTGCCTGCAGTTCTATTTCAATCCACCCTGAATGCCAGAGAATCTCGAAGACCGCATGGGGAACGCCCTCCTGCCGGTCCGGCTTCTCCGCTTGCCCAGCGGCAAGATTCAACAGCGCGAACGCCGAGTCGCCTTCCGGTGTGCCAATCAAATGTGTGTATCTTCCAGAAAGCGCGATCAGTGTCTTGATGGCTTGGTCTTGTTCCGGCATAGGACCCGATGAGGATAGGAGCGTCCACCATTCTTACGCAACGCCATGACACGATTGCGTCCAAGCACGCCAGCTCGCAGTCCATATAAACTATTTCCCCGGTTGGGACGATAGCTAAGGTGTCGACCAGCCCACTGTTGCGATCATGACCGGCCGCTCCATGCCTCGCCTCCGACCCGTTCACTGCATTGTGCTCGGCGGCATTCTCTTACTTACAGCCTGCAGCCACACAATGGGTCCAAAGAGTCTCAGCGACTCCACTTACGCCGCCATGCGCAGGGCGGTGGACGCGCTCCAACGTGCCGGCGATTACCGCAATTCGAGCGCGGCGATTTTCGATGCGAAACTGCAAGCTGCTTCGAAAGCGGCGGATGACGTGTACAACGACATGGGCAATCAGACCGCCGATGGATATGCTGTCAACCAGATTCGAAGTTGCATAGAAGAGCTGAAATCCTACCGATCTACCTTCAATTCGCGTGAATCCGTCAGCCAGCCCATCGAGGAGCAGTTGAAGGGGCTGAAGGGCGCGAAGATCGGCGATGCCACCGATGTAGTCGCCCGAACCAGCAAGGATCTGGACGACTGTATTGACGCCGCAAAGGGCTACCTCTGAATCCGCCCGGCTAACCTGTATCCGATACTTTCGCGCGGATAAACATTTGCTTTGCGAGCGGTTTCCAGGGAGACGACAGATACAGCTTGATGAGCCAGGGACGCACCGGCCCACTCGACGATTTGATCGAAAACGGTAGAAATCCGGGGATGTTCTCGATCACGCTAAAACCATTCGCCGAGAGGAAATCGGACAAGCTCAGATCCGAATACACGGAAACGTGAGTGTAATCGTCGAAGTACTCTTTGTACGCCAAGCGGTAATTCGGTTGCAATATGTTGAGCGTTCCACTGCGCCGCAGCTTGCTACGTAGTTGGCTCAGGCAAGTGGCGAAATCCGGTTGCGTTAAGTGCTCGAACAGATTGCTCGCGAATGCGAAATCGATGGACCGATCTTCGAGAAAGCCCAGATCGGTGACGCTACCGAGATGACCGTTAACGTCCCCGTGCAAATGCTCCAACAGCCCGGGCCATTGATCGACGGCGGTTTTCGACTTGCATCGAATATTGTTGATGAAGTGGCCGTAACCCGCGCCCAGCTCAAGAACATGCGAATCCGGGGGCACCAGCCGATTGAAGAAGTGTGAACACAGCGTTCTCCATACGACCTCACGGCGCTGATCGAACGGAAACCGTGTCTCATGATAGCTTTTCTCACTCATTTAGCCGGGGTCCAGGAGAAGAGAAATCCTTTGATCATGCGCAACCCGACGCGTAGTGCTCGCAGGTTGTCTGTATTTCCACCCTTGCTGACCCCGATGCGTTTATGAAAAGTGATCGGGCACTCCACCAGCGAGACGCGATGACGAAGGGCCGTGTCGAGAAAGTGAGCGTTGAATTCCAAGTTGATGTCCGGATTGAGTTCCGGCAAGAGCCGGATAAGCGCGTCGTTGCGGCACAGCTTATAAGTAGTCCCTACGTCTGTGAACGTCCCTTGGCCGATGTACTTGGATTCGAGAAGCTTGCCGACCGCGAAATTGCCGTAGTACATGAATGTTGTGAGCTGGGTCTCGCGGTCGCGCAGCTGCTCGACAATTCTTGTCCCGTTCACGATTTCCGAATGCGGAATGTAAGCCATGAACTTATCGATGTCAAAGGCGCGAAAGGTCCGGTCTCCCTCACAAAGAAGTGTTAGGTCCGTATCGCTGTACCCGACGCCTTCCTGAAGTGCGCGGAAAACACACTTACCATAGCCGGGCTGTGTTTCCAGAATGACCGTGGCTCCGGCTCGAGCCGCCTCCTCGCTGGTGCGGTCCTTGCTGTTGTTGTCCACCACAATCACTCGCCTGACCAGCGGATGGGCCAGGAAGTCCTCGACAGCCGTGCCGATACTCAGTTCGTCGTTATAGGCAGTAAGAACCACCGTCAGGTAAGAATTCGGCAGAGGATCGAAGTGGACCAGGCGCTGCTGGCGCTTGTGCGGCAAGAGAACGAACAGATCAATCCCCACCAGGATCAGACCTACTAAAAGGCACAGCCCGCCCGGCAACAAAATGTAGCGGTCCAGGGGTATCGTCGCGCCGCTGCGGCCCGCAACCAGCAGGATGACGGCCAGCACACTGGCGAAGAAAGAAAGAACCGCTCCGGCAAGCAGGAGAAGCAGACCATAGAGCGCCAACGGGAGCACAGCCGCCCGGCCGCGCACCGGCTCCTGGACGATAGGCCGCTCGCCGTCAGGTGTGATTTTCGCCGGGCCGTATGCCGCCACTCTAACGACCTTACTCGAAGCGGAACAAAAAACCAAGCACACGCTCCGGTCAGTACCGTACCGCGAGCACCCGTACTGCATGGAACAGCGATCTCATTTCGTTTTGGCTGCCCTGCAGCGGACGAATCCGGGGCCCGGGGTGTCTGCACTCGGATCGCGAAAGCATACCGCGTTCGTAGAAACGGCTAGCCGGGAAGATCGTCAGCCCCACCCCTAGTGTTCTGAAGGCGATACACTCCAATGAGAGAAATTTGACCCGAGTATGTCGTGCCGGTTAACCGCGCCGTCCTAACGGAGAGAAAATGGCCAAGTCCTTCAATAAGCGCC
Organism: uncultured Acidobacteriaceae bacterium; assembly: GCA_963849445.1. Classification (GTDB taxonomy): domain Bacteria; phylum Acidobacteriota; class Terriglobia; order Bryobacterales; family Bryobacteraceae; genus Bog-105. The sequence continues at coordinate 81,350 of CAWKHS010000010.1, read as the reverse complement.
TCCCGATAAGCTGTCTCCTCTGTGCTCTCGCTTCGCTCTCTAACGTCGCCGGGCAGCAATCCCCCGCTCAGCAACTCAAAGAGAGCGCCGACCCCTGGTGGAAGCATGCGGTCATTTATGAGATCTATCCGCGCAGCTTTCAGGATTCCAACGGCGACGGCATCGGTGATCTCAACGGCATTACACAACGTCTCGATTATCTGAAGGATCTCGGCGTGGACGCCATCTGGATCGCGCCGCTGTATCCGTCTCCGCAAGTCGATTTCGGGTACGACATCTCGGATTACGTGAACATCGACCCGCAATACGGTACGCTCGCCGACTTCGACCGCCTGGTCGCCGAGGCCAAGAAGCGCCACATCGGCGTGATCATGGACGCTGTGATGAACCACACCTCCGACAAGCATCCCTGGTTTATCGAATCGGAAAGCTCCAGGACGAACCCCAAGCGCGACTGGTATATCTGGCGCGACGGCAAAGGGCCCGGCCAACCGCCTAACAATTGGCTCAGCACCTTCGGTCATTCCGCCTGGCAATACAGCCCCAAAACCGGTCAGTACTACTATCACTACTTCTACATTCAGCAGCCTGATCTTAACTGGCGCAATCCCCAGGTCGAAACCGCGATGTTCGACATGTTGAAGTTCTGGCTCAACCGCGGTGTCGTCGGTTTCCGCCTCGATGCCGTTCCTTCTCTCTTTGAAGACCCTACCCTCAAAGATGAAAAGGTCCTGCCGGGAAAAAACAAATTCGGCGACCCGAACGAAGCGGTGACTCTGCAGGATAACTTGCCCGAAGTGCACAACGTCATCGCGCGTATGCGCTCCATGGTGAACACCTTTCCAGGCGATCGCGTCTTGATCGGCGAGACCTACCTCCCGAATGTGGAGGAACTGGACAAATGGTACGGGGGCGCCAAACACAACGAGTTGCAGCTACCTATGGACATGCGCGTAGGCTTCGAGCCCAAGCTCAATCCGGACGAATTCCGTAAGCGCATCGAGGACGCGGAAACCAAACTCAACGGCAATCAGCCTCTGTTTGTCTTCGATAATCACGACAACCCGCGCACCGCCTATCGCTACGGCGACGGCGTACACGACAAAGCCATCGACGAAATGCTCGCGACTGTCCTGTTCACCACCCGCTCGACCGCGATGATGTACTACGGCGATGAGCTTGAGATGCCTACCACCATCCCGACGAGAAAGGACGAGGTGAAAGATCCGATCGGTATCACCGGCTGGCCCAAGGAAAAGGGCCGCGATGGCGAGCGCACTCCCATGCAGTGGAACGGTGACACCTCTGCGGGTTTTAGCACAAACCCCCACACCTGGCTGCCCGTTGCTCCAGATTACAAGCAGGTCAACGTAGCGGTGGAATCGAGGCAGCAGGATTCCATGCTCAATTGGTACAAAAAGCTGATCGCTCTCCGCCGCGATAATCCTGCGCTCCACGAAGGCGCCATGAAAATGCTTGAAAGCGGCAACCCGCAAGTCGTCGCGTGGAGTCGCACCGCGCCCGAAGGGAAAGTCGTCGTCGTCGCCTGTAACTTCGCTGCCCAGCCGCAGACCGTCTCGCTAGAAACGCTACACAGTCCCGGCAAAACCGCCCAAACACTGGCTTCAAGCGGCAGCAAAGAGGAGAAAAGGACAGTCGACCTGAACGCCGTTTCACTTGCGCCGTACGGCAGCATCGTCGCCGAAGTGCAGTAAGATCGCTGGTTCCACAGCGCTGCTATTGAATACTTAACGAACGCACGCTCTGTGCTGTTTGAGCGCCTTGCTCGGCTGTGACTCTCAATGAATAAGAACCAGGCTGCAATGACATTTCCGCGACCATGGGAATCGCTCCCGTCGCATCGGGCTTGGGCAAAGCAAGCGCCGACCGCTTTACTTCTTTCCCATTGCTATAAAGCTGCACGACGAGTTTTGGCAGCGGATTCGCAGCATCCGTACCCGGATAAACCACAAAATACAGCGGCACCGGTTTACCCGCCGGCAGATTGTCCGCAAGCGTCGGTGTAATTCGCTGATTTTGCATCTCCAGCGGATCCTGCGGGTTGCGCGCACCGTGCAATGGGTCTATTCGCTTCACCGCTTCAATGGAACTCAAACCGAGCTGCCCGCTAGTCACTGGCGCCACGTAAACGCTCCGGCGTTGCACGCTCGATCGATGCAACTCCTCATCCGATACCGCCATCGTGACCGTGTAGTGTCCCGGGGCAAGCTCAATCGGCTCAGCGTACTCGATCTTCTCGGCCTTTATCTTGGCGATATCTGCCGCCGGCACCTCACGGTACAACTCGCGGCTGATCTTATTTACAATCTGCCCGTCCGCGCTCTGCACAATCGCGAACAGCGATGCATGCATGCGGGCGTGTCCGGACTTGCCTTCTTTCTCAAACGACAACGACGAAATTGGCACCTCAAACGCAATCTCGTGTTGCACTTCATTGCCTTCCGGCCGAAACTTACTCACCTCCGCCAGGTAAGGAAACGTAACCGGAGCCGGCCGCGCATTGATCGCGGTTAAAGCTGCCATTTCGTATCGCTGAATAGGCTCGCCGTTTAACTCGGGCAGCGCGTAATATCCGCTGCGCGTCTGCACGCTCAATTTAGCTCGCGCCAGCTTCACTTCAATCTTCCGGAAATGGCCATCGTAGACGTCCGAACTAGGGCTGTACGCCACTTCATAATGTGTACGAATGTCTTCCATCACTCGCCGCATAGGGCGCGTAATATCATTCGTGTTCGCGGTCGCAAAACCGCCTGTCCGCACCGCCAGTTCTTGCAAGCGCCAATTGCTTATTGGAAACCGCCAACCGCTCCAAGTCGTCGGCCGTTGACATCGCATCTAAATTTGCGGAGATACTCCCGGGTCCGGAGACCCCGCCGTTCTGCGTTGCCACGGCCAATGCGCGATCCTCGCCGATCTGGTTCAAGTTCGCGATGGAAGCGGTTCGCGGATCTGAGATGGTCAACCCTCGGGTATCCACCGTGTAAAACGTGACGCCCGATCTGTTCGCCTCGCTGATCAATCGTTCAAAAATCTCCGGCCGGCCCGCGGGCAACGCCAATCCGTCGCCCAGGTAGAGCACGATTTTACGCCCTTGCAGCCGTGCTTGTGAGCGGATTAACTCTCCCAAACTGTCCGCCAGTGTCATGCCGCCGATACTGCTGTCCATGAAGCGAAATCTGTTTTCGAGCTCCGCCTGGGCCTGAATCGCTGCGCCCCCGGGTGTGGACGCATCGAGCGTACCTGCAAAGCGCTGAAAGGTGGGATCGTTGACCGCTAACGACGGCTGCGCCATCGGATTGGCGCCTGGACCCGCCGTCGCACCGCCGCCCAGCGCGAGGGTCGAGTTCTGGGTGGTAAACACCGTCGCCGCGTCGCTTCCCGCCCGTCCCGGCTGCATTCTTGTAGCGCTCTCGGTGGCGCGGTCCAGCAGCGCCACGTCATGCGTGTAGGGCTGAATCAAGCGCAAACGAACGTCTTGCTGGTACACAGTGACCAGCGTGTTTGGCAGCAACTCAGCCTTGAGGAACCCCAGTATGGCCTGGCGCGCAAAAGCCAAATTTTCGCCCGCCATCGGCGCCAGCACAATCGACACATAGTTGGTCTCGCGCAACGTATTCGGCGCCGCTGGCCCGTCGCTGCGCGCCCCATCGGCCTTGGCCGCGCTCTCCTCCGCTGCCATCTGCTCATGTCCGCCCACAAACCGAAACTCATTGACGTGCTGCGGAACGCCGTCTTCAAGAACCGTCAACTCGTCCGGCCGCAGATCCGTCACCAGATGGCCTTTCTTGTCCCGCACAACCAAATCCAGCACGACTTCTTTTGTGGTGAGCCGGATGACTTGGCTCTTGTCCTGCGGCGTCGCGGCTGTACCCTGCGCCCCCAGCCGCCCGCAGACCGGCAGGAGGGTGAGGGTCCAGAAACTCCAACGGAGCAGCCCTGTCATACTCGCCTCCTTACGGCCTTGAGTGTACAGCAACAAGCGAATCCGATAAAGCAGCCAAAAGAGCGCGACGCAAGGAAACGCTCTGAATGGCTTCTTCCGGTGGAAAACCAGAGGAAAAACCCGCCCAGGCAGAATTGCCGATGCGCCAAGTACCAGGATTTTCAGTCTTTTCGCCCATTGTTCGTGTTTTCCACAAGAAGATCCCCCGCGGGGGCTTGCGGGGTACCGGAGTTCCTGATATTCTGAACAAGTCGCCGGAACGATTCGTTGAGTGCGGCGAAACGGTTGAAAGCAAGCCAAAAAGAATTGTTAAAGCGCTTGCAATCGCCGAGAGAAGTTTGATAAGTTAGCTGATGGGCGATGTAGAAATCGCCGCGGGAAGTAAGGTTGGGAATCCGGTTCAGGCCGAAAGGGCTAGAATCCGATTCGGACTCCATAGCAGTTCTCAAGCAGTCCTCAAGTCACCCCAAGCTACCGACAATTTAGGGATTAGTTTTCCCGAGACTTTCTGAGTCATCTGCCACTCATACCAGGAAACGGTATGGCTGTGTAAGACTCAAACGGCTTTCGAGGCCGGCAGCTTCTGGATCTTGCGAAGTAATTCGTTATCGTTCAGGTGCTGCGCAGTTGTTTGACAATCTGGTTGGACGCAATGAAGTAATTCGTCAGACTTTTTGAGTAAAAGCCGGAGCGATTAAAGATGCTCTTGTCTTCAGGATTTATCTTGAGGGTGAGGGCTGCTCCAAAACATAAGATCAAACGAGAGTTTGATCCCGGCTCAGAATCAACGCTGGCGGCGCGCTTAACACATGCAAGTCGAGCGAGAAAGGGGAGCAATCCCTGAGTACAGCGGCGTACGGGTGAGTAACACGTGGATCATCTACCTTTTAGTGGGGAATAACTCTGGGAAACCGGAGCTAATACCGCATAATCCTGTGAAGGGAAAGCAGCAATGCGCTGAAAGAGGAGTCCGCGGCCGATTAGCTAGTTGGTGAGGTAATGGCCCACCAAGGCGATGATCGGTAGCCGGCCTGAGAGGGCACACGGCCACACTGGCACTGAAACACGGGCCAGACTCCTACGGGAGGCAGCAGTGGGGAATCTTGCACAATGGGGGCAACCCTGATGCAGCGACGCCGCGTGAGCGATGAAGCCCTTCGGGGTGTAAAGCTCTTTCGGCAGGGACGATAATGACGGTACCTGAAGAAGAAGCTGCGGCTAACTACGTGCCAGCAGCCGCGGTAATACGTAGGCAGCGAGCGTTGTTCGGAATTACTGGGCGTAAAGAGTGTGTAGGCGGTGCTCTAAGTTCGGTGTGAAATCTCCTGGCTTAACTGGGAGGGTGCGCCGGAAACTGGAGTGCTCGAACGTGGGAGAGGAAAGCGGAATTCCTGGTGTAGCGGTGAAATGCGTAGATATCAGGAGGAACACCTGCGGTGTAGACGGCTTTCTGGACCATTGTTGACGCTGAGACACGAAAGCGTGGGTAGCAAACAGGATTAGATACCCTGGTAGTCCACGCCCTAAACGATGCATACTTGGTGTCGGCCATTCAGTTGGTCGGTGCCGGAGCTAACGCGTTAAGTATGCCGCCTGGGGAGTACGGTCGCAAGGCTGAAACTCAAAGGAATTGACGGGGGCCCGCACAAGCGGTGGAGCATGTGGTTTAATTCGACGCAACGCGAAGAACCTTACCTGGGCTCGAACGGCTTCAGATCGGCAGTGGAAACATTGCTTTCCCCGCAAGGGGCTGGAGTCGAGGTGCTGCATGGCTGTCGTCAGCTCGTGTCGTGAGATGTTGGGTTAAGTCCCGCAACGAGCGCAACCCTTGTCCTGTGTTGCTAACCCCTTAAAAGGTGCACTCTCAGGAGACCGCCAGCGATAAGCTGGAGGAAGGTGGGGATGACGTCAAGTCATCATGGCCTTTATGTCCAGGGCTACACACGTGCTACAATGGTCGGTACAAAGCGCTGCTAACCCGCGAGGGGGAGCCAATCGCAAAAAACCGATCTCAGTTCGGATTGCAGGCTGCAACTCGCCTGCATGAAGCTGGAATCGCTAGTAATGGCGTATCAGAACGACGCCGTGAATACGTTCCCGGGCCTTGTACACACCGCCCGTCACATCACGAAAGTGGATTGTACTAGAAGCCTGCATGCTAACCCGCAAGGGAGGCAGCGGTCCAAGGTATGATTCATGATTGGGGTGAAGTCGTAACAAGGTAGCCGTAGGAGAACCTGCGGCTGGATCACCTCCTTTCTAAGAGAGAAAGTGGCTGGAGTCACTGAACCGGTTTTCCTAAACCGAGCCGTGCGCGCAAGCAAGCGGTTGAGTAAGTGGCAGCCTTTCCAGTCCATCAGAGCGCCTCTTCTGAGGCTGCTCTCGCTCCGGATTCTCCACTTGAAGAGTTTGATTTTGCTTCTGGTTGCTGCTGCTGGTCAGCAGCAGCCTGCGTCCAATCGGCCTCGAGAAACTTCTTTCTTGTTCGCTGTGGCTGCCACTCAGTAATGGGCCTGTAGCTCAGGTGGCTGGCAAGGCAGGCAGTTTGGGCTGCACCCCTGATAAGGGTGAGGTCGTGTGGTTCAAGTCCATCCAGGCCCACCATCTATACGCCGGGCCTGTAGCTCAGGTGGCTAGAGCGCACCCCTGATAAGGGTGAGGTCGGCCTGGTCAAACGGCCACCCAGGCCACCATCAACATGGGGCTGTAGCTCAGTTGGGAGAGCGCCTGATTTGCATTCAGGAGGTCGCCGGTTCGATCCCGACCAGCTCCACCAACTTTGCTTCCAGCGAAATACAGAAGTAATCACTTAGCTGGACTAAGTGCTGACTCCTGTCGTTCGTAAGAGCGCCGGAAATTGAAGTTCTTTGAAAATTGAATAGTTAATGACGGGCAACTACAAGTTGCAATGCTGCAATGAAACCAATATATTGCAGCAGCGCCGCCCGGTTCTGAATTGGCTTCGTCTCGCAAGAGGCGAGGGCAAAGAGGGATGCGGGCGAAGAGAATATTTACTCAAAAGCCTGGGTGAAGGAAGAGGGTCTGAGCTGTTAGCAGACACGAATCCGGAACTCGGAACGTAGAGTTAATTTTATGGTCAAGCTACTAAGAGCATGCGTGTGGATGCCTTGGCGCAAGTAGGCGATGAAGGACGTGGCTAGCTGCGAAAAGTCTCGGGGAGATGCAAGCAATCTGTTATCCGGGAATGTCCGAATGGGGAAACCCAAGCCAGGTAACTGGCTTACCTTTCGATGAATTCATAGTCGACTGGAGCGAACGGGGGGAAGTGAACCATCTCAGTACCCCTAGGAAGAGAAAACAATAGTGATTCCGATAGTAGTGGCGAGCGAACTCGGAACAGCCTAAACCGTGCGATTCGAAAGGAGAGCGCGGGGTTGCAGGACCACAAAGAATAAGGATCGGTTGGACGTGCAAACGTCCAGGCGGGCCTTATTCTAACGAGGGATAGGAAAGTGTTAAGAGAACGGTTTGGAAAGGCCGGCCAAAGAAGGTGACAGCCCTGTATCCTAAAATGCCATCTTAACCTCAAGTGGCTCCTAAGTACCGCGGGACACGAGAAACCCTGTGGGAATCTGCCGGGACCATCCGGTAAGGCTAAATACTCACTTGCGACCGATAGTGAACTAGTACCGTGAGGGAAAGGTGAAAAGAACCCCTGTGAGGGGAGTGAAATAGTACCTGAAACCGCATGCTTACAAGCAGTGGGAGGACTATGGCCGCTTTACAGCAATGTGAGGCGGCAATGTCTGACCTCGTGCCTATTGAATAATGAGCTGGCTAGTTAGTCTCAGTGGCAAGGTTAAGCGTAAGCGAGCCGTAGCGAAAGCGAGTCTGAATAGGGCGTTCAGTCGCTGGGATTAGACGCGAAGCGGGATGATCTACCCTTGGCCAGGATGAAATTCGTGTAACAGCGAATGGAGGTCCGAACCAGTGTTGGTTGAAAACAGCTTGGATGAGCTGAGGGTAGGGGTGAAAGGCTAATCAAATTCCGTGATAGCTCGTTCTCTCCGAAATAGCTTTAGGGCTAGCCTCGTATGGTCCGTCGCGGTGGTAGAGATCTGATTGAACTAGGGGCCTTTCCAGGTTACCGAATTCAGCCAAACTTCGAATGCCGTGAACGAGTAGTACGGGAGTCAGACGGTCAGGGCTAAGCTTGATCGTCGAAAGGGAAAGAGCCCAGACCATCAACTAAGGTCCCCAAGTACATGCTAAGTGGGAAAGGAAGTCGAGTTCCTCAGACAGCCAGGAGGTTGGCTTAGAAGCAGCCATCCTTTAAAGAAAGCGTAATAGCTCACTGGTCGAGGGACTCGGTGCCGACAATCCAACGGGGCTCAAGCATGTCACCGAAGTTATGGACTCAATTGGAGTGGTAGGAGAGCGTTCCTAACGAGATGAAGGTCTACCGTAAGGAGGGCTGGATTGTTAGGAAGTGACTCTGCCAGCATAAGTAGCGATAAGCCAGGTGAGAACCCTGGCCGCCGTAAGTCTAAGGATTCCTGAGAAAGGTTAATCCGCTCAGGGTTAGTCGGGGCCTAAGGTGAGGCCGAAAGGCGTAACTGATGGACACTATGGTTAATATTCCATGACTACGTTTGTTCGATAAAGACCGATGGGGGGACGCATCACAGAGTTCTGTCTGCGAGAAGGGTCAAAGGCAGAATGAGTGAGATCCGGATTGGCAAATCCGCCGGGTCGTATGCCAGGAAAATCCTCTAAGGAGAGCAATCGTACCCGTACCACAAACCGACACAGGTGGACGAGATGAGTATTCTAAGGCGCTCGGGTGATGGAGTTGCGAAGGAACTAGGCAAATTAACCCCGTAACTTCGGGAGAAGGGGTGCCCACTTCGGTGGGCCGCAGTGAAACGCATCAGGCGACTGTTTAACAAAAACACAGGTCTCTGCAAAGTCGAAAACGACGTATAGGGGCTGACGCCTGCCCGGTGCCGGAAGGTTAAAGGGAGAGGTTAGCCGCAAGGCGAAGCTTTGAACTGAAGCCCCGGTGAACGGCGGCCGTAACTATAACGGTCCTAAGGTAGCGAAATTCCTTGTCGGGTAAGTTCCGACCTGCACGAATGGCGTAACGATCTGATGACTGTCGGCGCGCTCCGCCCGGCGAACTTGTGGTTCCGGTGAAGACGCCGGATGCCCGCCACTAGACGGAAAGACCCCGTGCACCTTTACTATACCTTTGCATTGAACTATGGTGCCATCTGCGCAGCATAGGTGGGAGGCTTTGAACTCAGGCTCTTGGGCTTGAGGGAGCCACCGGTGAGATACCACCCTGATGGTACTGTGGTTCTAACCTACTCCCGTGATCCGGGAGAGGGACAATGCAAGGCGGGTAGTTTGACTGGGGCGGTCGCCTCCTAAATTGTAACGGAGGCGCTCGAAGCTTGGTTCACGCTGTTTGGAAATCAGCGGTCGAGTGCAAAGGCATAAACCAGGTTGACTGCGAGACCTACAAGTCAAGCAGGTGGGAAACCAGGACTTAGTGATCCGGTGGTTCTGCATGGAAGGGCCATCGCTCAACGGATAAAAGGTACGCCGGGGATAACAGGCTGATCGGAGTCAAGAGTTCATATCGACGCTCCGGTTTGGCACCTCGATGTCGGTTCATCGCATCCTGGGGGTGTAGAAGCTCCCAAGGGTTAGGCTGTTCGCCTATTAAAGCGGTACGTGAACTGGGTTCAGAACGTCGCGAGACAGTTCGGTCCCTATCTGTGGTGGGCGCAGGAGATTTGAGGGGGCTTGTCCTTAGTACGAGAGGACCGGGATGAACGAACCTCTTGTGATTCAGTTGTCACACCCGTGGCACAGCTGAGTAGCGAAGTTCGGTTAGGATAAGCGCTGAAAGCATATAAGCGCGAAACCTTCCCCAAGATGAGATCTCCCTGAAGAGCCGTGATAGACGATCACGTTGATAGGACAGATGTGTAAGCGCAGTAATGCGTTGAGCTGACTGTTACTAATAGCTCGTTCGGCTTGACCATAAAATGAACTGTGCGTTTCGAGCACAGCTAAAACGTAAATATTCTTGCTCTAGTTGCCCGTTCATTAACTATTCAATAAAGAAACTCCTGCAAAGTTTAAGCCCGTGGGCTCCCATGCCCGCGGCAAACTTTCGGGTGATCTCAGCGAGAGGGTTCCACCCGTTCCCATCCCGAACACGGAAGTTAAGCCTCTCAGCCCCGATGGTACTGCATGCGCGAGTGTGTGGGAGAGTAGGAAGTCGCCCGATTAACTCTTCAAAACTTAACCCCGGCCAGTGGAAACACTGGCCGGGGTTTTGTATCTTATGGTAGGAATCTTCTTAAGTACCTTCGTTGTACTTTCCCTGCCCACACTTTCTGCTTAAACCCTTTCCGCTTAAACAACATGGATCTGCACAAAATGATCGTCGAGCTACAAGCCGAACGACAAAGACTAGACGAAGCGATTGAGGCCCTCGAGCGCCTTTCCACCAGCCCTGCTCCTCGCCGCGGGCGACCGCCGCGTTGGCTGAAGGAGATGGGGACGCAAACAGATGAATCGGAGACCCGAGAAGACAAAGGTATCGAGAAGAAGCCTAGCTGATACTCGCGTACTTGAGCCCAGCCCGCGTCACCTTCTCGCGATCCAGAGCATGCCGCCCGTCCAGAATGAAGGCATTGCGCATCTTCTTCGCTACTAGCTCCCACTCCAGGTCGCGATACTCGTTCCATTCGGTGACAAGAACCAGCGCGTCACAACCTTCGGCCACCTCGCACGCATCCTCGCACATCTGAACGCCCACCGCGCCGTGCTCTTTCTCGAACCGCTCCATAGCGATCGGATCATGCGCCTTCACCCGAACCCCACGGTCGATCAACTTCTGCGCGATTTCGATCGCCGGCGCTTCGCGCAGGTCGTCCGTATTCGGCTTGAAGGCTAACCCCAAAAGACCGATAGTCCGGCCCTTCAGAATCTTGAGCTCGTGCAGCAGTTTTTCGACAACGCGGTCTCGCTGGCGTGCGTTGATCTTCTTCGCCGCTTCCACAATCGGCATGTGAATGCCGTATTCACCCGCAGTCGCAATCAATGCGGCCGTGTCCTTACCGAAGCAGGAGCCGCCCCAACCCAGCCCCGCGCTCAGAAAACGCGGCCCAATGCGCGAGTCGAGCCCAATACCGCGGCCGACCTCGGAGATGTTCGCCCCTACCCGCTCGGCCACCAGCCCAATTTCATTAATGAAGCTGATCTTCAGCGCGAGGAAGGCATTGGCCGCATACTTGATCAACTCGGCCGACGCAAGATCGGTCGAAAGCAACGGTACCGCCCCGACCGTCTCAGGTCGCGGCAGATATGTAGGAGCCCCGAAGGTCTGATCGAGAATCGGCCGGTAGAGCGTATACAGGACCTCGAGCGCCCGCGGCTCGTCGGCCCCAATCACGATGCGATCTGGATACAAGCTATCGTGCAGCGCCGAGCCTTCCCGCAGAAACTCCGGGTTGGACGCGACGGCAAACGTCGTGCATGGGCCGCTGCTCGAGCCCCCGTTTGAGCCGCCGTTGCATCCATGCACCCGCTGTTCGCACGCCTCGCGCAACAGCGAGCCCACCCAGTTGCCGCTGCCGATCGGCACCGTTGACTTGTTCACGACAACTGTGAAGTCGCTGTCCAGGTGCTGACCGATGCATTTGGCCGCTTGCGACAAGAACTCGAGGTTCGGCGCGCCGGAAGGGGTCGGCGGCGTGCCGACAGCGATAAACACGACGTCTGACCCGGGAATCGCCTCGGGATACGAGGTCGTAAAGTTCAAGTTCGGCCGCGCTTCTTCGAGAAGGTCTTCCAAATAGGGCTCGTAAATCGGGATATGTCCGGCGGACAGAGCGTCGATCTTGCTTTGATCGCTGTCCAGGCAAAAAACTTCATGCCCGATGAACGCCAAACAAACACCCGTGGTCAAACCGACATAACCGGTCCCGATAATAGCTACACGCATAGTTAATGAGGCGAATTCCGGCCATTTCTGGGGGAATGTTCTCTGACGTAAAGCTGTATGATACCCCAGCGAACCTTCATGGGAAAATGCGTGAAGTGATTGAAGTCGTTCGGCGTGACGCCTCCGCCGCCAAGGCAAAGGTAGTCATCTTTGACTTCGACGGCACCATCTCGTTGATCCGGTCCGGATGGATGGATGTTATGGTCCCGATGTGCCTGGAACACTTGGTGGCGCTCCATACGGGTGAGCCGGAGAGTCTGCTGAGGGCATCGGTCGAAGAGTTCGTCTGGCGGCTCACGGGCAAGGAAACCATCTATCAGATGATGGCCCTCGCCGATGCCATTCGTGAGCGCGGTGGCGTGCCCCTCGAGCCGCTCGCTTACAAGCGGCTGTATCTCGAACGGCTTTCATTCCGGATTGCGGATCGCCTGCAGAATCTTCGGGGAGCCCGTATCGCGCCGGAGCGGTATCTAGTTCCCGGCGCAAAGGAACTCCTGGAATCCTTGGTGGACCGCGGCTTACGGTTATACCTGGCAAGCGGCACCGACGACGCCAACGTCAAAGAAGAAGCGGCTCTTCTCGATGTAGCCAAATACTTCGAAGGCCGCATCTATGGGGCGCAGGACGATCTGAAGAACTTCTCCAAGGCTCTCCTGGTCCAGCAGATCCTGTCAGGCGCGAGCTTTCACCCCGAAGAGCTGCTTGTATTCGGCGACGGTTATGTAGAGATCGAAGAAGTGAAGAAGGCCGGCGGAGTAGCCGTCGGTGTCGCCAGCGCCGAGCCCGAATGCATGCAAATTGACGACTGGAAGCGGACGCGGCTGATTAAGGTGGGTGCCGACTTCATCGTTCCTAATTACCTGGACGGCGGCAGATTGCGTGCCACGCTTTTCAGCCCGACCGCTGCCACGTATGGTGTAAGTTGACTCACAGAACTCGGCTGATCCCTAGTAGACCCCTGGCAAACCCGATCGTAAAATAGGTGATGTCCCCTTAATCTTCTGGGGTCTATACCAGAGGTAAACGCATCTATGTCACTTTCCCCATCCCCGACTAGCCCTATGTTGCCCAAACTGCTGATGGCAGATGACCATCATTTGATCCTAGACGCTCTGCAAGCCATGATGAAGGACGACTTCCAGGTTTTGACCGTGGATAACAGCCAAGCCTTCATCAAAGCAGCCGATGAATTTCAGCCCGATCTCGCTGTTCTCGACGTCAGTATGCCCGGCGGAGACGGATTTACTACAGCTCGCAAGGTTTTGGAGCGTCGGCCTGCGCTCCCCATCGTATTCCTCTCAATGTACGCGGATTCCAGCTATGCAGATCAAGCAGCTCAAGTGGGCGCCAAAGCTTATCTATCGAAGCAGATTCCGGCACAGGAATTGATCTCGGCGCTCCGCACAGTCCTCGACGGAGGCAGTCTTCTCAGTTTTTCCGGAACCAGGACACCTGGGTCTTCCGATCTAAACAAAGCGGAACTCACCGCACGCCAACGTGAAGTGCTGCGGCTCATCGCGCTCGGCTCCAGCGCCAAAGACATTGCCAACCAACTCAATATCTCGGTACGCACGGCGGAGTTTCATCGCGCCGCCATCATGCAGCGCCTCGGCCTGCACTCGACCGCGCAAATGACGCGTTACGCCCTAGCGAATCAGCTCGGATAACGCGCTGGCCCGGCAGCCAAGCGATGCTTGGTAGACACCGGCATGCAACTCCGACCGCCTTGCCAAGCGATCGCGCCGTGCTTTGCCGGGCTGTTGCTTAGAAGCTCGGCAGCCAAGCGATGCTTGGTCGATACAGAGAGGAAATCGCCAAGCAGTCGCGCGTGCGTTGCCGGGCGTTTCCTTAGAAGAGTTAATTGATGTAGGCTTTGGGAACCGCTCGCTCCGCAACCCGGAGATCGCTTGGCTGGCCCAAAGACAGGATCACGCTCCTCAGCGTTTCTCTATAATCGCTGGCAAGCGCTGCAAGCATCGCAAGCGCTTCAGTCCGAGTAGCAAAACTGCACTCTTCCCATTCCCCGTCGAGTTCGACACTCAGAACCCAGTTCGTCACCCTACAGACATCATCGGATCAAAGGGGTTGAGCTAACAGATAGCAAATCTGCGGGGCTCAAGGTGGTGTAACCACTCCCTGAAATGCCAATCCAACGAGTGAGGAGTTTGTCTGAATGAAAAACATGAGACACACGTTGTGGGCAGTAAGCGGTTGCGCGGCTTTTCTGATTCTGTCCTCCGTCGCGCTGTGTGCGCAAAACACCAGTGACCAGCACATGGATACGGGCACGAGCAAGATGATGAAGTCGGCCGACGGAGCCTTCGCAATGAAGGCTGCGCAGGGCGGTATGGCGGAAGTGAAGCTCGGCCAGTTGGCGGCTGACAAGGCGACCAATCCCGATGTGAAGGCGTTCGGCCAACAAATGGTCGACGATCACAGCAAAGCGAACAATGATCTGAAATCGGCTGCCGAATCCGAGAACATGACGTTACCAACCGACGTGAACGCCAAGCAGCAAGCGATGTACGACAAGCTGTCGAAGATGTCCGGCGCGGCATTCGACAAAGCTTACGTCAACGATATGGTCAAGGATCACGAAGAGGACGTGAAGGAGTTCCAGAAGGAAGCGAGCAACGGCAAGGATCCGAAAATCAAGGACTTTGCGAGCACGACACTACCTGTCCTGCAGGGCCACCTGAGCAAAATCAAAGGCATCCAGTCGAGCATGGGTAGCGGCAGCAAAGGAATGTAGCCGATCATTTAAGGATGAAATATAAAGTCGTTTTTCGCGAACGGTCGGACGAGTCGGGGGAGAAAGCCGATGACCCGGCCAGCTTTCTCGATACGCAATTAGACGATGAGACGGTCCTCGATGCAGTGTTTGTCGGGCGCAATCGCCCCGACGCGCTGCACTCGTCCGACGCCATTGAGGAGGATGACGCGTTCCTGAGTCTCGGCAGCGAAATCTGGGAATACGATGTCGCTGAAGGCAAGGATCAGGAGTTCAAAGATGCGCTGCGTAATTCCGGTATGGTCATGGAATTCGAAGCGCTGGACGCGGGCGGCGATTTAGAGCTATCTTAAACTCGCCTCGCTCTAAACCTTCAATTCTGATACCTTGTTAGGGCGTCAAGCGTTTGGGCATCGACCTCAGGAGGTGGTGGTTCCATGCTTCGGTTACTGTTGATCATTGTCTTGTTCCTGCTCATTATCGGGAGCCTACCCTCGTGGGGGTATTCCTCGGGATGGGGTTACTATCCTAGCGGTGGATTGGGCCTCATTCTGGTGATCGTTCTGGTCCTCTATCTGGTGGACCGGCGTGGGTTGCCGTAGGCCGCTCGCAACGACAAGCAGCAAGTACTTCAAACGGGGACGGGGTCTAGACTCCGTCCCCGTTTTGCTTTCCGTAAAGTTGCTGCCGAAACTCCCGCCCTTCGACTGAATCCAACGAGCATGAGTGACTCATTGCGGAACAAGCGCATCGCGATCTTAGCTACCGAGGGATTCGAGCAGGTAGAGTTGATCGAGCCCAGGAAGGCGCTCGAAGAGGCGGGAGCAAAGACGGAAGTGGTCTCGCCCAAGGACGGAGAAATTAAGGGCTGGAACTTAACCGAATGGGGTGATTCGGTACGGGTGGACACTCCATTGAAGTCCGCCGATCCGAGCAACTACGACGCTCTCTTGCTGCCGGGCGGCGTCATGAACCCGGACAAGTTGCGCACCGATCCCGCGGCTGTCCAGTTCGCCAAAGCATTTTTCGACGCCCACAAGCCCGTCGCCGCCATCTGCCACGGACCTTGGTTGCTGGTGGAAGCGGATGTTGTAAAGGGCCGGAGATTGACGTCTTGGCCATCGCTTCAGACCGATATCCGCAACGCCGGGGGACAGTGGACCGATCAGGAAGTGGTCACCGATCAAGGGCTGGTCACAAGCCGGAAGCCCGCCGATATTCCGGCGTTCAATAAGAAAATGATCGAGGAGTTTGGAGAAGGCCAACACAAAGGCCAGCACGCTTAGTCTCTCTTTACGGATGGTTAGAAAGCGTCCCCGGGCCTTGCCCCGGCGGACGCTTTTCCGTATCCGAAGCGCAAGGGCGCGGATGCCCGCCCCGAGTGAGAAACAGGAACCCCCTGTCGCGGGGCGCGCTTGACACCGCGGCCGTCTTGCGCGAGTTGCTCAAAACATCCTCTGTGCATTATAGAAGGGATGCGAACTCTGGCCATCGACATCGGAGGAACGAAGTTTTCTCTGGCGGCCTTCGAAGGTGATCGGATGTTGCACCGCGAAACGCGCGCTACGGAACGAAGCGGTGGGCCGGAAAGTATGCTGGCCGAAATCGAGAAAATCTTCGCTTCGTGGACGCGGGAGAACGGGTTCCGACCGGACCGGTGCGGCATTGGCTTCGGTGGTCCCGTTGACTTCCCGTCGCAAACTGTCACGCTGTCTACCCACGTACAAGGATGGGTGCAATATCCGTTGATAGAGCGCATCGAGCGCCTCACCGGCGTTCGCGCTGTCATGGACAATGATGCGAACGTCGGGGCTTTCGGCGAATACAAATACGGTGCCGGGCGCGGCATGGATCCGCTCCTGTACGTGACGTTGTCCACCGGCATCGGCGGCGGCATTATCATCGGCAACTCCATATATCGCGGCGCCGATTCCTTTGCCGGAGAAATTGGACACCTCAATCTCGTGCCCGACGGACCGGACTGCCTCTGCGGATCGCGCGGGTGCTTCGAACGCCTGTGCTGCGGCCTCTGGCTCGAGCGCGATTATGGACGTTCGGCAAAGGAGCTTCTGCTCGATCCCGAGTTTGTGCGCGCTTACGTCGTCTATGTGGCGCGAGGGCTTAAGGCGGCGCTGATGCTGTTGAATCCCGCGCGTATTGTGATCGGCGGCGGGATCAGCAAAGCGGGCGAGCGGCTATTCGGGCCATTGCGCGCAGAGTTGAACGCCCAAATGACCTCCTGGTCGCGCGCACGGCGCGATGTCTCCCCCGCCGAACTGGTGGACGACAGCGTCCTATACGGCGCTTTGGCGCTGGCCCAAGCGCACTTATGAAATTTAATCTCCTCGATACGTGTTTCTACATAATCTTGCGCCGCTCCCTCGCGTCTTAGTATCAGGACTGGAGCCATGACGCGGCGTGCGGCAGCGCCAGCGATGAAATTCGTGTCGCCTCGCCGCGTTCAGTTGGCTCCAGTGACTTTCCACGTGGAGGAGTAGAGTACATGAAGATACTGGAACGATCCGCAACTGCTTTTTTACTTACCATTGGTCTGGCGCTGGGCACTGGCGCTTGCTTGCAGGCTACTGCCGCAGAAGGCGGTTGGTTTCAAGGCTATCCCGCGCCCGTATGGGGACATGCGCGGCCTGATAGACCGCACGCAAGCCGATCTGCGAGCGGCCGCGGACCTGGAGCACGGCAACGATAAGCAACGGGACCGGTACCGTGATGCCCAGCAGCATTTGTCGAACTTCGACCGGGAATTAACGAAGGGTCACTTCGACAAAGGCCAGTTAGACCGCTCCATCGACAACATCAAAAGCATCCTGAATCACAATGTGCTCCAGGCAAGCAGCCGGGATGCGCTAATCCGGGACGAGAGTGATTTGAGAGTTGCGCGCGCACGCCGCTGGTAGAGGAAACGGCGCAGGCCCGGACGTTACTTAAGCCTGGGCTTGCGCCGTACCGCTTTCTGCTGTCTGCGTTCCCGCCAGACCTAGCTCGGCTGCGCAAGCTTTCATCGCTTCAATGCAGAAAGCGATGTGTTCCTCTAACGGCACGTTCAGTTCAGCCGCGCCGTTGATAACATCCTCCCGATTCACATTCCTCGCAAACGCCTTGTCCTTCAACTTGCGCTTCACGGACGCAACATCTACCTCATAGATGCTGCGGCCAGGCTTCACAAACGAACAAGCCGTTAAGAACCCCGAGATCTCATCGCAAGCAAACAGCGATCGCTCGAGCAGCGAAACCCGCGGAACACCGCTGTAATTGGCATGCGACAGAATGGCGCGGCGCGTCTCTTCATCCACGCCTCGTTCAGCCAAAATCCGTTCACCCTTCATCGGGTGATCGGGCGCGCTGGGATGGATCTCCCAATCGAAGTCGTGTAAGAGAGCCGTGACGGCCCAACGCTCCCGGTCTTGGCCGAACTTGTCCGCGTACGCGACCATGCACGCTTCCACTCCCAACATGTGGCGGCGCAAGCTTTCGCTCTGCACAAACTCACAGACAATGTTCCAAGCTTCGTCTCTGGTCATTGACGGATAGATTTACGGACGGGCTTCAGGATTCTTCGATCTTGAGCGAGGTCAGCTTATCGCCCTGCTTGATGGCGTCCACAACTTCCTGCCCGGAACGAACCTGGCCGAACACCGTGTGCTTGCCATCGAGCCAATTTGTCACCACGTGCGTGATGAAGAACTGACTGCCGTTCGTGTTTGGCCCGGCGTTGGCCATCGAAAGAGAACCCACCTGATGTTTGTGAGGATTTCCCTTCGTCTCATCTTCAAATTTGTAGCCCGGACCGCCGCGGCCAGTGCCCTCCGGGTCTCCGCCCTGGACCATGAAGTCTTGAATCACGCGGTGGAACGACGTACCATTGTAAAATCCCTCCCGTGCTAGAAACACAAAGTTGTTCACGGTCTTGGGGGCGTCTTTCGCGAAGAGATCCGCGACAATCGTGCCGCGAGAAGTTTCAAAGGTGGCGGCGTACTTCTTGGCCGGATCGATCGTCATGGACGGCGGGGCCGAATACTTCTTGCTCATCACTTCTCAGTCTAGCGGTCTCCTTCTATCCGGCTGAACCGCAATACGCGCGGGCCTGATTAACGATCACGTGTTCGACCCGGCAAAGGCCGCTTTAGAGCCCGCCGGGCGTCTTCAAATGAACCTTGCGGATTGCGTGGTTTCGCTGTCTCATTCGCTACACTAAGGAGTTTGAGTTTTCGTTTTGGGTTGCCTGCAGGCTGTTTCTCCCCCGCCTCTACTGAAACCCGTCTAGATCAGATAACGTCAGGGGTGTTTTCCCACGGCATGGAAAGGATTCGCTTTTAGATGATTGGACACAGGCTTCGATGCCTGCGTATCCCCGCCAGAGCGGCACTAGTTTTTCCTAGCGTCTGGCTTTTCCTTTCTTTGAATCCACATCCGGCGGCAGCGGCGGTCCATTCTCCCGCCGAGGACGGGCACGCTCAACAACAAGCCCAGCCGGCGCCTCCACCCGCCGCAGCTCCGCAAACTCAGAATCCGCCCGCGCCCCAGCAGAACGCGCCCGCGCCGCAGCAGAATCCGTTTGAGAACGTGCCGACCGCGCCGGAGAAGCAGCCCGCCAATCCGAACGTGCAAGAAGCCAAGCCCGCCACCGTCGGCGACAACATCATTGAGGGCGTCGACTTCCGCGGTCAACACAAAGTTCCGCAAGACACGTTACGTGCGCTTATCTACACCAAGAAGGGCGATGTTTACGACGAAGAAGCCATTCACCGGGATTTCATTTCCTTATGGAACACGGGTCGTTTTGACGATCTCCGCGTCGAGAGGGAAAAAGGTCCAAGCGGCGGTATTTTACTGACATTCGTTGTCACCGAGCGCCGCACAGTTCACACCATCGATTACAGCGGTAACAAATCCATCAGCAAGTCGGAAATCCTCGACCGCTTCAAGGAACGCAAGGTCAATCTCACTCCTGAGTCGCAGTACGATCCCGGCAAGGTGCAGCGCGCCAAGAACGTTCTTCAGGAATACGAAGCCGAGCGAGGTCATCAATACGCAACCGTAACGCCGCAGATCCGGCAGGTGCCACCGGGAGGCGTGGACATCAACTTCGCGATCGATGAAGGCCCGAAAGTAAAGGTCGGAAATATCATCATCAGCGGTAATCACGCCATCTCAGACCGCGATGTGATCCGGGCGATGAAAAATTTGAAGCCGATCGGTATTCCGCATTCGCTACTGTTTGAAAACCTCTTCGCGCGCACCTACGACTCCACAAAACTCGACGAAGACTCCGAACGCATCCGCCAGTATTACCAATCGCAAGGTTATTTCGAGGCGCGAGTGATCAATCATTCCGAGCGCGTATACGACGTATCTGGCCACGGGATCAAGATTCCACTGATCATGCCGAACAAGCCGGGCAAGCGCGTCGAGGTCACCATGTTCGTGCGCGAAGGCGACAAATATTACCTGCGCAATTTCAACTTCGTCGGCATGAAGCTTTTCCGAACGCCCGACCTGATTGCCCGGCAGGTGTTTCGCATGGCTCCCGGCGATGTCTTTTCCACCGAGAAGCTGCAAAAGGGCATGGATAACCTCAAGAAGCTCTACGGCAATTTCGGCTATATCGATTTCGTTCCGTCGCCCGACCCCGAGCCCGTTCCCGGCAAAGACCAAATCGATTTGACTGTCGATGTCGACGAGGGTCACCAGTTCTTCGTGCGGCGCATCGATTTCCAGGGCAATGTCACCACCCGCGACAAAGTGATGCGCCGCGAATTGCAAGTGGTGGAAGGCGACCTGTATAGCCAGCAGCTTCTGGACGCCAGCATCCTGCGACTCAACCAGCTCGGCTACTTCGATCCGCTGAAACCCGAGGATGCCTGGGATGTAAAGCGCGACACCAAAACCAATACCGTCGATCTGCTGCTAAAAGTCAAAGAGCGCGGCAAGAATTCGATCCAGTTGAATGGTGGTGTCTCTGGTATTTCGGGAAGCTTCATCGGTTTCTCCTATGCGACCAACAACTTCCTCGGTTTAGGCGAGACGCTGAGTTTGAGTGCCCAACTCGGCACGTTGATGGATAACATCACGCTGGGGTTCACCGAACCCTACTTGTTCGATAAGCCGTATCAGGTCGGTGCCACCGTGTTTTACCAGCGGTATAGCTACAACCAGGGGCAGCAGGCTTCTATCTTGGCCGGCGAGAACCTGATCGGGTATTACAACTCACTCGGCACTCAGAATCTGTTGAACTACGTCACCAACGGGCGCGGCTTCACGACCTTCTTCACGCACCAGTTGCGGCGCAGCTTTGCTCGCGTCGGGTTGACGTACTCGTACAGCGTTCAAACGCTGACTCCGCTGACCAATGCCGCTACCAGTTACTTCAACTACCTCGATTTTGAGAGCATCGGCGGACCGAGTTCGTTTGCCGGACAGCCGTGCCAGGGGTGCAACTCGTTGAACGGCATTCGAACAAGCACGATTGCACCCACTTTCTCCTACAACACGGTGGATCACCCTATCATTCCCCACCGTGGATTGCGGGTGAACTTAAGCTTTGGTTATACCGGCAGCGCCTTGGGTGGCAACGTGAACACGCTGCAGCCGTCGCTCGATATCGCGTACTTCCGCCGCGGCATTTTCAAGAGCAACGTCATGGGCTTCCACGTGAACGCCCGCTTCATTGCCGGATATGGCGGCAAAGTGGCCCCGCCGTATAGCCGCTATTACATGGGCGGCGAAGACGATGTTCGTGGTTTCGACATCCTGACGATCAGCCCGATCGCTTACATCCCGACCTTGAGCACAGTTCCGGTCTACAACAACGACGGAACTCAGCGCGTGCAAAAGATTGTCAATACGGACGGTTCCGTCAGCACCTACCCCGTCAGCCAGAGCGTCCCGTCCTATCAGTTGATTCTGCCCGGCGGCGACACCGCAACAGTCTTCAATTACGAGTACCGGATCCCGCTGGTTGGGCCGGTTGTCTTGGCGCCGTTCGTCGATGTAGGTGTAGATCGCCTGTCGCTCCCCAGCCAGTTGGGTTTGAATCCCGATCGCGTCAAGCAGTTGAACGCTGCCTTCCCACAGGCGGATTTCAATCCCCGGGCAGTGATCGCGCCGGGGACCCAGAAGCCGCGCATCTCAGCCGGCCTTGAGCTTCAAGTATTGATGCCGGTCGTGAATGCTCCGTTTCGTGTCTATTGGGCGTATAATTTGAGTGTCGTCAATACGAACCTGCAGCCGCCGGTTGTAGCTGACCGCTCGATCTTCGCGAACGACATTACGTACCAAAACGCGCTGCGGTCGTTTGGATACTCGCAGAGTCTGGACGAACAGCGCCATATCTTCCGCTTCACGATTGGACGGACATTCTAAGGGGCGGCGTCCACTCGGCGGCGATTGGCGATAATGGAAGAATTACGAGAGGAATCAAGAAGTAGATGGTAATGAGAAGCAGCTTAATTTCGGCGGTCCTAATGTGCGCGGCTTTCGGCGCGTATGCACAGCAAGCCCCGACCAAAGTGGGCGTGATTAGCGTGCAAGGCGCGATCGTTGGAACTAAGGACGGCCAGAAGGCTTCCCAGCAACTCGACGCGAAGTTCACCCCCCGCAAGAAGGATTTTGACGCCCGGCAGGCTGAAGTGGCGCAACTCCAGGATCAATACAACAAGGGCGGCGCGCTGATGAGCGACGATAAGCGCAACCAACTGGCCCGCGAGATCGACGAGAAAAAGAAGCGGCTGGAGCGCGACATGCAAGACGCGCAGGAGGAGCTTCAGGGCGCCCAGCAGCAGGCTCTTCAAGGTCTTGGCCAGCGCATGATGGCGGTTATCGAAAAGTACGCCAAAGATAATGGCTACACGATGATTCTGGACGTCAGCAATCCGAATACCCCAGTGCTCTACGCCTCGAGTGCGATCGATATTACGCAGGACATTGTTCAGCTTTACGACAAGACCTCAACCAACGGCGCACCAGCCGCGCTACCGGGCACGCCTGGCATGCGGCCTTCTGGCGCTCCGGGCGCTTCAACCGGCAGCAGGCCCCCAGCCGGCGCGCACTAGAGCTTTTTACATTTGCTGATTTAGAGTCACTGACTTCGACGCGTTCCGGTCCACTCATTGCCGTGGCCCGGAACGCTTTTTGCTTTGCGCACACTGCGTGAAGGCACGTTAGCATGGGTGAGTGTTCACTCCAAAGGCCGTAGTTATTAGTCTGTTTTGTGCCGCGCTGGCCCACGGCGAAGTTCATTCGCTAACCATCGAGCAAGCTCTGGAGCTTGCCGCGCGCCAGAATCCGGACGTGACGCTAGCTCGTCTCGACCAGCAACGCGCCGACGCGGGAGTGGTGGTGGCGAAGGACCCATTTCGTCCCAAGGTCTATTTCGGGAGCGGTGACGCCTACATTTACGGTTATCCGAACACCATTGAGGGCAGCGCTCCGAGTCTCTTCCAACTCCAGACCCAAATGGCTCTGTTCAATCGCCCTAAAAGCTATGAGCTCGCTGCGGCAAGAGAGTCGGCTCGAGGCTTGCAATCGGGCGCGCAGGCCAAGGCCGAAGACGTGGCCTACCAATCCGCCGACCTCTTCCTCACCGTGAGTCAAATGACGCACGAGAGGGAGATCGTGTCGAGCGAACTACCCGGTCTCCAACGCCTGACTCAGGTGATGACCAGCGCTGTCAATGAAGGGAGCGAGTTGCCGTTGGATCTGAAGGGCGCGCAACTCAACCTCGAAATGTCCAAGCAACAACTGGAAGCCGCCGACCTCGATCTGGATTACTACGAAATGATGCTGGCGGTCGTTGTCGGGTACCCGGCGACGGACCGCGTGAAGCCGGTCGATTCCGACTTCTCCGCCATCGTGACGCCTCCTTCCGAAGAAGCGGCCGCTGACACAGCTCTGCGCAACAACAAAGAACTCCGCCAGATGCAATCGAACGTGATCGTCCGGCAGCTGGATCTGAAATCGTTCAAGGCTGCGCGGCTGCCGCAAATCGATCTGGTCGCGCAATACGCGTATTTCTTGAAGGAGAATTACATTCAGTACTTTCCTTCCACAAAATTCCAGGCCAACAACGCGGAGCTAGGAGCTTCGGTCAGAGTGCCCATTTTAGTGGGACCCGCCGCCAAGGCCTATGCCGAACAAGCTTCCATCGACATGCAAAAGATCCGTATCCAAATGGATCAAACGCGCAACCGCATCCTCACGGATACCCGCCGTAGCTATGAGCAGTGGAAGAAAGCAGAAACCATCCGCAACCTGGCGAAGCTGCGGCTTCAATATGCCCGTGATAAGGTCGGCGTTTTGCTCGCGCAGAACTCGGAGGGCCGCACACCATTGCGCGACGTCGAACAGGCTCGCATCGACGAGAGCAATATGTGGATTGCGTTGTATGATGCTGAGACACAGGTAGCGCGTGCCAAGTTCGCGATTTTGCGCCAAACTGGTAATCTGCTGGCCAGCATCCACGCAGAAAAGGAACCTCCGAAGCCTGAATGATTCCCGATTCCGAAACCTCGCTGCCGGAATCATTGTCCCAAGAGGCTGCTGTAGCGCCACTCGTCCCGGCCATCGCAATCGAAAACCTGGTCAAATCCTACAACGGCCTTCGTGCCGTGGACAGCTTGTCCGTCACTGTCCCGCAAGGTTGTTTTTTCGGGTTTCTCGGCCCCAATGGAGCAGGGAAGACCACCACCATTAAGATGCTGATCGGGCTCTCGCAGCCTGACTCCGGATCCATCCGCATCTTGGGCTTGCCGCTTCCCGCGAAGTCGCTCGAAATTCGCCGCGAGATTGGCATCGTGCCCGACGATACACTGCTATTCGACTATTTGACGGGCGCGGAATACCTGGAATTTGTGGCTCGCCTTTACGGCATTGCACGGCCGCAGGCCAAGGAGCGCAGTCGCGAACTGCTGGATCTCTTTCAGTTGAAGGAACAGCCCAAGAAGCTCATCGGCGAGTATTCGAAAGGCATGCGCAAGCGCGTTGCCATGGCTGCCGCACTCATTCATCGTCCGCGCTTGTTTCTGATGGACGAACCCTTTGAAGGCGTCGACGCGGTAGGGGCGCGGCTGATGAAAGACATTTTGCTCGAACAGGTGCATCGTGGCTCAACCGTCTTTCTTACTTCGCATGTTCTCGAAGTAGTGGAACGCCTCTGTGACCGCGTCGCGATCATCAATCGGGGCAAGGTGATTGTCGAAGGAACCATGGCCGAACTGCGTCATCGCGCCGCTGCCGGCTCCAGCACCCTCGAAGATATTTTCGTCGATCTGGTCGGCGCCGAGCGGTACAGCGAAAAACTCGATTGGTTGTAAGTTGGATTGGTTGTAAATTGGATTGGTTGTAAATTGGACCGGCTATCGATGTGGCGGCAGATTGCAGTCATTGCCTGGGCGCAGTTCCGCACCATGCGCAACCATCTTCCGCGCACCAGCACGGGCGCGATTCTGGTTTGGGTACTGTCGCTGATCTGGTACGGACTCGCCGCGGCGTTGGCAGTCGCTCTCGCCCGCGCGCTTCCCGAGATTCATATCGATACGCTGCGCGCATGGATGCCGGTCGGCCTGCTCGGCGTTTTTGCATTCTGGCAACTGGTCCCGCTGTTTACCTTGAGTAGCGGCTGGTCGCTACAACTCAACAAAATGCAGATCTATCCGGTTGCGAGCAGCTCGCTATTTGGAATCGAAGTCTTTCTGCGAATCACCGCCGCTCCGGAGATGATACTGGTTCTGACCGGCGTTTTGATTGGCCTGCTCCGGCACCCGGCGCTCGCCTTTTGGCCGCCCTTCGCTCTACTACTCCTGTTTGTCCCGTTCAATCTGTTTCTGTGTCTCGGCATTCGTGAGCTGATTCTCCATTCGTTCGATCGCAAGGGATTCCGTGAGCTGTTCGCCGTGCTGCTCATCAGCATCGGCGTGTTGCCGCAACTGCTGTTTGCCGGAAAGCATGAAGTGTCGCCGCGATATCTCGCAATGGCCCGCAGTAGCTTCACTCCATGGCACGGCTTTGCGGCTGTTTCTACAGGCCTGCTCTCCGCCCCCGCCATTCTCCAGATGCTGCTTTGGACAGCCGCGGCTTACGTGTTCGCCAGGCGGCAATTCCAGAAGAGCCTGGTTCAGGAAGATGCATTCCGTTCAGCATCTTCCGCTAGCGGAACGCATCCGGAAAGGCGCGCGAGCATCTTACAGCCTCTGTTTAATGTTCCCAGCCGCTTGTTCGCCGACCCGCTGGCCGCGCTCTTGCAGAAAGAGTTTCAATCGCTGCTGCGCATGCCGCGCTTTAGGGTGATCTTTGGAATGGCCTGTGTATTCAGCGTCATCATTTTCATCCCCATCGCATTGAATAGCGCAACTGGCGGCAGGAACAGCTTTATCGGCCATAACTTTCTGGTTGTGGTCACGCTTTACGGTGTCGTGATGATGGGCGACGTCCTGCTCCTGAACATTTTCGGACTCGATCGGCGTGCGGCACAGATCTATTTTGTGGCGCCCGTCTCGCTGGAAACGGTCGTGAAAGCGAAAAACCTGACGGCAGTGACATTTATCGCCCTCCAGTCGCTGATTGTGTTGGTGATCGCCGCTCTCATCCGAGTCTCGCTGACCGCGTTCAACATCTTGGACGCGGTGACCGCCGCGGCTGTCGTCGCAGTCTTCTTCCTGTGCATCGGAAACCTCACCTCTATTGCCATGGCGCGCCCGATAGATCCGACGCAAACGTTCAAAAAACAAGCCGGTGCGAAGATGCAGCTGTGGATTCTCTTATGCAGCCTGGGCATGTTCGTGCTCGTCGGGTTTGCGTTCCTAGCGCGCTGGGCGTTAGACAGTGAGTGGGCCATGCCGGCCGTATTGGCCGTGGAGTTCGCGATCGGCGTTATTTGTTACCACGTGGCAACGCAATCGGGGGTAGAGCGTGCCATCCGCGAAAGGGAGCAGCTATTAGAGGCGCTGTCCAAAGGCCCATCGCCAGTCGGCCTGGGAACCTGACCGATATCGTCACCCGCGCCCTTCCGCCAGCCCAACCGCACCGCAAACCCGCCTGAACTTTAATGCACGCACCCGAGAAGGCAGGGCGACGCAGCCGGGATCGAATGGCGAGGTCGGTCTCCGGCTGGATACCGGCGCCGGGGCGGCTACTTAGAAATCCGCACCTGCTGCACAGGATAAACAGGCGCTCCAAAATGCTTCTGAAACACCAGCGCAATGGTCCCTCGCAGCCGCGCCGTGGCGCCGTCCTGTCCCGCCGTCAGAGTAGTGGGTTCAATTGAGATACTCTGTGCCTGAACTTCCGCTTCAATCAACGGACGAAACCGGCTCCATTCCGCCGTAAATTCCCCAATGAAGACGATGGCCTCAGGCGCTAGCGCCGCCACAATCATTCGCGTCCCGCGCCCCAAGTGCGTTGCCATCCGCGTAAGCGCCCGGCTAGCTCGTACCTCGCCCTGCGCGGCCAATGACAGGAGCGCCGCAAAGTCGAACGATTCCGGCGGCGCTTTTTGCGTCTCTCCTTCAAAGTAATAGCGCAGCGCAGCGCGGTTCGACGCAAGCACCTCCCAGCAACCCCGGTTTCCGCAACTGCAAAGCGGACCGTCCGGCTCAAGAGGCACATGCCCGAATTCCCCCGCCATGCCGCGCCGCCCGGTGATGAGCTGTCCTTGCGCAATGACTCCGGCGCCAATACCCTCCGAGACCGTCACCGCGACCAAATCGCGGATATGCCCGCGGCCGGCCGAACCACACTTCCGCCAAGGCGCACGCGTTTGCTGCATTCTCTAACTCAACGGGCAGCCCCGTCGCTTTTTCGAGCGGCGTCCTCAAATCAAGCAGCGGCCATCGGAGATTAGGTGCGAACACGAGCTGGTTCGTCGATAGATCGATCCGCCCCGGAAGACTGACGCCAATGCCTTCAAAAACCGTCTTCGGCCGCGCCTTCACCAAAGACCGAATCCGCGCGCCCAGCTCCTTCACGGCAACGGCTGGATCCGCCGGCGTCGCCATGCTTCCCTCCGAGCTGAACGCTCCATTTACATCGCCCACGCCGATTGCAATCCTTGAAGGCCGGATGTCCACGCAGATCACTGCCCGTTGACCGTTCAATCGCAGAAACGTAGGCCGCCGCCCGCGCGGTAAACGGCCTGTCGGCCCCTCCACAACCCATTCGTCCGCAATCAGCTCTTCGGTAATCAGCGAGACCGTGCTGCGCTGCAACCCGGAAGTTCGCGCCAAGTCAGCCCGTGACAGCGGCTGCCCGCTCCGAATTAGATTCAGCACAATGCGGCGATTGATATCCCGCGCCGTTTCGCTGGATGCCGCCGCCGGCTGATTAAGGTTGACCTCACGCATCGATTCGCACTCGGAAATCTCATACTGTACAACATCCGCCTGTGATATGTTGTCTCTTCGAACTTATTCATCGCACTTGATTCATGAACATCGCCGATATCCGGGCGACCACAGTCACCGTGCCGCTACACGCGCCTCTGCGCCACGCCAACGGATGCCACTGGGGCCGATTTGTTCGAACCATTGTCGAAGTAGAAACCGATAACGGACTCACTGGCCTCGGTGAAATGGGCGGCGGCGGTGAATCGGCCGAAGCGGCAATCCGTTCCCTGAAAGCTTATCTGGTCGGGCATGATCCGTCACGCCTCGAGGAGATGCGCTTCCTCCTCGCAAATCCCACCGCCTCGCTCTACAACAACCGCACGCAACTCCTTGCTGCTGTCGAATTCGCCTGTCTCGACATACTCGGTCAGGCGTGGCAAGTTCCTGTTCACGAAATGCTCGGCGGCCGTCTGCGCGACCGCGTCCCCTTCGCCTCCTACTGTTTTTTCCGCTACGCCAATCCCAATACAGGTGAGCCGGAGATCCGCACCGCCGACCAGCTCATCGGCTATGCCCGAGCGGCCAAACAGAAGTACGGATTCACCTCCCATAAATTGAAAGCGGGCGTTTTCCCTCCCGACACGGAGCTCGAGATTTTTCGTGCGTTAGCCCATGCCGTTCCCGCAGGATCGTGTTCGCTTCGATCCCAACGGAGTTTGGTCCACCGAACAGGCCATCCGCTTCGGTCAAGCCATCGAAGATCTGAACAACGACTATCTGGAAGATCCCGTCTACGGCCTGAACGGTATGCGCCGCACTCGCGAGAAGGTACGCATGCCGCTCGCCACCAACACAGTCGTAGTGAATTTCGAACAGCTCGCCGCCAACATACTCGATCCTGCAGTTGACGTCATTCTGCTAGACACAACCTTTTGGGGCGGCATTCGGCCCTGCATCAAAGCAGCCGGCATCTGCGAGACATTTCAACTCGGAGTCGCGGTTCACTCGTCCGGCGAACTCGGCATCCAACTCGCTACGATGCTGCACCTGGGCGCCGTCATTCCCAATCTCTCGTTCGCAGCGGACGCCCACTATCACCACCTGACCGACGACATCATCGAAGGCGGATTAATGAAGTACGAAAACGGCTCGATCGCCGTTCCGAACGGTCCCGGCCTCGGAGTGAAGCTCAATCGCGACAAGCTGCGGGAGTACAGCGAGCTCTACAAAAAGCTCGGCGGTTATCCCTACGATCAGGATCCTGCACGCCCCGGTTGGACACCCGTCCTTCCCAACGACCGCTGGGCCGACCCCAACGACGACCGCTGCCCCGCATGGTAAGACGGCTGCTGCTGGTTCTCTTCTCCGCTGCTGCTCTGTTGACAGCCGAAACCGGCTACGACGCTTGGTTACGCTACGAGCCAATAAACGACCTAGCGCTCAGCCAATCTCTACGACCGCCTGCCCGCGTCCGTCATCAAGCTCGGTAACTCACCTGCCCTGGCATCTTCTCAACAAGAGTTAGTCCGTGGCGTTCGCGGCCTGCTTGGTCGAACTCTCCGTACCGGCGACACTCCTGTCGCACGAAGACATGATCCTGCTCGGCTCCATTGATCAGGTCCGAAAAGCATTCCCCAACCTGCCCGTTCCCACCCGATCTGATCCCCGACGGCTACTGGCTGAAAGCCGCAGCCATCCAAGGCCACAACATTTTGCTCGTCACCGCATCGAACGATCGCGGCGTGCTGTACGGAACTTTCGCGCTGCTCCGCGCAATCGCTCTGCACCAAAGCATCGATCACATCGATCGGCAGAGCAACCCCTACGCGCCCGTCCGTTGGGTCAACGAATGGGATAACCTCGACGGAACCATCGAACGCGGCTACGCCGGGCGCTCCATCTTCTTCGACAACAACAACGTCGTTCCGGACCTCACCCGAGCCGCCGATTACGCTCGCCTCCTGGCGTCCATCGGAATCAATGGCTGCACCATCAACAACGTCAATGCGAATCCCCGCGTCCTCACGCCTGAGTTTCTTCCTGAACTCGCGCGCGTCGCCGATGCATTCCGTCCCTGGGGCGTGCGCCTGTCCGTCTCCGTCGATCTCGGCAGCCCGAAATCCATCGGCGGCTTAGATACCTTCGATCCTCTCGATCCGCAGGTTGCCGCCTGGTGGAAGAACAAAGTCGACCAGATCTATAACGCAATTCCCGACTTCGGCGGCTTCGTTCTGAAGGCCGATTCCGAAGGACGCGTCGGTCCCTCCACATACGGCCGTTCTCACGCCGATGCCGCCAACGTACTCGCAGCCGCGCTCGCGCCCCATGGCGGCATCGTCATCTATCGCGGCTTCGTCTACAACCACCACATGGATTGGCGCAACCTGAAGAACGATCGCGCCCGCGCCGCCTACGACAACTTCCATCAGTCTCGATGGCAAGTTCGCCGATAATGCTACCGTCCAAATCAAATACGGTCCAATCGACTTCCAGGTCCGCGAGCCCGTCTCTCCTCTGATCGCCGCCCTGCCGCACACGAACGAGACCTTGGAACTGCAAATCACCCAGGAGTACACAGGTCAGCAGCGGCACATTTGTTATCTCGTGCCCATGTGGAAGCAGATTCTAGATTTCAACCTTCACGCCAACGGCGCCGATACGCCGGTTAAAGAGATCGTCGCGGGCAGAACGTTTCACCGTCCGCTGGGCGGCCTGGTAGGCGTCGCCAACGTTGGCAGCGATCTCAACTGGCTCGGCAATGATCTCGCTGTGGCGAATCTCTACGGGTTCGGCCGCCTCGCCTGGAATCCCGATTTATCAGCTCGCGAGATTACCGAAGATTGGACCAGGCTCACCTTCGGCGACGACGCCCGCGTGATCGACACGATCATCAAGCTCGAACTCGAGTCCTGGCCGGTCTACGAAGGCTATACAGGGCCGCTCGGAGTCGGTACCCTCACCGACATTCTCCACGGACACTACGGGCCCGGCATCGAATCCGCCGAGCGCAACGGCTGGGGCCAGTGGATTCGCGCCGACCATCAAGGCATTGGCATGGATCGCACCGTTGCCACGGGCACCGGCTACATCGGCCAGTATCCGCCCGAAGTCGCCCGGATGTACGAATCGCTCGCGACCTGTCCCGACAATCTCCTCTTGTTCATGCATCACGTGCCGTACACTTACGTCCTCCACGACGGCAAAACTGTCATCCAATACGTCTACGACTCGCATTACCAGGCCGCCGCCGAAGCGCAACAGTTCCCCGAATGGTGGCGAACCCTGCGCGGCCGCATCGATGAGCAGCGATTTAACGCCGTTCTCAAAAGGCTCGACTATCAAGCCGGCCACGCCGTCGTGTGGCGCGATGCCATCTGCACATGGTTCCTGAAGCAATCCGGCATTCCGGATCAAAAGGGCCGCGCCGGCCATTTCCCCAACCGTTTCGAAGCCGAATCCATGCATCTCGACGGCTACAAAGTCGAACAAGTATCGCCGCCCGAAGACGCGTCCGGCGGCACAGCGATCGGCTGCGACGCAAAAAGCTTGTACCGCGACTCTACAATTCCACGGCGCGCCCGGATGGTACGACCTGAATGTCGAATATTTCGACCTGAACCCAGGCGTCGCCCGTTTCGAACTGTTCGTCGGACCGCAACTCATCAAGAGCTGGACACGCGGAAAGAAATTTCCCGACGAAAATCCCCAACGGCGACACCTCAGTAAGGGAGCGCATCACGGGAATCGCCCTCCGGCCCGAAGATCGAATCCGCATCGTCGGAATACCTGACCAAGGCGACAACGCCTCCCTGGACTACATCGAACTCGAACCACAGAAGCCCAAGTGACATCATGCTTCGTGGACAGCTCACGTGCATGCAACCTCGAAGCGAGAGCAGCTTCCGGCTATCCTCAAAGCTATGGAACTGCTTACGTCTGATGAAATTGTCCGCTTGTCGCCGCCCGAGCGACTTGCGCTTATTGCGCAGCTTTGGGACAGCCTCGAACATGAGCAGCTTCCCTTGAGCAGTGCGCAGCAGGCGGAACTTGAACGCCGCCTTTCATCGCTCGATCAGGACCGGCAGGACGGCCTAACATGGGAAGCGTTGAAAGCTGAACTAGAGCAGCGTTGTCCGTAGTGTTCAGGGTTGTTTTTACTCAGGCCGCGCGCCTGGAATTGATCGACGCGCAGGACTGGTACGAAGACGAAGCCCCGGGACTAGGCCGACGTTTCCGCGAAGCGATTGACGCCTTGGCCGAGCGCATGACCGCCAAGCCCTGGCAGTTTCCCGCTGTGTTCAAGAACGTCCGGCGCGCCCTCTTGCGCCGGTTTCCATACGCGCTGTTTTTCGTCGTTGACGGCGATACCCTGCTTGTGATTGCCTGTTTCCACGCCAGCCGCGACCCGGCGCAGTGGCAAAAGCGGACCTGATGCGCAGGCCCGTTTCGAACTGTTCGTCGGACCGCAACTCATGAAGAGCTGGACAGCGGAAAGAAATTTCCCGACGAAAATCCCCAACGGCGACACCTCAGTAAGGGAGCACATGACGGGAATCGCCCTCCGGCCCAAAGATCGCATCCGCATCGTCGGAATACCTGACCAAGGCGACGACGCCTCCCTGGACTACATCGAACTCGAACCACAGAAGCCCAAGTGACATCATGCTCTGTCGATAGGGATACATCGCGATGCCGGACGTCATGATTTCTACTTGTATGTAGTTACAAACGTAGCTACTGTATGGGATGATATACGAATGGGACGAAGCGAAGAACCGCACCAACTCTGCGAAGCACGGCCTCAACTTTGCTGACGCCGACCAGGTCTTGACAGGGCCTTGCGTCACCTTCGTAGACGACCGTTTCGATTATGGAGAGGAACGGCTTATCACCTTGGGCCTGCTCGCCGGTCGAGTAGTGATTATTGCCCATGCTCCCCGCGGCAACGACATCACGCGGATTATCTCCATGAGAAAGGCAAATCGACGTGAGCAAAAAATCTTTCAAAAGCGACTTGGCAAAGGTTGACCGCATGAAGGATACCGATATCGACTATTCGGACATTCCGGCCCTCGACCCGTCTTTCTTTACGAAAGCAACGGCGGCATGGCCCCCGGCAAAGCAGCAGCTCACCATCCGTCTTGACACCGATGTGCTGAACTGGCTGAAGGCGAACGGCAGGGGCTACCAGACACGCATCAATCGGATTTTACGGGCGGCAATGGAGAGCCCTCAGCCGCGCCGCTCCTTTTCAAGGGAAAAACGGACATCCTCCAAGTCGGTGACAGATTCATAAAAAACTCAATTTCCTACTCGCTCAAAAGCTTACGGCGAATTTGAAACGTACAAAGAACGTTTTGAGCCCTTCGCATGCTACGTTCTGACAGGCTCGCAAGGTTCCATTCCTCGCGGGCCATTTTTATTGGAGGACACCCACCATGACCCCTCGCTCCATCCGCCGCGCCGCTGAGCGCAAAGCTGTGAAAGCGGCCCGCAAAGCCGAAAGACTCCTCGCCCCCAATCCTCAATACCCCACCGTGGAAACCGCCGATTCGCCCGCCGAACCGCAGCTCTTCACGCCGTCCATGCCAGTGTCCGCCGCCCAACTCGCCGCCAATCGCGCCAACGCCCAGCTGTCCTGTGGGCCAACCAGCCCAGAAGGCAAAGCCAAGTCCTCGCTCAACGCCGTCACAACCGGTCTCACCGGCCGCACCGTCCTGCTGCCAAGTGACGATTCCGCCGCTTACGAAGCGCATATCAGCGCCTATCGGAACGATTTCCGTCCCGTGGGTATCCGCGAGTGCGATCTAGTCCAATCCATCGCCGACACCGCTTGGCGTCTCAAACGCATCCCGTGCCTGGAAGCTGCCATCTTCGCCCAAGGCCATATCGAATTCGCCGAAGCATTCAACGATCAGGATCCTGCGCTCCGTAGCAGCATGATCGAGCTGCAAACTTACATCAAATATGAAAAGCAGCTCCGCAATCTCCAGCTTCAGGAATCCCGGCTCGCTCGCCGCCGCGAAAAGGAGTTGGCCGAACTCAATCGTTTGCAAGCCGAGCGTCGCTCAGCCGAACAGGAAGCCCTTGACCTCGTTGCAAACCGTTATCGCGCGGCACAAATCAGCGGGCAACCCTTCGAGCCGTCCGCAAATGGGTTCGTTTTTTCAACTGCCCAAATCGAGGCTCACCTCGAGCGCCTCGACTCTCGCCGCGCCGGCTCACGAACCGCCAAACAAGCTGCCTGAAACCGCTGGCGTCCGCGAACCCAACGGAGGCGCGCGCGTGAGCAAGCGCTTTTCTTCCCTGCTGACGAAGTTAATAGCCGCTCTGAGTGGACGCTCGCTTGGGCGTCAAATCCAATTCGGCTTCATGCAGTGGACTGCGTTTGCGGCTATAGGTCGCGTAAATCACCAGGCCGACAATCAGCCACACCACAAACCGGATCCATGTCTCCAGCGGCAGTCCAAGCATCAGCGCGAAGCAGCAGATGACCGAAATGGCCGGAGTGATGGGAGAGAAAGGTACCTTGAAAGACCGTGGCCGGGACGGTTGCTTTCTTCGTAAAATGACCACGCCGGCGGACACGATGATGAACGCAAACAGAGTTCCAATATTGGATAAATCCGCGAATGTCCCGATATCCCAAATGCCTGCCGGAATGCCGACGGCAAGGCCCGCCAACCACGTGCTAACGTGCGGGGTCTGAAATCTTTTATGCACCCGGGAAAAGATGTCCGGCAGCAGCCGGTCGCGCGACATCGCGAACCAGATGCGGGCTTGCCCATATTGATACACCAGCAGCGAGGAAAGCATTCCGAGCAAAGCGCCGACCGTAACCGTAAATCGCAGTCGATTCATCCCGATCGCTGCCAGTGCGTTGGCGACGGGTGAAGCATTGTCCAGGGTCTTCCAACTGACGATACCTGTGAGCACAAAAGCAACGGATGTATAGAGGAGACCGCACACGATCAGCGTTCCGATAATGCCGATCGGCATGTTGCGTTGAGGTCTCTTGCATTCTTCGGCGGCGGTGGACACCGAGTCGAAGCCGATAAAAGTGAAGAACACGATCGCGGCCCCGCTGAGCACCCCGCGGAAGCCATTGGGCAGGAAAGGATGCAGATTGGAAGCGGTCACCGCGTGGGCGGCGCCGAAAACAAATAGCAGAACGGCGGCGATTTTGATAACCACCATGATGTTATTCGCGCCCGCGCTCTCTTTCACGCCGCGCACCAGGATCCAGCTCAGCAGCATCACGATCAGAAACGACGGCACGTTGAACAGGCTGTGCGTGAAGTGGCCCTCTACAATGGCCGGTTCCGAAAGGTATTGCGGCAGGTGAGCGCCGAACATGTAGTCGCACATCACATTGAAGTACGCGGAAAAGCCCACCGCCACAGACATATTGGAGACCGCGTATTCCAGAATGAGATCCCAGCCGATGATCCAGGCGAAAATTTCGCCGAGCGTCGTATACGCGTACGTATAGGCGCTACCCGCAATCGGGATCATGGAGGCCAATTCCGCATAGCAGAGCGCGGCAAACCCGCAGGTAAGCGCAACCAGGATGAAGGAGAGCGATAGTCCCGGCCCCGCTCCGGGCCGGCCAATGATGGACGCCGCATGAGCGCCGTGCAACAGCAGGTCCAGCACCGGCGCATTCAGGATGGACGGCACCGTCATATGCTGGCCCGCCGCGGCCGTGCCCGTGACGGTGAAGATGCCGCCGCCGATGACCGCGCCGATCCCGAAGGCGATCAGACTCCAGGGACCGAGCGAACGCTTGAGCCGTTTGCCTTCGACGTGCGTCTCGGCAACCAACTCATCGATGTCTTTGGTCCGGACCAGTTGGTTCATCTGTTAGGGGCCAGTATAGCTGGACCGACCAGGTCAGGAAAATATTGAAAAAATTGGAAAAGTTTCCTTCGAAATGTCACATGGGTTATCGAATTAAGCTCCCTCCGTAATGTTTCGCCTCAGCAGCTAGGGCCGGGGACACCACCCGACAGGTTTCACCACCTTACCGCCCGGAATCGTCGCAATACGTTAATCACGGTCCTCTGGTATAAGGACCTTGGACCCCAGTTTCGTCGACAGCAGTACAGTCGAACCAACCCGCGCTGTTCGGTATGCCTACCTCCGAACTCTCGAGGCGAACGATCGAGATTTCAGTTTTCGCACCATTTAGCTTCTGATGGGCTCCGTGAGAGATTGTTCTCAGCCCAGCGGACACGTCATAATGAGCACTGGGGACCGGGCGTGCTGGAACCGTGAGCGGCTATCGTCACGTCAAACCCTTGGGAGCGTTTGAACCCGGTTACCGATAAGTTTCTTGACCGCCGTGAGACGTAAAGATCCTGATTTCTCGCGCCGCGAATTTTTGATGGCGACCGCGGGTGCCGCAGTACTCACGCGCGGTGCCTCCGCCGCCACAACTCTGCCTCAAACCCAAGCACCTCTGAGCGCCGACGACCGCAAATTCCTCGAGGATTTCGGACGGCGCTGTTCGCGATATTTCTGGGAGCAGGCAGATCCCCATACAGGTATCATCTTTGACCGGGGTAAAAATGACGGTTCTAAATCTGGCAATAACGTCGGCAGTTCCGCCGCAACTGGATTCGGTCTGACAGCGTTGTGCATCGCCGCGAGCCGGGGCTGGATTCCGAAGGACCAGGTTCGTTTGCGTGTTGTGACAACGCTGCGCTACTTCTGGGTTCACGCCTTTCACGACCACGGCTGGTATTACCACTTCATGGACGCGAGTACCGGTGAGCGGCGTATGGATTCGGAGATATCGAGTGTCGATACGGCTTGGTTTCTCTGCGGGGTCATGACGGCCGCTGGCTACTTCTCCAATGATCGTGAGATTCAAACGCTGGCGCGCGAGATTTTTGATCGTGTCGATTTCACCTGGATGCTGGCAGGCAGTCCCTCGCTCCTATCAATGGGTGTGCGGCCCGGTTCCGGTTTTCTGAAGGCGCGCTGGAGCGTCTACAGTGAGGCCTCAGTTCTATACCTGATGGCTATCGGATCCACACGTCATCCCATCCCCGTTGACAGTTGGTATGCGTGGCTGCGGCCCGAGGTGCATTACGATCAGTGGACCTTCTATAGCGGTGGCCCCCTGTTTACTCACCAGTACTCTCATGCATGGGTCGATTTCCGTCACCAGCAAGACGGAGACCCGTCCTACATCAACTACTTCAGAAACTCTCAAATCGCGACTTATGCCCACCGCGATTTCTGTATTAGCCTGCAGTCGAAATATGGTGATTACGGCCCCAACATGTGGGGTGTTACCGTTTCCGACAGCCCCACTGGTTACGTCGTTTGGGGCGATCCGCCGTATAATTCACCCATCAATGGAACCCTAGTGCCCTGCGCGGCAGCCGGGTCGCTGATGTTCTCGCACGAGATCTGTCTCCCCGTGTTGCTCCAAATGCAAAATGTTTACGGCAGCCGGATCTACGGTCGCTATGGCTTTACCGATGCATTTAATCCGAACTGGAAAAATCAGAAGCTTTGGGTGAACCAGGATGTGCTCGGAATCGACGTGGGGATTTCGCTTCTCAGTATTGAGAATCTTTTAACGGGAAACGTTTGGCGCTGGTTCGGTGCCAACCAGAACATTCGGACAGCGATGGAGCGCGTCGGCTTTCATATCGCCACGCCCGGGATCGCCCTACGAGAAGCGCGAACCGGAGCGCGGCGCGGTTAGGCGCCGCCCTCCACTGTAACTACCGTTTACGTTGGCCCTTCGCGATCTTCTTCACCTTACGCTTATTTGAACCTCTGGCCTCGCCAGACGCACGCTTGGCTTTCGGCGCTGCTTTCTTACGCGCTGTGCGCTTCAATTTCTTACGTTCTGTCTTATCTTCTACGTGCTTCGTATTCATTCGTCTACTTTGATCCCCGCAAACTTTTCAACAATCTTCTTCAACCCGTATCCCGGGAAACTAATAGTTAGTTTCGCATCCTCGCCATCCCCTTCACGGCGAAGCACCGTGCCCCGGCCGTATTTAGGATGCTGAATGACTGCTCCAGCGCGGAATCCGACGGCCGTTCGCGCGGGGGCCGAACGGTGAACCGCGGGCCGCGACGGGGGCTGAGGTTCAGGGATTGTGCGGTTGGGCGGCGGTGTCGGTCTCGAACTCGGCTGGGGTGTCGGTGTGCTGCTCGATTTGATTCCGGGCACATTCACGCTCGGTTTGCGCGAAAACCCGGAGGGCGGCGGCATTCCCCGTTCTGAGAAGAACTGCGCGATGTTATCGACCGAGTTATACGTTCGGCCCGTATAGAGGTTGCGCTTCGCG
Source organism: uncultured Acidobacteriaceae bacterium (assembly GCA_963849445.1). GTDB lineage: Bacteria > Acidobacteriota > Terriglobia > Bryobacterales > Bryobacteraceae > Bog-105. Next base: position 43,021 of record CAWKHS010000010.1, on the reverse strand, counting down.
GATTCGCGGACGTCGTGTTGCTCAGAGAACAGGTCTACTTCTTCTGTATACGCCTCTTTGTAGGGCGATAGCCTCTCACGCAGGCTGCCAGGCACTTCGTTCAGGAACCGCGAGGGCAGGCAAACTTCCGGTTGTGAACCGCCGTACCTCCGGCGATAGCGCGCCCAGGTGACATACAACCGTTTCTCGGCGCGCGTCATGCCGACGTAACAAAGACGCCGCTCTTCTTCCATAGCTGCTTCGGAATTCAGCGAACGGCTGTGGGGAAAGATTCCTTCTTCCAGGCCCGCGAGAAAGACGTTCGGGAATTCGAGACCCTTCGCGTTGTGGATCGTCAACAGCGAAACAGCGGCTTGTGTATCGACTGAATCGGCATCCGCCACTAAGGCGGCGTGATCCAGAAAGTCGGATGCCGTTTCGCCGCGTTCGTGTGCTTCGGCCGCTGCGTTGACAAGTTCTTCCAGGTTGCCCAGACGCGATTCGGATTCCGGTGACAGATCGCTCTTCAGCATCGCTTCGTAGCCGGTCTTCTCGAGAATTTCCCGCAGACTCTCATGGATCGGCTTGCTCTGCGAGACATCCCTCAATTCGCCGATGAGCTTCAGAAACGACTTCAGTGCCGATTCTGCGCGAGTTGGAAATACCTTTTCCTCCAACATCTTGGGAAGAGCGTTCCACAAACTCATGCCACGCTCGAGCGCATACTGCTCTATCTGTTCAACCGTACCTTTACCGATGCCGCGCGCCGGTGTGTTGATAATCCGAAGCAGATTAATCGAATCCTGAGGGCTGACCAGCACCTTCAGATAGGAGAGAAGGTCTTTCACCTCCGCGCGTTGATAGAAACTGAAACCGCCCACGACGAGATACTTGCGGCCATAACGGCGCAGAGCTTCTTCAATCTGCCGCGATTGGAAATTGGTTCGGTAAAGAACAGCCACCCGCTCGAGCGGATTCTTCGCCAGGATCTTCTCGATGGTATCGGCGATGAAAAGCGCTTCGTTTTCGCCGTCCGGCGCTTCATAGTAGCCGATCTTCGACCCGGCGTCTGAGTTGGTCCACAGCCACTTGCCTTTGCGCTCTTTGTTATTCGCGACCACGGCGCTAGCCGCCTCGAGAATATTCTTCGTTGAGCGATAGTTCTGTTCGAGACGAATGACGGTCGCGTCGGGATAATCGCGCTCGAAATCCAAAATGTTGCGGATATCGGCGCCGCGCCAGCCATAGATCGATTGATCTTCGTCACCCACCACGCAGACGTTGTGACGGGCCTCGGTGAGGAGGCGCATCAGCTCGTATTGGCTGCGGTTGGTGTCCTGGTACTCGTCGATCATTACGAACTCGAAGCGGCGATTGTAAAGCTGCCGGAGCGCGTCATCGTGCCGCAGTAGGCGTACGGATTCGAGCAGCAGGTCGTCGAAATCGAGAGCGTTGGCTTGCTTGAGACGCTCTTCGTACTGTTCGTAGATTTTGGCTAAACGGGTGAGCTTCGGGTCCGTAGACGCTTTGAACCAATCCTGCGGGGTCTCGTTATGGCTCTTAGCGTGGCTGATGCGCGAAAGGGCCGCGCGGTACTGCATGAACTTTTCATCCAGCCCAAGCTGCCTATAAATTGAACGCAGCAGAGCGAGTTGGTCGTCGTCATCGTAGATCGTGAACTGGCGCGTAAAACCCGGACGGATTTCGGATAACGACTCACCGTCCCGTCGCAACATGCGGACGCAGAAGGAATGGAAGGTCGATACGATTGGGGTGCTGCCCGTATTCGTGTTTGTCAGCAGGCTGTTGACACGTTGCCGCATTTCATCCGCGGCTTTATTGGTAAACGTGACGGCGAGTACCGCCGGGCCCGGCGTGTGATGTGTCTCTATGAGGTGCGCAATGCGATGCGTGATGACGCGTGTTTTACCGCTGCCCGCGCCCGCCAGGAGCAGCAGCGGCCCTTCCACGTGCTGAACAGCTTCGCGTTGTTGCGGATTGAGACCTGCAAGAAAATCCATGGACGGCTGGAGGCGGGGGAGCGTCTTCAGAATACCATCGGATAACGGCTTTGCCGTACCCGCCATTTATGCTGTATTTGCATGCCGGTTGCCGCGGTTCTGGAAATCTTAGAGAGTTGTCTGCTGGTTTTGACGGCCTTGTTTCCCATCGTCAATCCGCTTGGCAATGTGCCCATCTTCTTGAGCTTGACTCCGGGCTATTCGAGCGGGGCAAGAGCGATGCTTTCGTGGAAAATCGCTCTGAACAGCTTCTGGCTGCTCATGGGATCAATGCTGATCGGCAGTCATATCCTTGATTTTTTCGGGCTGTCGATTCCAGTCGTGCAATTAGGCGGCGGATTGATAGTCGTATCTACCGGCTGGACATTGCTGCGGCAGGAGCCCGATCAGGCGCGGGCGACCGCTGAACGAAAAATTTCGAGCCAAGATATCGCAAATCGCGCGTTTTATCCGTTAACGCTGCCCCTGACAGTTGGGCCGGGGTCAATTTCCGTTGCGATCACCCTGGGGGCAAATCAAACGCCGCATCGGGGAGCAGGAGTTCGGCTGATTGCCGCCATCGTCGGTCCTGCACTGATGGCGATAACCATCTATCTGAGTTACCGCTTTGCCGAGCGTCTCGCCAGGTTTCTTGGGCAAACGGCCATGAACGTCGTCGTCCGGTTGATGTCGTTTATCTTGCTGTGTATCGGAGTGCAGATTGTCTGGAACGGCGTTCGCGCGCTTTTCGCCACCGTTCACTGAGGCCGTTCACTGACAAGCATTCGACACGCTCTGCACGGCTAAAGTAGTCTAGAGTAAACGGTTGCTTCGCGTTAATGGCCCGCCGAGTTCTTGCTCTTCTTGTACTCACCAGCGCTTGTTTTTGTCTGCTCGGTGCTCATGCGAAAACAAGCGACGATCCTGTCTTCAAGCAGATCGAGTCGATTGTTAAGACGTTGTCGCAAATCAGCGGCCTGACTGAAGAACATCCCGTGCCCTATGGCCGGATGTCAAAAACTCAACTGCGGCATTTTCTGACAAAGCGGATCAAGAAGACCCTAAAGCCGGATGAGATCTATGCCGACGAGCTAGCGCTTAAAATGTTCGGGCTGGTGCCGGAAGACTTCAATCTACGCAAATCTACGATCGATCTTCTGACGGAACAAGCCGCCGCATTTTACGACTACGATAACAAGAAGCTGTTTCTGCTGGATGACTCGTCTTTCACCTCGGAAACGACAACGCTTGCGCACGAGCTTTCCCATGCCCTGGCCGACCAGCATTTCGATCTGGACAAATACATGGACGAAGCGCCCAGCAATGACGACGAAAATCTGGCCCATACGGCCGTCGTAGAAGGCCAGGCTTCCTGGTTGATGCTCGCCTACGATCTAAAACAAAACGGGCAGCCGCCTGTACCGAGTCCTGACATGCTGAAATCCGTTGCGGATTCGAGCCAGGAGTCGATGACGGATTACCCTGTTCTGAAAGGATCGCCGCTATACATTCAGCAGTCGCTGCTTTTTCCGTACACCGCCGGCACAATGTTCTTCGATGCCGTTTACAAGAAGATGGGAAAGGCGGCATTTGCGGCTGTCTTCGTGAATGCGCCGGTAGACTCCGCTCAGGTTCTGCATCCGCAGCGATACTTCGATCATGAGAAACCCACGGTGCCGGATTTGCCCCCACTTGCTTTTGTGAATGACAAAAAAGAGGTGACCGAGGGATCCGTGGGCGAGTTCGACCATCAGATGATGCTGCGTCAGTATGCCGGCGAAGCGAAAGCTGCCGCGCTTGCACCCCATCTGCGGGGAGGGCAGTTCAAGATCGTAGCGATGGGTAAAGATCGAAAACCGCTGCTGGAGTATGTCTCGGAATGGGATTCCGATGAACAGGCCGCGGACTTCTTTACCGCCTACCGACGAGTGCTGGAGGGGAAATGGAGGCACTGCGACATCTCGATGTCCAAGGAAAACGTTCTGGCGGGTACGGGAGACCACGGCTACTTCGTGACAAAACTTCTCGAGAATCGGGTCTGGAGCGTGGAAGGACTGAGCGATGCGAGCGAGTGGGAACGCTTGAAAGCGGTTCAGCCCGTGCAATCTGCTGTAAGGTTCTCTTTTCGTCTGAAGGCGGCAAAACGGTAGGTTTACGTTACACTGATAGCTGGAGAACTGCTGTGAAGAAAGTCTTAGCCACGATTGCGGCTATGGCGCTTGGGGTAGTTGCCTCAGCGTATGCCGCAGACACAAACACGGTACGCAAAGCACCGGAGTTGGCGTTTACGGTTCCGGGACAGGGCCAGAAATTGCTGAGCCAATACCGCGGAAAAGTGGTGGCGCTCGAGTTTATCTGGACCACCTGCCCGCACTGCCAGGCGTGGTCGAAGATTATGACGAAATTTCAGCAGGAGTTCGGATCGGAAGGCTTTCAGGCGATCGACGTGGCGATCAACGACAATGCCGATCTTCTAGTGGAGAACTTCTCCAAGGACGAAGGCGTTAACTTCCCCGTTGGCTGGACGCTGAAAAACCAGATGTTGACTTTTATGGGCTTCAACTCGGCGTATTATGTTGTCCCGCAGTTGGTGCTCATCGACCGTAAGGGCTTCATTCGCTATCAGACGCCCGAGAGAGAAAGCGAAGATTGGGATAAGTTGATGAAGGAAGATGTTGTCCGGCAACATATCAAGGAACTGCTATCCCACAGTGACTCCGCACGTGCCGAATCGGGCCGCGGTAGAGCAGCAACAGCGCGGAAGTCATCCTAAGTTTTCACCTACGCGCCCGTAGCTCAGCTGGATAGAGCGTTTGCCTCCGGAGCAAAAGGTCAGAGGTTCGAATCCTCTCGGGCGTACCAAAAAAGTTCTGGCCCAACTCACGTCATTTCTTCGCGGCTAATCGCTTAGAAGAAGGCATCAAGTGTTCTATGTCTCGCGCGCAGAGGCGTACAATTGCAAACAGGCAATCTGCCTAAGAGCGTTCTATGTGCTTAGCCATTCCGGCGAAAGTGGTTGAAATCTCCCAGCGTGAAACGAATCGCGCATTGGTGGAGGTGGTCGGAGTGAAGCGTCACATCGACACAGGCCTTCTTGCGGACGATCCTCCACGGACCGGCGATTGGGTTCTGGTGCATGTTGGTTTCGCTATGAGCAAGATCAGTGAAGAGCAAGCTCTAGATCAGTTGCATACGCTTGCCATGCTTGGCGAGCAACAGGCTGCTCTTGAAGAGGCTCAAGGGTACGGCGGACTAGAGACTACGCACGCTGGCTCGGGACCGGCAGTCGCCGATACACCCGGAGGGTGAACTTGTGAAGTTTGTAGACGAGTTTCGCGATGCGGGCGTCATCTCGAAGGTCGCCGAGGAGATCCGGCGACTCGCGACGCCCGACCGTCATTACCGCTTCATGGAAGTTTGTGGCGGGCATACGCACGCCATCTATCGTTTTGGATTAAAAGATCTCCTGCCGCCGAACATCGAGCTCATTCACGGTCCGGGATGTCCGGTTTGTGTACTTCCCATGGGGCGCATCGACGACGGTCTCTCGATAGCGGGCGATCCGAACGTTATCTTTACGGCGTTCGGAGACATGATGCGAGTTCCGGGCACGCAGGGTAGTCCGCTCGAACACAAGGCTCGCGGTATGGACGTACGCATTGTCTACTCGCCGTCGGATGCGTTGACGCTCGCGATGAAGAACGCCGATAAGCAGGTTGTCTTCTTCGCTATCGGTTTCGAAACCACGGCTCCCTCAACGGCGCTCACGTTGATGCGCGCCAAAGCTCTGGGCGTCCAAAATTTCTCGGTATTTTGTAATCACGTCACCATCATTCCTGGCATTCGGGCTATTCTCGATTCCCCTGACATGCGCATCGACGCGTTCATAGGCCCAGGCCACGTGTCTACTGTCATCGGCTGCCGTCCTTATGAATGGATTGCGCGTACTCAGGGGAAGCCAATTGTTGTTTCTGGATTCGAACCTGCCGACGTTTTGCAGGGCATCGTTATGGTCTTGCGCCAGTTGAACGCGGGAACGGCCAAGGTCGAGAATCAGTACACGCGCGTTGTTCCGTGGGAAGGAAATCGCGCCGCCCTGAAGGCGATGGCTGAAGTATTCGAACTGCGGCCTTACTTTGAATGGCGCGGCATGGGTTTCATCTCGCAATCGGCCTTGCGCATTCGCCCGACGTATGCCGCCTGGGATGCCGAACAGCGCTTTCACACACCGGGCGTTCGTGTCACCGATCCTAAAGCCGCGCAGTGCGGCGAAGTTTTGAAAGGCGCGCTGAAGCCGGTGCAGTGCAAACTCTTTGGCAAGGAGTGTACGCCGGAGCATCCGGTGGGTGCGCTGATGGTCTCCTCCGAAGGCAGTTGTGCTGCGTATTACAACTACGAACACCGCAAGTCGCCCTTGACGCAAGTAGGTATACCTGCCTGAGCAGCGGATGAGTGTGGCTTCGGCCAAGGTGCGTTTCCGCGACCCGCAAATCGACATGGCCCATGGCGCCGGTGGGAAGGCGAGCCGGCGGCTGATTGAAGGTCTCTTTGCGCCGTTACTGTATGCGAGTTCATGCGAACCTCTGGGCGATGCCGCGCACTTCAGCATCGACGGCGCGCGGATCGCGATGACCACCGACAGTTTCGTCGTTAAACCGCTTCGGTTTGCGGGCGGCTCTATCGGGGAGCTTGCCGTGAACGGAACTGTCAACGACCTTGCCGTCTCGGGAGCAGTCGCCGAAGCGCTCGTTGTTACGTACGTTCTTGAAGCCGGCCTGCCCACGGGTGATCTGGAAGCGGAAGTTCGCGCAATGGGAGAGGCTGCTGAGCGGGCCGGCGTTGCTATCGTAGGTGGCGATACGAAGGTGGTCGAACACGGCAAAGCAGACCGCATGTACATCACTACCGCGGGTGTCGGGCGCGTGATTCCCGGTCTGACGTTGGGGGCGCGTCAAGTTCGACCCGGCGATAAGGTGTTACTGAGCGGACCGGTGGGCGATCACGGAATCACGATCCTGCTCGCTCGCGGCGAACTCGATCTCGAAGCGGAGATCTGTTCCGATACACGTTCCGTGCTGCCTCTTATTCAGGCGCTGGCGAACGCCGTAGGCCCGGCGATCCGGTGGATGCGCGATCCTACGCGCGGTGGAGTCGCGACGGCGCTGAATGAACTCGCGCGAGATTGCGATCTCTGCGTCAATGTGCTGGAGAACGAAGTGCCGGTGCGCGATGCTGTCCGGGGTGCGTGTGAACTTTTAGGGCTGGATCCGTTGCACATTGCGAACGAAGGGCAGTTCCTCGCCGTGATTGCGCCGGAGTATGCCGATGCGGCGCTACAAACGCTGCGGCAAACGGCGGGCGGGGCTGAAAGCGCCATCATCGGCGAGATTCGCGAGCAACCGTCCGGAGCAGTCCTGGGCGTTACGGGATACGGCGGCACACGCATAATCGATATGCTTGTAGGCGATCCGCTTCCTCGAATTTGTTGAGGCAGGTCCCGTCAGCGTATGCCGAGCGCCGCTACTCAGCTCACCGCCCGCGTCGAGCACGCATTCAAGGAACGCAACTCCATATGCGAAGAATTCTTCTCACGTGAAGCGCCGCGTCTTGCGGCTGTGTGCCGCGACATGTCAGACCGCTTCCTTCAGGGCGGTCGTTTGCTCGCGTTTGGAAAAGGTCCATACGCGACGGATGCGCAGCACGTCTCAGTGGAGTTCGTTCATCCGGTCATAGTGGGAAAACGTGCGCTGCCGGCGTTAGATGTGTCCGCGTTCTTCGCGCCCTGGCTTGCATCCATGCTGGCACCGGAAGACATTGTCATGGGTTTTGGACCTCCAGAAGGAGATTCGGAGGTCGAGGCCGGTCTTCGGCAAGCTTCCCAGCGAGGCGCAATGACGTTTGCGCTGCCCGGCTCGAGCGGCTCGTATGCGCTCAGCACTCCTACGGCGGATCCGTTCATCCATCAGGAACTCATTGAGATTCTGTATCACACGCTTTGGGAAACGGTACACGTCTTCTTTGAGCACCGCGAACTTGGCCAGGACGTGGGCGATGCTGGTTTCCTCTATCCGTTTCTTGGCCAGGAAAAGCAATCAACAACGGAACTTCTCGACGATGTCGCTACTTCGATCAATCAAAAAGTGGCAGACGATTCCCGCCTGCGGCTGCAAGTGTTCGAACAACAAGCTGGCCGAATTATTGAAGCCGCCGTCGCAATCGGCGAACGCGTGCGTCGCGGCGGCAAACTGATTCTCTTCGGAAACGGCGGCTCGGCGACGGATGCCAACGATTGGGCGATTGACTGTCTCGCGCCACCCGAGGGCTACACGCCGGTGCCGGCGGTTTCACTTTCTCGAGAGCCCGCCAACATCACCGCGCTCGCAAACGATGTTGGCACCGAAGTGATATTCCTCCGGCAACTGATCGCGCAAGCGCGGCCATCGGACGTTGCCGTCGGCATCTCGACGAGTGGCGGTTCCAAGAATATAATCCTGGCTCTCGATGAGGCACGTAAGCGTGGCATGTTGACGGTCGCTCTGCTCGGCTATGATGGCGGCGAAATTCTACGGCGCAAGCTGGTGGATCTGCCGCTGATTGTGCATTCCGATTACATCCCGCGCATACAGGAAGCGCAGGCCTCCACTTATCACATCATTCGCGATCTTCTCGAAATTACTCTCCATGAGAACTGAGCTCTATGGCGGCGCGAGCTGTTCCTTTACGCAGGAAATGCGCGAGTGGCTGGAGTGGAAGCGTCGCGATTACATCGAATACGATGTCGAGGCCGATGCCGACGCTCTGAGCCGAATGATGGAGTTAACCGGTGGGCAGAGGACCATTCCTGTTCTGGTCGAAGAGGGCCGGGTAGTGCAAATCGGTTGGCAAGGGCGCGGCTGCGTTGTGAACGCTCCGCAAGGATAGATGTCCGCGTGCCGCATACGCGTTCGGGGCGTGGTGCAGGGCGTGGGCTTTCGGCCGTTTGTGTATCGGCTCGCGCAAGCTAATGGCTTATGCGGCTGGGTCCTGAATGGCGGCAACGGTGTTGAAATTCATATCGAGGGTTGCGACTCCGCGATCGATTCGTTCCTGGCCGGCCTGAAGGAGAACCGTCCGCCGGCGGCGCAGATCGCCTCTGTAGAGGTCATCGTGGCCCAGGCCGAACACCATACCGGTTTCGTCATCCGCGACAGTCACGTCTCCACTTCGCCGTCCGTACGTATATCGCCCGACTTGCCGGTATGCGCTGAATGTCTCGCTGAATTATTCGATCCGGCGGATCCTCGCTTCCTCTACCCTTACATCAATTGCACGAATTGCGGTCCGCGCTTTAGCGTGATCGACAGTCTGCCATACGATCGTGCGCGAACTACCATGCGGCAATGGCCCATGGATGAACTCTGCAGCCAGCAGTATAACGACCCCGGCGACCGCCGCTTCCATGCTCAACCAGTTGCTTGCCCAAACTGCGGTCCGCACTATTCGCTCGAATCGGCGGCAGGCACGATTGTTGGGGACGCAGCCAGCCTCAGCGAAGCCGCCGAACTTCTTCGAACAGGCAAAATTGTGGCCGTGAAGGGGATCGGCGGCTATCACCTCAGTTGTGATGCGCGTCATCCAGAAGCGGTCGCCGCGCTGCGCGAACGGAAGTTCCGCCGCGAAAAGCCGTTTGCCGTGATGGCCGCCACTGTCGAGTTGGCGCGTGAAATCATCGAACTGTCGCCCGAAGCGGAAGCTCTGCTCCTTTCTCCGGCCCGCCCCATCGTTCTCGCCCCTGCGCGTGTGCGGTTGCCCGGCGTTGCTCCTCACGAGCATAATCTCGGCGTGATGCTGCCGTACGCGCCGCTGCACCATCTCCTATTCGCTGCGGGCGCGCCTGGCATTCTCGTCATGACCAGCGCGAACCGCTCAAGCGAGCCCATCGCCTATGTGGACGAAGACGCACGCCAGCGCCTATCCGGAATCGCCGATGCGATGCTGTTGGGGGAGCGTCCCATCGCTCGGCGCGTGGATGATTCCGTTGCTATCCCCGGCGTGTTCGGTCCAACGATCCTGCGTCGCTCGCGGGGCTATGCGCCGGGCGCTGTCGCCAGCTTTCCTACCGGTCATCCTGTGCTCGCCGTGGGAGCAGATCTCAAAAATTCGATCACGCTCGTTGTCAATGGCCAGGCTTTCGTCAGCCAGCACATTGGCGATCTGGATCAGTACGACTGTCTTCGCGCGTTCCATGAGACTGTCCGCGACTTCGTTTCCATGTATTGCGTGGATCGCGGACGCTCTCGTCATCGCGCACGACCTGCACCCCGAGTACGCTTCCACCTTGCATGCGCTTACGCTGCCGGCACGGGCGCGTGTTGCTGTCCAGCATCATCGCGCGCACATCAGTTCCGTCATGGCCGAACGCGAAGCCTGGGATCGCCGCGCGGTCGGCATCAGCTTCGATGGCACGGGGTACGGCGACGATGGCCGAATCTGGGGGGGCGAGTTCTTCACCGGCAGTATCACCGAAGGGTGGGGGCGTGCGATTCACCTTCGTAATGCTTTGTTGATTGGCGGCGATTCGGCGGCGCGTTCGCCCGTGCAGTGTGCGGCTGGTTTCCTTGCGCAGTTCGACAACAGTCCCAATCTGCTAAATCCGCCGTTCTGTTTCCCGCGCCGCTACCTCGACTCGCTAGAGGTGGCTGGGAAGCAGATGCGTACCTTCGAAACATCATCAGTGGGCCGGCTATTCGATACGGTCGCGGCGTTATTGGGATTCACGCGCGACATTACGTTCGAAGGGCAAGCCGCCATTTGGCTCGAGGAACTCGCGCGGACATCATTGCCCACCGGAGCCTATCCTTTTCCGCTGACGAACGACGTGCTCGATTATCGCCCGCTACTTTCGGCGATCGTTGAAGACCGTTTAGCCGGGAAAGATCCGGCTGCTATCGCGCGCTGCTTCCATACCTCGGTCGCCGGCGCGCTCTGGTACGCCGCTGAAGAACTCTGCGCCACTAATTCTATCGACTTAGTTGTTCTGTCCGGCGGCGTTTTTCAGAACGAACTACTACTTAGGGAGATTGCATCGCGTGCGCAAGGAAGCCATTTGGATGTTTGGACGAATCGGGCAGTGCCAACCAACGATGGCGGAATCAGCTTGGGGCAAGCTGCTCTGGCATCTTTCCTCGATCGACACTAACCGCTTCCCATCAGAGCGAAAGGTTCGAGATTTTTTTCTGTTCAAAAGCTTCTCCGGAGCACCCCAAAGTGTGATAGTTTCGAACTGCAAAGAAACGTAGTTGCCCGCTGCGCATCGCATTTGACAGCTGCAAGAGGAGGCACAACGACATGGCGACCTCGTCGCTCCCGCAGTCCGCTCCCCGGACATCCGGGGTTTCTGAAGTTCACATCATCTGGCTGACAGCCGGCCTCAGTTGTGACGGCGACACTATCTCCGTTACTGCCGCCGAACAACCAAGCATTGAAGATCTTTTGCTAGGGGCGATCCCCGGGTTGCCGAAAGTGCATCTCCACAATCCAGTGCTTGCCATGGAAGTCGGGGATGATTTCATGAAGCACTTCTACGAAGCCGAAAAGGGCAGTTACGATCCTTTCGTACTGGTTGTCGAAGGCTCCATCCCGAATGAGCGGATCAAGAAAGAAGGATATTGGGCAGCTCAGGGTACGGACTACAATACCGGCCAGCCCATTACCACCTGCGAATGGATTGACCGCCTTGCTTCGAAAGCTTGGGGCGTGATCGCGTGCGGCACTTGCGCTACTTACGGCGGCATTCATGCGATGGCCGGCAATCCCACCGGCTGCATGGGTCTTTCCGACTATCTGGGCAAAGATTTTCGTTCCGCGGCAGGTCTTCCTATCGTGAATGTGCCGGGCTGTCCCGTACAGCCGGACAACATGATGGAGACTGTACTTTATTTGCTATATCAGGCGGCGGGTCTTTCGCCCATCATTCCCCTTGATGAGGAGTTGCGGCCAACGTGGCTCTTCGGCAAGACCGTTCACGAAGGGTGCGATCGCGCCGGCTACTACGAACAAGGCGATTTCGCCCATGAATACGGCTCTCCAAAGTGTCTGGTGAAAATCGGCTGCTGGGGGCCGGTGGTGAATTGCAACGTAACGAAACGCGGCTGGATGCGTGGCATTGGCGGATGCCCTAACGTGGGCGGCATCTGCATCGCGTGCACCATGCCTGGTTTCCCCGATAAATTCATGCCGTTCATGGACCAGCCGCCGGGCGCAACTTTGTCCTCGACGGTGGCCGTCACTTACGGACGTGCCATGCGCGCCTTGCGATCGATTACCAATAACACGGCGAATAAAGAACCCAAGTGGCGGCACCGAGGCTCGCGACTAACTACTGGCTACCAACCGACAAGTTACTGAACAGGTGAGTAAAAGGAAATGGCAACTTTAGCAGAACCAACCACTGGCCAGGAGGCGAAGAAACGCAATCTCGTCGAGATGAACTGGGACCCGATCACGCGGATCGTGGGCAGCCTCGGAATTTTTACCAAGATCGATTTCGAGAACAAAGAGGTCGCCGAATGCTACAGCACCTCTTCCATCTTCCGCGGCTATAGCATTTTCATGCAGGGCAAAGACCCGCGCGACGCTCCGTTTATCACCTCTCGTATCTGTGGCATCTGCGGCGACAATCATGCCACCTGCGCGGTTTACGCCGCCAATATGGCATGCGGAATGGCGACTCCCGTTCTGGGAGATTGGATTATAAACCTCGGCGAAGCTGCTGAGTACATGTTCGATCACAATCTTTATCAGGACAACCTTGTGGGAGTCGATTTCTGTGAGGCGATGGTCAAGCAGACGAACCCGAGTGTCTTGGCCAAGGCGGAAACCACGCTATGCCCGAATAGCAATAAGCACGGCTTCCGCACTGTGGCGGACATCATGCGCTCGCTCAACCCGTTTTCGGGCGAGTTCTACCGTGAGGCGTTGGTGATGTCGCGCCTGACGCGCGAGATGTTCTGTCTGATGGAAGGCCGGCACGTTCACCCGTCTACTCTGTACCCTGGGGGCACTGGAACTGTTCCTACTCACCAGCTTTTTACCGACTACTTAGTCCGGCTGATGAAATATGTCGAATTTATGAAGAAAGTCGTGCCCATGCACGACGACTTGTTCGACTTCTTCTATGACGCTTTACCCGGTTACGAGAAGGTGGGCCAACGCCGGATTCTGATGGGATGCTGGGGATCTTTCAACGATCCGAACGTCTGCGATTATCGCTACGAACACATGTCGAAGTGGGGCCGCGCGATGTTCGTTACCCCGAGCGTTCTGGTTGACGGCCAAGTCGTCACGAACGATCTGGTGGACATCAACGTGAACATGCGCATTCTCCTCGGCAGTTCATACTACGAGGACTGGCAAGACAACGGGGAGGTTTTCGTTCAGCGCGACCCGCTCGGAAACCCGATTGACAAGCGCCACCCGTGGAACCAGACCACGATCCCCAGGCCCCAAAAACGCGACTTTAAAGGCGATTACACGTGGGTGATGTCGCCGCGCTGGCTCGATAAGCGCAGCGGCGATCATCTTGCTCTTGACACTGGAGGAGGGCCGTTGCCGCGCCTCTGGTCGACGGCTCTCAACGGCCTTGTCGACATCGGCTACATCAAGGCTACCGGCCATAGTGTGCAGATCAATCTGCCAAAAACGGCCCTCCTTCCAGAAACATCGTTCGAATGGAAGATTCCACAATGGAGTAACGCGATCGAGCGCGACCGCGCCCGCACTTATTTCCAGGCTTACGCCGCCGCGGCCGCTCTCTATTTCGTGGAGAAGGCGTTGGATTGCATCCGTCAAGGCGATACGAAGACGTGGGCTGAATTCAAGGTTCCGGAGGAAGCTATTGGGTGCGGCTTCCATGAAGCTGTTCGAGGCGTGCTTTCGCACCACGTCGTGATTCGCGACCGCAAAATTGCGAATTATCATCCGTATCCTCCGACTCCATGGAATGCGAGTCCGCGCGATTCCTACGGCACGCCGGGACCGTATGAGGATGCGATTCAAAACACGCCCATATTTGAGGAGAATGGCCCGGAGAGCTTCAAGGGCATCGATATCATGCGTGCGGTTCGCAGCTTCGACCCGTGTTTACCGTGTGGCGTCCACATGTACCTCGGCAATGGGAAGACTCTCACCACACATCACTCGAGTCTGATGGGAGCGCACGAATAAATGCCACACACCAAAAAGTCCACGATTTCGTCGCACACGGAAGGCACCAGCCGCGGCGAAGAAGTGCTGTCGAAGAAAGGTCCCGAGCCAGGCCGCGAAACCGGCAAACGCACTGCGCGCGATTCCACAAGCATCAACGCCAAAGCGCGCGATCCCATCGACCCTCGTATGCCGCATATGCCGCCTCCGTAAAACGGGACGCGCATGCCAAAAGAACAAGTGCGCTCCCAGGAGTGGATCGACAAAATTGAGGCCCTGGTCCGTCGAGCCGAGTCTCTCGGCGATCCTGCGGCTCGCGCTGCGACTGTCGATCTTCTGCAAGCTGTGCTGGAGTTCCACGCTGCCGCGCTGGATCGTATGCTTGAGATCACCGCCGAATCGAGCGAGGCGCTTCTCGATCAGATCGCGGCGGACGATTTGGTCAGCAGCATGCTTTTGCTGCACGATCTCCATCCCGACGACCTGGAAACGCGCGTTCATCGCGCCGTGGATAAGCTCACCGAAATGTTTCATTCGTTGGGCGCTAAGTTGTCGTTCATTGCCGTCGAACCTGGCACTCTTCGCCTGCAGTTCGATTCACCACGCACCTGGACCGGGGCACCGGTGAAGGCAAGCGTCGAGAACGCAATATTCCAAGCCGCCCCCGAAATAGAGACTGTGATTATCGAAGGGCTGAAAGAAACTCCTCCCGCCAACTTCGTACCCGTTTCGAATCTTTTGGCTAGCAACGGTGCGAATGGTTCACATGTATGAAGCACTCCGGCGGGTCCAATGCGCGCGGCTTACTCTCGCTTCGGAACTTCGTTCAAAAGCCGCCTGACGTTGAGCGTTGCGAACTATGCTCACTGCCTCTTCCTGAACACCATTTCCATCTGATCGATCCTAAGACGCGCCATCTGATCTGCGCTTGCGATCCGTGCGCCATCCTCTTCAGTGGCGATGTGCAAACGCAGTATCGCCGCGTTCCTCGCGACATTTTTCATCTCGGCGGCTTCCTCATGTCGGATCAAGCGTGGAATAGCCTTGCCATTCCGATTGGGCTCGCGTTCCTCTACAAAGCCAGCGCATCGGGCCAGGTGATGGCCGTATATCCCAGTCCCGCCGGACCGACGGAAGCGCCTGTCGATGAGGAAGCCTGGAACGATCTCGTACTGGATGCACCGATTCTCAAGAAACTAACGCCCGACGTGGAGGCCCTGTTGGTCAACCGCATGAACGGCGCTCGTGATTACTTCCGCGCACCGATTGACGAATGCTACAAACTCACTGGCATTGTGCGCAAACACTGGCGCGGATTTTCCGGTGGCGAAGAAGGGTGGGAGAAGATCCGCGAATTCTTCGATAACTTAAAAGAGCGATCCTATCCGGAGGCCGTCGGCTCGCATGCCGGATCTCTCATTTGAAATCGTGTCGGCATCGCCCGCGCGCGATATGCTCACGCCCGCGCTCGCGTTCGATCTACGTATTACCAATCCGTTTCCCGAGCAGTCCATTCAAGCCATCTTGCTCCGCTGCCAGATTCAAATCGAAGTGGCGCGACGCCGCTACACGGCTAACGAACAATCGCAACTGCGGGAGCTTTTTGATCACCCGAGCCGGTGGAGCGACACGCTGCGCCCGATGACATGGGCCATTACTTCGGTGAATGTTCCCGGTTTCACCGGGAGTACCATCAACACGATCAACGTGCCCTGCACCTTCGACCTGACCGTTGCGATCGCCAAATACTTTCACGGTATCGAGGGCGGGGAAGTCCCACTGACGTTCTTGTTCAGCGGCACGGTTTTCTTTCATCCGAGCTCCGGTGCTCTCGAAGCCGCGCCCATCTCATGGAACAAGGAGGCGCGTTTCCGTTTGCCCGTGCAGACGTGGAAAGAGCTCATAAATCTTCATTACCCGAACGCCGCCGTTCTGCATCTGCGCCGCGACGTTTTCGAAGAACTCTATCGTTTCAAGATGAGCGGGGGGTTCGCCACGTTTGAGGAAACAATCCAGCGCATGCTGGCCATAGCCGAGCCGGAGCGGCCCGTCTCATGAGCGCCGAAATAGTGGACAAGATCGCCCGCGCCGTTCTGTACGAAGGATATCTTCTGTATCCGTATCGTCCATCGGCGATGAAGAATCAGCAGCGATGGAATTTCGGCGTGCTGTACCCGCCTGCCTGGGCCGCCGCGCAAACTGGTTCCGATCGTTCTTACTTTCGCATGGAGTGCATCGCGCGCTGTAACGGGCAAGCCGAGGTCGGGGTCTCCATCCGGTTTCTTCAACTCATTACGCGTGCAGCCGGTGATCGCAGTTGGCAAGAAGCAGTCGAGCAGCGCATTGTGGTTCCGCCCGTCGCCTGCGTGCGGCTTACGAACACGCCGTTCACGCACAGATACACGTTTACCGGGGGTGACAAGCCGATCGGGGCGGAAATCACGGTCAGCGCCATGCAACTCGCCGGAGACGTCTTCCGCATCAGCGTGCAGTTGCACAACATTACGGCAGGCCAGGCCGCAACCCGCGATGCGGCGCTCATCGAATCGCTTGCGTCCGCTCACGCCATCCTGCACATGGAGGCGGGCTACTTCGTCTCGCAAACGGACGCGCCTGAGGATCTGCGCGAGGCTGTTGCCGGCTGCCAGAATACCGGGGTGTGGCCCGTGCTCGTCGGCGATACCGACGCCCGGGACACCGTACTGGGCTCGCCCATCATCCTGTACGATTTCCCGCAGATTGCACCCGAAAGTAAAGGCGATCTGTTCGACGGCACAGAAATTGACGAGATCCTCACGCTCCGCATTCTTACCTTGACCGATGAAGAGAAGCAGGAGCTTCGAGTGTCCGATCCGCGCGCCCGCGATCTTCTGGAACGGCTGGAGTCAGCTCCGCCCGAGCACTTACTGGAACTTCATGGCGTGATGAGCGGCGTGCGCCAACCGCAAGGCGACGCCTGGTCCGCCTGGGACACCATCGATAACAAGCCCGCGGCCACAGCCGTTGTGGCCGGCGTCGAACTCAAGAAAGGCGATCGCGTCCGGCTTCGGCCACGAAATCGCGCCGACATCTTCGACACGTTTCTCGAAGGCAAAGTGGCCATCATTGAAGCGGTGGAAGAGGATTTCGAAAATCGCGTTCAGTTGGCTGTTGTGCTGGAAGACGACCCCGGGCGCGACTTGGGCGAGATGCGCCAGGCTGGTCACCGCTTCTTTTTCGCCACCGAGGAAGTCGAGCCGCTTACTTGTCAAAGGATCGGCTCATGAATTGCCCCGTGCTTGTGGCGGGCATCGGCAACATCTTCCATGCCGACGACGCCTTCGGTGTGCGCGTTGCTCAGCAACTCGCCGATGAGGGCGCGCCCGAGGGCGTTCGTGTGATGGACGTCGGGATTCGCGGCATCGATCTTGCTTTTGCGCTGCTTGACCCCTATGAGCTGGTGATTCTGGTCGATACCACGCAGCGTGGCGGGTCCCCAGGCACGTTATACACCATCGAAATTGGACCTGACGACATCCCGGATCAATGCGATCAAGACTCCCTCGTCAACTCGCATGGCCTAAATCCTGTACGCGTATTGTCGCTCGCCAAGAGTATGGGCGCGCGTCTGGACAAGATCCTGCTGGTCGCTTGCGAGCCGCAGGTTCTGGACAGTAGCGATACGGGTCGCATCGGCTTGAGCGACGTTGTAGAGGCTGCCGTTCTTCCGGCCCTTACTACCGTCCGCAACTTAGTAGCAGGTTCACTTACTGAGGCAGTTACTCATACAGGAGGTTCGTGATGAACGCGTGGAAACTTCTAGGAATTGCGGCGGCGCTTGTGGTAGCAGCCGGCGTTTTAATGAACTGGTCCGACGTCAGGCGTTACATAAAGATCGAGAGCATGTAGCGCGGCGCTCCGGAATGCATGAGCTTTCGGTTGCGCTGAGCATTATTGAAGGTGTTGAGGAGGAACTCGCGCACCACCACGGCGCACGCGTCGTGAGCGTGCGTCTGAAGCTTGGACCGTTGTCGGGCGTCGTCAAAGATGCTCTCCTGTTCTCATACGAGGTGGCCTGCGAAGGCACGCCGCTTGCCGGCTCAAAGCTCGAGATTGAGGAGGTCCCAATCGTTCTCTACTGCCCTACGTGCGCTCGTGAGCAGCCGGCCGTGTCGCTTCAGCGGCTGTGCTGCGAGGTTTGCGAGACTCCAAGCAGCCAGGTGCGTCGCGGTTCCGAACTTGAAGTGTACGCACTGGAGCTGACCGATGAACATGCAACCGCGTCTTGTTGAAGTTCGCCAGAAGGTTCTCAAGCGCAACGACCTGTTGGCGCGTGAGCTGCGCGACCGGTTCCAGGCAGCTGGAGTATACGTTGTGAGCCTGGTATCTAGTCCGGGCTCCGGCAAAACGGCTTTCCTTGAAAACACGCTTACGCTTCTACGGCCCAAGCTCCGGGTCGCCGCTCTCGTCGGCGATCTTGCGACCGATAATGATGCCGTTCGTCTCGCCCGCAGCAACGTACCGGTGCGTCAGATTCAGACCGGAACTATTTGTCACCTGGATGCCGAGATGATTTCGAAGGCGCTGGACGACTGGCAACTTGAAGACCTCGACCTACTCTTCATTGAAAACGTGGGTAACTTAGTTTGCCCGTCCAGCTACGACTTAGGCGAGAACCTGCGCGCCGTTCTTATGTCTGTTACCGAAGGCGAGGACAAGCCTCTCAAATACCCGACCATCTTCAACACCTCCGATCTGGCGATCATTACCAAGACCGATCTCGCCGAAGCAGTCGAATTCGACTGGGACGCCGCGCGCCGGAATATGGATTCTGTCCGTCCCGGCATGAAGGTAATTGCCGTGTCGTCCAAGACCGGTTCGGGGTTCGAGGAATGGCTGAACGTTCTGGTTCAATCGTGTCGCTTCAAGTATTGAAGGGCTGCTCGTGTTTCTGAGAACGCTAGCGGAAGAGCGGTCCATGTGGCCAGCGCCGTCAGGACAGACCAAAGCGAAAACGCTTCGATCTTTCTAATTTCGTTGAGCGTGAGCTTTCCTGCCATGACAGCATCGGCCAGCAGTTTGGCACTCATGCCAAGCGCCATCCACGGATGCATCCGGGCGCGATTCTCCGGGCCCATGCCGGCCAAGGCCGCGGTGACGGCGTAACTTGCTAAACCGAGAAATGCATCCGGCGTTGCCAAGATGGAGTAAGCTTCGCCGGAGCCGTTCACCTTACCAGTGTCAAAGGACCTGGAGCGCGGTTCCGGTAGCTTCTTGATGATGCCGATTTGATACAAGGCGACGGTGCCGAGAACGGCGCATGAGAAGAAAGACAGTCCGACGATGCCGCGCCTGCGCTTTAGAAACGGACCGTAACCATAACGCAGGTCTCGGCTGAGTTCTTCGGGAGTTAGTGGGGCTTGCATTACTTCTTCTTTAAAGTTGTGAAGAGCAAGCCCGTCAGAACCAAGGCGGCGGAGGCCACCAATCCGCGATGGCCGAGCAGCGTCATAGTTTCCAAATTCAACGAACTCTGGACGCTGAAATTACTGGCGCGGTCGCCGAAGATACCGTGGGCTGCATACTCGCCTTCCACTGGTTCGAACAAATTGTCGGGACGATCGGGGGAGACAGGCTGGGACGTCTGCTGCCCGTCAAAACCGTTTTCGGCAAGGTAGCGATCCGCATACGCTGGGGCAAGCTCATTGCCATAAATGGCCTTTACAGTTGGAAATCCGACGTAGACTTCACGGCGCTTGTGGCTGGCCGCCCAGACAATGGCGCGCGCGGCTACTTCCGGTTGAAAGATGGGTGGTACAGGCTGGGGATGGCGCGGCAGACGTGTGCGGCACCAACTGAACTGCGGCGTGTTCATGGCGGGCAACATGACTGCGGTGATATGGACGGCGCTGTTGTCGTGGATGAGTTCGGAACGAATGGAATCAGTGAACCCAATGATGGCGTGCTTGGCGCCGCAGTAGGGTGATTGCAGCGGAATGGAACGGTACGCGAGCGCTGAGCCGACTTGCACGATAGTGCCGCGATTGCGCGCATGCATCCGCTTCAAAGCCGACATGGTGCCGTAGACCTGCCCCAAGTAAGTCACTTCCGTGGCGCGCTTAAATTCGTCCGGCGTGATTTGGAGGAACGGCGCAAAGATAGTGGTCATCGCATCGTTGACCCAGATATCGATGGGTCCCAGCTCCTGTTCGACGCGCTCAGCTGCGGCTTCGACCTGCTGAGCGTCGGCAACATCGGTCGGCAGCATGAGTGCTTTGCCCCCTAGTTCCTCCACCTCGCGCTTGGTTGCTTCCAGGCGATCTTTGCCGCGCGCGATGAGCCCGATGTGGGCTCCCTGACGTGCAAATTCCGTCACAACAGCCCGCCCTACTCCGGCGGTTGCGCCGGTCACTACAACTACTTTTCCTTGATTCGTCTTTTCCATTTGTATTCCTTCTTAGCGTGCTTGCACCCGATGGTTTTGACCTTCCCACTGCTGGCGGTCCTTCCAGAAAAAAGTGAACTCCACTTCCGGATCGAAGTCCGCGGGGGCTAAGTCGAAGTATTCGCCGCCCACCCGATTGGGGAGTGAGTCGCTATCGCGCGAAGTTTTCCAATTGTCGGAGGTCCAGTGAAGGCGGAACGGTTCGGGCGCGCAGATTCGAAGCGTGTGCCCCTTGATGGCCTGCCGGATAGGATGTTTCGGTAACCAAAATTCGATCTTGTTCGGCGGCTGGTTGCCATGCTTGGATTTGGCATAGCGGGCGGCGACTTCCGGGATCAGATCAAAAACCTTACCGTCATGGCAGGAACGAAGCAGACGCAGGTATTCGGAATGTGCCCACAACAGAGGATTGGCTGAACCGGTCGGGCCGCCGCGGCGCAAAAAGGTTCCCGGCAGATCGTCTGCGTCCCAGATCTGTTCGGGCAACAGGTTCATGCCACTTGAGAAGCGCTCCATCGCCCGAAGGAAGGGACTGGCGTCGTTGCCTGCAGCCAGTTCGTAATGGCCGCGTTCACCCGTCAGAAGAGGCCAGGGCCGGCCTTGGCCCCATTGGTCATAGGGACCGCCATCCGGCTTCTGGCCGTAGCCATCATGGTTGTAACGACGCCAGCAAGGTCCGAACGGAGTGTCCGCTTTCAGGGTGGCGTCGATTACGCGCAGAGTTTCGGTAATCAACGGATCGTCGGGGGGCAGAATCCCATAGCGCGTCAGTTGGAGAAAACCCGCGTCAACGACGTTGCGCGCCGGATAGGACTCGGGTGCGCCGGGAGGCTGGCTGGTGAGCTGGACATCGGCGGTGTTCACTGACCCGGGAGACGCCACCTGGCCGGGCTTGGCTGGATTCAAGCGCACGAAATAGCGAGGGGCACCGGGAAGAAGCGATCCTTCGGTGGTGACTGTCCATTCCTCGAGATGAGATCTGAGGAAGTCGGCGTAGCTCTCGAGAAATTTGGCTTGCTCTTCGTCCTGCTCGGTACGAGCGAATGCCGCCGCGCAAATAAAAGCAGAGATAATGGCCGCGAGAGTGGAGGGCGAATATCCGCTGTCTTCTTCCCAACGCTCTTCTCCCGTAACGGGCCCGCTGTGCAGCAGAAACGCGACAGCCCGCTTCACCATCACGCATGGATTGAACTGACGCAGCAAGTCCAATTGCTGAAGGCGCCACGCGAGCAACACGGGGAAAGCGACTTCGTCCAATTGCATTCCGGTCCAAAAAGCTTCGCCATCGACCCAGAAGTTCTGAGGGAAGCTACCATTTTCTTCCTGGCGGGCCGCTAAGTAGACGAGAGCGCGAAAGGGGGCGGTAGTGTTGCCGGCGGCGAGCAATCCCAGGGCGCTCTCAACCATATCGCGCGTCCAAACCAGGTGATAGCCGCCCTTGCCTTCTTTGTCATTGCGCGCCTCGCCCCAGGGAATCGTTAGGGAAGCGATGAACGCGCCTTGATATAGCTTGTCTTCATGAGTTAACAGCAAGTTATAACTTGACTCAAAAAGATGGCCCTTATCGCCGCTAGCTTTTTGCAGGGGCTGCCGCTCTTTGCTCGCGTTACTCCATTGTTGAAGGAAAGTCTTGCGCTGGTCTTCGTACGGCAGGCCGAGGCTTTGGAAAAGGCATGACACGGCGCTCGGAAGGCTCTCGCCAAGCGCCACGCCGACAGTGAACTCGCGAGTTTGACCGAGATTGAGCCGGCCCGTCAAGGCGACATTGCCATTCTTCGCCTCGTCGAATTCGAACTCCATGGTGCGATTTCGCGCTAGGTCGGTATAGCCATCGCTTCGCCCAACATAGCCGCACGACAGCTTGGAGAAGCCACATGAAGCCCCGAGGACAAGCCAGTGGTTTTGTTTCTCAGCCACCAGCAACTCGCGGCCCGATACTTCCACTACGAACGCATTGTTGCCTTGACCGCCAATTTCCAGGTGTGGCGCACAAAGCACATAGGTCTGGAGAGTTTTTAGAAACGCTTCACTGCCTTCCAATCGCGTATGCAGGAAAACGCAGGGCCGCTCCGGTTCCGCGATGATTTCCTTGGTGTAGGAAAAACGTCCCTCGCGATCGTGGGCGGTGATTTTGTAGCCCTGCGACGGCGACATGCGTTCAATTTGGTAGTCGAGATCTCGCTTCTCTTCGAGAAACAGTCCGTTCTCGCCGGTAAACAGGAATTCTAAATCGCGCAGCTGCGGGCGATCGACCGTGGGGTGATAGATCTCGGTGAGAATGCCGTTCCAGATGGTGTACCAGATCCGGCTGCCGATGGAGTAGGCAGTGCCGATCCCCTCTTTGTTGGCGTGAGTCCAGCGAGGTTCATCGCCCGGCGCGCCGAAGGCAGCTCTCTTTCCGCGAAATTTCGCCATCCATTTTCTCCTTCAGGCGTTCAGAACGAGTTGGTCAGTACAGCTTTGAAAAGGTGTTAGCAGTTCGGCGCCCGATTGCGTGACGGTCACCATGTCGCAGTGGCGGATTCCTCCATAACCTTCGAAGTAAATGGCAGGTTCGACGTTGAAGACCATGCCAATTTCCAGTGTGTCGTGAGATTTTGGGTGAAGGCGCGGCTTCGTGTTCGCATCGATGGCGGAGAACCCGACACCATGACCTGTGGAATGCTTGAAATGCGGTCCGAAGCCACGCTTCTCCAACACATCTCGAGCCGCCGTATCGACGTCAGCCGCTTTTGTTCCGGGACGAATGGCGCTCAACGCTGCGTTCCTGGCGGCGGAGATCGCTTCGTACATCTGCTGCTGGCGATCATCGGGTTTGCCCATGACATAGGTGCGCGTCACGTCTGTCCAATAACCGTCGGCATAGGAATTCATGTGAACCAGGACCAGATCTCCCGCCCGGATTCGCTTAGCTCGGGAACGCGCATAAGCGCCGGCGGCCAAGGCGGAGTTCGAACCCGACATACACCAGGCAAATCCGTCAGCTCGCTGCAATTCCTCAAATTGGGGAAGGCTCGCGCTGAGTGGCTGACGAAATGTCGCAGCGGTTTCCACTTCGCTATGCCCGGTCTGGATCTGCTCCGACCCGTGTTGAAATGCTTTTCCGGCGATCTCACACGCGGTGCGCAGCCGTTTGATTTCGAAATCCGTCTTCGTGGCGCGAAGATCAGATAACAAGTCTTCAGCGGGCTGCAATGTCGAGTGGGGAAGCAGGTGGTGAAGCAGCGATTGCATCTGCTCGCTGTAGAGATGCATGGCGGCATAAGAAGCAGGCTCGGAGGTCTCGTTTGCCTCGAAGCCTGCATGAAGGTTTCCGGTGGAAAAGCTTTTCAGCAACTCGCCGAGTGGAGCGCGAATCGCCTCGGCGGCTGTGATCAACTTTTCCAGAGAACCGGGTTTGAAGGTGTGCACCTCGTCTGCCCAGCCATTTTTCGCAAGATCTTCTTCATCTTCGGGGACCAGGAGTAAGACGCGTCCCTCCGAAGAAGCGACCGCCACTCCGGTGCCGACCACGGGCCAATAGCCTGACAGAAGAAGTACATTCTTGGGAAGCGCGCAAATGACCAAATCCCACTGGTGCTTGCGAAGCGCGCTCCGAATGCGATCGAGGCGCTCGGCGTTCTGCATTGCTAAATGACTTCCCGCACTTTGTCTTCGAGGACGGTTTTGATGATCTTCCAGCGGTCTTTGTCACCCTTGGCGAGGGATTCGGCGAAATGGAGAGCCTGTTCGGCGCTGATGTTACCCGGTAGTGGCGGCTCATTCGGATCTACGACAGCTTCAATGACTGCGGGGCCCTGATGCGCAAGGGCTTGCCGCAAAATGCTCTCGGCGGTTTTCGGATCTTCAATCGTGAATCCGACTGCGCCGCAAGCTCTGGCATGTGCCGCAAAATCGATGGGCTGCAGGTCCACTCCAAACGATGGATTAGCTTCCTGCACCATCTGCTCCCACTTGATCTCGCCGAGGACATTGTTCTTGATGACGATGACTTTGACGGGAAGTTTGTATTTTACGAGCGTAGCGATCTCGCCCATCAACATTGTCAGTCCACCATCGCCAACGACACAGACGACCTGACGTCCGGGATACGCGACTGCCGCCCCGATGCTGTACGGGAGCCCGTTCGCCATGGTCGCCAGCGAGCCGGAAAGAGAGAATTTCATGTCATCGCGCATTTCGATGTAGCGAGCTGACCAGGTGGCGATGGTGCCGCTGTCGGAGGAAACGATTGCGTTCGAATCAAGCAGCTTATTTAAGTGGTACGTCACTACTTGCGGCTTCATCGGCATGTCCGTCCGGGTGCCGCGCTCCTGCATGAGCTGATTCCAATCCGCCATGCGCTTTTGCGCCTTTTCCAAGAACGAGCGGTTTTTCTTGTGTTTGATCAGCGGCAGAAGAGCACGCAGCACGGCGCCGCAATCGCCAACGAGCCCTACATCGACCGGATGCCGCAAGCCGATGCGGGTGGCGTCGCAATCGATTTGAACAGTCTTTGCCTGGCCGGGCTTTGGCAGAAATTCCATATAGGGGAAGCTGCTGCCGGCGACGACGAACGTATCGCACTCCTTCAATGCGTCTTGCGACGGCGCTGTGCCGAGGAGTCCAATGCCGCCGGTCGTGTACGGGCTACGATCCGGAACCACCGCCTTCCCTAACAAAGGCTTGATGATCGGCGCCGCCGCAGCTTCAGCGAGCGCCAGCACCTCTTCGCGGGCGCCGAGGCAACCCCGCCCAATCAGCAACGCGACCTTCGATCCGTCGTTGATTAGCTCCGCGGCCTGCTTTAAGAGCCGGTCGGACGGAACGGGATAGTTCGTCGCGAACAGATCGCTGCTGTGCTGCGCGATGTTTGCCTTGGAACGTTCGCCCTCCGATTTGGTCCACTCTTGCATGTCTTTGGGAATGGTGATGTGAGAAACCGTTCGGCGCGTTAGAGCAGTTTTGACCGCCTCATCGACGACATTGACGAGGTGCGCCGGGCCCATCACGCGCTGATTGTAAGCAGCTACGTCAATGAAGAGCTTATCGAGATCGACATCCTGTTGATAATTCGTGCCGATTAAATCGTGAAACGTGTGGCCGGTAATCGCGAGCACGGGCTGCCCGTCGCACTTGGCATCGTAGAGTCCGTTCAGGAGGTGAATGCCGCCCGGCCCGGACGTGGCGAGACAGACGCCTAAACGCCCTGTGTACTTTGCGTATCCGCACGCAGCGAAAGCCGCCGCTTCTTCATGACGTACCTGGATGAAGCGCATCTCCTTCTGGCGGATGCGTAGGGCCTCCATGATGCCATTAATCCCATCCCCGGGAAAGCCGAAGATGGTATCCACCCCCCATTCGAGGAGCCGCTCAATCAAGTGATCTGCTACGGTGCTTGTCTTTGACATTTGTTCTCCTGGCGCGCGGTTTCGCCGCTGGATCCGACCTTGCGGACTCCGCTTTCATCATTACTCTTACGTATGAAGGGAACTGTGCCTTTTGTCACGAAGCTCCCAAGCAATTTGGCAGCGCTGTCCTTGCGAGCGCGATTTGTTGCTTTTCGGTAGATGCTCTGCGCCGGCAAAGGCTCTCAGCGCTTGCATATCTGGTATCGTCACCAATCTTCTGCCCTGCATTTGAATCAGTCCCGCCTTTTCCAGTTGAGTGAAAGCACGCGATACGACCTCACGGGCAGAGCCGAGACGAGTTGCGATTTCCCTCCGGTTCATCGTCAATTCGACGACACAGGCTTTGTCGTCCTGGATTCCTCTGTGCTGGCAGACCGTAAGCAGGTGCTGAGCGACACGCTGATCGACATTTCGGAGCGCGAGATTTTCAATCAGTTCCGCTGAGCGGCGCAGCTTATGGGCCAGAACGCCTGCGAGGTTCCAGAGAAGCTCCGGATGATTCGAGCAGAGTTCTCGGGCATCGTGTCGTTCGATGGCAAGAACGGTCGAGCGTGTATCGGCGATCATTGTGCTGTAACACTTCTCGCCATGAAAGATTGCGGCTGCTGCAAGTATGGCGCCGGGATGCTCTGTGGATAGAACCTGCTCTTTCCCAGCAACGCTCTGGCGAATCGAGCGAAGTTCGCCGCTGGCGACCACGTACAGTGCCGAGGCTTCTTCTTCCTGCGAATATAGAATCTCACTCCGGTTTAGATTGCGGCGAATTGTCGTTCCGGCTACCGTACGCAGCACAGGTTCGGAGAGTGTGCCGAATAGGGCAGTGGCCCGCAGGGTTGCAAGTCTATCTAGAGGGTGCTGAAGCATGTTCGCTGGAATGTTGGACTGTGCGCGGCCACTCTGGTAAGCAATGTTAGTTCTGAAATATTACTGGAATTGCGTATCGGAGAAGTTTGGCGGCAGCGCCCGGATGATCTCAGATCTCGCTCCACAAAAAAGACTACTTTCAGTCAGATTTGTGACTATTCTCACGGCGACGATCCGCTAATCGCGAGAACATATGGCCAATGATACAGGCTCGGTGGCGACGCGCAGCGTCGGTATCTAAGTCAGAGTATCTAGAGATCATATGCGTTTCAACCCCAATACAAGATTGGGCAGCTTACTCACCGCCATTCCGAGCGCGGCAGCTGTTTGCAGTCACTTTCACATGACGATCCCAGGTAATGAGGAGAAGAGTCTAGGGTAGCTGTGCACCGACTGCGGGATCACGTTCGAGAGTTTCCTACAGGCGCTGGACAATCTGGATTGGAGCGAAGAATACCCCTCCATGCAAATTACTTCGGCTGCGAACGGCCGGAAAATCTGAGAAGCGTTGGCTTAAATCCAAATGAGCACGGTGCAGAGGTTTACTGATTGGGAAAAGCATTGCCGTTACGGACTCATTGGCGGCATGCGAACTGCGGCACCGGTTGGTCTCACGGGATCTAGCCTGGAGCTATGGCTGAGAGACACTTCTACGTGCCCAAGCGAAGTGCTAGCAAGCCCGGCAGCCAAGCGATGCTTGGTCAATACAGAGAGGAAATCGCCAAGCAGTCGCGCGTGCGTTGCCGGGCGTTTGCTTAGAAGTTCAACTGGGCTTTCAAAGAGTTCGTGCCGGCGGTCTTCGCGGGGTTCGTCGAAATAGCGTTTGACCCAAGCGCTTGAGTCACGGTAACAAAGCTCAACGCCGTTCGCGAATTTGTCAGGGAGAAAGCTTCTTCTCTGCCCCCCTACTGCTTGGCAGCCGCCTCAATCTGTTGCCACTCCGCATCACTCAGCTTTACGCCTGCTGAGGCTACATTCTCTTCTAAATGCTTCACCGACGACGTGCCTGGGATCGGCAGCATCACGCGCGAACGGTGCAGCAGCCAAGCTATCGACAACTGCGCAACCGAGGCCCCGTGCTTCTTTGCAGCAGCGTCTAGCGGGCCACCGGAGGCCGCCAATTTACCCGCTGCTACGGGGAACCAAGGAATAAAAGCGAGTCCGTTCTTCTCACAATATTCCAGTGCATCTTCATGCGCGCGATCGCTCAGGTTGTACTTGTTCTGCACGCTCACAATCTTCACGATTTTATTCGCCTTCTCGATCTCCTGTGGCGACACTTCGGACAGTCCAATATGGCGGATCTTGCCCGCTTGCTGCAGTTCCTTCAATTTCCCGAGGCTCTCTTCCGCGGGAACTTTTGGATCGATCCGATGAAGCTGATATAGGTCGATCCGCTCGAGTCGCAGCCGCCGCAAGCTCATCTCAACGCACTGTTCCAGGTACTCAGGGCGTCCTACGGGAGCCCACTTATTGGGGCCGCTGCGTGTCAAGCCGCCTTTGGTGGCAATGACAAGGTCCTCCGGATACGGATACAAAGTATCGGCAATTAGCTGCTCGCTGACCTCCGGTCCATAGGAATCCGCCGTATCGATGAAGTTCACGCCGAGATCTATCGCGCGGCGCAGTACGTTCCGTGCTTCTTCAGGATTTTGAGGCCTGTCCCAAATGCCTTCGCCGGTTATTCGCATTGCGCCGAAGCCAAGCCGGTTGACCTCTAAGTCTCCGCCGATAGTAAAAGTTCCGCTCTCTCTCGCATTTACAGTCGCAGTAGCCATGTCAAGATGATTCAGCGCCGGCGCCCGAAGTTTCGAATCGCGGCCTGGAGAGTTTAGGATCTTCGTTCCTTCTTCTATGCCTACGCGGATAAGCGGGGCTTTCGCACGGCACGCATCGCTTTCCAGAATGCAAATGTGGACAATAGCTATGTGAAATTACTTGCGAAGGTCAATCTCATCTTCTTAGCCGTCTTCGGGCTGGGGCTCGCCTTGACATCTCTGCTCGCCCGCAACTATCTCTACGACAATGCCAAGAACGAGATTCAGGAACGCGCGCGTTTGATGATGCAAGCCACGCTGGCCACCCGCGACTATACGACTCAAGAGATTAAACCGCTGTTGATCCGTCGCGAGCGCGTAAACGACACCTTCTTACCGCAAACCGTACCAGCCTTCGCGGCCACGGAAGTCTTTCAGCGGATCCAGGCTCAGAATCCTGACTACACCTATAAGGAAGCTACCCTCAATCCAACCAATCTCCGCGATCGCGCTTCCGATTGGGAGGCCGACATCATCAACTCCTTTCGGGATCATAAAGATGAGAAAGCGATGTTCGGTGAACGCAACACCCCGACCGGCCGGTCGCTTTACATGGCCCGTCCGATTACAATCAAGGATCCTGCCTGTTTAGAGTGTCACGATACGGCCCGCCGAGCGCCGAAAGCTGTTGTCGCCCAATACGGACCGGATAATGGATTCGGTTGGAAGCTGAACGATACGGTAGGCGCTCAAGTCGTTTCGGTCCCGGAAAGCGTCGCCATCAAAAAGGCCGATCGCGCCTTGACTCAGATTGTGGTGGACTTGGCTATTTTGGCCGTCTTCTCGCTGCTGTTGTTCGACCTGCTCCTGATCTTTACTGTGATCCGGCCGGTCAAAAAACTAGCAAGAATAGCGGACGAGGTCAGCAAGGGACGCCTTGAGGTAGAGCAGTTGCCCGTCCGCGGCCGAGACGAGATTTCGAATTTGGCTGCCTCCTTTAACCGTATGCTGCGCAGCCTGCAGCAAGCAATGAAACTTCTATCTTCCGAAGACGACGGACCGGCGGGACGCTAAGAATCTGTCCCGGTCGGGACCAGCGGGCAGCTCAGCAGCCAAAGCAGCGTATAGTTCATCCCAGGTGGTCTTTTTTCTCGCAGTGCGAGTCACTAAGACCTTGGCCATAGGCCCCATAAACTCCGCGAACACGTCTTTGAGGCGCTCAATTGCTTCTGGATCGAATAGAACCAGAGCCGGCGCCCCGGAACTCGGCGTTGGAGTTCTCGCATCCACGAGTGTCGGCCACTGGCTGCCTGTCGGCACGCGCGGATCTCTGATTGTTCCTCTGGCGTTCTCCAGTTCGCGCGAGAACTCCTGCGCCGTTTGGAAGCGGTGGGTCGGATCTTTCAGAATGGAACGGCTGATGACGCGCGCCAATTCTTTGGAAATTGATGGGTTCAGCGAATCGGGCGCAGGCGGGAGTTCCTCCATCTTAGACTTCATCACCGTGTAAGGATCGCTTCCGGAAAATGGACGGACGCCCGTAGTCATCTCGTATAAAGTGACGCCTGTCGCGTAGAGATCCGCCCGGTGATCGACCGCCATCCCGCGAATCTGCTCGGGCGACATGTAAGAAAGCGACCCGATCACGGAACCGGTGCGGGTTAGGCTGGAATCCACCACTGGCCGCGCAATCCCAAAATCCAGCAGCTTCACCTTGCCATCTCGCATAACCATGATGTTCGCTGGTTTTATATCGCGATGTATGATGCCCAGCGAATGTGCATGATCGAGAGCCGACAACAATTGAACGGCTATATCGATGGCTTTGAACAGATCAATACCCTTGCGGCGGAGCACGGCATCCAGGCTCTCACCCGGTACGTACTCCATCACCATCAAAAGTTGATGCTCATGACGGAAGGCCGTGTGGAGGCCCGCAATACCCGGATGTGTGAGGCTAGCGTGCAGCCTGATCTCCCGCAAGAATCGCTCTGCTAAATCGGGATCCTGTTCCAGGTTCGGAAGCAGGATTTTCATCGCCTCCGTGCGGTCTGAAATCAAGTGCTTCACCGCAAAAACAGCGCCCATGCCGCCTGCGCCCAACTCGCTGACTACCTGATAATCGCCAACGGTATCACCGACTTTGATACTCATGCTTCCTGTGAGCTGCTCCTCCCGCGAAGGTCAACAGCTAGCAACTGTTCCCATAATTGCATGACGATTTGGCGCTCTCCTTGGGATACGCCTGTGGAACACCGCGATTCCCGGATGAGAATGGCGACAACCCCGACATCGGCGGAAACAGGCCGAAAGTTTACTCCACCGCCTCTAATCTGAAAAGCAGTCTTATTACTGTTGGCCCAGAAACTGGTCGATGTTCTGAATATACTTGCGCGAGTTCGCCGCTTGATCGGCATCCGAATTTAGCGCGATGACCGTATTGAAGTGCTTTCGCGCTTGCACAAGCAGATCCAGGCCGTTCGGCGCCGTGGAGTGTTCGTTCAGCACATTGAATTTTTGACTGTACAAAATGCCCAGCCGGTACTGTGCGTATAGATCCTGAGAATCGAACGACAGCGCTCTCTCGCAATACGGGATCGCGGAGTCGTAACGCTTTTGCAGCCACTCGCAATCGCACACTCCGAAATTTGCCTGCGCCCGCATCTCCTTCCAGATGTCTGTCTGAGCGGCGCGTTTCTTTGTGCCGGTTCCGATTAGCCACGGCAGCACGTAATAGTTCAGCTTTCCCGCGAACTTGCTGTCGAAATCGCTAAGCGCCAGGTATTGCTTATATTCCGCTTCCGCCTCCGGAAGGTCGGCGTTGCTATTCATGCTGTCGTCATACAGCCGCAGACTATCCGCCAGCCAAAGATGCGCCTCGGCCTTGTTCGGAATCAGCTTCACCGCCTGTCGGCTCGCGCGGACTGCCTGGTCATACGCGCCCTTTCGAAAGAACGCCTGGGAAAGTAAATACCACGCCGTGCCGTTGTTCGGGTCCCTTTGGCTGACAAAATTCAGCTGCCGGATCGCTTCGTCGAAACCGCCCGTATCGAGCAATCCGCCCGCATAGCTCACGTGAGCATCCAGATAAGCCGGATCCATCTGAATCGCCTGTTTGAAATATTCGTTCGCTGTTTCGTAGTCGGACAGCGAACGGTAAGCGCGCCCTAGAAATAGCGCGGCTTGGCTGTAAGTCGGATCCACCTGCAACGCGCTCTTGAAGTCGTTCACGGCTAGCTTGTAGTTCTGCTCGTACCCCTTGTCGTAGTACTCCAACCCATGATTGAAATCATCGACGGCAGCTCTCTTGCGGGTCCGAGCAATCAAAATCCTGACGCTGATCGTCGTCTCTTGGCCCGGATAAATCTCTTCTTCGCGTGGGCCATCCGGTTCGTATCCTGCTCGATTGCCTTGAATTGTATGCACGCCCGGTTGCAGGCCAGGTAAACGCAGCGCCGTAGCCTTATTCACCACGCCCACGCTCTTGCCGTCCACCATCACCTCGACCCCGTCCATGTTTGTCTCGATGACCAGAGTTCCAAACTTGGGACGGGGCAGGTCGCCTGCCTTCACGTGCTCCGGATTATAGGCCAGCAGCATACTCGTGTCGAAGCTTCCGCGATCGAATGTCGGATGCTGCCGCTGCCCGCTCGCTTGACTCACGTTCGTATAAACGTAGTCGCCCAACTCTTGTGCCGTTACCACGCCATCCTCGGACGTATCGGCCTCACCTTGCAGCCCTTTCACTACGTAGTACGTGAAGATGCCGTGGCCTCCACCCCAACCCGGACCCTCGAAGCTCTGCTCGCGATCCCGGCTCGCTGTCATCACAAACAGCGACTTGTTCAAATCGAGAAGACTCTGGTTCACCTGCGCGCGATCGCTTTCCGGCGTAATCGCACCGCTGTGGCAGGCGTCCGCCAACAGCACTTTCCATTTGGCGTGGATCTTGTTACCGATCACATCCGCCAGCCGGCTCATGGGATAGGCCGTGTTCGCGATATTGTTCGGGTCGATGTCGGAGGGCGCCAGATAGCTCTTGCCGTCGTTCAGAAATCCGTGACCCGCGAAATAAATCAGCACGCGATCGTCCTCTTTCGAAACCGACGGCAACCACTTCTCGAGCGCGTCTTCTAAACCCGCCAGAGTTGCGTCGTCGTTCTTCAGAACGTGTACGTTTTCCGGGGGGAATTCGCCGCCTTCCTTGCTGATGAGCGCCGTGTAAATTGCGTCCGCGTCGCGATCCGGGTATTTGAGCTGCGCTCGCGCCGGAAGATTTTTATAGCGCGAGATCCCTATCACGAGCGCATAGCTGCGCGGTACCGTCACTTTGACGGGCGAGGGCGCCGAAGCGGGAACGCTCGGCGCGGACGGGGGCTCTGTCACGACATCGAGATCCCGGTGCTGCTGATTCTGCGGCGGCGTTGTCTGTGAAAACGCAGCTAAGCCGCTTAGGAAAACAGCTACTACACACAAACCTGCGCGTTTCATGGTCTATTTATGGGCAATTCTGAAGTGGTAAATAACCGGAGCATCGAATGGTTCTGTTGAAGAAACCGCGGTATCGTTTGAATCCTTGACCACCACCAGGTCGCGGCTCGTCACGGCGGGAATTTGGGATAACTTTTCCGGCAGCTTCTCGCCTTCTTGCATTGGCTTGAATCCCGCATTCGCATCCAGGCAATCTCCGCGTGTTCGGAAAAGTTCGTCATCGCAGCGCGGTGTTGCCGTCGCAAACGCGTCCGCTGCTTCGTTCTGCTCAGCGCTCGAGTTAGAGCCCGGCGCTCCGGCAGGTAGCGATTTCCCCAAATCCATGGGAGATATCAGAAAGTAAACGGTCTCGTAACCAGGGGGGGCTTGGACGCGAAACCAACCGCTGTCCGAATCCGGAATGACATATTCTCTGGACGCCTTCACCGATCTTTCCACGCTCCCTCCACTTCGCGGAAAGAGCTGCTCGTACTTGCCCGATGAGCCGTGATTCATGACATACAGAAATCCGTTTATGCTGGAGCGCAAACGAAATCGAATCAAGTCACCGTCGGCGAACACGTGGGCCGGGTTCATGACGCGGATGGAGTTTCCGTCCTTCTTCTCCAGAACCAAATCGATCCGGGGATTGAGGACCGCCTCTTTTTGCGCTCCCGCAATCTGCGCGATCCCCACCAGCAGAGCTGTGAAGGCGTAACCGTGCTTTATGTGCATGAAATCTACTTGTGCGAGAGAACCACGTCCACCACGATGTGCGGATCGGGCGTCTTGTTCGTCGCTTTGTTCACAACATACGTCGCCTTGTCTGCTCCGGTGCCGTCGTCGGCACTGGCCTGATCCTCATCGGATTTGGTAAACACCAGATCGCGCGATTGCACGTCCTGCCGCAGCCGAGCCACGATCTGATCGTTGATTCCCGTGGATTGGTGCTTTTGCAGCCCTTCGATGGTCTCGTCCAGATTCGTCTCCGGCGTCCGCGCCAGCAGGACGAACAGCTTTTCATCCCCGGGTTCGCCGCTGAATTGAAAAAATTCGTTCCGTCCGCCTGGGATCAAGTATTCCGTTCCGGGGGTCAACTTTGTTTCTGCCGTGCCTGGTGGCGGATACAAAGGCCGCCACTTCCCGCTCGTCCCCTGCTCAATGATGTATAAGTAGCCCTCTTGATTCGACATCACGCTGAGACGAATTCGATCTCCGGCGTGAAACACGGCGTCCGGTGAAATTTCCTCAAACGTTCCATCGGGCTTGCGTTTGAGCACTGAATATCGCAAGCCCAGCGGAGCATGCGCCGAAACGTTTCGGATATTGCCGCCCTGAATGGCTCCCGCATCCAGCACTGTCACCGATGGCCCCGGTTTACTGTTGCGGGAGCCGCCGCAGAAGCCGTAGGTTTCGCGGCCGAGCTCTTATGCGCGGCCGCGTTGCTCGGCCGCTTGCCTACTAAATCCGAAGCCGACCAAAATGCATCGCGCGCATTCAGTTCGTCCTGCTGCGCATAAGCCGTGACGGCCAGACAAGCCAGCACGCCTCCGGCGCACCCGTAAAGAAAACGTGCTCGTATCATGTTTTGAGGATTATCTTCTATACTACTTCGATTCCGCCACGCAGCGAAAACCGATCACCGGGGAAGGAATATCGCGCGGAAAGCCCCGGCGCATGTACGTCTTCGAGAAACCTCTAGGATCGGGACCGAACTTGCCGCCTTTGATCACTTTCCAATCGTGTGAGAATTTTGGGCTGCCGAGCGAGTTCGCCATATCTTTGACGTTTTCCGGGCTGATTTGGTAGTGATCGATCGTCCATTCGAAGACGTTCCCGGCCATGTTGAAAGCGCCGTAGGGCGACACGCGTTTTGGGTACGAAAGAACCGAATGGAGAGCGGTCGGCGGATCGGTCCAAGGCTCGTTACCCCACGGATAGATGCGTCCGTCGGTACCGCGCGCCGCTTTCTCCCACTCTGCTTCGCTGGGCAGTTGTTTGCCGATCCAATTTGCGTACGCCTGCGCATCGTCGAACGACACGTCCGTAACCGGAAAATCCGGGTGTGCGGCGTAGTCGTCTGAGGGCGGCGTCTTACGCCCGCTTTCGTCGCAAAACTTGTGGTAATTCGCGTTCGAAACGGCGGCTTCATCGACATAAAAATCCGGCAGAGTCATGGTCTGCTTCCCCGCCGGCGATTCCGGATCGTCGCTTCCGAAGATGAATGCGCCCGCCGGTACCAACAGCATGTGACCGCCCGACCGATCGACTTTCACCTTCTGCAGAGTACCGGCGGGAACGGGAGATTGAGCAGTTGCAACCGGTGCTGTCGCCGCCGTCGAAGGCACATTCCGTTTTAGAAACAACCACAAACCGCTCGCAACCAAGACGATTGCGAGAACAGCAATGGCGCCGATCAACAGCCGATTTCTCGAACCCTGTTTTGCCCCTGTCGCTTCCAGGGAAGAACTCCGCGTCATGTCATCGCTCGCTGAAGTTTGCTCCAAGGCCGCCCGGTCCTTGCGCTCCTCGTGGATAACCGATTGCTGCCTCGATCCCAGCGGCACTCCGGCACTGTATCGTTCCAGATCCTGAACCAGGTCCTTCGCGGATTGGTAACGGTCCTTCGGATCCTTCCTCAGCAGCTTGTAGACAACCGCGCAGAGTTCTTGCGGAATGCCGGCATCCAGTTCCCGTAGATTGGGCGGCGCCTTCTCCACATGCGCCAGTTCAATCTCGCGATAAGTGTCTCCCTCAAATGGCTTCCGCCCCGCTAGCAATTCGAAAAACACCACGCCGAGCGAATACAAATCGCTGCGCGTATCGCAATGCTCTCCCCGGATTTGCTCCGGACTCATGTAGTACGGCGTTCCCAAGCGCTCGGTACTCAAAGTAAGAGTGCCGGGAACGTCCGCCGCTTTAGCGATCCCAAAGTCTAAGACCACAATGCGACCGTTCTGGTCCATGTACAGATTCGAAGGCTTCAGATCGCGATGGATCACATTCTTCGCACAGGCCCAAACCAGTGCATCCGCAACCTGCCGAATGATCTTCGACGCCTCTCGCGGACTCAGCTTCTTTTGCGCCCGCAGATACGTGAGCAGGTCCTCACCCTCTACGTACTGCATGATGAGGAAATACAGCCCATTCTCGGCGCCGATATCGAAGATGGGAACAATATTCGGATGACCGGCGAGCGTAGCGGCCGTGCGTGCCTCTTGCACAAAACGCGCGACGATCCTCTCGTCTTGCGCCAGGTCGAGCGAGAGCACCTTTACTGCGAACAGCGCCCCGTGAATCCGATGGCGCGCTAAATAGACTTGCGCCATCCCGCCGCCCCCGATCCATTTCAAGATCTCGTATTTCTCGCGTAGTGCATCGGCGAGCAGTGCTTGTATCTGCTCTCGATTCATAACCGATTCCCCTTACGCGCCGCGTCCCGCGCCTTCGCGGCCGTTATCCCATCGAGATCTCTATCCACCAGATTGCTATACAAAATGTACACTCATGCACTTTGGTACTGCCTATTACTCGCCGCTCTAAGAAACAGATCCAAGGTGTGCGGTTTCGTGTTATTCTACTTCCCGCACCCCCTATCCCAAAGGCACATGAATTGCTCGTTATCCTCGGCAGAATGCGTCCGTTTCTTGTTTCGGCCTTAGCAGTTGCTTGCGTTCTCTCATCGGAGTTCGCCGTCGCCCAAATTCAACCTTCCGGCTTTCATATTGCCATCATCGATGGTGAAGGCGCGCTCAACAATGTGAAGGGCCGCCTTGCGCGCGAGCCCATCGTACAGGTCGAAGACGAAAATCACAAGCGCGTTGTGGGAGCGTATGTAACGTTCGATACGCCCTCCAATGGACCCAGCGGTTTGTTTGCCAACGGTTCTACTCACTTCGTGACAACCACGGACGCGTATGGCCGAGCCGTCGCTCAGGGCTTACGGCCTAACAACCTCACGGGAAAATTTGACATCCACGTTCACGTCACTTACCAAGGCCAACCAGTGGGTGATGTCACGATTCATCAAGTGAACGTATCGGGGCAAGTGGCCAACCTTTCGAAAAACCTGGAAAATAACGCCACTACAGCTGCCGTTGCCGCCGGCGTAGTCGGCGTCGTCGTTGGGACGGAATTTCTTGTGAATGGTAGCTCCATTCCCGGCAATGCAAATCTCGCCGGTGGCGCGCGCATCCAGACTCTTGGAACCACCGTCAAACTCTTCCTTCACGACCAATGCGAGTTTTTAGTTGCTCCCCATTCCTCTCTCACGGTCGCTCCGAGCGTTATCGACCTTCACTCTGGTGTCTTGCGCGCGCGCCGCTTCGGCAACTGTAAAGTAACCTATTCTGCTCTCCAAATGATCGGTCAATCAGGTACCGCTGATGGAGTGGTTGCCATCACGCCGGAGGGGCTCCAGGTCGCTTCCCTCGATGGAACCGTTCAGGTTTTAGGCTCCGACGGCGCGCTTGTTGACACCATACAGCCGGGCTTGGTCTCCACGTTCGGAACCAGTTCCGCCGGAGCCAGCGGCGCTTCAGCCGCAGGGCAAATCGCCGCCCACGCCCACATGCCTTTGTACTATCTCGTTCTCGGAACGTCCCTTGCGGGGCTTGGCATTGCGGCCGATACCATCGCACAATCGCCGCCCGCGCCGACCAGTCCGTGAAACCGCCGTCATGTCATCCATGCAACGGTCCACCTCCGATCCGAAAGTACTTTCTGGCAATCGTTTCACAGAATTTTCCGGCGAAGTCAGTTTTGCTGTTGACCGGAGCAGGCTTTGAATATATGCTTAGGTTCGACCGCCATACGATTGCGTGTTTTTGCTTTGCGTTGCTGCGTGACTCACGTACCAACCTTATGAGTAGACGCGCATCGAGTACGGAGAAGGCTTGCGTTTCAATTCGATCGAATTTTCCAAAGAGTAGACTGTTAATCCGCGCTGTCCATTTGCACATCGCTAATCCTGAATGTACTTGGAGTTGTAATCGTGCCTGAAAGCTTACAGCACAAATTAGATCGCGTACGGTCCCCCCGCGTTCACATCACCTACGATGTTGAAACGGGCGGCGCCATCGAAAAGAAGGAGCTTCCCTTCGTCATGGGCGTATTCGGTGACTTCACCGGTATGCCGGAGCAGCCCCTCCCTAAACTGAAGGATCGCAAGTTCGTCGAAATTGGCCCTGATAATTTCGACGGCGTGCTTGCGGCGATGAAGCCGCACCTCCAGTTCAAGGTCGAAAACAAGTTGAGCGAAGATGCCAATGCCGGGCAACTTGGAGTTGACCTGCACTTCCATAGCTTGGAGGATTTCGAGCCGGCCAAAGTAGCCCAGCAAGTTAAGCCGCTCAAGGAGTTGCTCGATCTGCGTACCAAGCTCTCCGATCTCCGCGGTTCTTTGCAGGGCAATGACAAGCTGGACGAAGTCCTCCAGGAAACCCTGCGAAATACGGAGAAGCTGGACCGTTTGAAGTCCGAAGTGCAGACGAAGGGACAAGACAATGAGTAGTGAAGCGTTGAAGGCCCCCTCTTCCGCCGCCGCGGAAACCGTAGAAACCGAAAAAGGCCTCCTCGACCAGATCGTCGAACAGGGGCGGCTCGGCCGCGATGCCGAGTCCCGCACCCGTGGCAAGGACCTTGTCAAGGAATTTGTCTCGCAATTCCTCGAAGGGTCCATGACCCTCTCTCTCGACTCCGAGCAAATGATCAATGCGCGTATCGCGCAGATTGATCATCTGATCTCGCTGCAGTTGAACGAGGTGATGCACCACCCCGCTTTTCAAAAGCTCGAAGGCACTTGGCGTGGATTGAAATACCTGGTCAACAACAGCGAAACAAGCGAAATGTTGAAGATCAAGATCTTCAATGCCTCCAAAAAAGATCTGCTCCGCGATCTGCAGCGCGCTTCCGAGTTCGACCAGAGCGCCATGTTCAAAAAGGTGTATGAAGAAGAGTTCGGCGTTTTCGGCGGACATCCTTTTGGAACTCTCATCGGCGATTACGAATTTGGCAAATCGCCCGAAGATCTTGAACTGATGGAGAAGATCTCGCAGGTCGCCGCCGCGGCGCACGCGCCCTTCATTGCCGCGGGCTCTTCGGACATGTTCAACCTCGAGAGCTATACCGAACTCGGTGCGCCTCGTGATCTGGCCAAAGTGTTCGATACCACCGAATACGCCAAGTGGAAGAGCTTCCGCAATTCGGATGATTCCCGCTATCTCGCCCTTGCCCTCCCGCATATCCTCATGCGCGATCCTTACGGCAAGAAAACGCGCCCCGTGGAAGAGTTCGATTACGAAGAGGCTGTGGATGGAACGGACCACCGCAAATACCTGTGGGGCAATGCCGCTTGGGCGCTAGCCTCCCGCATCACTGAGTCATTCGCGAAATATAACTGGTGCGCCACCATCCGCGGTGTCGAGGGTGGCGGCAAGGTCGAAGGCCTTACCGTTCACAACTTTTCAACGGATGAAGGCGATATCGCCATGAAGTGCCCCACCGAAGTCACTATCACGGACCGGCGCGAGAAAGAACTCGCTGATCTCGGCTTTGTCCCGCTGGTGCATTGCAAGAATACCGACTACGCGGCGTTCTTCAGTGTGCAAACCTGCCAAAAAGCCAAGACCTACGATACGGATGCGGCGAACGCGAATGCCCGCCTGTCTACAAACCTCAGTTACATTTTGGCCTGTTCTCGCTTCGCTCATTATCTGAAAGCGATGATGCGGGACAAAATCGGCAGCTACATGTCGCGAGAGGAGTGTGAAGGCTTCCTCAATCGCTGGATCGCCGGATACGTTGTGAACACGGTAACCGCAAGCCCGGCCATCAAAGCAAGACATCCGCTCGCGGAAGCGCGGGTCGAGGTTGTGGAAGTGGCGGGGAAACCAGGCGCCTATCGGGCCGTTGCTTTCATGAAGCCCCACTTCCAACTTGACGAATTGACCGTATCCATGCGGCTCGTCGCTGATTTGCCGCAGTCCGCGGCTTAGCTCCTTCGGAACTCCGCAGGTCCCGAAAGCTCCGCAATCTCGTCGGCGTCTGTTTGGTCATTGGTTTGCAAATGCAATACTGCTCGCGACCATTCGCGAGCAACATCAACGGAAGTTGTAAAAGGAGAGGTTAAGAGGAAATGGCATTTGATACATACATGTTGGTCGACACAGGAAAGGTCGTAGCCGGCGAAGCTACTGCCACTGGGTTGACTCCAGCCACAGGTTGGTTTGAGATTTTCAGTTTCAGTTGGGGAGCGAGCAACCCAACCACCGTTGGAACGACGGCCGCAGGCCTATCCGCCGGGAAGGTGAGCGTCAGCTCATTTAACGTAATGAAGAAGACGGAGAATTCTTCCGCTCCTCTCTTTCAAGCCTGTTGCACCGGCCAGCATTACAAAACGGCGAACGTGCTCATGCGGAAAGCCGCCGGCACCACGGGCAAACAGATGGTCTTTCTTCAATACGATTTCACCGACGTGATGGTCGAAAGCGTTCAATGGAGCGGTTCTAGCGGCGGCGATGATACACCTACGGAATCCGTAAGCTTCGCCTTCGCCGCCGTGAAGATCGGCTATACGCCCCAAAGCACCGCTGACGGTACCGCAGGCACACTGAACACGGCCAGTTGGGATCTCACTAAAGCCGCCGTCGCTGCCACTTAACGCGCTTGTAAACAATGAATCCGGATGAACTCGTTCGCGCTGGGAAATTAACGGAAGCCATACAGGCCCTGGTCACCGCTCTTCGGGATCACCCTGCGGATACGAAGCGCCGTACGTTTCTATTCGAGTTGCTTTGTTTCGCTGGTCAGTACGATCGCGCGGAAAAGCATCTCAATGTGCTGGCGCAAACGAATCAGGATTCAGAAATGGGGGGCTTGTTATACCGCTCCGCGTTGGCGGCGGAGCGAAAGCGGCAAGCCCTATTCGAGTCTCGTCAGTATCCCGCCGTCGCTTCGAGTTCGAAGCTTCCGCGCAACGGAACGCTGAACGGAAAGCCCTTC
The DNA here is from genome assembly GCA_963849445.1 of uncultured Acidobacteriaceae bacterium. Taxonomy (GTDB): domain Bacteria; phylum Acidobacteriota; class Terriglobia; order Bryobacterales; family Bryobacteraceae; genus Bog-105. The sequence continues at coordinate 1,953 of CAWKHS010000010.1, read as the reverse complement.
CATAGCATCGAAGATCTCGATCCCAGGATTGGTCCCCGGTTGGAGATCTTCGTCGCGGGCGAGTATGTTTGGTTACCTTTCGAGCACGTCGGCAGTATCCATATGCAAGCTCCTAAACTACTGCGCGACACTTTATGGGCAACCGCAGCCGTGCAAACCGGCCCGGCATTCAAAGGACAAGAGTTCGGTGAAGTGCTGATTCCAGCTCTCTCGCCCTTTAGCTGGCAACATTCTTCAGATGAAATCAAGCTAGGTCGCGGGACGGATTGGAAGGAGCAAGGGGAAGAATTGATTCCATTTGGACAAAAGCTTCTCATTATCGATGACGAAGAGATAATTCCTATCCTCGAGGTTCGCGACCTTGAATTCGCCGAGATCCCTGATACGGATCAATCTCTCATGCAGAGCGTAAACGCCTAGACCCTTTCGCTCTATGGCTCTGCGCGATGATCTTCTTGCACCGATAAAAGGTGATAATCCCAGCGGCTCAAACCTCCGCTACGACCCTGTTACCGATGCTATTAAGGAAGCGCGCCGTGAGGACTTAGATCTCAACCAAGGCGCCTGGAAGACCACTCTCAAAACAGCTGACTACGCCCAGGTCGTCAAGCTCGCAAGCGACGCTTTAGCCAAACGGAGCAAGGATCTTCAACTTGCCGTCTGGCTGGTAGACGCCCATGTGCGACGCGATGGATTTGCCTCTCTCGCGCCTTCGTTCGATTTTCTCCGCAACCTACTCGAACAATTCTGGGATACCTTGTATCCCGAAATTGAAGAGGATGATCTTGAGCTGCGCGCTGCCCCACTCGATTGGCTCGGAAACAAGCTCGACCAACCGCTTGTGTTATTGCCTATCACCGCTTCTGGACTCAGCTTTGCGGTTTACAAGCAGTCCCGTCTCATCGGTTATGAGCAGGACGCCGTTACGGATGAGAAGCAAACTTTTCGTCAACAGGCGATCAAGGAAGGCAAACCAACCGCTGAAGAATTCGACGAGGCGGTAAACGCAAGCTCTCGAACTTTTTATGAGGCCCTGCAAGCAGCCTTGAGCTCGGGCCTTGAAAGACTGCAACTTCTGACTGAGTTTTGCGACGAGAAGTTTGGTGACGCTGGTCCCAGCTTCATCAAGACTCGCACAACCATCGAGAGTATCGCGCAGCAAATCCGCATTTTCTTGAGCAGCAAGGCGCCTGTTCCAGTGGCTGCGCCTGCTTCTATTACCAATGTCATTGTCGAGCCGGTCGTTGTTCCAGTTGTCATGCCGGTTGCGGTCCCTCCTGCCGCGACCGCGCCATCTCCGACCGCCGCGCCAACTCCTGTGCCTGCGGCGCCCATCGTCAGCGCCGGGCTAGTGCCGTCGGGTCTGAACGATGTCATTGCCCGTATGGGAGCTATCTGCCGGTATTTGCGCGAAAGCACGATTTATGACGCGTCCGCTTTCCTGGTCATTCGCGCTTTGCGCTGGGGGGAGCTCCGCGCTAAGGCTCCGAATATAGAGGCGCCTATGCTGCAAGGGCCGCCATCGGAGCTCCGCGCCGAGATCAAGCAGCATTTTGCTGCTAAGGATTGGGAAGCGGTCCTCAACCTCACCGAGGGGGCCATGGAACTTCCCTGTGGGCGCGCCTGGCTTGATCTGCAACGTTACACCGTCCAGGCACTTGAGCAGAAGGGCGAGTATTACGTGCGCGTTGCCGGCTCGGTTCGCATGGCCTTGAGGACCTTACTCGAGGAATTGCCCACTCTTTTGGATCAGAGTCTAACGGACGATACTCCGGCTGCCAATTCCGAAACTCGTATCTGGATTACTGAACAGGTGCTATCCGGGGTGCCCTTGGCCGTTGCTGCGCCTGCGGCTCCTGTATCCGCGCCCCCACCGGCCGAAGTCGCCGTGCAGCCCATTGCTCCAGCAGCAATCGAAGCTAAGCCGCCGCAACTCGAACACGACGAAGATGA
>CAWKHS010000009.1:0-145337 GCA_963849445.1 uncultured Acidobacteriaceae bacterium | reverse complement strand
CTCCGGCGCGAAAGCATAGCGAGGCAGCAAGGCTCGAATACCGCCCAGAATTCCGTAAGACAGCAACACGCCCAATGCCGCGCCGCTCACCGCAAGCGATAGCGACTCCGTCAAGAGCTGCTGCAAAAGCCGATTGCGGTTTGCTCCGATAGCGGATCGCACCGCCAACTCATGCTGTCGTGCGGTTCCGCGCGCCAGCAGCAAGATGGAGACATTTCCGCAGCCGATGGCGAGCAACAGCAGCACCGCGCCAAGCAGGAGATACAGCGTGCCGCTCATATTTCTGGTCACCCACTCGTTTAGGCCTTCCACCCGCACTTTGAACGCTTTGGGAAATTGCTTCGGCCTCTCCTTAGCGAACTGCCCGATCAGCGGCTGCAGCGCGGCATCGGCGGCCGCATGCGTCACACCCGGTTTCAGAAAGAAGTCGATGATAAACGTGCGCGCGGGATCCTGGGCCAGCTTTAACGGCACCCACACATCGGGGTTGTACCACGTAAATCGTGGTGCAGCCACGCCCACAATCAGATAGGTGGTGCGGTCTAAGTCGATCTTCTTGCCGATCGCATCCGGATTCGAGAAGTAGTGCGTCTGCCAGAACTTGTAAGAGAGTACCGTGACCGGCTGCGGTTCCTGTCCTTCGATCGCGTCGGAGGGCAACAGTCCTCGCCCCAGTAAAGGCGGCACACCCAGATCATGGAAGCCATTTGCGATCAGCGAAACGACTCTCACGTTCTCCGGATAATCGTGCCCGGTCAAACGCATGGCATGGTAGTCCATTGCCAATACGCTCGCCACCACCGGGGATTGCCGCACCTGCTGTACCTGGCGTCCATTCAGATTGATCCAATCCCCGTCGGCGGATTTACTCTTCATGGCCAAGCGAACAATCCGGTCGGCCGAAGGATACGGATACGGATTGATCAGCGCCGCATAGACCACGCTGAAGACAGCCGTGGTTGCTCCAATTCCCAGCGCAAGTGAAATCACAGCGGTGAGCGTGAAGCCGGGATTCTTGACCATTTGCCGCAACGCATACCGGAGATCTGGGATGAACATCTGCATCTTCGGCCGATTTAATTTATGAAATTCAATTCAGCGTGACGCGGGCAGTGTAAACGAATAGAGCGAATCGCCCGCGCCGAATAACACGTATTGGCGCCCGTCCAGACTGTAGGTGATGGGTCCATTGCTGGTGTTTTGACCAACCCGTGCATGCCATAGCGTATCGCCGTTCGCGGAATCGAGGGCCAGCAGGTTACCGGACGTGTCGCCGGCGAATAGCAGCTTTGAAGCTGTACTCAAGAGACCGCCGAAACTCATCGAGCCATTACTACTGATGTCGTGCCGCCATTTCACTTTGCCGGTGTGATAATCGATCGCCTCCACCAAGCTGGAGAACGTGAGAAAATCGTCGCGGCCCGCGTAACCTTCCGGCTTCCCCTCGGCCGTGTAGTAGAACACGCTATAGTTCTGCGAACCGTCGATGAAGAAGAGCCCCTCAGCCGGGTCGTAAGTCGGTGCAAACCAGTTCGTCGCACCGTTTGAACTAGGGCTGACAAGCGTACCGTCGCGCTTCGGCTCCTTCTTCGGATTCGGAATAGGCCGCCCTCTTTCGTCAACGCCCATGGACCAGTTGTTCGCCATGAAAGGAGCGGTCAGCAGGTCTTTGCCGGTTTCCCGATCCAACACAAAAAAGTATCCGTTGCGGCTCGCTTGCGCCAGCATCTTCCGATGCTCACCTTTGAAGTCGCCGTCGAACAGCACCGGCGTCTGCACGGCATCCCAATCGTGGGTGTCGTGTGGCGAAGGCTGGAACGCCCACACCAGTTTGCCCGTCTCGGGGTTCAGCGCAACAATCGAGCAGGTCCACAAGTTATCCCCTTTGCGAGCATTTCCGGCATGCACCGGATTTGGGTTGCCGGTCGTCCAGTAGAGCAAGTGGAGTTCGGGATCGTACGTACCGGGCATCCACGTCATGCCGCCGCCATGCCGCATCGCTTCCTGGTTGGGCCACGTCTCCGAGCCGGGCTGGCCGGGCAGCGGTTCCGTCTCCCAGCGCCATTGCACGTCGCCCGTTTCCGGATCCCGCGATTCCAGAAACCCAGGATTATCCAGCGAGTCGCCGCCAACTCCCACAACGATTCGATTGCCGACGACCAGCGGCGCCATCGTACAGAAATATTCAGCCTTCACATCCGCAATGGTTTTGCGCCAGCGCTCCGTTCCGTCTTTAGCATTGATCGAGATGAGATTGCAATCGGGCGACTCGAAGTAGAGCCAGTCGCCATACATACCTACCCCGCGGCTACCGATGTGAACACCCGGGTTACTGGGATATTTGTAGTGCCAAATCTCGCTGCCGGTGCGCGCATCCACCGCCCAGACGTTGTCGGGCATCGTGAAGTACAGTACGCCATTGACTAGCAACGGCGTGGATTTGATAGAACCTGCAAAGCCGCTGATGCCGGAATTGCTGGCCCGGTAAATCCACTGCAAAGCGAGGTCCTTGACGTTAGACGTATCGATTTGAGTAAGCGGGCTGTTGCGCCGTCCCGAATAATCTCCGTTGTAAGTGGGCCAGGAATCGGCTGGCGGATGCAGTAACGCATTGGGTGTGAGTTCCTGCCCAAGCAGCGGCGTAAGACACAGTACGAGCGCCCAGATTCGGCCGAAAGTCATTTCAAAGTCTCCAGATAGGCCAGCAGATTATGCATATCGTCGTCTGTGTATTTTGCGAGCTGTTGATCATGGAAGCTCATCGGATCGTCCAGCGTGACTGTTGCGCCGGCGCGAGAGAAGGAACGATGCCATCCGGCGGTGTCCTTCAGTTCCACATTGAACTCATCCATGCGCACCAGAGTTCCCGATACCGTTTCGCCGGACGGCAATTGAATGCGCACCTTAGTGGGTGGAAGAGGTTTGCTTTTCTTGCCCATGAACATGTCCATGAGCGACGGACCAGGAGACAAAAAGCGCCGTTGCAGATCTACCGGCTCAAACCGGCTTGCGATTCCAGCGAGATCTCCTGTCGGGGAATGACACGTGGAGCATTTGCCGGGCCCATTGAAGTAGGCTTCTCCCGCTTTCGGATTGCCCGTCACCAGTCCCTGAATCACATAGCCGAACCGGTTGGAAGTTGCCTGCTTGCGCGAGCGAAAAAACGCGGAGATGTCGGAAATTTGTTCATTGGTCAATGCGGGAAAGGCGGGCATACCGCGATCCGGCCTGCCGTTATGAATAACCGGCCCGATCAGACTGCCACCTTCGTCGTGCAAGACGAGTTGAGAGCGAATGAGATCGGGAGCGCTTTTTCCTGCCGCGTCCGCGCCGTGACAGAAACCGCACGTAGGAACGAATACCTTGCGGCCACGCTCTGCCGCCGCCGCATCCACTTTGTCAGGTCCGGCGAACATTGCTGCCGGGTCCGGCGGTTTTTGCGCGCGTGCCGGCTGGTCCTGCGCCCACGCGCATGTGGTCAGAAACGTGAACGCGGCGGCCACAAGCAGATTTGCTTTTGGCCTAAACATGCAGATTCTTGAGGTAGTCATAATCTACCTGGATCGCTTCGAGAGCAGGCATCTCCGTAAATGGCGGCTCTTGTTCCACAAACATCGCGCGGATTTTGACATTTCGCGCGGCAGCAAAAATTCTGCGGTAATCGATTGCTCCGCGGCCTAGCTCGGTGGGAACCGGCGCGCCGGGATCTTTATCCATCAGCGTGGTGCGCGGCGTGAAGCCTTTGCGGAAGTCTTTGATATGCAGCAGACGGTAGCGGTCTGGATATTTGTTGAGGTACGCGACGGGATCTTTTCCGGCGACCGTCATCCAGCCACAATCGAGTTCCAATTTCACCAGCGCCGGATCGGTGAGCCGAATGAATTCGTCGTACCCTGTGACCGGCGCCGTAGGATTTGAACTCGAAATTGTGATTGTGATATCCGAGTTGCAGTCCAGCTTTTTTGATTTGCTCACCAACCTTGTTGAACTGCTCGGCGTTCCACTTCCAGTCGTCCAGCGTCAAGCTGTTGAGAAGCGCGAGGAAGAACGCCATTTGATCGCCGCCGGAACTGCTCTTTAAACGGGAAGGATCGGCTATCCACGGCACTGTGACGATCATGTATTCCTGCCCGAACTGCTTGGCGGCATCGATATTCTTCTGAAGATTGCTCATGAGGTCCGGCAGCATGAAATGTCCGGAGGGACTTGTGAGCCCGTTGTCGTGTAGCCCTCTTAAGAGATCTGGCGCGGGTGTCTTAGAAAGCGGCGAGAGTTCCACCTCCTTGTAGCCGACTTCCGCGACCCGTTTCAATGTGCCGAACGGATCCTTGTCCATTTCAGCGCCTACGGTGTAGAGTTGCAGCCCGATGGGCAGGTTCAAAGGATTGGCGTCCATAGATTGTGGTTGAAGAAGGAATGGCGCCGCGGTGCAAGAAGCTACGGCTGCTGTCAGAAAGTCTCGGCGGGATCCAGTTCGCGGCATGGCGTACTGGAAATCTTATCTGATTACAATTTCGCCATTCGTATTTCGCAATTAAATAGCCAGCGCAAAACGGCTGACGCGCGGTCCGGGCATGATGATTCCGGTCAAATTCAACGGGTCTGCGTTCGCCACCTGAACGGCGGGCGCTCTGTCCGCCTGCCGCCGTATCCTGCGCAGCATCTCAAGCGCTTCGGGCCGCGCATACTGCTCGCCTGTGAAGCCTTGCACAAATCGGCCCCCGCGAATTTCCCCGCGCGCTTCCATCCTCCGCAGCACCGGCAGCAGATCCCGCCACGGTGGCGCGAGCGTCTCTCTCACCAGCAGGTCCCGCAGCAGCACGCCCCAGCGCAATAGCAATTGCCGCGCGAAATTCTCAACGCGCTCTTCTGCGCTCCTCATCGAAGCGCCGCGCGCGACCAGAGCCCATCGCCCCGCCGCATGGCGCGGCCGTTTCTTATCGCCGCGCCCTTCACCTTTGCGTCTCTTCGGGTCGGTCAGGGCGCGCAGATTATCGAACCCATCTCCGGTGACGAAACCACCCGCCAGCAGTTCCCAGAGCCCGTCTTCCACTTCGGCCGGTAAACGATGCGCCGTGTCGCGCCAACTCGAGAAAGAAACTCGCGCCCGTTTCTCTGTAGCGCCGCCAGAACATCCTGCGCCGCATGCGAGAGCGAAGACGTATCCGGTGTGCCCTCCCCGGCAATCAGCCAATCGGCGTCCTCGCGCAGAAAGATGGCAACCGGCGCAATGCGCGTCGGCCTCACGCGGCGGTTCTCGGCAATCGCCGGATGCGGCGACACTCTCGCCCACATCACTTCGCCCGAGAAACACAGTTCGTCCAGAAAATCCGGATCGTACTTCGCAATGCGTCGCGCCAGGATCTCACGTTCCCACGAAGCAGCCGGAATCTCATACCCTTGTAACTGCCGGATCACCTGCAGCGTTCCATCCGCGCCGTGCAGTTGAGTCCCCGGCGAGACATGCTGCCACGATTGGAGAAACTGTTCGAAATCCTGCGCCGTGACAGGTTCAATCTCGCGCCGCAAACGGCCGAGCGTGGAGCGATGAATCCGGGCGAGAATGCGCCGGTTGCACCACTCCACCTCACCCCCCGAATTGCGGAAATGTCCGCGCAGTACTTGCCCCTGGCTCTCTAGCCGTAGCAGCGCCGTTTCCACCGTTTCGCGGTCGAACGCAACCCGTTCCGCCAGTTCCATCTCGGTCACTGGCCCCAACGATTCCATCCACCCCGCTATAACGGCGTTCGCATCGTCGGCGACCGACAAGCGTTCGGTAGCAATCCAGAACGTCTTCTCTCCACGGATAATAGTCGACGCGCGCCGCGCCGCCAACAGTTCCTCGTAGAATGCCTGCCATTCCGCAGCCGCCGGCATTCTCACCAGCGTCAGCATCGCATCGTGCAGTTCATCCGCGTCGCGCGCTTCGGGCCACACCTCGCTCGATATTTCCTCGATTACTGCTGGATCCAGTACGCCTTCCCCACCCGTCACATCCGCGCCCAACGTCTGCCGTAACTGCACGGCGCGCGTGCGGCGCTCTTCGAGTGGCGCATCGTCCAGATAAGCGTAAGGATTCGCGTTCAGAATTTCATGCGAAAATTGCGACGCCTGCCGCGTATCGATCGCAACCGCCCGAATCCGTCCCTCTTCAATCCCTTGCAGAATCTCGCGCAACCCGTCTACATCCATCGCCTCATGCAGCGAGTTATCGATGGTTTCGTTCACCAGCGGATGATCCGGAATGCGGATCGGCCCCGTCAGGTTTTCCGCGCAAGCCACTTGATCGGGAAATACGGACGCCAGCAAATCGTCGGCGCGCATACGCTGTATCGGAGCCGGAACGCGCGCTCCAGCACGGCTCCGCAATACCGCCAACGCTCGCGTCGTGTTCCAGCGCCATCGTGTACCGAACATCGGCGCCGTCAGCAACGCTTGCCGCAGCACATCTTCCACAGTGCTCGCCTTCAGAAAAGCAAACACCAGTTCCAGTGGAAACGAATGCTGGTCGCTCAACGAAAGAACCAGGCCGTTATCGGTCGCCGCCGCCTGCAGCTCAAAATTGAAGGTGCGGCAAAAACGCTTTCGCAGCGCTAGACCCCAGGCCCGCGTGATGCGCGATCCGAACGGCGCATGCAGAACCAGTTGCATGCCTCCCGCTTGATCGAAAAAGCGCTCCGCCACCACCGTATCTGTGGCCGGCAAAACGCCCAGTTCCACGGGCGCGGAACGAACGTAAGCGGCTGCCTGTTTTGCGCCCCCTTCATCCAGCCCGCAATCGGACATAAGGAACGTCGGCACTGCTTTCGGATCTCTCACGATGCGTTCGCGCACCTCGGAAACCTCAGCCGATAGCTCGCGAGAACGCCCCGGCGCCTCGCCCAGCCAAAATGGAATCGAAGGCGCCGCGCCGTGCGCATCCGTTACCCGCACGCGCCCGGATTCCACGCGCTTGATCCGCCAGGAATGCGTCCCCAGTAGGAACACATCGCCCACCAGGCTCTCCATCGCGAAATCTTCGTCCAGCGTTCCCACCACCTTGCCATCAGGCTCCGCCACGACGGAATAGTTGGCGTTCTCCGGGATAGCGCCCCCCGAAGTAATCGCCGCCAGACGCGCGCCGCGGCGTCCTTTGATTCGCCCGTTCACCTGATCGCGATGCAGCATCGCTCCACTGCGGCCGCGCGATGTCGCTATTCCCTCCGACAACATCTCAACCACCGCGTCGAAAGATGCGCGTGGCAGGTTCCGGTAGGGATACGCCGTGCGGAATCGTTCGTACAGATCGTTCTCGCCCCAACCCTCAACAGCCGCCGCTGCCACAATTTGCTGCGCCAGGATGTCCAGCGCATTCTCAGGAATCTCGATCCGCTCCAACTCGCCCTTACGAATCGCCGAAACCACCGCCGCGCACTCGATCAATTCATCGCGCGTCGTCGCGAACAGCCGTCCCTTTGGCATCGCGCCCACCCAGTGCCCGGAGCGCCCAATCCGCTGCAGCGCCACTGCAATGGAGCGGGGCGAACCGATCTGGCACGCCAACTCCACCGTTCCAATATCGATTCCCAGTTCGAGCGACGCGGTCGCCACTACGGCCCGCAATTCCCCGCCCTTCAAACGCGATTCCGCATCGAGCCGCGTCTGGCGAGACAAACTCCCATGATGCGGAAGCACCACGTTCGGGCCCAACCGCTCTCCTAACGCATGCGCGACGCGCTCCGAGAGCCGCCGCGTGTTCACAAACACGATAGTCGTGCGATGTTCCTGAATCAGTTCGGCGAGCCGGTCATACACTTCATTCCACATCTCGGTGCTTGCCACGGCCCCGAGCACGTCACGAGGAACTTCCACCGCCAAATCGATTTCACGCCGGTGCCCCACATCCACAATCCGCGTGTCCGGCCCCAACAGGCAAGCTACTTCTTCAATCGGCTTCACGGTCGCCGAAAGCCCGATTCTCTGCGCCCGCCCTTCTGTCAACGCATCCAACCGCGCCAGCGACAACGCCAAATGGGAACCGCGTTTGTCATCGGCCATTGCGTGAATCTCATCGATGATCACCGTTGACGTGGTTCGAAGCATTTCGCGCGGCTTCTCGGCAGTAAGAAGGATGAACAGCGATTCCGGCGTCGTCACCAGAATGTGCGGAGGCTTCCGCAGCATGCGCGTCCGTTCGCCCATCGGCGTATCGCCCGTACGCAATGCAGTGCGGATCGGCATCAGATCGATGCCTTCCTCGCGCGCCAATGCCGTAATCTCCGCTAGCGGCACTTCCAGATTGCGATGCACGTCATTGCTCAACGCCTTCAGAGGTGAGACATACACCACCTGGGTCGCGTCTTCCAACGTCTGCGCGCGCGCCGAGCGAACCAGCTTATCGATGCAAATGAGAAACGCCGCTAACGTCTTGCCGGAACCGGTCGGAGCGGAGATCAGAGTGTCCCGGCCCGCCGAAATTTCACGCCAGCCGTGAACTTGCGGTTGTGTAGGCGCGCCGAAGCGGTCTTTGAACCACCTCTGCACAATGGGATCAAAATCGGCTAAGACCACGTAACTTCAATTTTATCGCCAAAAGTGATTCGGAATCATTTCCTGCTTCTTACGTTTTGGACGAAGGGTTCTGCTGATACTTCGTCGAGAACTTTTTGCTGATCCGTCTTCAGAAGACGCTTGAGCCGTTCTACCCGTTTTTGGCGGACGCTCTAGGACAGCGTGACCGACACATCGCCATGCCGACGACGGCGGGATGAGACCGATATTTCGATGTCGTGGCCGAGGGCCGTGAGAAATTCCATGAGACGCTCCGCCGAGAATGTCCCGGACTGTCCGCGCATAAGGCTGGAGACATGCGGCTGTTTGATGCCGAGTATTTCGCCGGCCTGCGCCTGTGTCAGCTTGCGTTCCTTTATCGTGCGGTAGATTTGCAGGATCAGCTTGGCCTTGAGCAATTCCTGTTCTGGATTCGCCAAGCCGAGATCGGCGAACACGTTGCCGCTGCTCTCCGTGATGCTCCGGCCCAAGGTCTTGACGCCAGCTTCTTTTGCCATGTTAGTTCTGCCTTTCTCTATAGTCCCGTTGCGCGAGCGCTAATCGTTGGCGGATGAGTTCAATATCCTTCTGCGGCGTGGCGATGCCTTTTTTGGATTTCTTATGAAACGCATGCAGAACGTAAATTGCATCCCCGAGGCGAGCCGTGTAGACCGCCCGCCACGTGTCGGTATTGTAGTTCGCCACGATCTCCAGCACAGAACGTCCGCCAAAGCCTTTCAGTGCCTTTACGTTCGGATATTCCTCGCCGAGCTGCGCCGCATAAAGAGCCTGGCCGATATGGCGCTGAACCGCCTTCGGAAAAGTCTTCAAATCCCGCCGCGACAACCCCACCCATCTGACCGGTTTTGGCTCACTGCCCACTATACAAGTATACGTATAACGTGAACAGTTTCTTACCACTTCAGCGGAGAGCAAGCTGGGGGCCTGAGCCGCCAATGACGACGCTGATGAAAACATTCCAGTCATTGCCGTCCCTCGGTTGAAAGAACCTTCCGGCACTCTGATCTCCTCCGCGATACGATAACGCATTAAACTCTCCGTGACCAAATCGTCAATTGCTCTCCTTCTGGCTCTCACCTTTTCTTCCATTGCTTCGGCCGCCGACAAAAACCAGTGGGTCGTGACATGGGGCGCCAGCCCCGCGCCGCAACTGACCAGCGAAGACCAGATGCGCACTGCAAAACTGGACTTCGAAAATCAAACTCTGCGCGAAATTGTCCACACCAGCGTCGCGGGCAATACGCTACGCATCCGGCTCTCAAACGCCTACGGCAAACAGACACTCGAAATCGGCGCCGTCCACATCGCCTTACATGCCCAAGGCGCGGATATCGCCGCCGGTTCGGATCACCCGGTCACCTTCAGCGGTCAAACAAACGTCTCGATTCCACCTAACGCGCCCGTCGTCAGCGACCCGGTGAAGCTGGACGTGCCTGCCGCCGCCGATCTCGCCATCAGCCTCTTCATTGCCAAGCCTGCCGCCGGCGCGGGCATTCACTACTCAGCCCAACAGACTTCCTATATTGGCCCCGGCGATCTCACGGCCTCTGCCTCTATGCAGGACGCCGCGACAATCAAGTCCTGGGTTTTCCTGACGGGAGTGGACGTAACCGCGGCGAAATCCGCCTCCACCTTGGTTGCATTCGGCGACTCCATTACCGATGGCGCGAACTCCACCGACAACGCCAATCACCGCTGGCCAAACTTCCTCTCCGACCGTCTGCTTGCCAAACACAAACCCATCGGCGTACTCGACGCAGGCATCGGCGGCAATCGCATTCTCCACGATGCCGTGGGCACGGTCCAATTCGGCGTCAACGCGCTCGCCCGCTACGATCGCGACGTCCTCGCCCAACCTGGCGTCAAATATGTCATCGTGCTCGAAGGCATCAATGATCTCGGTCACGCCGGAACGTCCGCTCCTGCCTCGGAAACCGTATCCGCCCAGGACGTCATCGGCGGCCTTACGCAACTGATCGAACGCGCCCATGAAAAGGGCATCAAAATCTTCGGTGGAACGCTAACCCCGTTCGAGGGGACAGTCTTCCCCGGTTATTTCACGCCCGAAAAAGAAGTGAAGCGAAAAGCCATCAACCAATGGATACGAACCGGCCACGCCTTCGACGGAGTTGTTGATTTCGAAAAAGCCGTACAGGATCCGAACCATCCCGACCGCATCCTGCCCGCCTACGACTCGGGCGACCATCTGCATCCGAGCGATGCCGGGTACAAAGCCATGGCGGACGCCGTCAATCTTTCATTCTTCAAGTGAGAACAACGAAATGAATCGCAGAGAGTTTCTTCAATCCACAGTAGCCGGCGCGGCCCTCAGCCCTTCCTCCTTCGCCTTCGACGATCAAAAGCGCCGCCGCGTGGGCTTGATCGGCTGCGGCTGGTACGGCAAAATCGATCTCGTTCGCCTTATCCAAATCGCTCCCGTGGAAGTCGTCTCCTTGTGCGACGTCGACCAGCACATGCTGTCAAATGCCGCCGACATGATCGCCGCGCGCCAAGACTCGAAGAAACGACCCCGCACCTACGGCGACTTCCGCAAAATGCTCGCCGAGAAGGATCTCGACATCGTCCTGATCGATCCTCCCGATCACTGGCACGCGCTCATCATGATCGAAGCGGCCAAAGCGGGAATAGACGTTTGGGTCCAAAAGCCCATCAGCGCCGACGTTTTGGAAGGCCGCGCCATGGTCGAAGCAGCTCACCAACATGCCCGCGTCGTCCAAGTCGGCCTGCAGCGCCGCAGCACGCCGCATTTAGTCGAAGCCCGTGACCGCTACATCAACGAAGGCAAACTCGGCAAAATCGCGCTGGTCGAAATCTACTGCTACTACCATATGCGCGCCACGTCCAACCCGCCCGACACCGCTCCGCCTCCTTATTTCGACTACGACATGTGGACCGGCCCGGCGCCCATGCAACCGTACAACGCCCTGATTCACCCGCGCACCTGGCGCGCCTTCATGCAATACGGCAATGGCATCGTGGGCGACATGGCCGTGCACATGTTCGACATGACGCGCTGGATGCTCGGGCTCGGCTGGCCCACCCGCATTTCCTCCACCGGCGGCATCTTCGTCGACAAAGCCAGCAAGGCGAATATCTCCGACACGCAAACCGCTACCTGGGATTTCGATAACTTGCGAGTCGTCTGGCAGCACCGCTCCTGGGGCGATCCGGCCGATCCCAAACACCCCTGGGGCGCTACCTTCTATGGGGATAAGGGCACGCTCAAAGCCGACGTCTACGGATACGATTTCATTCCGGCCGGCGGCGGCACGCCTGTACACCGCGACGTAACTTACGAGTACGAGCAATATCCCGAAGACCGCACCGAGAAGGATCTCGAAAGACACGTTGCGCCGGCCATCCGCTATCACATGAAGAACTTTCTCGCCGCCATCGACGCGCGCTCCAAGCCGGTTTCCACCATCGAGGAAGGCTACATCTCGACAGCCTCTTGCATCCTGGCGAACAACTCCATGAAGCTGGGACGAAGCCTCGAGTGGGATGCAGCACGGCAGGAAGTGAAGAACGATAAGGAGGCGAACCGCTTGCTAGCCCGGCCATACCGCGCACCCTGGGTTCATCCGAAGGTTCATTCGAGTGAATCCTAATCTAACGCCACGCCGATTGCCACGAGCAACCGCTCGCTTGCACCGCTGATCTCGCGCACTGCCCGCTCGAATGCCTCTTGGTTCGCTTTTGAAGGTTTCTGAAACCCGCTAATCTTTCGCACGAACTGCAGCGCCGCGCCATTCAATTCCTCAGCAGTCGTGCACTGTCCCGGCCTTCGTAAGACTTTGATGCTTCTGCACATGACGTTTTCCAGCTTCGCATGCGTCGGCCGATGAATACACGCTCGGCAATTTGAGAGGGACGACAGCCCGTCGATGAAAGAGTGCCCCGAAGCGGCGGCTTCAGGCCATATAAACTGCAGTTTCACGACCGGTCAGTCCTATGCACCGCCGTGGTCGCGGATTATCTTGCATTTCCCCGACGTATCGGGAGAAATCCGTCCAGTTTCCTTTCCGAGATCCGAGCGTTTGAAGCAGCCTCTCTATGGCTGTCCCTTCCCGCCGCCCGCACCGTAGATGTTGCCGGTCGTGTAAGTGGCGTCCCCGGCCGCAAGTTGTACGTAGATGCTCGCAAGTTCCGCCGGTTGACCAGCACGGCCCAAAGGATAGTCTTTGCCGAAATTGCGCCATTTCTCTTCAGTCGCGCCACCGGAGATTTGCAGCGGCGTATAAATCGGGCCGGGAGCAACGCCGTTCACGCGGATGCCCTTGGGGCCAAGCTGCTTCGCAAGCGACTTGACATAGTTCATCGTGGCCGCCTTCGTCTGAGCGTAATCGTAAAGGTTCGAAGAGGGATCGTAGGCTTGCTCGGAGGTGGTGCCAATAATACAGGAGCCAGGCTTCAGATGCGGCAAAGCGGCTTTGATGATCCAGAACGGTGCATAGATGTTGGTCTTCATCGTCCAATCGAAGAGCTCCGTGGTCAGGTCGAGTATCGATTCGACCTGGTGCTGCCGCCCGGCGTTGGAGACAACGATGTCAAGTCCGCCCAGCGACGACACAGCCTTGGCAACGAGCTCGTTACAGAACTGCTCGCTGCGGAGATCCCCGGGAATAGCAACGCCCTTGCAACCTGCGGCCTTGATGAGAGCAATCACTTCCTGAGCATCGGGCTCCTCCGCAGGTAGGTAATTGATGGCGACGTCAGCGCCTTCGCGAGCATAGGCAATCGCAGCGGCGCGTCCCATTCCTGAATCGCCACCAGTGATGAGCGCCTTTCGGCCAGCGAGGCGGCCGGAGCCCTTGTAACTCTTCTCGCCGTGATCGGGAGGAGGAACCATCTTGCTAGCGAGTCCCGGCCAAGGCTGAAAGGGACTCGTATAAGGAGGCTTAGGGTACTTAGTGGTCGGATCTTCGATCGGCTGACTCGTGTTCATCGTCGTCGAGCCGGACTGCCCCAGCGCAGCCGAACCGGCGGCTAAAGTTGCACCAAGTCCGGCGACCAAATTACGCCGTGAGAATGCACCCTCATCATTCATTCTGTTGACCTCCTAGTCAAACCATAGACATTGCGCGTTGTTCAGTGAGACCTGTGAAAAGAACTAGAGAGGAATGATGCGAGCTGTCAGAAGTACGGCCTGTGCTGAGCTCGGATCAACTACAAAGAGGAACTCGACGACCATCTGAGATAGCTCTCATAAGACGCCCGCGCCTTCGGACAACCCTTTGCCAGGTGTGATACCGACTTCCCGGTCGTACTTCGAAGCCACCTGCATGCGACGAAGATTGGCTGCGATCCTACTCGGCTCGTAGCGCCTGCATCGGATCAAGTGCAGCCGCGCGCCGCGCCGGAATCGCGGAAGCCGCCAGCGCCAGCAAGAAAATCGCTGCTGCCACAAGAATCAGTACCGGCAGGTCGAAAGGACTCACTCCGAACAGAAACGATCGCAACAAGCCCGAAGCCGCCGCTGCGCAGGCCAGCCCGATGACGCAGCCCCCAATCGCGAGCTTCGAACCGGAAATCAGAATCAGCCGCATAATGCCCGAGCGCTGGGAGCCCAGCGCCATACGGATTGCCAGTTCCTGCGCCCGTGAGGCGACCGAAAACGCAATCACGCTGTAAATGCCCAGCAATGCGAGCAGCACCGCCGCAAGCGCGAAGCTCGTGATGAGAATCGTGTTGAACCGGCGCGGCGCCTCTGTATCGGATATGGCATGCTCCATGGTCTGTACCTGCGTCAGCGCAAGCTGCGGATCGAGAGAACGAACCGTCGCGCGTAGCGCGTTCTCCATATGCTCGGCCGCCAAAGCAGACCGCAGCACGATATAACCGCCGTTCCCATTCAGATCCGACGGTGTCCCAAGCCCCCCGATCGAGGCCTCCTGCTGATCCTCCACCTGATAGAACTCGTCCTGAGTATCTGCGTCCGGCGAATGCAACTTCACATCGGCAACTTCTCCGACCACCGTCAGCCACGGAGTCTGCATCTCCTGCGTACCGATCCGTATCCGCTTACCAAGCGGACTCTGACCCGGCCAGTAGTGATTCGCGAATTTATGGCTCACAATAACAACCAGTTGCGTGTTGGCCCGGTCGGCTTCCGTAAACAAGCGGCCACGCACCAGCGGAATGCCCATTGCGCGGAAGTAATCGCCCATGACAATCATTGGCGTTGCAAGGTTCATCTTGGCTCCAGCCGGTGGCACATAGCCGTCCACGACAAACGTCTCGTTACTGTTGCTCCCCGAAGCAGGCAGCAGGGTGGTCATCCCCGCCGCTTCGACGCCGGGCGTGCTGCGCAGCCTCCTGAGCAACTCTTTGTTGAAGAAGTCAATGCTGCTTTGTTTCGAGTATTGCCGCTGCGGCAGCGAATAGGCCGCGGTCGTGATGTGTGAAGGCCGATATCCGAGATCCACGTCGCGCATCTTCTCGAAGCTGCGCAGCAGAAGCCCCGAACTCGTGAGCAGCAAGAGAGCGATCGCAATCTCACCCACCACTAGGGCCGAACGCAGTCGCGTATGCAGTCCGCCCGCTGAGCCTGTCCGGCCCCCCTCTTTGAGTGTGTGGTTTGTGTCCGTGCGAAGAGCGGCAAACGCCGGAGCCAGTCCGCAAAGAACCCCAGTTACAATCGCCAACCCCAGCGCAAACGCCACCACTGGCCAGTTGAGTGAAATTTCATCGAGGCGTGGCAGGCTTTCCGGCAGCAAGCTCTTGCCCGCTCTGACCGCCACCGCCGCGAGCGCAAGTCCCAATATGCCTCCGCTCACGCTTAGGACGAGGCTTTCGAAAATGGTCTGAGCTAATAGCGTCGATGCCCGCGCGCCGAGGGCCAGTCGCACCGCGATTTCACGTTGCCGGTGGATCGCTCGGACCAGCATCAGCCCGGCCAAATTTGCACATGCAATGAGCAACACCACTCCTACGGCCAGAAACAGCGTCCGGATCACCGGCCGGGCGTGCTCCACTGTCTCCTCTTGCAAGGGTCGAACCACTGCGCTGATGTGAAGGCTCTTCATGAATGGCGGATAAGCCAGCATGATCTGTCTCGCAACGCGCTCGGCATCGCTCTGTGCCTGCATGGCCGTCACGCCGGGCTTGAGCCTCCCCACCATCGCGTAGTTCCAGCTCGCTGCGCCCTGCGTCAGCTCTACCGGCGTGAGGCTCATCGGGACCCAAAGCTCGCAGCGGTTCAGATGACCCGGTACCAGCGGAAATTCGAAATTGCGCGGCATCACGCCGATCACCACGTACGGTTTGCGATCAAGCAGGAGCTTCGTACCCAGAATCTGCGGATTGCCGTTGAACCGGCTTTGCCAGGTCGCATAACTCAATACCGCCACTTGCTGGTTATGCTCGTCCTCTTCGCGCGTGAACGTACGGCCGAGCAGCGGGCGAACCTGCAGCGCTGCGAACACCCCGGCGCTCAGCCGTGCTGCGTTGATCTGCGCGGGCGCGCTCAGGCCGGACAGTTCGAAGCCCGTATTGTCGAAGCCGCCCAACCCGTCGAATGAATACGTGTCATGTGCGTAGGCGCGAATGTCGGGCGCGGTCACGCCCGCTTCCTCCGAGCCTCCGAGGTCCACGCCCTTCAGCCGGTCCCCCAGCACAACGAGCCGGTCCGAATTTGGAAACGGCAGCGGCCGCAGGATCACCCCTTCCACGATCGAGAAGATCGCAGTCGTCGCGCCGATGCCAAATGCGAGCATCAGCACTGCCGTAGCCGTGAAACCCGGCGCTTTGCGCAACTGCCGGAACACGTATTTCACGTCGAACAGAGGTAAAAACATACTCTGAAGAACACGGACGTATGGCACGCCTACGATGTTCAGGGAAATATGGCGAAAGATCCGACACGTCGGGTGACCACGACCCAACCACGTCGCCCCGCAGCGGCTTGATTCTCACACTCATTGCAGGTGCCATGCCGATTCCGAGGACCTATGGACGCTGGCGACCGAGTTCAGGCCTGCAGCTTAGCGTAAAATGAGCTCACAATTACATTTCTACGCTGAGCGTGAGAATAGTATGCGAAAAGTGCGATTAAAATTGGTTGATAGGTCAATCTAGTGCTCTTGCGATTTCAGTTTTCGAACTTTAGATCGTTCCTTGCTGAGCAAGAGCTCAGTCTGATCGCGAACCGGCTCGATGTCTCCGACAAGCCCACGTTGAAGAATCCTGCTATCCAGGAGCAGGTTCTGCCGGCGGTAGCCATCTATGGCGCGAATGCCTCAGGGAAGAGTAATGTTCTGAGGGCCCTAGGATTTATGGCCTCGGCTGTTAAGTTCTCGCACAGGTCATGGGACCCCAGCGGGGGAATACCGTTAGAGCCATTTGAGTTCCGTCGTGACCCCGATTCGAGTTCGAGTTTCGTTGCAGATTTCATCATCGATAACATCCGGTACCAATACGGGTTCAGTGCAACTCTAGAGCAAATTCAAGACGAGTGGCTCTACGTTTTTCCGAAAGGCAAACGGCAGAAGTGGTTTCATCGACGTGTCGATTCGGAGATGTCCTTCAGCACCAAGATGCAAGGCGAGAATCGCTCGATCGAGCAATTGATGCGCAGAAATAGTCTATTTCTGTCAACGGCTGCCCAGAATAACCACCAAGCCCTCCTGCCAGTTTTTAAGTGGTTTTCTGAGAAGCTGACAATCATCTACTCTGACCGGAGTGCGGTTGTTCAACGTGCGGCGGACTTGTGTCGGAACGAGAGAGAACGTAGACTGCTCTCGCCTCTGGTTAACGCTGCCGACTTCGGCATTTCCGAAGTCGATATCACGGAAGAGAAGATGCCCGAAATCTCGCGAGAAGTGATAGAGGCGTTCATTTCTGTTCTGAGATCTAGAGGGCTCGGTGACGAGCTGAAAGCACCGGGATCTGACGACACACAGACGAAAATGAAATTCATCCACAGGTTCAAAGACCGGACGCACGCATTCGATCTGGAGAGCGAGTCTGATGGGACTGTGGCGTTCTTCGGCCTGCTTGCACCTGCTATACATGCGATTAGATCGGGAGGCATCCTTTGTATTGACGAGTTGGACAGGAGCCTACATTCGCTTATCGCGGCGCAGTTGGTACGGTTGTTTACGTCAGGCAAGAGCAATCAGACCGGGGCGCAGCTTCTTTTCAGCACTCATGACACGAATCTGCTCGGTCTGCCAATTCTGAGGAGAGATCAGATCTGGTTCACGGAGAAAGATCGCAACGGAGAGAGTCATCTATATGCGCTCACAGACTTTAAGCCGCGGAAGAGCGAGAACCTGGAAAACGGCTATCTCCAGGGCAGATACGGCGCAGTTCCCTTCCTGAACGCTGAGGCGTTTCTATCTGCATTAGCGACAGACAATGGCCGCGCGTGACAGCCTGCGGCGACGGAGCCCCTGGCGAGATCCGTTCCCGCGCTTCTTGATTGCTTGCGAAGGCAAGCGTACCGAAAAAGGCTATTTCTTACACATCCAGCATTCGGAAAGACTTCCAATCAATTTGGAGATCGTCAATGTGAACGATCCATCGGCTCTACTTGATCGTGTCCTTCAATTAAAGGCCAACTCTGAAAGGGAGGCAAAAAAATTCAGCGATGATACTCGGTTATTCGACGAAGTTTGGTGTGTCTTCGATGTGGACCAGCATCCACGACTTAACCAAGTGAAGAGTCGGGCCCAAGCTGCTGGTGTTCACGTCGCCATTTCCAACCCATGTTTTGAGTTATGGATTCTGTTACACTTCCAAGATTACAGGAAAGCAGAAACGAGTGCCAAGATCCAGCAACTCTTGAATAAACATCTGCCAGAGTACAACAAGGTGCTTCCCTGCGAGCAAATAATGTCTCTGTCTCCTGAGGCGATCGCCCGCGCTCGAAAACTAGACCATTGGCAAGAGACTCGGAAAAAGTTGGGTGGAAACCCTTCAACTCAAGTTTACAAACTCCTCGTACAACTGAGATCCTATCGGCGATTTCCTCAGTAAACTCGAACGGTCCCTTGAGGGTCCGGCAGCCTCCCTGCCGCGGATTTCACTGGGTTGCGAGCGATGCTTCCGCACGCCCGATACTGGACCCAACATAAGGAACGAAAAACGCCCATGGCAGACCCATCAAAGGCTTGCGAATCCAAATCGGGCCCGGCATAAAGGCGAAAACATTTCCTGGCGTAATTTACGTCCTGAGATCATCTTCGAAGATATTCTGGGATGCCTTGTCTTCAGTCGCAGTCCCGACAGCTCTCAGCGTATTTGGCGTCCTCGCCGCCGGCAAGCCGCACGATCCGTTCAATGGACTCGCCTCAGCCGAACCGTCTACGTTTGGCCAGGCGTTACAGTTGGTGAATCCGCAATTATTGTAGCTATTGCCGCGCTTGACCAGGCGGTGACCTGCCCGTTAAAACTGGGCCATTCATAACTAGGAATGCCGGTATGCTCGGGTCCGTT
Organism: uncultured Acidobacteriaceae bacterium; assembly: GCA_963849445.1. GTDB lineage: Bacteria > Acidobacteriota > Terriglobia > Bryobacterales > Bryobacteraceae > Bog-105. The sequence continues at coordinate 126,329 of CAWKHS010000009.1, read as the reverse complement.
CGTAGCTTCCCTTCGCCGTTCATATCAGGCGCCCTTCACACGACGGCGGGGCCGGGTCAAGGCCGAGCGTAGCGAGCCCGCCAGGGTTGCCTTGACTCGGTTTCGCTGTCGTGTTATTCAAGATCTCAACGGCGAAGGGAGCGCTGCTCCGACTCGCGAATTCGTTCGGTGTTTCATATCCTAACGCGCTGTGTGGGCGCGCTTGGTTGTAATCGGTCCTCCAACTTTCGATGATGTTCCGGGCCTGGCGCAGACTTGTGAACCAATGCGTGTTCAGACATTCGTCGCGCAATTTGCCGTTGAAGCTCTCCACATGTCCGTTCTGCATGGGCTTTCCGGGCTGAATGTAAGCGCGTTCCACTTTCTTCCGCTCGCACCATCTGCGCACAGCGTCGCAGACGAATTCAGGACCGTGGTCCACACGAACGGCATCGGGCAGCCCGCGTTCGTCAGCCACTTGCTCCAGCATACGGATGACGCGTGCTCCCGGCAAGCTCAGATCGACCTCGATCACCGGACACTCGCGCGTATAGTGATCCACGATAGCCAAGGCGCGGAAGCTGCGTCCATCCGCCAGACTGTCGCTCACGAAGTCCATGCCCCAGCGTTGATTGGGGCGCGTAATCTCTGTTTGCGCCGGCTTCGAGCACGCGAACCGTTTGCGTTTCCGGCGCGGCACCTGCAACCGCAGTTCCTTCATAATCCGATGCACCCGGCCGTGCCACACCGATACACCTTCGCGCTTCAGCAGTGCCGTCAAACGTCGATAGCCAAAGCGCGGACGCTCTGCCGCCAACTCCGCAATGCGCTTGGGCAAAGTATCTTCCGGCTTCGCTTTCGCTTCGTACTGTTGCCTGGATCGCGGCTGTCCCATCAGCCCGCAGGCGCGGCGCTCGCTCGTCACATGCACCTGCAGCAGATGCGCGACCGCCACTCTCTTGTCCTCTGGACTTACCATTTTTTTCCGACCAGATCTTTCAGCATCGTGATGTCCAGTGCCTGATCGGCGACGATGCGCTTCAGCTTTGCGTTCTCTTCCTCCAGCTGCTTCAGGCGTTTGGCTTCACTCACATCCATTCCGCCGTACTTACTCCGCCACCCATAGAACGTCCCCGTGCTGATCCCATGCTGCCGGCATAACTCGCTGGTCTTGGCTCCCGCTTCGCTCTGTTTCAGTATCTCGATGATCTGCTCTTCGCTGAACTTGCTGTTCTTCACTCTTCGTCTTCCTTCAGCAACTTTGTTGCTTCGGAAAACCTAGTTTAGAGTGGCTCAGTTCCATCGGGCAAGGTCACCATAACTTGCCTCCAAGCTGGACCCCGGCGATTACACTCATGAGTGCGTCAAGCGAACACGTGCGACGGGCGCTACTTGGATATGGATAGTCTCGTCATCCGGCCTGCCGTTCTCTCGGAGCAAAAGTACCTTGGAGATCTGCAAAGACGCGCGTCCCTCACCAACGCTGGTGATCGCGACGCCTTACTTGCCCATTCGGATGCCATCGAGTTGCCGCGGGAACAGATCCTGGCTGGATCAGTCTTCGTCCTGCAGCGGAATGGCGGAATTGCCGGATTTGCGGCCTTGCAGCCGGCGTCCGATGGAGGCAGCGAACTGGACGCCTTATTTGTCGAACAACTATGCACCGTTCTGGGATTGCGCGCTCGTTAGTCGAGCACTGTTGCGTAGTAGCCCGCTCGCAAGGATTTGCTTTTCTGCATGTCATCGGCAATCCTCACGCCCAGGGTTTCTACCGTGCATGCGGCTTTACGCTGACCGGCACCGCTCAGACCCGTTTCGGGCCAGCCTTGCGAATGCGCAGAACCCTGTGAACCTTTAGACCCGAATGCAAGGTTCGGCCGGCACCGCGATCTGTGCTATCCCACTATCGACCTTCACGCCAAAGCTCTGCTGTACAGCACAAGCAAACGACTCCACGCTTTCTCGGCCTGTGGCTCGTTGTAGACGTGTGAGTCCGGCGGGCACCAGCCATGCGCGGCATCGGCGTAAACCTCGATTTCCGCGGCGAGGTTCGCTTTGGCGAACGTGTCTTTCAAAATGTTCTTATCGTTTGGCGACCGCGCATCGTCGTTCGCCGCAATCGCAATTAGAAACTGCGCCTTGCTGGTTGCGGCCTGAAGATGTGGACTGTTCGGTTGATCTGTGACGAGCCCACCGCCGTGGAACGATGCGACGGCTCCGATGCGTTCCGGAACGGCAGCAGCGGTCCGGAACGCGATCGGACCGCCCATGCAATATCCCTGCGTACCCATCTTTCGATTCTTTGCGACAGAGGATTGCCCGTCGAGCCACGCGATGAACGCCTTCGCATCGGTCATGTGCGTCCGCTCATTGAGACTTTGCGCCAGCGGTCTCACCTGCTCGATCGGCGTTGCGGCGCCCGCATCGGCAGTCGGGGCCTTCTTCGTCCGGTAGAACGGGTTCACTACAAGCACGGAGTAGCCCGATTCGGCCAGTCGTTTGCCCATCTGTCGAAATGCTGGCCGCAAACCGAAGATATCCGGCCAAATGAGAACGCCTGGCGCTGTGCCGCTTGCGGGATGCACGAAGTAGCAATCCGCCGTGCCGTCCGGAGTCGTGACGTTCACATCGGATTCGGTCACTGCAATCGCGTTAGCAAGTTTCGGCAGCATCATAGCGATACCTGCGCCCAACAGGATGCCGAACTGCTTTCTCGTCACCTTGCCGAGCTTCTCGTAGTCTACCCGGTCGTTTTCGAAATGGTCCTGATCACACGTATGTCGGTTCTTCCTGTGAATGCGTTCTTTACGTTGTGGTGCGCTAGCATCCTCGTGCTACGCGCAGCAGCCAGGCCCGCAACACCCGGCGGGCTTAGTGGCCCGGACGAAAGCGCCCATGAATTTACCGGCCACAACCGGCGCGATCGCGTCCACATCCACCCCCTGTCGCGTCAGAAATTGCCGGGCATCCTCCACGTCGTAAACGCGCGTCGGCTCAATCTCAACGCCTACGAAGCCCGCCTTCGTGAGCTTGTCCGCATATTCGGAATCCTGCATCGCACCCGCAACACAGCCCACCCACAATTCCACACTGCGCCGGATATCGGCCGGCACTTCCCCGCGCACCACCACGTCTGAGACCGCGAAGCGTCCGCCCGGTTTCAAGACCCGGAAAGCTTCCCGCAACACCTGGTCCTTATCGCCCGACAGGTTGATGACGCAGTTCGAAATGATCACATCCACGCTCTTATCCGGCAGCGGGATGTGCTCAATTTCTCCTTTGAGGAATTCGACGTTTTCGATCCCCGCCTTGCGCTGGTTCTCGCGCGCCAACGCGAGCATGTCGTCAGTCATATCGAGTCCGTAAGCCTTGCCCATCGGACCCACGCGCCGAGCGGACAGCAGCACATCGATGCCGCCGCCTGAGCCGAGATCGAGGACAGTTTCTCCCGGATTGAGCCTGGCCAGCGCCGTCGGATTGCCGCAGCCGAGCGAAGCTTTCAAGGCTTCCTCGGGAATCTGACCGGCCTCCGCTTCGTCGTACAGGTTCGAGGTGATCGGATCGCAGCAGCCATCCAGCAGCGCCGAGCCTCCGCAGCATCCGTTACGGGCGCCACTCGTGACGCGGCGCGCAGCCTCGCCATACTTCTCTTTGACGATTTCTTTCAATTCCACGCGTTCCTTCCTTTCACCTTCGTTCCTATACGCAAACACGGACGATCGCCTGCGGCTCAATCGCCTTGTTGCGCGTGCAGCATTCGGCGTAGAGAAAGCCCAGCAGTTCTCGCAGGCCGTCCGCATTCGCGGAATACCGGAGAAATGTGCTCTCCCGCCGTACCTTGACCAGATCTTCATTCTTGAGCTTGTCAAGATGATGCGAAAGGGTAGAGGCCGGGATATCGAGTTCGGCTCCGATATCGCCCGCGATCATACCCCCGGGATGCGCGGCCAGCAGCGCGCGCATGATGCGCAAGCGAGGTTCCGTACCCATCGCCGAAAACATGTCCGCATACCGCGCCACGTCCGGTTCATTTTTGGCCTTTCCCATCAATCCCACTCCTCCTCGTCCCAAGCCTCCAACGAGCAGAGCACGCAACCATTCTCCGACTGCCTCTTTAATTCGGCGAGAACGGCGTCGCTCACCATCCAGTCTGAGGATTCCGCCTGATTGCCCGTCTGCTGATCCCGCGGTTCCATACTTCTATAATCACCGAAATATAGAATCTTGTCAAGCGCCGTCGTGAAATGGGACGAAACGTTCGGCGTGGGTGCGAATGAATCGATGCAGTCGGGAGGTGCAACCTCCTGGAGCTGCTGCTCCGGTGCTTATTGGCATCGAAAGGCGCGGGCGTCCTGAGGGTCGCCGCTGCCGGTGTACTGGGCGTGTTCGGGGTACGCACACAGCGGACGGCTGCGCCCTGGAAAGGCTTTGCCCGTGGCGACGATGAAGTCAGGCGCCGCGCCTTTTTCAACCCAATTGACGACCGCGCTGAGCATGTCGAAATGGTCGAGTGATGGACCGCCACCGCAATGAGCCATGCCGGGAACGAGGAAAATTCGACTCCATTGGGCGACTTTGTCGGTACCACCATTTCCTGCCCCGAGTGATTTGTAGTAGTCGAGCGTGTCGAGCGCGGAGAACCACGGATCGCTGTCGCCATGAAAGAAGATAAGCTTACCGCCATTAAGCGAGAACGTTGAAAGATTTGTCGATGCAGGTTCGACGAGCGGATCCGAGGCATGCAGAGCAGCCCTATCGACGTCGAGTTCTGTTGCGGTGGTGTAGGGCCCGAACAAGCCGTTGCTCCCGAGAGCGAGCAGACCCGGCACTCCGCCCTTCGTAGCGATTCCCGTGTCGTATAGGAAACCGGGATACACCTGAGTGCCGTAAGCGTTCTTTGGTCCGGCGAAGGCTTTCTTGATGGCCGTGATTTTCTCGGGGGCGATGCACCCATCGTCTTGCCCGGCCTTGCACGCGAGCACCGCGGGATCGAAATCGCAGCCCAGCGGATCGAAAATCATGCCGTCGGCCAAACCATCTTTCGCGTCGCATCGTTTCAGGAGCGCATCCATGAAAAGTTTGCGGTCGGCGTCCGTAAGAAATTTGTCGATCTGCGGCTTGCCGGATGCATCTTTCGGTGCGGCTTGGTTGTAAGCCACTGGTATCCATTGACCGATTGCGAGGTTCGACAGGCCGGTGCGCATGGCTGGGTCTCCCGAGACGATTCCATTGAACACCGTCGGATATCGCTGCGAGAGGATCATGCCTTCACGCCCGCCCGTGGAACAGCCGACGAAATACGAGTACGCCGCGGGTTTGGCATAGTACTGCGCAATGATCTGCTTAGCAACTCCGGCTACTTCGGCATTGGCAAGGAAGGCGAAATCGAGATAGGCCTGCTGGTCGCGCATGAACGAGAAGTCGAACGCACCAGTCTTGGCCTTGTGTCCAGTATCGGTGCTGCCGACCGCGAACCCGCGCGAGAGCGCAGGCGTGTCTCCGGCATAGCTGGCCCCAGTGGGGTAAGCGACGAAACCGTTGCCGCCCCCGCCGCCCTGCATCATGAAGTCCCCATTCCACGCCGCCTGTTCCGGCAAGGCAATGGCAAACCCGATTCCGAACTCCTGGCCGTCGACGCCTTTGCGGGCGTGGATGATACCGTCCACACGGCAGTGTGCGGGAAGAGGTCCGATGGACGGGGAGCCCGGATACGCTGGCGGAATGGTTTTGCCGGCCGCAATCAGTTCAGTCTTGGTGATCTCGACGCCACTAAGTTGAAGACGTGTCAACTCGGAGCAGCCATGCAACTGTTGGCCTCGCGCAGCCGCGAATGCGCAGAAGAATGCCGCCGGCAGGATTGCAAGCTTCTGGTACTTCATTTGTTCTCAGCTGACCCATTGCATTACTATGACCATGATCGGAGAAAGACTACCATGCGAATGATTGGATTAGCCGTACTGATGGCCACAAGCTGCTGTTTCGCACAGGACTCAGGTGATTTCACGCCTGCGAGTTCCAATGTTCTGGACGCGCAATATCCGCGAGTTGACAGCAACTCACGCGTTCAAATCCGATTCAAAGCGCCGGATGCGACGAAAGTGAGAGTCAACTTCTGGAGCGGTCCGAAAGCCGATATGGAGAAGCAAGCCGACGGCTTCTGGACATTCACCACCCCGTCCGATGGCTCCTGGACTTCACTACTACACGGTCATCGTAGACGGCGCAGAAGTGAGCGATCCCGGAAGTACCGCGTACTTCGGCGGGAGCAAATGGGCCAGCGCGGTCGAAGTCCCCGAGGCGGGTGCGACATACTATCTACCGCAGAACGTGCCGCACGGACAGGTGCGCGAAATTTGGTATCACTCGGATGTAACCGGCACCTGGCGGCACGCGTTGGTGTACACGCCGCCCGCATACGACACTCAGTCGAAACAGCGCTATCCCGTGCTTTACTTGCAGCACGGCGGGGGCGAGGACGAATCGGGATGGACGCGGCAGGGGAAGGCGAATTTCATCCTTGATAATGCGATTGCGAGCGGCAAGGCGAAGCCCATGATTATCGTGATGGCGAATGGTTACGCGCGCCGCGCGGGCCAGCCCGCTCCCGATCTCGCCGGTAAACCGTTCGGTTCGCCCGAGATGAGGAAGGCAATGCAGGACATGATGTCTGCGTTCGAAGACGACATGACACAGGCTCTGATTCCTTTCGTCGACTCGACATTCCGCACCATACCCGACCGCGACCATCGTGCGATGGCGGGTCTTTCGATGGGCGGCATGCAGACCTTTCATGTGACCTTTGACCATCTCGATCTGTTCTCCTACATCGGCGGCTTCAGCGGAGCAGCCAATGTGTTTGCGATGGGGAACGATAAGCCGGATATGAAGACGGCGTTCAAGGGCGAGATGGCCGACCCGGACGCGTTTGCCAGGCGCGTGCATCTGCTGTGGATTGGTGTGGGCACGGATGAGCCTGAGCGGATGAAGCAGGGCATTGAGCAACTGCACGCGTCGCTCGATGACGCCAAAATCCAGCACGTGTTTTACGAGTCGCCCGGTACCAACCACGAGTGGCAGACCTGGCGCCGTGACTTGAACGACTTTGCCCCGCGACTCTTCCAGGGTGCCACTCAGCAGCCCCTCGCCGCACACCCGAAATAGAGTACGAGCATTCGTGCAACGTTAGTAAAACGGAACGGAGCGTCAGGCGTGGTGCACGATGAAGTTTATGGCCTAAATAGCCGGGTTTCGACGAGGCGGCGGCCCGAGGATAGTTGTTGCATATTGGCTCTGGCTCAAAAGCTTGGCGACTTCTTTGCCGAATTCAGGAGTATTCGCCGGGATACGCTTAGCCAATTTATCCAGCTCCGGAAACATGCGTTCGAATCCAGCAGGAGTACCTGCTCCGACGAAGCGAACCGGCGATGAGGAAGTGTTTCCCTGTGCATGAGGAACAGCTTTGTGAAGTGCAGCAAATGTGCCCGGAGTCAGATCGTGCCACTGGCCACACGTGAAAACGGAGAGAACGCCGTCGAGCACGTAGACGTATTCGTCCATATTGTGGTGGAAGTGGAGTGGGGTCATGAACCCAGGAAATTCTTCAGCGTGGACGAGCCAGTACTCGTTCTGCGATTTGGCGCCATCGACCAGAATTCGCACTTCTCCTAACCCTTGACTGAGCCCGACGACATCTTGGCTTCTGACGATTAATGGCTGACTCGTGGAAGCTGTCGTAGTATTCATGGTTGTATCTCCTCCTAAGAAAGCAACTCCGGATTTTTGGTTCGATAATGCAAGTGCAACGAGATTAAAGAACGACCGTCGATTCATGATTTCCTCCTCGCTTTTGCGGCCCCTGCCCGACCTTTGTTCGGCCTGTTCCAGTGCGCCCGCAACTAGAGTCTCTGCAGCCCAGAGAGAAACGCGCGTGACTTCTTTCTGAGATAGCCCACGCAAATTCGTCAATACCATTACAGACTCGATACCAACGCACAAGGAAAGGGCTGAGACAAGCCGTTCAAAGTGTTTTCCTCCAAGCCGTTTTCTGGCCGGTGCGAGGGCGGTCCTGATCCATTCAATCCGGTTCCTCCTCACCGGCAAGTCCTCGGCGCCGCCGGCATTGTGATCTAGAACGTGCTCGGCAGTGAGGCGCACAATCGTTCGGCAAGCGCCTTGGTTTCCATAGACAAATCGCTGCACCGTTGCCACCAGAAGCCGGATGCGCGCCGTCAGGTCTTCTGGGAATTCAGTGTTGGATACCAGGGGCTGGGCGCTCTTGATGGCAGCCTCAGCCAATAGCTGCTCCTGCGAAGGAAAGTATCGGTAGGCGGTGCGTCTAGAAACCTGTGCCGCTTCGGCAACGGCTGTGACAGTGGGTGTTTCGCCACTCTGGATCAGTTCCGAGGCAGTCTTCACAAGAAGAGCACGAGTGTGCGCGCGTTGCCGGAATCTGCCTTGTTCTTCGCCTACACTCATTTTACGCTCTATTGTACACACAAGTGCCATAATGACACAAGAGTGCCATTACTAAAAAGACACCTGGCTGGCTACACGGTCCGGCTGGGTGATCTTCCCGGCGCAGCCATGGAGATCTGGTTGCCCGAAACGACGGGAACAAACCACTAGCTCGATCTTGCTCGAAGTGCCTCTAACGCCGGAATCAACAACGCGAGGACCGCCTCGACATATTTCTGAGAAGGTGGCTCATTTTTGAGCAGAAAGCGATAGTAAAGTGGGGCGTACAGAAGGTCAAGTACCAGGTCAAGATCAGCATCCTCTCGCAACTGTCCGCTCACCTGCTTCTGGCGCAACATCCGTTTGGCCTCCGCGCGCCGGGGCGCGCTCCAGGTGGAGCGAAACGCCGATGCCACAGCGGGATCGCTCATCCCTGCCACCACGAACGATCGCAGCATACGCCCGCCGGGGCCGGACAGAAGCCGCGAAAAGTTCCTGAGCTGGTTAGACAGGTCATCGCGCAGTGTTCCCGCGTTGCGCAGAGGTAGTTCCGGCGCTACCGCTTCGCGGAAAGCCTCGATCGCCACTGCCGCCTTGTTCGGCCACCAGCGATATACGGTGGCCTTACTGGTGCCGGCACGCGCGGCGATGCCTTCAACCGTAATCTGAGTGAACGCCGTTGTGTCCATCAGTTCGAGCGCCGCCTTCAGGATCCGCTGCCGCGCGGACTCATCACGCGGCCGGCCTCTCCCGCGTGCCTGTACTTGTGAACTGGCCATTGCGTGCGACAATCTCGAATATACGAATTACGAGACGCCGTGTCTACTATTTGAGCGCGGCCCCTCGCCTTTGGAGTAATCAGAAATGTGGATAGTCCGAGTCGCACTCGCGCGTCCGTACACATTCATTGTGCTGGCGCTGCTGATACTGATCCTGGCTCCGATTATCATTCTCCGAACGCCAACGGACATTTTCCCGAACATCGATATTCCGGTAATCGCCGCCGCGTTCAACTATACGGGCCTAAATGCGCAGGAAATGGAAGAGCGTATTACGTCCATCTACGAACGCTCCCTCACCACGACGGTGAACGATGTTGAGCACATTGAGTCTCAGTCGATAAATGGGCGTGCCATCATCAAGGTCTTCTTCCAACCCGACGTCAATATCAACGGTGCGATGGCCCAGGTGAGCGCTATCTCACAGCCGGTCCTGCGGCAGTTGCCGCCAGGCACCACTGCGCCGTTTCTGCTGGCGTACAACGCTTCAAGCGTACCCATCATTCAGCTGGGCCTCTCCGGGCAAGGACTCAGCGAACAGTCGCTGTTCGACTATGGCGTCAACTTTATCCGCACGCGGTTGGTGACCATTCCCGGTTGCGCCATTCCCTATCCTTACGGCGGGAAACAGCGGCAAGTCATGGTGGATATCAACCCGGCCGCAATGGAGTCGAAGGGCTTGTCGCCGGCCGATATTACCGACGCCATTGCCAAACAGAACCTGATTATTCCGGCTGGGACCTCAAAGATCGGCCAGTTCGAGTACGACGTCGATCTGAATGCTTCTCCAGCCACCGTAGCGGCATTCAACAACTTTCCGGTGAAAGTGGTGAACGGAGCGCCGATATACATCCGCGATATTGGCTACGTGCGCGATGGCTTCGCGCCCCAAACCAACATCGTTCGGCAAGATGGCCGCCGCGGCGTGTTGCTCACCGTGATGAAAGCCGGCAACGCTTCCACTCTATCGGTGGTGAACGGCGTCCGGAAATTGCTGCCGGTCGTATCGGCGACCCTGCCGCCGGAATTGAAGATCCAGCCGCTCGCCGATCAATCCATCTTCGTGCGGGCCTCCATTGCCGGCGTGATTCGCGAGGCAGTCATTGCCGCAGCGCTCACCGCGCTGATGATCCTTCTCTTCCTCGGAAGTTGGCGTAGCACGCTGATCATCGCAATCTCCATACCGCTTTCGATTCTGACGTCGCTGATCGTGCTTAGCTTTTTGCACGAAACCATCAACATCATGACTCTCGGCGGCTTGGCCCTGGCGGTCGGAATTCTCGTAGACGACGCGACGGTAGAGATTGAAAACGTGAACCGGAATCTGGATCAAGGTAAGGAGATTGAGCAGGCCATCCTGGATGGCGCCGCGCAGATTGCTGTTCCGGCGTTAGTGTCCACACTATGCATCTGCATCGTTTTCCTCCCGATGTTCTTTCTCAGCGGCGTAGCGCGCTACCTCTTTGTGCCGCTTGCCGAAGCCGTGGTATTCGCGATGCTTGCTTCCTACGGCCTGTCGCGTACTCTCGTGCCGACCTTGGCGAAATACTTGCTGAGGCATCAGCATCATGGACCGACCCGCAATCCTTTCATTCTGTTCCAGCGATGGTTTGAGCGTGGATTTGACCGCCTGCGCGACGGGTACGAAGCCATGCTTGCAGTAATGATTCGGCGGCGCGCATTGTTTCTACCGGTGTTTCTGCTGCTTTGCCTGTCGGCGTTCCTGCTTTATCCCTGGATCGGCCAAGACTTCTTCCCCACATCGGACGCAGGTCAATTCAAGTTGCATCTACGAGCCAAAACAGGAACCCGCATTGAAGAGACCGCGCGCATCTGCGATCTGGTGGAAACGTCAATCCGCCGCCAGATCCCTTCGGATCAGTTGCTCAACATCCTGGATGAGATCGGATTGCCGTACAGCAGCATCAACACGATCTATAGCAATTCGGCGCCGGTGGGCTCGGCGGACGCCGATATCATGGTTTCACTCACCCAGAAGCACCGCCCGACGGAGGAATTCGTCGAGCTCCTGCGAAGTAGCTTGCCGCGAGAATTTCCGGGTACGGAGTTTTATTTTCTGCCCGACGATATCGTCAGCCAGATCCTGAACTTCGGCCTGCCCGCGCCGATTGATGTTCAGATCGTCGGGAAAAATGTAGAAGCGAATCGCAAACTGGCGGATCACATCATGGACCAGATGCGCCGCGTCCCGGGTATCGCCGACCTTCGCGTCCAGCAGACTTTCGATCAACCTAAGCTGCACGTCATCACCGACCGCACCAAGGCCGCCGAAAGCGGCTATACACAAGCTGATGTGGCGCAAAGTCTGCTAATCTCACTCAGCGGCAGTTTCCAGACTCAGCCAACTTTCTGGCTAAACCCCCAAAACGGTGTCAGCTACAGCGTGGTTACCCAGGTACCTCAATACGACGTCAAGTCCCTGCAGGATCTGCGGAATCTGCCTCTCACGTCAGCACAGCCTAAAACGTCCGAGATACTCAACGATGTCACGTCCATCACCCGCGGCAATGGCATGGCCGTGGTTAACCATTACGACATTCAGCGGACGATCGATATTTTCGGCGCACCGGACCGCCGGGATCTGTCGGCGGTCGGCGGCGACGTGGAGCGTATCGTCGATGCCAATCGTCGGAACCTGGTGCGCGGCTCAGAGATGGTCATTCGGGGACAGATAGAGACCATGCGCGCATCGTTCATAGGGCTGACCGGTGGCCTTTTATTCGCGATTTTGTTGGTTTATCTGTTGATCGTTGTGAACTTCCAATCCTGGCTTGATCCATTCATCATCATCACGGCGTTGCCTGCAGCGCTAGCTGGCATTCTGTTGATGCTCTTTACAACTCATACGACGCTGAGCGTCCCCGCGATGATGGGCGCCATCATGTGCATGGGTGTTGCCACCGCCAACAGCATCCTTGTGGTGAGTTTCGCGAAAGAGTCGCTGCTGGAATCCGGCGACGCCGTGAGTGCAGCAATGGCGGCGGGCTTCACCCGCTTCCGCCCCGTCATTATGACGGCTTTGGCCATGATCATTGGCATGGTTCCGATGGCGCTGGGCCTGGGCGAGGGTGGAGAACAAAATGCTCCGCTCGGGCGAGCAGTCATTGGCGGCCTGATGCTCGCAACCGTCGCTACCCTGACCTTCGTCCCGGCGGTCTTCGCATTTCTGCATGGCCGGGCACGCGCCCGCTCGGCTGGAGTTTCCGATTGATGAACACCCAACAGACAGTCGGCCCCGATCGGCGGTCCATCTCGCGAATCACGGCGTCCTTTCGCATCTTGATCGTGGTGGTGATCTGTGCCGCAGCGGCCGCAATCGCCTATGACGTCTTCAACGGCATTGAGTCGCGAGTCGACGCGGCGAGCGCGCTGAAGCAGCAGTCATTGCAGCGGGCCATCCCTACCGTCAGCGTCATCCATCCGAAATCCAGCGGCAACCTGGAGGAGGTGATTCTTCCCGGTAACGCCCAGGCTTACGTCGCAACCCCGATTTATGCCCGCACAAGCGGGTATCTGAAGAGCTGGAATTTCGATATCGGCGCGCATGTGAAAGCCGGCCAGCTGCTGGCGGTTATTGAGACTCCGGAACTCGATCGCCAACTGGATCAGGCCCGCGCCGATATGGCCACAGCTCAGGCCAATTATGATCTTGCTAAGACCACTGCCAACCGCTATCAGGGATTGTTCAAGTCCGACTCCGTGGCAAAACAGGACGTGGACAATGCCGTTGGAGACATGCAGGCGAAGAAGGCGATGCTGGATTCGGCGGCCTTCAACATGCGGCGTCTGCAAGAAACGCAGCACTTTCAAAACGTCTATGCTCCATTCGATGGCGTACTTACCGCGCGCAACATTGATATTGGCGCGTTAATCGACGCTGGTGCAAATGCCCCGGGCAAAGAACTTTTCGACATCGCCGCTACCAACCGGCTGCGTGTTTACGTCAACGTGCCCCAGCAGTATTCGCGCGATGTCAAGCCTGGTGGCGCAGCCTACCTCACCCAGGCGGAATTTCCAGGCAGGCAATTCCCCGGCAGAATTGTGCGGACTTCTGATTCGATCGACCCGGTGTCGCGCACGCTGCTCACCGAAGTGGACGTCGACAACACGACGGGTGAGTTACTTCCCGGCGCATTTTTGTCGGTGCACCTGAAGCTGAAGGCGGAGGCCGCTGGCCTAATCATTCCCGTCAACACCTTGATTTTCCGCGCCAATGACATGCAGGTGGCCGTGGTTCGGAACAACAGGGCGGAGTTGGTGGGGATTACCATCGGCCGCGATTACGGAAACCGGGTGGAAGTCGTTTCCGGCCTTACAGCCCAGGACGCAATCATCGAAAATCCCTCGGATTCGCTGACTTCCGGTACGGCCGTGCGACTGTCGCAGCCGTCGCAGAAGTAGCTACGTGGTCATTGTTTCCGCCATCGACTACGATGGACATCGAGACAATAAAGGGACATTCGTTTGAGGAACGCTGATGCATCGCCGTGATTTTCTGCAACGGGCTACTGTCCTTTCTGCTCGCATCTGGCTCCCGAAAAACCTTGTGGCCGAGAAGTTCAGTTCTGCCGAATGGCGTACCTTCGAAGTGACCACCCGCATTGAGGTCCTGAAACCGGCAGGCACTACCCGCCTCTGGGTGCCGGTCCCGCTTGTCAGCGACACGCCATTCCAGAAAACGATTGCCAACACGGTTTATTGCGATGCTGGGACGGCAAAGACCCTAAAGTACAGCGAAACACTGGAACTCATTGCGGCCGAATTCGCGGCAGGAGCTAGGCCCGTTCTGGCGCTCACCAGCCGCGTCACAACACGGAACTGGGCGGTAAACCTTTCTGTACCCAGTAATCCGCAGAAGGTAAACCTTTCTGAATTGAACGCCTGTCTGCAACCGACGAAACTGTTGCCGACCGATGGCATTGTCAAGCAGAGCGCCACAGAAATCACCAAAGCTGCGAAAACAGACGTGGACAAGGCCCGTGCAATCTACGACTGGATCGTGGAAAACACCTATCGCAATCCGAAAACCCGCGGCTGCGGCGTCGGCAATATCCGGTTCATGCTGGAATCCGGGGATCTCGGCGGGAAATGTGCCGATCTGAACGCGCTCTACGTCGGGCTTGCGCGGGCAGCTGGCTTACCGGCACGCGACGTATACGGCATTCGCATTGCCGCCTCCCGAATCGGCTACAAAAGCCTGGGCGTCTCCTCAGAGAACGTGACTAAGGCGCAACACTGTCGCGCCGAAGTCTACCTGCGGGAGTACGGCTGGGTGCCGGTCGATCCGGCAGACGTGCGGAAGCTCATGCTGGAGGAGCCGCCCGGAAACCGCCCGCTGAACGACGAGCTAGTGAAGCAGGCGCGAGCCCAGCTGTTCGGGTGTTGGGAGATGAACTGGATGGCATATAACTACGCTCAAGACATCAAACTTCCCGGATCCAGTGGTCCGCCTGTCCACTTCCTCATGTATCCGCAGGCGGAAACCGCTGAGGGGCGACTCGATAGCCTCGATCCCGACCACTTCCAGTACGAGATCACTTCCCGCGAAATAACACCGCTCAGTAATTGACGAGAAGCAGTGTGTAAGCGGTATCGAATCCTGTCCTGTTCAGCCAAGCTAACCGCGTGAAGATTGCGACGTTCAACATCAACAACATCAACAAGCGGCTTGCGAATCTTTTGAATTGGCTCGAAAAGGAGAAACCCGAAATTGTCTGCTTGCAGGAACTCAAAACAGAGCAGTACTCCTTTCCAGCCGACGCTCTGCGGTCCGCCGGATATGAATTGATCTGGGCCGGTCAGGAGACCGGTATCGGAGATCTAAACCAGCCAACGCGATCTCGTTCAGACGCTTCCCTGCTCGCTAAACTGCAACGCCGAGACAAGGTCGTGAATAGAACGTGTCTCCAGTGTGCCGACACAATCGATGATCCTCTGTAGCTGCGCCTCCGTTGCCACTCTAGACCCTAAGCGCCGGAATTTTGCGGTCACCTCTTCATACCGCATCGGCTTCCGATAAAAGCCCTGAAAATCATGCTTCTTGCATTGAAGAACTCGCCCATCTTGCAGTTTGATCGAGATTCGGCAACTCATAGTGCGCGGATAATCTCGCGTAAAGGCACGCTTCGGCTTCACCTTCACCTTCTTGAGTAAGCTCTGCACGTCCTTGCTTCGAATTCGCGAGCTCTCATACTGCTCCGGTTCAAGTTGCCCATCAAGCAGCGAAACTGCTGCCATATACGGCAGCGAATGATCCGCGTCCTCTTTCGTGTCAACGGATTTGGGATCCAGATATTTACCGCCGCCGATCATTTCGTAGGCAACCTTGAATATCTCAATGCGAACGGACCGGATCGACGCCGCGCTCAGCCGGTGAGCCGAACGCAGCTCCAGAAGCCCCTCGATGCACGGCTGCGCGTGGAACTCGGCGTTGAAGCGCTTGAGACTGCATTCCAGAATGCCTTCGTATCCTCCCTTCCACGTACGCGGAAACTGCTTCCCAAGCATCTGCTTCCACCCAAGCGGGCCTTCGAACACGTGAGTAGGCCCTGTGATTCCCTGCGCCGCAACAAGCACGCTGTGCATCACGTGCAGCGCCATTTCGGCGGAAGCCAATCCCTTCCATTGCGAGAGATGCCCACCCGTTCGTGAAGCCGCAAGTCCCGCGCCTCCTACCGTTGCAATCGCAATCGCATTTGTCACTTGCTCGCTGGACAACTGAAGCACGCGCGCGATACCGCAAGCCAGCGAAATCGCCTGCGTGACAGTATGATCAAACCCCGCCTTCATCACCGGAACGCCGCTATTGGTGAGCCGCCGTTGCACCTCATACGCCAGCGCGAGCGCCGCAAGAAAGTCGCGCCCCGATGCGTTCGCCAAACCCGCCGCAACTAGGATGCCGCCAACATTGTCAGACGGATGGCACGCTTCCCCCGGCGTGATGAACGTATCCATGTAATCCAAGTAGCGAATCAGGGCCGAGTTGTAAAAGGCAGCGCGCTCCGGTGTCGCCCCGCCACCGCCAATCAGGAAACAGCGGCCGCCGCCTTCTTGCGCCTGCTCTCTGCGAATCGCTTGCACAGGCCCTGCTTCGATCGCGCCGAGCGCACATCCGAGTGAATCGAGCAAGTGCAGTTTGATCCGGCTCCTCGCCGCCTCAGACAGCCCATCCCAGGAGCAATCAACCGCATACCGGGCCAGATTTTCGCAAGTATTTGTTCGTGAAAACATACGCTTTCACCCGTTTGATCCCGCGCCGTCAAAACCCCGTACACGCCGAGACTACCAGTGTCCCCGGATTACTCTTGATAACGCCGTTGCTCTAGCCTCATGAATATGTCCGCCACCCCGGTTCACGAGACGCAATTCCTCCTGGTCCTTCTTCTCGCCTTCATCGTCGGCTTCGGCATACTTGCGCAGAAACTGAAAATCGCCTATCCCATCGTTCTCGTCATCGGTGGATTGCTCGTCAGCTTCATCCCTGGCTTGCCACGCATCTCGCTCAATCCGGATTTCATATTCCTCTCCATCCTGCCGCCCCTGCTGTTCTTCGCTGCCATGCAAACCTCCTGGGCCGAATTCAAGTACAACCTGATCAGCATCAGTTCTCTTGCCTTCGGCCTGGTTGGATTCACGATCCTTGGAGTCTCGCTCGCAGCACACTTGCTCATCCCCGACTTCGATTGGCGCGTCGGTCTCGTTCTCGGCGCCGCCGTTGCTCCCACCGACGCCATCGCCGCCACTGCCATCGCTCAGCGCTTAGGTCTGCCCAAAAGCATCGTCGACCTGCTCGAAGGAGAAAGCCTCGTCAACGACGCCAGCGGTCTGCTAGCTCTCCAGTTCTCCACCGCGCTCGTCATCGGAGGCACTGTCCCCTCGCTCGGCGGCGGCACTCTCCGCTTCTTCTATCTCACCGCCGCCGGCATTGCTTGCGGTTTGCTCATCGGCTTTGTCTTCCACGCCATCGAGTCACGCCTCGACAACGCTCCCCTCGAAATCACGCTGACTCTCGTCACCCCCTACATCGCCTACTCCTTGGCTGAATTGGTTGCCTCCTCCGGAGTCCTCGCATGCGTCGCCGCCGGTCTTTACATCGGCCGCTACCGCTCGTCCGTGTTATCGCCGCGTACACGCATTGAGGGCGGCTCCTTCTGGAACACCTTCACCTTTCTCTTGAACGGCATCGTCTTTCTGCTAATCGGGCTCCAATTGCCGGCAGTGCTTCACGGCATCCGCCACATTTCTCCCGCTGAACTTATCCTCAGCGCTGCCCAACTGGCAATAGCGGTCATCATGCTGCGCCTCTTATGGGTGCTGCCCGCCTCCTACCTCGGATATCTCATCAGGAGACATTTGCTGCACCAACCGGAAGAACGACCAGCCTTACGCTCTGTCTTCCTCCTGGGCTGGACCGGTATGCGTGGCGTCGTCTCCCTCGCTGCCGCCTTGTCTCTGCCTGTCACTCTCGCAAGCGGCCAACCCTTCACTCAGCGCAGCGCCCTCATCTTTCTCACCTTTTCCACCATCCTGGTTACGCTTGTCCTGCAAGGTCTCACGCTACCGCCCCTCGTGACGCTGCTCAAATTCCCCCACTCCGATCAGCAACAGAACCGCGAACGCAAAGCCCGCCGCCACATGATCTCCGCCGCACTCAAGCGCATCGAAGAGCTTCGCGAAAACGATCAGCCTGAGTTTGACCCTATCTACGATGGCTTCGCCCGCTCTTACCAGCAGCGTCTAGACTTACTCACCCCCGACAAGCATTCCCAGGATGAGTCGCCCGGCACTGGCAATCGCACACAGGCCCGCGAGCGCTACCGTTCCATCGCCGGCGAACTTCGCTCCGCCGAACGTTCAGCCCTCATGTCTATGCGCGCCCGCTCCGAAATCGGCGACTCCGAACTACGCAGCCTCGAACATGAACTCGATCTGCTCGACCTGCGCGCCTCTGGTGCATAGAGCCTGACGCCCCTTGCCCCACATAGCCCGTCTCACCTAACTATGGGGAGACTTGTAATTGCTACACTGTCCGCTCCATCGGCGGTGTGAAAAACGGCCGACTCCTGGTTTACTAGCGAACGCTCGCCTCGTTTTCCGCATTCTGCAATGCGCGTTTCCCGTCGAAGTGACGACGGCAGAAATCGAACGTAGCTCTACACTGCCGGACCACCGCGGATCTTTAAGGCCCAGCTGTCGTTGAATGGAGCCGCACGTAATCTAACGGAAATTGTAGACATTGTGTCAGCCCAAGTTGATCGACAAGTCCGAGCGCGCGCGGAACAGGGCAGCGCGAACTAGCGGGTTTGGGGCTCAGCCGCTATGGCGTTTAATCTCTTCGAAAAAATTCAGAATCAGAATGTAGCTAGGATGCGGCCGAACTCCTGGGGCTTCACTGCCCGTAAATACGGCGGCGACGCGATTGCCCGTCGGAGCGAATGAATATACGGGCGCCTCTCCGTTGGTAGGGATGTCAACGTCTCGTCCAAATGGGGTGACCTCACCCGGCAAGAACACATCTCCATTCACCGAGTAGGATGCTGCCCACAGCCGGTCGTTCTGCAGGGAATGAAAAACGATTTCTTTTCCTTCAGGTGACCACTGGGGAAGAAAGCCTTCTTCGGCTGAGACCTGCCAGGTTCCGTGAGTCCCTTGCAAGGAACGGACATAGATTGTAAAGGTCCCGGTTTGGGTAGAAGAGTATGCCAACCATTTGCCGTCGGGGGAAAACGAAGGGTTAATTTCATCGGCAGCGCTATTCGCGAACGGTTTCGGCTCACCCGCACTCAGAGTCTCCCCTTCTCCATTCAATGGAACCATCCAGATATCGCGTGCGGTGTTTTTGCCCTTCCTGACTATAGCCAGTTCGCGACCATCAGGGGAAATCGCTTCCGGCACACCATCAGCATTGCTCTGTAGTTTCAAGAGAAGCTTTGGTGTGCTGCTACCGTTGGCGGCGACAACAAAAATACCGTCCCGTCCGCGGAAGAGCAGATAATTCCCTCTGGGCATCCATATCGGGTATATTGCGGTCGTGCCTTCAAGAGTAAGTTGACGTGCGACGTGCCGCACCAAATCGTAAATCCAGATTTGCCATCCTTTATCCCCGCGTATTAGGTATGCCAGCCGTTTACCATCCGGAGAAACTCGAGGCATAGCGTACGATGCGGGTGCTTCGAGAATCGGCTCTGTCTTGCCCGTCTTATCAAGCCACCGCAAAGTTCTGCCTTTAGATCTACTCCGTTTGCAAATGAGGGTGCCCGTGCGACTAATGTCGAAGAACTCAATGCCCTCGAGCAGGGGGAATGCGGACCCTCTTGCTGTGAGATGTGTCACATCAAACGGCAAAGCCTGGAGAATAGCGTTTCGATCAACGTACAATACATAGCCTGTTGATACATACTTCGCTCCCTCCCCAATAACCCCCGGGATTGGTCTTTCTTTTCCGCCTTCAACCGGCAAAATTGATAACTGCCCATCGGACATGAGAACTGACCTCCCCCCAGGCAGGCCGAAAGGTTCCCTAGGAGAGCCGCCTAAAATGAGTCTGGGTGAGCCCCCGGCTGCAGGGATGCGGTACAAGCCAGTAAATGTCAAAGCGGAAACAATCTCTCCATTTTCGGTCCAAGTTGACGATGCAGGGCCTACTACTTCTTCCGCAACCACGATGGGCACACCGCCGTCCGCCGGCACCTTCTTCAGCTTATGGGTCGCTTCATAACCAATCCATTTGCTGTCGGGGGAAAAGAATGGGGCGGTATAACTGTTACGGCCGAGCCCGTCGTCCAGGACAACTGCTTTCGGCTGATCGAGGCGGCGCATGAACAAAGTTGAGTTGCGATTCGCATCCATCCCGATGAAACCGATGCGGCTTCCGTCGGGAGAGATAGCAATACGGTTGCCCGCATCCAGGTCAGTCCCCAAATCGATATCCAAGCGAATCAACGGGGGTTCAGGGGAGTGAGTGTCACGCCACAGGACTCCGAAATAGGCAGCAAGCACCGCCATGGCGGCGGAGGCGGCCCATGTCCACCACCGGTTCTGGTGAGCAGCCTGGACAGAGCTGGCCGGCTTCTCTTGCGCTTCGATTAAAAGGCGAGCGTCGCCGAGGTCGCGAAGGCGACGGCTGGCCTCTCGTTGCAGGCAGCTCTGCAAGAGACGGCGGAGTTGCCACGGCACTTGCTCCCAGTCAGGTTCCTTTGCAAATACAGCCGCCAAAGTCGCCGCGGAAGAATCGCCTTCGAACAAAGGCTTTCCCGTGGACATCTCCCAAAGCACGACGCCAAAGGCCCAGATGTCGGTCCTTCTATCAGTCGGCCGCCCAGAGGCCTGTTCGGGGCTCATATAGCCGACTGTTCCCATGATCACGCCGGTCTGAGTCGCCGTGATGGTGGCGGCAGTAGCAGCATCAGGACCGTTTTGGAAAGCATCGCCTGGCCGTGCCACAGCGGCAAGTCCAAAATCAAGAACTTTAACGAGACCCTCCGGTGTGATCATAATGTTCGCCGGCTTAAGGTCCCGGTGAACGATGCCTCGGTCGTGCGCGGCGCCAAGCGCTTCGGCAATTTGCGCAGCGTAGTTCAGGGCGGCCGAGAGTGTTAGCTTTTGTCTTCGAAGCAACGAACTAAGAGTTTCTCCCGGAACAAGCTCCATTACAAAGGCTGGCGTGTTCCCTGAGTCCTCTAAGCCGTAGATTTGAGCAACGTTGGGGTGGTTGAGCGAGGCTAACGCTTTTGCTTCACGTGCGAATCTGGTAACGAGCGACCGGTCCGCCGCGAGTTCGGCCCGAAGAACTTTAACGGCCACTTCGCGATCGAGCCTTGTGTCTCTTGCTCGATACACGTCCCCCATACCACCGAGACCTATATGTGAATGTATTTCATAGATGCCGAGTCTTGTTCCGGCGGAGAGCATCGTATTGCGAGCTTCTACAGTCTACTTGAAAGGCCGTCCAGACTGCGTGGCGTCGTCTCCCTCGCCGCCGCCTTGTTCCGGCAGTGGCAATCGCACACAGGCCCGCGAGCGCTACCGTTCCATCGCCGGCGAACTTCGCTCCGCCGAACGCTCAGCTCTGATGTCTATGCGCGCCCGCTCCGAAATCGGCGACTCCGAGTTACGCAGCCTCGAACATGAACTCGATCTGCTCGACTTGCGCGCCTCTGGTGCATAGAGCCTGATGATGTCGGCGCTTGCCCCACATTGCCCGTCTCACGTGACTATGGGGAGACTTGTAATCCTATAGGTCACGATCCGCTGTTCCATTGGCCGTATGAAAAGGGCGGGCTCCTGGTTAATTGGGAACGAACTCGCCGCTCGGGCTTCAAGTTGGACTCGGCCCGGCGGAGGGATGCCCGAACAGTACGGCGTTCTTTGTTCGTAATAGCGATCGCAGAACTCCGCGGGACCGGACGTTCCATAGAAGGCGACTCTTATGGCGACGGTGAACTGACTGAGCCCTGTTGGCCGCCAATCTCAGCAAAGCCGACTTATAGTCGAGCCAAGGAGTTGGCTCAAGATGGTTAGATATCAACAGCCGTCGGCCGCCGCGGTTGTGGAAAAGTTCTCTTTGGCTTGTTGCGACCGTTCCGACGCTTGATCGAAGCGGAGCATGAGGAATAAAAGATAGAGAGCTGGCGTCCCGCTGCTACGAGTATTGCCGACTAACAATTTCATGTTTTCGTGTAGACCCTCGAGCAGCGGGATGTGCTTCGCTAAGACGAATTCTCAGAAGCTGTCGCTGGACCACAGCACGACATCTATAAGTCCTTTGGAGATGCGAAGCCTGCTTGCCGAAAGTAATCGCGGAGCGAAAGCAAGATGAAGCAAAAAGATAACGCGGAGCGCGACGAGCGCTACGCAGCTTGGGTTGGGTTTGATTGGGGAGACCAGGAGCACGTTTGGGCCCTGCAATGGACCGACACTGGAGAGCGGGAGCGAGGACGCCTGGAGCAAACGCCAGAAGCATTGGACGTTTGGCTCGGTCAGTTGATGAGCCGGCTGAATGGTCGGCGAATAGGCGTTGCCATCGAGCAAAAACACGGGGCAGTCGTGTGGATGCTTTTGAAATATGAGTGTGTCGAGATCTATCCGGTTCATCCGCAAGCAGCCGGGCAATTTCGTCAAGCCTTATACCCGTCCGGAAGCAAGAGTGATCCCGCCGATGGGGAACTGCTGCTGGAGTTGCTGGTGCATCACCGAGATCGCCTCCGTCCTTTGGAGCAGGATGACGAACCAACTCGTCGACTGCTGATGTTGGTGGAACAACGTCGGCATTGGGTGGAGGAGAAGAAGCGACATGGGAACCGACTCTCCGCACGCCTGAAGGTCTACTTTCCACAAGTGCTGAACTGGTTTGACGATATCGGGGCGGCACCCGTTCTCGATTTGCTGGCCAGGTGGCCCAAACTGGAGCAGTTGCAAAAAGCGCAACGCAAGACACTGGAGACGTTTCTTCGTCAGCATCGGCGCACTCCGGAAGAAGCGGCGGTCTGGGCGAAACAGGTGAGCGCGGCTGTCCCTGCTGTACAGGATGCGGTGCTGCTGGATTCCTATGTTCTGGAAGTGACCGCGCTCGTCGCGTTGCTGAAGCAGATGCAAACGAGCATTAAGAAGTTTGACACGGCCATCGCTGAAACCAGTCGTCAGCATCCGTGTTGGGCGATAGCTCAATCGTTGCCAGGAGCCGGGCCGGTGATGGCACCTCGCTTGTTAGCCGCCATGGGAAATGGCAAGCGTTACCAGAATGCTCATGAGATGCAATGCGCTACTGGCATTGCGCCCGTGACTGTAGCCAGCGGCCGAACGCGAATCATTCAATTTCGACGAGCGTGTCCAAAGTTTCTGCGACAAACCTTTCATGAATGGGCGCAGCATTCGATGAAGAGCTGCCGCTGGGCCAGGGTCTATTACGATCATCTACGTACCGTCGGCAAGCGCCATCATGCCGCGCTTCGCGCATTGGCGTTTAAGTGGCAACGGATTCTGTTCCGCTGCTGGAAAGACGGAGTTGCGTATGACGAATCAAAATACATCGCCAGCCTCAAGAAAAGGAACTCGCCTCTCAGTGCTTGGCTTCCCGAATGACGATGTGCACAAAATGTGGAAGCCTCTGAGTCCTC
Organism: uncultured Acidobacteriaceae bacterium; assembly: GCA_963849445.1. Taxonomy (GTDB): domain Bacteria; phylum Acidobacteriota; class Terriglobia; order Bryobacterales; family Bryobacteraceae; genus Bog-105. Next base: position 102,982 of record CAWKHS010000009.1, on the reverse strand, counting down.
TGTGAAAAAGACGGTCCCCAGTGGCTTGACTTCCAAACTCAGAAGTCTATACGTCCGGGTCGATTTAAGTAGTGAACGGTATTTCTCGGTACTTATCCATGCCTCAATACTTTGAGGACCGATCACATCACCTTTGTCGATCGGTGCGTTTCGCGCCAATCACTCGGCGGCATGCCTTCCCAGTTCCGAAACGCGCGTCCGAATGAGTTGGGATCTTCAAAGCCCAAGAGGTAAGCTGCCTCGTTCAGTTCAAAGGCTGAGTTGCTGAGGTAGTAGCGCGCCATCTGATGACGTGCTTCGTCCAGTACGCGCTGAAAACTCGATCCAGAGTCTTGGAGCCTCCGTTGCAAAGTACGAGGGCCCATGTGTAGAGCTTTTGAAATTGCGTCGATTGAGGGACGATGGCCCGTGAGTTTGTCTTGGATCGTGCGGCGCACAAGCTCCAAGAAACTATCCTCTTCTTTGTACTGCCGTAACTGTTCCTCGAACTGTGGCGCGAGTAGATCGAGGAGCTCTACGTTCCGCGTCACGAACGGCTTTGTAGCGTCTGACGCACGAAAGACGATTACATTTCGTGGAGCACCCACGGCGACATTGCACCCAAGGCTGCGCTCTATCTGGCGAAGATTCGAGCGCTGCTGGACATATTCGGCTCTGAGCGGATTTACTGCCGTGCCGATTCCATGTCGAGCAAGAGAGCGCATCCAGGAGAAGCAGTAGTCGGTGAGGCTCGATGGCTCATCATCAACAGCGAGCAGCCAACGGAAGCCGACGGTGAATTCTTCTTCGTCGAGTTCGACAAGAATCTCTTCGGGTGCGGTCAGCTTCTTAAACCGCGCCATGTGTTCTGAAGCTGCTACAAGGTTTTCGGTCGAGAGCGCGGCGATCGCCATCGGGTGAAAGCGCTCAGTCTTTGTTTCTACCCCCAGCTTCACACCGATGAGCGGGTCAGAGCTCACCTGGTCGATTGCGCGCCAAAGTGCAAAAAGCTCTCCTGTGGAGACAAGCACTCGGGTTTGCTGGAAGAGGTCGCGCGGAAGACCCGCCTTGCGAAGCACTACGGAAACAGATACCCCCAATTCCTCCAGCTTGACGGCGAGACGTCCCGGAACCCGGAAATGCTTGAGCATCACTCACTCTCCTGTTCCAACAATATCGAAGTGTCCCAAGCATTGCCATGCAGAAGGCGTCACGGTGGCTGCGAAAGGCGTCAATTTCCATGACCGCAGATTGTCGTGATTTGCAGGGATGTTGTCGTGCCCGGCAGGGCCGCCCCGTGGCATTGGGCCTTAGTCTTAAAACAGCAGTAGAGGTAGACGACGCTGCAGGCCAGCCCCCAAAACCCGGTAAGAGGCTCACAATCATGCGGAATCTCGACGACAGCAACATGAAAATCAGCATCGACCGTCGCTCCTTCTTAGGCATTACTGGAGCTTCTGCAGCCGCAACTCTTGCAGGCGTGCTTTCGACTCCCGCAGTTGCGGAGCCGAGCGTACAAGCGCACATAAGTGGGCGACGCAAGTTGGGTTCACTCGAAGTCTCGACCGTGGGCCTTGGCGTCCAGAACATGAGCCGCAAGTATGAGACGACGGTGCCGTACCGTCCGGAGATGATCGACATCCTCCGCGCAGCCTACGATCACGGGGTCACGTTTTTCGATACGGCTGAAGCTTACGGGCCTCTCGAGTGTGAACGGATTCTCGGTGAGGGCATCGCGCCGTTCCGGAATAAGGTCGTGATCACGTCAAAGTTCGGTTGGAACATAGACCCTGACACGGGCCGGTTCCAAATGGGGCTCAACAGTAAACCTGACCACATCAAGAGAGCCGTCGAGGGAATGCTCAAGCGTCTCCGGACGGATCGAATCGATCTTCTCTATCAGCACCGCGTAGACCCGCAGGTTCCCATTGAAGATGTCGCCGGAGCAGTCAAGGACCTCATGGCGGAGGGCAAGGTTTTGCATTGGGGTCTTTGCGAGATGGGACCGAACACTCTTCGTCGCGCGCATGCGGCGCTTCCCGTCACTGCCGTACAGAACGAGTATTCGATGCTTTGGCGCGGACCGGAAGAGGTTGTCATTCCCATCTGCCAGGAGCTAGGCATCGGGTTCGTGCCGTGGAGTCCGCTGGGTGTGCAGTTCCTCACCGGCGCCATTGACGAAAACACTCGTTTCGCACCCGGCGACATTCGCTCGGCAGAACCTCGATTCTCTCCGGAAAACTTGAAACACAACCTTGAGCTCGTAAAGCTCGTGAAGATGTGGGCTGAACGGAAGCAGGCCGCTCCAGTCCAGATTGCGCTCGCTTGGCTATTGGCGCAGAAGCCGTGGATCGTGCCGATCCCAGGCACAACGCAAATGGCGCACATGATCGAAAACGTTGGTGGCAGCTCGGTTACGTTCAGCCAGGATGAACTCAAGGAGCTGAACGCGTCGGTATCGAGTATTCAGATTCAAGGGAAACGTCTGCCGGACGGGGTACTCGCACTTTCGGGCGTAGAAGCGGCTCCGAAGAGTTAGCCAAATGCTGACGCAATTCTTCTTTTATCCGAGTAGCGCGAATGATCGGCCACGCTACTTTAAGTTCCGCCACAGGTCAACCACACATAACGAAAGAGAGGGAGAACCATGAAAACCTTACTGTTAGGTCTATTTCTATCAACACTGATTGTGCAATCGTCGCCACGCACAGCAATCGGCAGCGCCGCCAACGGAAACGATTAAAACTGCCGCAAGTCATACACCCGAACAACAAGAAGTCATCAACCTCTCAAACATGAAATGGGATTGGATGGCAGACAAGAAGGTCGATTCCTTAGAAACACTTTTTGATGACAAAGCCATGTTCACTCACATGGGCGGGACATGGGGAAAGACCCAAGAATTAGCGACCATCAAGAGCGGTGGGATCTGGTACAAAAAAGCCTTCGTTTATGCAGTTGACGCTCGCATATTTGGTAACACAGCCATCCTGCTAGAAGACATGGACTTGCAGGCAGTAGTCGGTACGCACGAAGTCACCAATCCCTTTATGGTGACTGAGGTCTATAGCAAGGAAAACGGCAAGTGGAAGCTTGCCCAACTCACGTTCTCGCATCTGCTTAGGCCGGTCAAAGTGGATAGCAATAAGAATTAGCCACGAACATCCGAAAGACGGCGGGTTTCACGATGATGAGACGAATAGATGTCTTATTGAGGATTGCCTTCGTGGTGATTTGTCTTCTGTCCGCGGCCACTGCGGCGCAGCAAATTCCAACGAAGGGCCAGGGGCTCCCCGCGGACAAGAAGATTCTGATCGTTTATCTGTCTCGAACGAACAACACCAAGGCCGTCGCGGACATCATCCACGAAAAGGTTGGCGGCAAACTGGTCGCTCTTGAATTGCAAACGCCGTATCCGGCGGACTATCACGCCACTGTCCAGCAAGTCGTCCGCGAGAATGAGACCGGCTATCTGCCGCCTCTCAAGACAGTGATCGACGGACCGGATCAATACGATTTCGTCTTTGTCGGCTTTCCAACTTGGGATATGAAGCTGCCGCCGCCCATGAAGAGCTTCCTGCATCAATACAGTTTCCGGGGAAAGACAATCATCCCGTTCAATTCCAATGGCGGATACGGCCCAGGGAGCACCTTTCAGACCGTGCGGGAACTGTGTCCGCAAAGCACGGTGCTGCAGGGCTTCTCCACTCGGGGAGGATTGGAAAGAGATGGACAGCTTCTTGCCATCAAAGATGCCAGGGCAGAAGAAGTTCGGAAGGAAGTAGAAAGCTGGCTAAGAACAGTCGGGATCCGCAAGTGAAGCGTTTTACAACAACTGCAGTAGGAAGGGTGAACAATCGTGGAGAAAAGAACCTTAGGAACGAGCGGGCTTGAAGTCTCAGCGTTGGGACTCGGCTGCATGAGCATGACCTCGGCTTACGGTCCTGCCGCCGATAAGGGCGAGATGATCCAACTGATGCGGTCAGCTCACGACAAGGGCATTACCTTCTTCGACACGGCCGAAGCCTACGGACCGTTCGCAAACGAGGAGTTGGTGGGCGAGGCACTGGAGCCGATTCGCGAACAAGTTGTGATTGCTACGAAGTTCGGCTTCGATATCGATCCCGAGACCGGCAAACGCGGCCCAGGCACGAACAGCCGTCCCGACCACATCAAAGCTGCGGCTGCGGCTTGCCTGAAGCGGCTTCGCACAGACCATATCGACCTCTTCTACCAGCATCGCGTCGATCCCAACGTGCCGATCGAGGAAGTCGCCGGTGCGGTAAAGGATCTGATTGCCGAGGGCAAGGTGAGGCACTTTGGCTTGTCGGAAGCGGGCATAGGCACCATCCGCAAGGCCCACGCCGTGCAGCGGGTCACAGCACTGCAGAGTGAATACTCACTTTTCTGGCGCGGACCAGAAGACGATGTTTTGCCCGTGCTCGAAGAGCTTGGTATCGGCTTTGTTCCGTTCAGCCCTCTCGGCGCCGGCTTTCTGACTGGACAGATCGACGAGAACACGAAGTTCGACCCGACCGACTTCCGCAATCACGTGCCACGCTTCTCGCTGGAGGCTCGCAAAGCGAACATGGTGCTCGTCCATGCCGTGCAGGCAGCAGCACAGCGCAAGGGCGCAACGCCAGCGCAGATTGCGTTGGCGTGGTTGTTGGCGCAGAAGCCGTGGATCGTCCCCATTCCTGGCACCACGAAGATCTCACGGATGGAAGAGAACCTTGGAGCGATCGATGTCCAATTGAGTGAGGTCGACCTCCAGCAGATTGAAGAAGCCACCTCGAAGCTGTCGCTCGAAGGTGACCGCCTACCCGAGGCGATGCTCAAGATGACCGGCATCTAGGTAGCGGTCACTCCGACGCAGAAGGGCAAGCCAGTTTGGCTGGATCAGTCAGTGAGCAGGCCTAAAAGGCATTGAAGTAAAGCAGCTCGCCAGCATCAAACGATTGAGTAGTGATAGGAGAAATCATGCAAAAGCGCACATTAGGACAGAGCGGCCTCGAAGTCTCAGCACTCGGCCTCGGATGTATGGGCCTGAGCTTCGGTCTTGGCCCCGCCACGGAGAAGGGCGAAGCGATCAAGCTCATTCGCGCCGCTGTCGAGCGCGGTGTCACCTTCTTCGACACTGCCGAAGTGTATGGCCCGTTCGTCAATGAAGAGGTCGTGGGCGAAGCTCTCGCTCCCTTCCGCAAAGATGTCGTGATCGCGACCAAGTTCGGATTCGAGCCCGATCCCGGCAACGATGGCAAGTGGACAGCAACCAACAGTCGCGCCGACCACATCAAGCAGGTCGTCGAAGGCTCGTTGAAGCGTCTGCAAACTGACACCATTGACTTGCTCTACCAGCATCGCGTCGATCCCAATACGCCCATCGAAGAAACCGCTGGTGCCGTTAAGGATTTGATCCAGGCAGGCAAGGTGAAGCACTTTGGCCTCTCCGAAGCAGGCGCAAAGACGATCCGTCGCGCTCATGCCGTGCAGCCCGTGACAGCCCTGCAGAGCGAATACTCTCTCTTCTGGCGTGAACCCGAGGAGTCTGTCATGCCAACGCTGGAAGAGCTCGGCATCGGCTTCGTTCCGTTCAGCCCTCTCGGCAAAGGTTTCCTCACCGGAAAGATTGATTCCTCGACAAAGTTCGACAGTACCGACTTCCGCGCCATTGTCCCTCGATTCAGCGAAGACAATCGCAAAGCGAATCAGGCACTCGTCGATGTCATCACCAAGTTCGCAGAACAGAAGCAGGCTGCTCCCGCTCAGATCGCCCTCGCATGGCTGCTTGCGAAGGCACCGTGGATCGTTCCGATTCCAGGCACCACGAAGCTTTCTAGACTAGAAGAGAATCTTGGTGGCGCTGCCATTGAATTGACCGCTGATGACCTGCACTCGCTTGAAGAGGCGTCTTCAGCCATCAAGGTGGAAGGTGAGCGTTATCCCGCGACACACGCAAAGCTTATCGACCGCTAGAGTAGTCGACCCTTGTTTCATCGATAGCTAGCCCGGCAGCCAAGCGATGCTTGGTCAATACAGAGAGGAAATCGCCGCCCGCTTTAGCGCAAAGCAGTCGCGCGTGCGTTGCCGGGCGTTTCCTTAGAAGCAATCAGACCTGCCATGGGTTTGAACTGAACTGCAATCGCGTGCGGATCGGTCCTGAGAAGCCCGCTTTTCGACTGGAATCGATAGACTCTTGTTGCAGGTTACACTTTGCCGTGTCACGCGCGTCTCCTACATTGAGAACTCAAGATCGCGTTAAACGCCCAAGCAACGATCTTGCCTGGGTTTTTTGTCAGGATCTGGCTGCGTCTCCGCCGACGTATGCATCCCCGATGAACAGCAGAAGCGCTATTCGATAGACAGATCTCAAACCGCGTTTAATCAAACCGCGTTTACGTCGATAGAAGCCTGCTCGACCAGTCTTCGCATTGAGGCGCAGGCACATCGCTGCTGCTCTCATCTTCAAGAAAAGCTTCGAACAGCATCCGGTATAGCCCTTGCTCGCTGGTTATTCGCTTCTGCCGCTGCCGCAGAAAATGAAAACGGAAAGGAGAATACCGCTCGGCTTCCTCGACAAACGCCGGCGAAAAGAACTCCTGTGAATCAGCAATGGCCCGAACGATGAGCGAGCGCCAACTCGACTTCAAGAGCCTTTTCATTACACTACTCCCGTGCGGCAGAATCTCCATGCTCTCACCCACATGCTCGGCGAACCGGAGAAGCTGCGTTGTCAGCGGGTCCAGCTTCGCTTCGGTAGCTGCTGCATGCGAGAACAGCGTCATTGAGCCTCGCGACAAGTCCTCGCGGAGGTCCTGCAAGTCGTCGCCGAGCTGCAACAGGACACCCCATTCGAATGCAAACCGGCTTTGCTCCTGACCGAGTAGCGGATGCGACAAACATGCATCCGCCAACACCGAACTCCCACCCTTTTCGCAGCTCACGCGAAGTATCTCCGCATCGGAATAAGCGTTGCGATTCCGCAACTGCGAAAGACTCTGTTCCTGCGCTCGATGAATTGACAGCAAACATTCATAGACTTGCGGGAATCGCTCACGCGAATACTGCCCTTCGATTAACCCGACCAACTTCGAAATCGCTCGCTCGGTATGGTTCGGGGCTACAACGTTTTCCCCGCTCAACCGCCGCCGAAAACGTTCGCTAAACCTGAGCTTCCTTTCGCTCGTCATGAACTCATCGTCAAGTTGGTTATCGCTATATGGATACAGCAAGCTGTACGCCAGAATCGATGGTGTTAGGCGAACCTTGAGGCCCAACAAGGGCTGCATGCCGCATGCTGTCCACGCATTCCGGCATGCCTGGATTATGCTGGCCATTGGCAGAGCAGGGTCGAAGCTTCTGGCGAACCGCGCGAGCGCTGTTCCAACCGGGAGGAATTCTTCCCTCAACAGCGCGATTGCCGGTTCCTCCAACTCCAATGCCTTCGCGGAAAATCGCCCAAAAGCCGCTATGGCTCGCTCCCGCATCGCTCGACGGGCCGCGCGCCTTGCAGGTGATCGCCGCAAATCATTCTCAACCGCGTGTAACGCGTCGTCGTACGCTGCTTCGCGTTGTTGCTGCTCCACGGCGGTAAAGCGCTGCCCACCCTCAATCCCCTTTGATTCGCACGCACGCCACACTTCCGCTGTCTGTGCCGCTTGTGCCTCCGTCCACTCCCAGCCGAAATTTGTTTGCATTCCCTTCAGGATTACGCAATTTCCGCTCGCACTGTTCCCGTAGCTCGGGGGTCCTAAAGCCTTATGCCCCGCTCGGCGCGACCAAAATTACAGATACGACGCTGATGCCGAACCGCACACGCCCGCATTTCCTAGATGAGGCTGCAAAATTCTGTGAATGTCCTAGGCACGATCCTGATTTGGCGATTTTTCGCGACCGTGATTTACCAGAAGCGCGTTTCTGGACAGGGCCGCCCTTGATGGATGAGGGGCTGTTCTCTACACCAATACACAAATCGCGTTCGCTAGTTCGGCATGGATCTCATGGTTGGTGCGCCAGCCAGTTTCTGGAGGCCGTTATGATTCCCGCACGGTACTTGGGTCAGGTTCTGTCTATCACCTTGCGACGGCGTTGGATGCGATCACTTGGATGTGACGAACTACCCGTCCGTAGTATCTCCCAAAAAGGACAACAGAGCCTCGAGGGCGTCTTGAAACAGATCCGTTGCCGCGCAGCAGCCGCAGTACATACCGGGGTCTGATCCCGCCGTTACGAAAACAGCATAAACTGAACTCGTCAACCCCATTCTGCTGGAGGTCTTCATGTCCTGGGTGAGGATCGCGGTGGTCGAACCGTGCCGAGGCTGCATATGAACACACTTCAGAAAAAGTACTCGGAGATGCGGACATGTCTAGCTGAACGAGTTGCGCGTCAACCCGCCTTCCAGGAGTTCACGCGTGAAGCGATGGCCGTTGCAGGCCGCTTTCACATTCTGCAAAAGCGACGAGCCGCTTCGGAATACACAGACCTCGCCACGTATCTAATGACGACCTACTCGCCGGAAGTGGCATACTTCATAGCCGTAGCCATTGATCATCGGTTCGCAGCACGGCTGGGGTATCCGCCCATTGGGCAGATTATGGTGGCACTGGAGCATATTGACGGTGAATGGCCGGCCAGCTGGATTCGCTGCGCTCTGCTGAATTTTCCTCGGATCGAGACGGCACAACTCGCATTCGGTGTGATCAAATCGACTAACATGCGAGCGCTGGTTCGAGCGCACCTCGCTTCGGAGAGTCGGGAAGTCGCCGAGTACATTTGCGGGGCGGATTGGGAAGATGCACCTGTCACACATACACCGGCTTCTCAGAACCTCCAGATTGACGTGACAGACGCCGTAACGGACGATTCTCGCCTCAGCGATGGAATCCGAAACATGCCGAGACCTCTGACAACAGCTGAGCTGAAAGGTGATCGGCTTTTTCTTCATCTGCAGGCCCTCTCGGTCGTGTTGCTGATCCTGCCTCCCGTTCTTGGCGGGGTAGCGGCAGGACTGCTTGGCGCGGCAGCCGGCATGATCATCGGATTAGTAGTATTCGTCTCATTTCGGCGCAGTATGGGGATACGAGGGCGAGACGCGAACACTGCGTTCTTCATACGTATGCGTGAACGTGCTGACGGATCGCGTCGCGGTCTTCTTGAAACGTTGATCGAGCGCGTTCGGGGCCGGACGTTCACGCGCGAGCAGTGCGCGGACATCGCTGACGAGTGGGACGATTTTCAGCGCCGTCTGCCCCAAGCGACCTCGGCAGCAGAACGGCGGCGACTTTTGGAAGAATTTGATTCGGTGGTCAAACGGATCTCATATGGCACGAGGGCCACGGGCAAGTAGGGTGAATGAGCGGGTTAGCGTGATGATTTGGGCTGTTGCAGCCATAGGGACTGCACCTGTCACCATGTTCTACACTTTGAACGCGCTTCGAATGTGGGTTCAATCGCGATTCTATCTGCGCTCAACCGGTCGAGAAGGTCGAGAAAAAATGCTACGTCTTCGACAGGTCTCTGCTGAAGGCGACAGGCTTGCGTTCACCCGTCTGATGCTCCTCTACATAGGAGCAGCTGTGTTGGTTGTCGCCTTGCTCGCGCGTATGTTCCTGGGCGTGATAGTCGCCGTGATGCCATTTGCGCTTGTTTGGTGGCTGCAAGTCCGGACAACTACGCCGCCTGTAGCACTTCTTTTGGGCTCCTCGAACGTAATTGGCGTTCAACGCCAGCGTGAGGCGAAGCGACGCCTGAGTCCGCTCCGCGTTGTTAGCATGCTGAACGTACACATCCCTTGGGACAAGGCCCTCACTCTGGACGTCCAATTGGACTGTTTCCGAACATCAAACGACGAAGACTGGCTTATTGCCGTCCATGACTTGATGAAGCTAACGCCTTTCTTATGTCTCGATGCTAGGGCGCCGACACCTCCTGTTCTCTTGGAGGCCCGAAGAATCTTAGATGGCGACCTTTGGAAGAGATGTCTGTTCATCACAGCGGGAGACGGATCCCTTCCCGTAGTCGAGGCGATCCTGCCAAAAGGCGAGATTATCAAACGGAATCTCCGAGTGGCCTATGGCGAAGACGCGGCCGCGGTACTCGAAAGCATGGTGGTTGAAACCCGTCAGTTGCACTGATTGGCAGCATTGGTGTTTGAATCGCTTTTGACGCCCTGCATCGGCGACTGACAGAGGACGATTCGGGGAGTCGAAGTGACCTTGGTTTGTCAGGTTGACGAGGCACACAGAGTAAATTACCTCGCTCTCGGCAAGGCGATTATACGTGGGTTGTGTAAACCCGCAATCCCGCCAACCGGAGGTGATGTCGGTCCAAGGCAGTCCAGAAGTCCGCTTCGGGCTCGCCGGCGCAGATGATCAGTGATCCCCAAGCCCGTTTCTGGCCGCGTGCAACGGGAACCGTCACAGCGGTTTAAATGTGGACATGCCGGTCTACATCCAATCAGATTCGGTAGCACTGGGAACAGAGCCTTCCGTCAGGGCAACCTTGGCCATAGTAGGTTGAATGCGCACACGATGGCAGAAAAGCACAATGCCCATAGAATGATCGGCCCGGACGCGCCCTTAAACTTCAACCCAAATGCCTCGAACTCGATCGGGCCGTTGGTAACCTCCAGAAGCGAAACGATGCAGAAGGCGGTCACCGCCGACATCGGTGTGCCGACTAAAGCCGCATAATGCATTTGCGCAATCTTAGTAAGCCAATTACCCGGCTCAGGAGGGCCGCCGACAAGCTGGTATATCAGAAACCCGTAGAAGAACGTACCGAGGAGGCCGGTGACAATAACGCCGACCCATGTGATCGACCGCCGTAAGAGGGTGTCGGACCCGCCCACTCTTCGCGCTCCGGACGCCTCGTCTAATGGGGCCGCCGATGATAATTGCTCACGGTTCATACGGTCAACTAAGGAAGTAGTTTATCTATAAAGGCAAGCACGTAATCCAGGTTTTTCACGGAGGCCCCTTCTGAGATAACGCTTGGCGCACGTGCCCCGCTTATGCGCTATTCATTGACGTTTATTCGCGCCGTATGGGCCAGAAGTCGGCTTCTGGGACGTATTGCTATAACCGCCCCCATCCAGGTCGCGAAAAACGCCCATGTAGGGAACGTTGCTTCCTGGGAACCCAAGGGGTGCCCAACGTCCGGCACGACACGCCTTCAGAACTGTCCGCAGGATAAGGAATGAGAAGTCCCCGCGTCCGCCACTAGCTTCCGCTCAAGTTCCTCCACGCTCTTACCAAACCAAACCTCACGCCCCGCATTACATTCGTAAACGAAATCTCGAACAGCCGAGCTCGCCGTCAAATGTTCCGAGATGTCCCCGAGGCTCGCAACGCGTTTCCGGTACGTGACGAACTTCTGAACCACCTCACCCGCAAGCCGTCTCTTCAGCCGGAAGAAGTCCTCGCTGAGCCGCTCTACCGAATCACAATGGCTTCAGGATTGTGCGCCGAAACCCAGCAGAGTCGGAATCTCCGTCGATTTCGTACTGCCCTTACAGCAGTTCGACCGCTCGCACGCTTTCGTTCGCACGCTGCTTCACAGAACAGGTCCGCGGGGCGAAGCATATAAGCTATGACGTGGGCGAACCATAGGGCACCTCCATGGATGAGGTGTTCCCCCCGGAGGAACTCGTGAGTCAAGTCACGCGAAGAGGTTTTGTCGGATCGTTTTTGGGCGGAGCAGCGGCAGCGGGGCTTTCGGCTGGGCAGGCAGGAACTACCGCCGCTTCTGCCAGGCGGCCGGGCAGTGTACCCGTCAAAATCACGGATGTGAAATGCGCCGTTATCGGACGTAACCCGGTCATACGCATCGTCACCGATCAAGGCATTTCCGGATATGCTCAGGCCGAGTCTGGAAAGACAAACGTCAAGCTGATCGTTCCCTACTACAAGCCCTTTCTTGTAGGTGCGGATGCGAGGGATGTCGGACAGATCATGTTGAAGATCCGGCGCATGGGTGCGATGAAGCCGTGGGGTTCGGCCGTCAGCGCGATTGAGATCGCGCTGTGGGACGTGGCGGGACAGGCAGCGGATTTGCCCGTCTACGAGCTGCTCGGCGGGAAGATTCACGACCGAGTGTGTGCCTATGGGAATTCGGAAAACAACTCGCCCGTGTTTTCTCCGCGTTCGCCCCAGGAATGCGCGGAGATGGCCGCGAAGACGAAGGAGGCGAAAGAGGGCTTCAAGCTGGTGAAGATGCCCGTGGGCTTCCACAGTGGACCGATGATGAACGCCATTCCGAACGAGTGGTACGGCCAGCACTGGACGGGACGCGTTTTTCCCTACATGGATCGAGGGGTGATGACGAAACGCGGCCTTGATTATGTGCTCTCGTGCGTGGAGGCCATTAAAAAGGTTCTCGGCGATGACATCGATCTGGCGTGCGATTGCGGCCCAGGGTGGGTTCCGAAAGATGCGATTCGGTTTGCGCGCGCGGTTGAGCCTTATAACCTGATGTGGCTGGAAGACCTGATCACGGGCGACTACACGCCTTATCCAAATGCTCAGGTGTTCAAGGAAGTGAAGGACAACACCGAAACTCCGATTCACACGGGAGAAGAGCTTTACCTCCGTGAGAACTGCAAGGACCTGATTGAGATGCAGGCGGTTGACGTGCTCGGGCCAGACCCGGAGGACGTCGGCGGTATTGCCGAGTTGAAGTGGATTGGCGAATACGCGGATCTGCACGGCATTCAGATGGCTCCGCATGGGATTTTCGACGGCGTCTTCGGTGTTGCCGCACAGGTGCATTTGGGGGCGGCGATGGGGCAGAATTATATCGCCTTCGAATATGCGAAGGGCCAGCCGGATTGGTGGTACGAGATTGTGGACGGCTTACCGAATCCCATTGTCAAGAACGGCTATATCGATGTTTGGGATAAGCCGGGTCTTGGCATCACCTTCAACATTCAGGCCGCCAAAGCGCACCTTCAATCAGAGGATCGCGATTTCTTCGACTGATAGGGCGGGCCACTCGGAGCGGAAGAACAATTTTTTTCCGGAGAGCTCCCGTGAATGCGCTATCCGCAATCTAACGGCGGTCCTATTCCTCCACGTCCCCACCCAACCGCGTGAGCAATTCCCGCAGCGTTGCCACCTCGCCCGCACTCAAGGGCTTTAAAAACGTCTGCTGCGCGTTCCACAAGCGCGGCCCAAGTTTCGCGAACCTCCTCGCCCCGTCCGCCGTTAACTGAACCATATGCGCCCGCCGGTCATTCGGATCCCGTTCTCTCCGTACCCACCCGTTCTCTTCTAACGCATCAATCAATAGAACCATAGACGACTTCTCGATCTGCGCCAGTTCTCCCAGCCGCTTCTGGCTCATACCCCCGCGATCCGAAAGCGCGCCAAGCACGGCAAGTTGAGCCGAATGCAGCCCGCTCCCTTCAATCGCTTCCACCACCCCGGCACGCAAACGCGCCTGCGCGCGGTGAAGCAAGAACCCCATGCTGCTAAGCGAATCCGACTTACCCTTCGGCGGCTGGCTCACATTCGATCGAGACACCCAATCTCTCCTCGTTTACAAACAGATAATCTAAGTATAGACAATCTAACTTAAAAGCGTTTATCCTGGCCCTATGCCCGTCCAGCAGCGAAGATCCGCGCTCGCCCCTTTCTTTGGACTCTTTTTCACGGCCCCGCTCGTAGCGGAGTTCCTGCTCGGCGATTTGCCCCCCAAGCTGCTCCCCGCGTTGGTTGTCCTTGCGCCCCTCTATGGCGGAGGCGCGCTGCTCATTCGCGAGCTCGTCCGCAGAACCGGCCGCGGCTGGCCCAGCATCCTCCTGCTCGGCATGGCCTACGCGCTCTTTGAGGAAGCCTACACCACACAATCGCTCTTCAATCCGAATTACCTCAAATTGAATCTCCACCTCCTTGCGCCCGCATACATCCCGGCGCTCGGCATCAGTGCCTGGTGGACGTTGTGGATGCTGATGGTCCACGGCATATGGAGTATCTCAACACCTATCGCTCTCATCGAAGCCTGCGTCCCCGACCGTGCCCGTACGCCGTGGGTAGGCCAAGTAGGGCTGGCAATCACTGCACTCGTGTTCTTGTTTGGCGCGGCTGCCTCCACACTCTTCAACTATCGAATGGACCATTACATGGCCTTAAAAGCGCAGTTTATCGGCGCTGGCGTGGTGATCGCCCTGCTCATCGTCCTCGCCTTCAGAATTCCCGTCACGCAGCCACGGACGCCCGCCAACGCCGCGCCGTCTCCGCTGCTCTTGGGAACTGTCGCACTCCTGTTTGCCTCGGCCGCGCTGATCGTCCCGCAAGACTGGGGATGGGGAGCAGTCGCCGCCTTACTGGCGCTTGTGCTCGGAATGCTGCTGGTGGTCCTTGCCTGGATGCGAAAAGGAAGCCTGTCGATTCTTCATCAACTGGCACTCGCCGCGGGTGCCGCCCTCGCCTACGGCTGGCACGCGTTTACCATGCGCCCGGTTGTCCCGTCCTCGAACATCGCTTACCGCGTCGGAAATGTGATCTTCCTTCTCGCAGCGATTGCTCTCATTGCATTCGCCGCTAAACGCGCCAGTACCGCGCCGCTTCCGCATCCTGCCGTGTCATAGAACCGCGACGGCTCTGTTTCCGTGAACGCGAGTGGGGCGAACCTCAGCGCTCGATAGACCGCTACGGCGTCCCCGGTCGCGCCCGCCAACCCGGTCACGCCAGTTCGAAATTTTCCCCGCCGCCCATTCTCAATCGCTTACAACCGAAATCTTCCCACCGCCGCTGACGCCCTGCCGAACCGCATGCTACCGTCCAGTCGGGCAACTGCGGCCACCGCGCCCTGCTTGCCCGTACAAAGGCAAACCATATGACCCCTCGCCAGGCAAGAAGAGAGCGCCGCGCTGCTGAGCGCAAAAACAAAAAAGCGGAACTCCGCCGATCCGCCGCCGAGCTTTCGAATCGAAATGCTGCCGCTCCGTCCGGCATCGCCCCTGCGGACCCGATTGGGTTCGTTTCGCAAAATCGCCGTCACGCCGCCGAAACGGAGCAAAGCGACAGAAGCATGTGTGAGTGGCTGGCCCAAAACCGCGCTCGCACCGTTCATAGCCAGCCGGCCGCCGAAATCCACGCACCCGAAATTGGCTTCGTTTCGCAAAATACCCCTCCCGTCGAGCCGCGCCGCGAGTTCGTTCGGCAAAATCACGGCTCACCTGGCAGCAAGAATGGGTTCGTTTCGCAAAATGAGCCCGTCGACGCGGCAGAAACGACCCATACCGCGCGCGCAGCCGGGCGCAAAGCCAAGAAGCTCGAACTCAAGAAAAGCCGTATTCCCGATAACCATCCACTCGCGGCCATGGAAGCGTACCCGGAAATTCAACCCCGCTGGAACCCGGAACTCGAGGACGAGTTTCCGCGCGAAGAGCAAATCCGCAATAACGCCATAGCAGACCGCATCGCGCTGAAAGCCGGTCTGCCGATCCCGCCCCCTGGCCCAAGCCCGACCTTTTCCTGTATCGAAGACATCCGCAAGCACTTTGCGGCAAGAAGGAAGGCCGCCGGCACGTCCAACCCGCCGCCGGCAACCGAAAACAAACAGTCTGCGATTCTCCAAGACGCCGAGCCGGCGAACAACATTGGCTTCGTTTCGCAAAACAAGCCGTCTTCGACGAAACATGGCTTGGCTTCTTCCAGAACAATCCTGATCCCCGGCGAAGACCCCGCCGTGTTCCAAGCCTTCTTAAACGACCTTTTAGAGGAGCACCAACCCGCCACTCCCACCGAGAATCTGCTGGTAGAAGAGCTGGCCCAATCCCACTGGCTCACCCAGCGCGCCATTCGCCTTCAAAATGGCTGCTTCACCCCAGAGGGCGTCAATGAAAAGCAGCTCGCACTCTTTCTCCGCTACCAAACCACCCACCAGCGAACCTTCTACAAAGCGCTCAATACCTTGCTGCGCTTGAAAAAAGAAGCGGTCCGCACGGCGCGTGGCTTCGTTTCGCAAACGGCGCCACAATGTGACTCCGAGATTGGGTTCGTTTCGCAAACGAGCCAGTCGGAAAGCTCAACCGGCGCCCCCGAGCAGCAAAAACCGCCCGCAAACAACCCCTCGCAGGTAGTTCGTTCGGCAAAATGCAGCGCGGATGCCTCCCAGGAGATGGAGCAAGCCGCCTAAAGCGCTACAAACGGATATGTGTAGACAAAGAAAACAGCGGAGCTGCGCTTATTCTTGCGCCGACATCTGTTGGTCGGAATCGCGCCACGCGCTGATCTTCAAACGCCGGCACACCCAGCAGAGATCATCCGACAGTTGCGGGCCCGTCAGCGGGGTGCATGACCCCCCGCATACCCCGCACCTCTTCGTGGCCGCCATAGGCCGCTCGGGCTCAATCGATTTCTTCGCCATCTCAAGAATCTCGGGCGAAACCACCGGCTCGGCGCTGGGCTTCTTTTTCATTCCTGTTTTCACTATAGAACAAATCCGCTCTGCGGACCCTCAATACTTAGACGTGCCTCACGACCGGCACGCTTCCACGGTTCGTCGACTAAGATGCAGACGAGGAGTTAAGCGCAGTTAATGGCAGGCACCGCTTTCCTTTTTCCGGGGCAAGGTTCGCAATATGTCGGCATGGGAAAACTGCTGGCACAGGAATTTTCCGAAGCAAGGCGCGTCTTCGAAGAGGCAGATCGCACGCTCGAGTTTCCTCTCTCCAAGCTCTGCTTCGAAGGACCCGAGGACGACCTGAAGAAAACGGAAAACCAGCAGCCCGCGCTGCTCACAGTTTCCGTCGCCGCGCTCCGCGTCCTGAAAGCGCAGGGCATCAAACCGAGTATCGTTGCCGGTCACAGCCTGGGCGAATATTCCGCCTTGGTCGCCGCCGGTTCGCTCGCCTTCGCCGAGGCGCTGCGGCTGGTCCGAAAGCGCGGCCGCTACATGCAGCAAGCCGTCCCGGTAGGTGTCGGAGCAATGGCCGCTATCTTGAAACTGCCCGAAGGCAAACTCGATGCCATTCTCCTCCAAGCCGCCCAGGGCGAAGTGGTCGCCGCCGCGAACTTCAACTCGCCCGACCAAATCGTCATTGCGGGTCATGCCAAAGCCGTGGAACGCGCCATGGAGTTGGCCAAAGCCGCGGGCGCTAGGCGCGTCGTCCCCTTGCCGGTCAGCGCTCCCTTCCACTGCCCTCTGATGATTCCCGCACAGCAGAAAATGCGCGATGATCTCCAGGCCGCTCATTTCCGCGATCTCTATATCCCGCTAGTCAATAATTGGCAAGCCCGTGAAATTCGCTGGGCCCAGGAAGCTCGCCAAGGCCTCCATGAGCAGATTCCTAATCCCGTTCGCTGGACGGAAACCATCCGGCTGATCTCTGCCAAGGGGATCAAGCGTTTCATCGAGGTGGGCCCCGGTTCCGTGCTCACCGGACTCTGTCGTAACATCGACCCGTCGCTTCAAGGAGCAAAATTCGCCGAGCCCGCCGAGTTGCAGCAAGTTGCCGGCTTACAGAAGGACGACGGTGCCCTCGCTTAAAATTCTGCCGCTTGCGCTTGCGGTCGCCTCTCTTGCTTGCCAGAAGCCCGCAACCACAGATGCTGATACCGGCAGAGCGGAATACCAGGTTCGCTTTCTTGCCGATGAGTTCGTCCACACCAGCCTCGCTCTCCAGCCCTCTAGCGCCACCGCTCAGGGCTATCACGTACATCATGGAGTCGCTCTCGACGAGCAACTGGAAGATTATTCTCCGGCGAATCTCGATCGTGCTCGCAAGTTCTACCGCTTAACTCTCGAACGGGCCACCCGCTTGGCCAAGGAGAAACTTCCGCCCGAGTTCCGCGCCGACCTCGATATCGTTAAGCTCGGATGTCAATCCTCGCTGCTCGATCTCGATCGCATCCAGCCGTACCGTCACAACCCGACTGTGTATGTCGAAGTCCTCGGCAACGCTCTCTACACTCCCTTTATCCTCAACTATGCGCCTGAAGCGAAGCGCTTAGCGCAAATCACCGCCCGCATCGAGAAAATTCCCGCCTTTCTCGAAACCGCGCAACGGAATCTGTCTGATTCCCCGGAGATTTGGAACCACGTCGCCCAAGAGGAAAATCAGGGCAACATCGAACTGATTGATCGCACTATCCGCGCGAAAGTTCCTCGCGATCTCAGGACCCGCTATGACGCTGGCGCCAGAAACGCATTAGTGGCGTTGAAGCGCTTTGATTCGTTCCTCGAAAAAGATCTTTCGAAACGCACGGGCGACTGGCGCCTCGGTTCACAGCTCTATGCCGAAAAATTCAAGTTGACTCTAGCCACCGGCGACACGCCGCAACAAACGCTCGCCGATGCCGAAGCCCGGCTCCAAAGCATTCGCGAAGACATGCGCACGCAAGCCATCGCAGTGTATCCGAAATTCTTTCCGGGCCAAACACCGCCGCCAGATGCCAATGCGCTGGTGTCCCAAGTCCTCGATAAAATCGCGCAGCAGCATTCAACCCCTCAACAATATTTCGCCGATGCCAAGCGCGACCTCGCCCAGGCCACTCAGTTCGTTCAAGATCATCACCTGCTGACCCTGCCTTCTGCCAACAAGCTCGAAGTAATTCCCACGCCGAAGTTCATGCAAGGCATCTACGCGGTCGGCGGATTCTCACCCGCACCCGCTCTTGAACCCCAGCTCGGTTCTTACTTTTGGATCACGCCCTTCGCTCCCGGCATGAGTCCCAGCCGCATCGAATCCAAGCTTCGCGAGTACAACGTCTATGGCCTGCAAATCCTTACCATCCACGAAGCCATGCCCGGCCATTACGTGCAATTCGAGTACGCCGATGAGGTCCAGCCTCCCTGGCGCCGCGCTCTCCGGGCCATCTTCTCTAACGGCC
Organism: uncultured Acidobacteriaceae bacterium; assembly: GCA_963849445.1. Taxonomy (GTDB): domain Bacteria; phylum Acidobacteriota; class Terriglobia; order Bryobacterales; family Bryobacteraceae; genus Bog-105. The sequence continues at coordinate 84,164 of CAWKHS010000009.1, read as the reverse complement.
CCTACGTCGAAGGCTGGGCCGTCTACGCCACCGAGTTGATGATCGATTCGGGCTATCAGGATACTCCGGAAATGCGGCTGACGTTCGCAAAGCAGATGCTGCGCGTCGTCTCGAACACTATCCTCGATGTCAAGCTCCAGACCATGGGAATGACCGACCAGCAAGCCATGGATCTAATGCTGAACCAGACCTTCCAGGAAAAAGAAGAAGCCGAAAAGAAGTTACAGCGCGCCAAGCTCTCAAGCTGTCAACTGCCGACTTACTTCGTCGGATGGCGTGGCTGGGATCGTCTGCGAGACGCCTATAAACAGAAGCGCGGCGACGCGTTCCATTTGCCGCAGTTCAGTGAGCGCGCGCTCAAGCAAGGCGCTGTCCCGCTGCCTGTTCTGAACGATCTCCTGCTGCATTCAGCCGAGGCTCAGTGAACCTCGCTTTATACCGGAGAATCCGACTTTCGAAATGATTCCAGGAAAATCGAGCGACGTAGAACACTGAGAGTTGGCCCAGAAGAAAAAACGGCACGGCCACGACAATTCCAAGTGAAGGTTTGGTGTGACGCAGCAGTCGTAATTCCGGGATACTCGCCAGCGTGAGCAGCACAGGATGGTAAACATACATCCCGTAGCTGTATTTTCCATATGCCGTCAAGATGCGGGATCTCAGGAACCGAATGACAATCCCTCGCTGAGAGACAGCACAATACGCAATCAGCCCAGCCATGCCGATGGCCGCTGATAATGAGCCGAGGGTCTGAATCGGCTTCGTAGTCCAGGAGACCGATTGAGCGAACATTGCCACTCCGCAAAAGCACGCTGCACCGAGCAATGCCACTCGCGCCGCCCACGCGTCGAGTAACTGCCGCCACCACTGCGCACGCATCGCTAACGCGACCAGCGCTCCGAGAGCGATTGTGTCGAACCTCGTGACGGTGAGCCGGTAAATCACGTTCCAGAACTCGCCTTCTGTGGCCCAAATGCAGCGCAGCATAAAGGCAAGCGCGACAAGAAGTCCGCATAACCAGGCGAGATGACGGCGTGACAGTAACAAGACCACCGAAGGCCAGATAATGTAAAACTGCTCTTCCACCGCCAGGCTCCAGAATTGGCCGAGCCACGCATCGTGCGCCCCGTTGCCCGGCTTCCAGTTAGACACGTAGAGGATGTACCACCACCAGTTACCGGTGTAGTAACGGAGAGACGAGTGCGCCAGCTGAATCACAAACCGCAGCACGGTCGCGGTAAATAGCAGATACCCGTAGTAAACAGGAAACAAACGCAAAAAGCGTTTGGCGTAAAAATTTCGGAAGTAGTGGCTCGACTCTTTCGTGTCGAGAAGTATCCCGGTAATGAGGAAACCCGAAAGTACGAAGAACAGGTCGACACCGAAGGCGCCCAGTTCCGCACCTCCGTTCACCCGGTCCTGTAACGGATGCGGAAACACCCAGGTGAGCATGCCGATGGAATGCGCCAATAAGACGCCTATTATTGCCATCCCGCGTACACCGTCAAGAGCAACGATGTGGCGCTGGGATTCAGACCGACCGTGCAACATCCACCAAATCGCGAGAACAGACCGTAGGCGGTTTGCTCCACGCCCGGATTGATTGAGATCGTTCCCACTGTGCCCATGAGATCCGTATGGAACAAGAGGAGGTTCGAAGTTCCCCTGGCGCTTGCCAGGATGTCCGTAGCGGCGATGGTTTCCGGCCGTACTTGCAAGCGCACCGAGCCGTCGGTAAGTTGCTCGCCGCGGCTCACCAGCATCACCGTCTGCCCGCTTCGCTCCAGCTCAATGGCCTCGTCCGTCGTCAACTCGCCAATGCCGCGCCGATCCACGTTCTGCGGCGTAGTGCGCGCATCCATCAACACATTCGCCAGCGCCGCCGCCTTTGCCGCCGAGTCCCACCCATCAATGTCGTACGAGGCGTCGGCCTCGGCAATTCCCAAAAGCTGCGCTTCCCTCACGCCCTCCGCCATACTCAGCCCGCGCTGCATGGCGGCCACGGCAATCTTCGACGTCGAGTTCAACACTCCCGTAAAGCCCTCGATCGCCACCCCGGGCAAATTATTCCTCACCATGTTGAACACAGGCGCACCGTCCATCACCGTGGATTCGAAGCGAAACTCAGCCTGTGCCCTCCGCGCCTCGGCGCACAACAACGCGTACGCCTGCGCAATAGGCCCCTTGTTGGCCGTAACCACATGGATGTGTCGGTCGAATGCAGCCCGTATATGCGAGATCGCCGGCTCGCCTGTTTGCGGCTCCAGCGTCGTTACTTCCATCGCCACATCCGGCCGCGACCGGTCCAGAAACTCCTCGACCGAATGCGCCTCAGGCCCGAACTCGGGCTCTATGCCAACGCCCTTCGGGGCGTAAGCGGTTCCATGCCGCCCGGTATGTACTCCCACAATGCGGAACGGATACGCCGACTGCTTCTTCAACAGCAAACGGGAAAATGCCTTGGCTACATTCCCGTAGCCGATCAATGCCACGCGCAACCTCTTGAGATTAGCAGCGCGCACTAGGTACTTCTTTGCTTGACACGCGCAACCACCTTCGGCAGACTGAAGATTCGAAAAGAGTTTTGTGAAATTACTTAGGCTTCTTTTGCTTCCGCTGACCGCTGCTCTGGCTTTCGCTCAGCAGCCGACCCAGGACGAGAACTCCACGCAATGGAGCCCGGTCACGCTCGCGGGTGAGTTTCTCGAACACGATTTCGTCAACTGGTTCGCCTATACAGACGGCGTATATGACAGCTACGCACCTATTTCCAGCAGCAACGGCCGAATCACGAACAACGGAAGCTTCGGGTGGGAGATCGGCGCCGGCGTTTCCGCCAGCCACGCCATTCAGAATGGCAATTTCTCCATCAGCTACCGCGGGGATTATCGCGATTACCAAAACGGTTTTTACGGGACCGGCACCGATCAGAATCTCGGAATCTCGTTCGTCAAGAGACTTAGCAGACGATGGACCTTGTCGGCCAGCTTGGGTGGCGGCATCGCTTTCTACGGTGGAACCGTGCTCTCGAACACACCGGATGCGACCAACATCCTGACGAACAATCCCTTCGCGACCGAAACAAAGTATCTGGCTACCGGCGTGACGATGAGTTATCAGCAATCGCGCCGTCTCAGTTACGTTGTGGGCGGCAATTATTTCCTACAGAGATATAACTATGCGGGGGCGATAGGCTCTGCGGGCGTTTCCGCCTCTGGCTCAGTCTTTTATCGCACGTCGATTCGAACCACGGTCGGCGGCACCTATTCCCACAGCTACTTCAACTTTCAACGAGGTGTCGGCACCGAAAACGGCGACACGATTCAGGCAAGTATTTCGCACGTGTTCCCTAACCACTGGAACGCATCTGTAGCCGGGGGCGTTACGCGCAGCAATATGTCCGGGACATCCATCTTCGCGGCAAGTTTGCTTTTCCCCGGGTTGAATTTAGGGCCGGGCCTCTATGTAGCGGAGCGCTTCAACGAGACCACTAGCTTTCCTTCGTTTTCTGGAACAGTAAGCCGGAATTTCCGCCACTCTAATTTCTATGCTACGCGGCGGGCAGGGACTCAGTGCCGGAAACGGATACTATCTTGCTTCGAAGGCGCTCTACTTCAACGGGCTTTACTCTGTTGCCATCAACAGGCGCCAGAATGTCAGCGTCAGCGCCGCCGAATACCGCCTCAGCAGCGTCGCTAATACCGTCGCCACGCAATATTCGAGCGGTTCACTCACCTTGGCATACGGTGTTAGCCTGATGCGCTATTTCGGAGTCAACGCGCACTATGACTTCATCCATTACGGAAGCCTCTCGCCGAACCCCTCGATAAACGACAACCGCCTCTCATTCGGCATCAATTTCAGCTCGAAGAGCATTCCACTCACGCTTTTCTAGTCCGCGAACCTTACTGCAGTCCTCCAGCCGCCGTCAGCATTTGCTGAAGGCGAACGGCAAAGTTTTCGCCCGATTCGGTTGCCAGCCGGCGCTTCCTGACGGGCAACTTAGTGTCTAGCTCGTGCACCAGCCGCAGCAGGCTCTTTATGTTCGATTCGGTCAGTCTGGCCCCACCGGCCTCAGTGCGCGGCAGAAAATGCGCATCGACGCCAAAGTCCATCCTCAGATCTTCCTGCTCGCGTAACTCTTCCTCGGTCCCGTTATCGAAGTCAGGACCGAAGCACGAGAGAGCCACCCGGCTCGGCCTCACTTCCCAATCGGTCTCAAACTGCCAAAGGTCCCACCAGCTTTCCACCTGATACGCCACGTCATCGCCCTGGTAATCCCGCAAGGTTTCAAGAACATCTTCTAGATCCATGGGGCCGTTCAAGGGCCGCTCCAAAAGCGGGGGTTCCGTCGTATCGATCGCATGAATCGAAATCACCGATTGCGGCTGTTCCCGTTGCGAAAACGGAAAAACTTGCAACAGCTTCTCAAACTGGAATAACCGGTTTCCGCGGCCCTGCGGCTCGAGCCAGATAGACAGGAATAGTTGATCTGTCACTTTCCCATTATCCGCCCGGCAACAAAAGTGATCGATAATGTTCCTGACCCTATCCCAATCCTGAGATACTGGAGGGGTGATCACGGACCTCGTGCAGATCAGGCGGTTCGGGGAGAAGCAGCGCGAGGAGAACCAGCGCTTTCGCGCCTGGATGAAACGCCACAATTTCGTGGAGCGCCGCTTCAAGGCCATCGCGCAAGAGGTGGAAGATGCAATCGATTGCACAGCCTGCGCAAATTGCTGCCGGGTTGCCACAACTCAAATTGACAATCGCGACGCCGAAAGGCTGGCCCGTCATCTTGGAGTGAAGGTTCGCGATTTTCTCCGAGACTACACGGTGGAAACACCCGATGAGGGCCGGGTCTTAAAACGCGACGAGAATGGATGCGTATTTCTTCAAGGAAATCTTTGCTCGGTGTATGAGGCTCGCCCAAACACCTGTCAACTGTTCCCTCACCTCGTGAAAGGCAACGGCTCGCTGGTAAGCCGGATGTGGCACATGCCCGATCGCGCCGTCTATTGCCCCATCGTGTTCAACACGCTCGAAAAGTTCAAAGCTGAAACCGCCTTCATGAAATGATCCCGCTCTTATTGATTCTCTTGTTCGCTGCGGTCGCGTTTGCGGCCTATCAATTATCGGAAGCCAGGCGTTGGCGTCAGGTGGCGGGCGATGTTCGCTCGGAGAGCGACAACCAGCGCCTGGAACTCGAGGAGGCTCGCCGCATCGCTCAGGACAAGGAAGCCGAAACCGTAAAGACCCGCGAATTGGCAGAGATGCAGCTGCGCTTACTCACCCAAACTCAGCAGCAATTAGAAGAGAAGTTTCGAATGTTGGCGACGGAAGCGCTGCACAACAACAGCCAACTACTGCTCGATCGCAACCGCGAACAGATCCAGCACGTAGTCGAGCCCGTCAGCCAATCTCTGCGCCGCTTCGAAGAGCAAGTACAGGTGATCGAGAGAGCACGTACTGGCGCCTACGAAGGAATTACGGCGCAGGTCCAGGCCTTAACTCAATTGCAAGAACGTGTGCGCCAATCGACGGATCAACTCAAAACCGCACTGCGCTCGCCCATTCAGCGCGGCCGCTGGGGCGAGATGCAGTTGCGCCGCGTCGTCGAGCTCGCCGGCATGCTCGAATATTGCGATTTTGCCGAGCAAAAGACGCTCTTCGGCGAAACCAATCAACGCCCCGATCTCATCGTCCGGCTACCTAATCAGTGCCAGGTCGTAGTCGACTCCAAAGTCTCTCTGGAAGCCTACCTAAGGGCGATCGAAGCCCCAGACGAGGGCGAGCGCCTGATTCACCTGAGGGCGCACGCCAATCAGGTTAGAACCCACGTCAAATCGCTCTGCGACAAAGCCTACTGGCAACGCGTCGAGTGTTCCCCTGAGTTCGTCGTGGCCTTCCTGCCGCTGGAATCGCTGTTCAGCGCCGCTCTCGATCACGATCCTGAACTGCTCAATTTCGGAGTGGAAAAGCGGGTACTGATCGCCACTCCGACCACTCTGATCAGCCTGCTGCTCACCGTCGCTCACGGCTGGCGTCAGCGCGCGCTTGCCGAAAACATCGACAAGATCCGCGATACCGGTATCGAACTCTACACGCGCTTGCTGAAAATGAGCGAAAACTTCAGCAAGCTTGGCAATGCGATCGAGCGAAGCGTTGAGATGTACAACTCGACTGTCGGGTCGCTCGAAAAGAACGTGCTGCCCTCGGCGCGCAAGTTCGAGGACCTTCGTCCCGCTACTTCGGACCAAATCGAACAGCTATCGGAAGTGGATGTCGTGCCGCGCCAATTACACACCTCGAAATGGGAGGTGGTTCGTTCCGCAGGCTAATTCAGCTTTTCGGTGATGGTGAGCGGCGTCGCCAGTCTGAAGGTCAATTGAGTTTCTACCGGTAACATGGCCGGTCTGGATCGGCTCGCGAAGCACCGCACCGGTTCCGGCGGCTCCGCCAAGTCCAGCTCCGATGGCCGCCCCCTTGCCTCCGCCCGCAGCCGCTCCGATAATGGCCCCAAGCGCCGCGCCACCAGCAATCGTGGCGGCATCCTCGCCCGTGCTCGCCGGACCTCTTTGCTCGAAAGACGTCGTATCCACCCGAATCTGCTGCCCGTCTGTCGTGTTGATCTGGGTCAACGTCACATTCAGATCGGCACTGCCTTGCATCCTCCCGCCTCTCTCGGAGCTCACAACACGCCCGAGCACCTTTGAAGCCCGGTCCGCAATAATGAACCCGTCCCTTATGATGGGCGCCGCCAGTGTCCCGCGGAACGTATCGCCGGTGTAGTTGTGATCGGTCGAAAGCGGTTCGGCAAGACGGATTGCCAATACTGTCCCGGCCTGCAGCGTAACTACGTGCGGCTGTCGGACAGGCGAGGGTTCAGGAGCTGTCTCGACGGGCTGCGGTGCAGGCTCAGCCTCGGGTACCGGCACAGAATCGCCCGTTGCCTCGGGCTCCTGCACAGTGTACGTTGCGGGCACAGTCACGGGGATATGGCTGGTCTGCGCCAGTTGCGCCATGGCAATCTTCGGCTGCGCCTTAGGCCCAGGAGCGCTCTTCGCCTGCCGGTGAAACAGCCATTTGACAACCTTTTTGGCTCGCGGAATGGGCACCGGCTCACTCGCCGGCGCGGTCACGGGTGACGACGCGGGCTGCTGAACGGTCTCGGGCAACCGAGTTGGCGGGGGCTGCGGAGCGTCGGCCGGCGCCTGCGCCAGCACGATCGGCTCCGGATGCATCATTTCACTTGCCCGGACGTAGATAAGTGCGCTTCCCAGCGCAATAACCACTCCGGCGACAAACGCGGCAACAACTTTCACCAGATTAGGCGATTCCACGTACAGTCCCCACTATATGTGAAAACGCTATAGCACGGACGTTCGTTTCGTCCCAGGCAGTTAAAATAAGGTCATCCTGGTGTCTGCCTCCCATATCCTCGACTTTCCGACGGCTTACGACGTTGGCCCAATACCGATTCGGCCGGCGACGGTCTTAGCTCCCATGGCCGGTGTCACGGATACGGTTTTCCGTCGCCTGATTCGCAATCAGGGCGGTTGCGGGTTGCTGATGACTGAGTTCACCAGCTCGCACGGAGTGGTAAGTACTAAGCACACCAAAAAATATAACCGCAATTTCCGGTATCTTTACTTCCAGCCGGAAGAGCATCCCATCAGTTGCCAACTGTTCGGTTCAGACCCGGATGTCATGGCGGAAGCGGCTAAGGTCTGCGAAGATCGCGGCTTCGATATCGTCGACATCAACTTCGGCTGTCCCGTGAACAAAGTCGTGAAATGTAATGGCGGCTCCGGCCTGCTGCGCGACCTCCCGCTGGTCGAAACTATCCTCCGGAAAGTTCGTGCGGCGATCTCGATCCCGCTGACCTGCAAATTTCGCGCTGGCTGGAACGACCGGGAACTGGTGGCCGTGAAGATGGCGCAACTGGCCCAGGATTGCGGGCTGGCTGCCGTAGCGCTTCATCCGCGCACGCGCGAGCAAGGTTACAGCGGCCGTTCCGACTGGTCGCGCATCGCCGAAATAAAAGCCGCCGTCCACATTCCAGTCATTGGGAACGGCGACATCATCACACCAGAAGACGCGGTGCGCATGTATCGCGAAACCGGCTGTGATGCAGTCATGATTGGGCGCGCCGCCAGTTACAATCCCTGGATTTTCCGGCAGATCGACGAATACGTCCGCAGCGGTTCTTACACCGTCCCTCCGGACCGGGACCGCTATCACATGATGAAGACGTACTACACGATGCTGGAGGAGCACGGCGAATCCGACGCGATCGGCAAAATGAAGCAGTTTGCCACGTACTTCACCCATGGGGTCCGCAACGGCTCGAAGCTGCGCACTGACATCTACCGGGCACACGAGATCAAGCACATACTTGAAATAGTGGACGCGTTCTTCACCGATCAGCTCAGTGAACGCCTCCACTATCGAGTACGTGGAAGTGGCTTGAAGCAGGTTCAACTGATCACGGATGGCGCCTGCTCCGGCAATCCCGGCCCCGGCGGCTGGGCTTGCATCTTGCGCTTCGGCGAGCACCGGCGGGAAATGTTCGGCTGCGAGCCGCACACCACCAACAACCGCATGGAGCTGATGGCGGCCATTGAGGGACTGCGCAAATTGAAAGAGAACTGCGCGGTGGAAATTGTGACCGATTCGGAGTACGTGAAGAACGGCATCACCACCTGGATCCACGGCTGGAAAAAAAAAGGGTGGCTCAGTTCAGGCAAGAAGCCGGTCAAAAATCAGGACTTGTGGATGATGCTCGACGAGTTAGTCAGCCATCACAAGACGCAGTGGACATGGACCAAAGGACATTCTTCTCACGAGGACAACAACCGCTGCGATGAACTCGCGACAAGGGCGGCTCGCGAACAGATTTCCAGCGAGCCCGCGCCAAAGAAGATCTTTTGATGGCCGAACGCCTGATCTGCCTGTTCGGCGGAACGTTTGACCCTATTCACCGAGCCCATCTGCGGATTGCGACGGAGGCTCACAAGAGGTTTGCCTTAGACCAGGTACTTTTCGTTCCAGCGGCGAATCCGCCGCACAAAAGTGGAGCGGGTTTGACGCCGTACGAGGACCGGCTGCAGATGGTCGAGATCGCCTGCCGGCCTTATCCGGGCTTTGTGGCTTCGCGTTTAGAAGAAGGCGACGAACAAAGCTACACGATTGATACGCTCGAGCGCTTCCGCCGCCAAATGCCTGCAGCAGACCGGCTCTTTTTTCTGATCGGCGCAGACGCTTTCGATGATCTTTGCACCTGGCAGCGGTGGCAGGACGTGCTGAAACTCACGGAATTCATAGTAGTGGCGCGCCCAGGGGGCGAGTATCGGATCCCGGACGGAGCGCGCGTTCATCCGCTCGATGGCCTGCACCTGCCGGTTGCCAGCACAACTATTCGTGCGCGGCTGGCGACCGGAGAACCCACGCCGGAGTTGCCCAAAGGCGTCCGGCGTTACATCGAAGACCACGGCCTTTACGGTGCGACCGCTCACACGGTTATTGCTTCGCGGTCACGCAGTACTGATCGAAAGCGTCCGTCAGAAGCTTAGCGATTTCGGGAGCTTCGCGGCTCTCGATCTGATGGCGATGCAGCATAAAAACCGGCTTACCATCGCGGAACAGCGCCATGGAAGGCGAAGAAGGGGGCAAGCCGGCGAGCAGTTCGCGTACGCGGTTCACGGCTTCCACGTCTCCGCCGGCAAAAACCGTAGCCGCGGCATCGGGCCGGACCTGATGCCGCAGCGCCATGCCGACCGCCGGGCGAGCTTTGCCTGCCGCGCAGCCACACACCGAGTTGATGACCATCAGCACGGTCCCGCTGTCAGCATTCAGCTTTCGGTCCACCTCGGCGGCCGTTCGAGTCTCCTCAACGCCATATTGCGTCAAATCTTGCCGCATAGGGGCAATTAGTTGTTCAGGGTATCTCATAATTTAAGAGTAATTTGCGATCTTTAGGATCCGGCTCTCGCGTTTTGAACCTTGGGAGTTGCGAGATAGCCAGCGATGGTATCTTTGCTCACCTTGTTGACAACGATTTCGTAAGGCTGTCTGGCTTTCGCGGTATAGAACTGGATCGGTTCGTTGATGTTGCGATCCTTCTTCTCCACCGTCTTGTCGTCAGCCGTTACGGTAATCGTGAACTTGTTGCGTTTGACATCGGCCTTTTTCAGTTCGAGCATAATGTCAGCGACGCGAGAGGGCTTTTTCGATTTCGAAATAGTGAACTCCGTGTAATTGCGCTCACCCAGCTCCCTTAACGCTTGTAGTTCTTTACCGTTCGTCGCGATCAGACTGGCGTGATCATCGAGCTCGCCTGTGGCGCGCTTCAAGTTGGCAATCGTTTGCTCCAATTGACTCTTGGTATTTTGAACATCGCTCTTGACGTTGCCAACGTCACTCGTGACACTTGCGATCTGCGTAGTCGCCGTATCGGCCGTTTGCTTTACGGCGGTAATTGCCTGCTGTTGCGCGGCTTCTTCCGCGGTTACTTTGGACTGCAGGTCTTGGACTCTGCGCTCTGCGTCTACCTTGGCTTGGCCTACGGCAGCCGAGGCAGCACGCTGCGATTGTCTCAATGCCGATTGCAACTCCTCTACCCGCCGGGTAGACCGCTGCACTTCCGCGGAGGAGTCAATGCGCATCTTCTCCATCGCGTTGTTTACTTCCTGGGTCAGCTTGGCCATATCAGCCCGGCTGTCCGTCCTGACGTGATCGAGCTGGACAAAAAGGAAGATGTTCGAAGCAGCGAGAAGAACCAGGATCCCGATAAGCACCGGCGTCTTCCAATTCGGACTGGAGGGCGGCGGGATGATATAGGTCGGCTGCTGTGGTGCACTCATGTTTATTTCCTAAACTCCTAGTTGGACAAAGATGACGGACAACAATTATCAACGCGCAGTGTGAGCTGCGCCACGGGCCAGTGGACGTTCCTCTCTTCTATTATGTTTCAATCGACCGAAGATGTCTCTTTGCCGGGCCCTGCTATAGATCCCAGTGTGTCGCGCAACGGCGGGGCGCCCGCGAAACAGCGGCGGCAGCGAGCCTCGTAAGCTCCCGTCGCGCCCACCAGAAGCAGCTCCTGTTCAGGCAATAGCCGCTGCGTATATTTCGCCGGAGCGCCGCAGCGCATGCAAACCGAAAGCATTTTTGTAATGGATTCCGCAATGGCAAGCAGTTCCGGCATGGGAGGAAACGGACGGCCCATGAAATCCGTATCCAGCCCCGCGATGATCACCTGTCTTCCTGTATCGGCGAGCTGATCGGCTACTTCGGCCAGCGCAGCGGCGAAGAAGTGCGATTCATCAATCCCCACGACCTCGGTGTTTGCGTGTAGGTTCGTGACGATGTCGCGGGCGGAGTCCGCGGAGATCGCGGGCATGCGAACGTTGCCATGCGTCACGATTTCGCTTTCCGAGTAGCGCGTATCGAGCGCGGGCTTGAACACTTGAACCTGCCGCCCGGCAGTCTGCGCTCGCCGCAATCTTCGGATTAGTTCCTCGGTCTTGCCCGAAAACATGGGTCCGCAGATAGCTTCGATCCAGCCGGAGTTGGCATTCGTCATTTGCAATCTAAACGTCGCGCCGCTTCGGATCAGAACCACTCATGTGGTTGTGCAATCATTCTTTTACCACCTCACAAATGCAGGACACGAAGGCCACGGTTTGTTTTCGGAACGATTGATCGAACCGGAACTGCTGGATCATAGCGATCCGGCGGAGGCGCGCCGTAACTTGGCGGACCTGGTGCGCATTAACCGCAAGTTCGGCGGCCACTCAACCGTTCGAAAAACACTGGCCCGAGCCATCACCGGAAACGCGCCCTTTACTCTGCTCGACATCGGAGCCGCGTCCGGCGACACTGCACGGCTTGTGCACGAAATGTACCCGGCAGGCTCTGTCACCTCGCTCGATTACAATCTCGTCAACCTGGAGCAAGCGCCCAAGCCGAAGGTCATAGCCGATGCTTTTATACTGCCGTTGAAACCCGAAAGCTTCGATTACGTGCTCTGTTCCTCGTTCCTGCACCATTTCCGGAATGATCAGGTGGTTGAGCTGCTACGCAGCTTCTACGGAGCCGCCCGGAAAGCGCTCCTCGTGATCGACCTGGAGCGGCACGTTCTGCCGTATTGGTTCATTCAAGCTACCCAGCCTCTCTATGGCTGGGGCCGCATCACCGTACACGATGGCCGCATTTCCGTTCGAGCTTCGTTCCAGGCGAACGAGTTGTTAACTCTAGCGCAAAAGGCAGGCATCGAAACTGCCGCCGTCAGAAGATACCGGCCAGCTTTCCGGCTGGGATTGGTTGCCGCCAAAGAAGGCCTGAGGCTTACGCCCGAGAGGGGAGTCCGGTGGGCACTCGGAGGAAGATACCCACCGGCGGCGCACGGCAGCATTTGCAAGAAGTGCGCCAATTCGTCGGCTACCGCTCCGCACCTCCCGTCTGCGGCAACGGACACGCCAAAAGTCGCTCTACCAAACGGACACTTACAACCGGCTTATGCTCGGGTCTAGTACCAGTATATCTGACGATGAACAAGAGTTCATCCTATGCTGGGCCGCAACTGCTCCCTCGGGTGAGTATGCCAGTTCACGGGTAGCGGCTTGCCGATGACAAACCAATACCCGAAGACGGAAAGCAGCAAGCTGACAGACACAATTCCGAACGCCACGACGAAAGAATGCGTGTGCCGTAATGTAAGTCCACTAATGTAGCTGGCCGCGAACCCGGCTGTGTTACCGAAGCAGTTCTCCAGGCCTGTCCATTTGCCGGCGGCCTCAGCTCCCGAAAGCCGCTGCGTGAGCGCCCAATGATTTGAGGAGAAACCGCCCATGGCGACACAAGCCAGGATCAGCAGCGTCATGCAGAGGGTCTGACCGGGCACCAACACGGCCGGAAGAATGAGGCAGCAGCAGGTCAGCAGGCCGACGGAGACAATCGTCTGCCGCACACGGCCGGGCTCATAACCGCGCCGGATCAGTGCGTCCGCCAGAAGTCCAAACATCATCGATGAGGCGGCCACCGCCCAAAACGGCAGCGAACCGATGAAGGCCAAGCGGTCTCCCGTATAGTGACGCGCATTTTCCAAATAGTACGGCAGCCAACTCAAGAGGAAATACCAACCATAGTTGGCGCCGAATAGTCCTAGAACCGTACCCCAAACTCGTCGGTTTTTAACCAGTTGCGCGTAACTGGGCGCCCAAAGGGAAACCCGCGCCAGGCGCTTCACCGCAAGCTTGGGCACGACGAAGCACCACGGGATCAGCCACAACAAGCTGGCGCCTGCCATCACAATGAACATGCCTCGCCAAGTGAAGCGGTTCAGGAGCTTGACCCCCAGCATGACGCCCAGGGCGGGCCCCACTTTGGAACCCGCGTCAATCAATGCATTCGCGGTCCCTCGCAGGGTTTCGGGAAAAACCGTCGCGATGATTTTCGAATACGCAGGATATGCAACCGATTCACCGGCGCCCAAAATCAGCCGCAGGCACAAGATGGCTGGAAAGGTGCTCGCAATGCCGGTAAGGCCCGTCGCCGCCGACCATACCAGGAACCCAACGGCATAGACCCAATTCACGTTCCAGTGGTCGATCGCTTTGCCGGCTACCAACTGGAAAGCAGCATAGGTTATGAAAAAGCTGCCCAGCAGTGTCCCCAAATTGCTCTGATTGAAGTGCAGCTCGGTCTGAAGGCTCTGAGCCGCGACGCCCAGATTGCCTCGATCCGCATAGTTGATGCAGATCGAAATCACAAGCAGCCCGAGCGCGATCCAATGCAGAGTCTTCGGTCTGGGCTCCGCTGTTTCCATCCGTGCAACTGTATCAGAGTCAGCGCGAAATCAGATCTAATGCAAATAGAACAGGCTGAGCCGCGGCAGGTTGGCTCGTTCCAGCAGCGCCCTGTCGATGTAGCGGCGCTCCAGCATGGCGAGCTGGTCCGCGGTCATTTTGCCGCGATATGGCTTCAACTCCCGATCGAGCGCCTCACGGATGGCGAAGAGGTCTTCATCGCGCTGCGAAACGCGCAAAGCCGAAATTACTTTCTCTTCCAAAGAGGTCAGCTTCTGCTCAAGCGATTCCAAGTTGGTTGCATATCGGTCGATATCCGCCGAAAAACCTTCGAGCGAACCTGCGACCTCCTGCAGCGCCGCTTCCGGCCGCTTGCGCAACGAATCGGCAGCCTTCTCTAAATGCGCCCGAAGTTCCTCAGGGGCGAACAGAGGAGCGCTCGCCGCCTGCCCCGCCCCGGAACCGGACGGCACGCGTTGCGCCACGTCCAAGACAGCCTGCGAGCAGTAAGCCAACGAATTGATGGATCGCCTACGCGATTTCCGGCTGCGCCATTTTTCGAAAGCATCGTCGATGCCTTTCAAAACAGCTTCGAGCGGAACACCCGAGGCTTTCCAATTCTCAATCAGAGCCCAGTCAAGCGGGGAAAGCAGAAATAGGCCGGTGCCGCGCGCCCGCTGAAAACGTTCTTCGATCTCCGTGAAGTAATTGAAGTAATTCCGCGGCCAGTCGGAATCCGGTTCCGCCGCGCCTTGCAGGGACTCGCTCATTTCTTAGCGATCTCTTTATCGTTCGATCTTACCGGTCGGGCCGCACGCCGCCGCTGGCGAGCCGTTCCAGCCGTCCTGAATCGCACTGAACCAATAGAAACCCATTTTCGTCCAGGCCCGCCGTCACGCCCTTGGCGCCGTTCTCTTCGACAATGATGCGCCGATTCAGCGCATAGCTGGAACCGGAGGTAAAAGCCCGCAAAATGCTTCCGGACCCTTGCGAGGCCAGCATGGAAGAAAAGGATTCCACGGACTCGAGCAGCGCCGCGATAACATCTTCGCGCGACTGCGGTTTCCCGGCGTTTGCCATGCGCAATGAGATCGCAGGCGTGCGCAGTTCCGGCGGAAAAGATGTCTGATTCACGTTGATGCCGATCCCGGCAATGATACAGTTGTCGACCAAGTGCGTCAGGATGCCCGCCACTTTACGCTCGTCGATAAGAACATCGTTCGGCCAGCGGAGATCGCATGCGAGCGATGTTGCTTTCTCGATTGCTTCAGCCGTGGATAAACCCAGCATTAGGCTGGCGACCGGAAAACTGGCGGGCGGAAGCGAGAGACGGAGAAGAATCGAGCAGTAAATTCCGAACTCAGAGGGCGACTCCCAGGAACGGCCCAGACGCCCCACGCCGGCCGTTTGTTCCTCCGCTAAAACCACTGTGCCGTGCGGCCTGCCATCCGACGCCAGCCGGGCCGCTTCCGTCATTGTCGAGGTGACACTTGGAAAATAGTGAATGCTGTTGCGCGGCCGAAGAGCGCGAATTCGTGCTACGTCCAGCGGCATCAGGACTGCTCCAGTTCCAGTCGGAAACTGATGTCGACCGCATTCGCGGAATGCGTGATTGCGCCGCACGAAATGAAGTCCGGACCTGCATCCGCGTAACGACGAATGTTGTCAAGATGGATCCCACCCGACAGTTCAACCGTGGCGCGGCCGCCGATGTGGCGAATCCACTCCGCGGCTTCGGCAGGAGTTAAGTTGTCGAGCAACAGATGCTTCGCGCCCGCAGACAACGCCTCGTCCAATTCCGCGCGCGTACGTACTTCAATCTCCACCGGGCCCGAAAAATCAGCGGCCTTCTGCAACGCTTGCCGGACGCCTCCGGCCGCTGTGATGTGGTTGTTCTTGATCAACACGGCATCGAACAGACCAATGCGATGGTTCGTCGCGCCCCCCGCGGCCGCGGCCATTTTTTCCAGGCGACGCAAACCGGGAGTTGTTTTGCGCGTGTCCAATACCTTGGTTTTTGTGCCGGCAATCGCTTCGACATGCCTGCGAGCCAAGGTAGCCACCCCACTGAGTCGCTGGAGGAAGTTCAATGAGACGCGTTCACATTCCAGAAGAGTGCGCGCAGAACCGGAAACCGTCGCGATCACATCACCCGTATTTACATGCGCACCGCTCGATAATCGAATGCCGACTGTAGCGCCGCCGCGCTGTTCGAAAATCGCCGGCAAAAGCTCAACCCCCGCCAGCACCATCGCTTGCTTCGCCAGATAACTTCCATGAGCGCGCAGGCTTTTCGGGAACAGTAAGTTGCGAGGTAATATCCCCCGTTCCGATATCTTCGGCGAGTGCGCGTTCGATCGCCCCGCGCACCTCAGGGTGCGAGACATCGAACATCAATTCAGTCCTTCAAGTAAGTCCCGGTTTTTTTTGAGTTGCGCTTCGTAATCGGAAAGCTTGCCGCGAAGTTCGTTTACCACTTTTTCCGGCGCGCGCGCGAGGAAAGTCGGATCGCTCAGTTGGCGTCTCGAATTCTCAATCGTTCGCTCGAGCCCGGCGATCGTCTTCTCTGTACGGGCGCGCGACTCGGCGCTAGACGTACCATTTTGCGCCGCCGCAACAGCGTTAATCTGCAAATCGAAGTCCGGAGTGGAACGGATCAGACCCGCCGGCACTGAACTGGCGCCGTCTTTTTGCGTAATCGTCAGTTTGGACAACGACGCAATCACCGTAAGATCCTGCTCGATGAAACTCGTGTCGTGTAAGTAGAGCGTGGCTTCTAACGTAGATTTCGGATCCAGTTTGTTATCCGCGCGCAGCTCCCGTGCAGCGGTGATAATTTGCTGCAATAACGCAAACTTGCGCAATTGTTCCTGCGGAGCTTCGGTGCGTGACCTCCGGACGTAATGCGTCAGCGAGATAGAGCGCGGCTGCGCTTGATTCCGATCGGCACCATGCACCAGCCGCTGCCACAACTCTTCGGTTATGAAAGGCATGAAGGGATGAAGCAGGCGCAATGCAGCCTCGTAAACTGTCAACGCGGCTTCCCAGTGCGCGTCCACGCCCGATGCTTCCCGAAAGCGCAGCTTCTTGATTTCCAGATACCAGTCGCAAAATTCGTGCCAGATGAAATCCCAAAGCGTCTGGGCAGCTTCGTGATAGCGATGTACCTGCAGCGCCTGGTTCACGATTTCACTGGCGCGATGCAGGCGCTCGAAGATCCAAATATCTTCTAGCGCTTCCGAGGTTCGATACAGATCCGGCCACGGATTCCAGGACTCAACACTCGATCGCTCCATGTTCATAAACAGCAGGCGCGAGGCGTTCCAAAGCTTGTTCGCGAACGCGCGACCGGCTTCGATACGATCCGGCTTCAGCGCGATATCGGCTCCGGTCCCTGCGGAAATGAGCAAGGCGATGCGCAAGGCATCCGTGCCGAAGCGGTCGATAATATCGAGCGGATCGACGACATTTCCCTTCGTCTTCGACATCTTCTGACGTTCCGCGTCGCGCACCAGCCCATGCATATGAACCTCGCGAAACGGAACATCGCCCGTGCATTCGATCCCCAACATGATCATGCGCGACACCCAAAAAAACAGGATGTCGAAGCCCGTGATTAGCAGCGATGTCGGATAAAAAGTCTTGAAATCCTCCGTCTCATCGGGCCAGCCAAGCGTGGAAAACGGCCATAGCCCGGAGCTGAACCAGGTATCGAGAACGTCGTTGTCCTGCTCGATTTCCGTCGAATGGCAGTGCGGACAGGTAGCTGGAGTCTCACGCGCCACGGTGATCTGGCTGCAGTTTCTGCAGTGCCACGCAGGAATGCGATGCCCCCACCAAAGCTGGCGGGAAATACACCAATCCCGGATGTTCTCCATCCATTGGAAAAAGACGACCTCACGATCGTCGGGCACGAATCGAATACGTCCTGATCGCACCGCTTCCATCGCTTTCGCGGCAAGCGGCTTGGTGCGCACGAACCACTGCATCGAAACCAGCGGCTCGACTATCGTTTTGCTGCGGTCGCATTTGGAGATGTTGACTGTGTAGGGCTCAGTTTTCACCAATTCGCCGGATTCTTGGAGAGCAGTCACAATCCGCCTGCGCGCTTCGAAGCGATCCAGACCGGCATACGCGCCGGCGGCGGGTGTCATCCGAGCGTCTTCGCCGATCACCTTCACAAAAGGAAGGCCGTGCCGCTTCCCCACTTCGAAATCGTTCGGATCGTGCGCCGGCGTTACTTTCACCACGCCGGTTCCGAACTTCGGATCCGCCAACCGATCCGCAACGATCGGGATTTCACGGTTCATCAACGGGAGAATCGCCGTTTTGCCTTGTAGATGCTTGTAACGTTCATCGTCTGGATGGACAATGAGCGCCGTATCGCCGAGCATGGTTTCGGGCCGCGTCGTGGCGACAACCAGCGATTCGTCGCTGTTCGCCACGCGATAACGAATGTGCCAAAGGTGCCCTTCTACGGCCTCATGGATCGTCTCGACATCCGAGATGGCGGTCTGGCATCCGGGACACCAGTTCACCATGTACTCGCCGCGGTAAATAAGGTCCTTTTCCCAAAGACGAACGAAGGTCTCGCGCACGGCGCGCGAAAGACCGGCGTCCATGGTGAAGCGCTCTCTCGACCAGTCCACGCTCTCGCCCACGCGCCGCATCTGTGAAACGATCCGGCCGCCGTACTCCTCTTTCCACTGCCACACGCGCCGCTCGAATTCGGCGCGGCCGAGTTGTTGCCGCTTCAATCCTTCCGCCGCGAGCTGGCGCTCTACCAGCATTTGCGTCGCGATACCGGCATGGTCCATTCCCGGCAGCCAAAGCGTAGATTCACCTCTCATCCGATGCCAGCGGACGGCCACGTCCATGATGGTGTGTTCGAGCATGTGCCCGATGTGCAGTGAACCGGTTACGTTCGGCGGAGGGATGACGATGGAGAAAACTGGGGAGTCCGCGGCTTGCTTTGCATCCACAACATAAATGCCGGAGTCGATCCACCACTGAGCCCAGTGCGGTTCGAAGCGCTGTGGCTCATACACCTTCTCAAGTTGCATGGAAATCTCAGCGTAGCATCCAGAAGCGCCTTTCCGGGGGCCCAAGAGACTGCCTCGCTGCTCGGCAAAAGCGCTGTGCTTTAATGGGTTCAGCCCACTTTGCGCCAGTCCGCACGAAGCGGCTTGTGTAGTGTAGCGTGACACTCCTCGGTAGCTCAACGGTAGAGCATTCGGCTGTTAACCGAAGGGTTGTAGGTTCGAATCCTACCCGAGGAGCCAGATGAAAGTTGCGCCCGCAACGCGAAACCAGTTCAGTTCGACCAAGTTCGCGAGTCGTTCGACAGCTTGTTTAACGGCTAGCGATTGCGCGGTCAGTTCCTCAGAAGCGGATGCGCCCTGCTGGGCGCTTGCGACTGCGCTTTGCGTCAGTCGTTCCATCTGGACAATGGCTTTGGCCATCTGCTCGAGACGTCTGCTCCATGGACATAACTGTTCAGCACCGTAGATCCCTAACCGGTCAAATAATGAGCCGGTCGCCCGGTTGAGAGAGCGATACTTGTCCATCGGCTGCTTTGGCAGGAATTGATTGCCGGAATAGCCTTAGGGCTCTTCCGTTTGGGAAGCTTAGGATTCCGCGCTTTCCTTTGCCGCAAATACCAGCAGGTGACCGGCGATATCCCGAATCGCAATCTCACGCATGCCATAAAACGTGACACGCTCCGGAACTACCACATTCTCCCCGCGGATGCGTGCCCGTAAATCCGCGAAATCCGGCACCTCAATGAACAGACTAGAGCTGCCCCGGCCTAGATCCGGTGTTGTTTTCAGATCCTTTTCGACGCTGGCGGCGGTCTGGAGCATCACCTCCGCGCCGTCTTTCTGAAGAATCACAAACCCAAGATGATCGCCTTCGGGCACTTCCACCGTCTTCTCGAATCCAAGCCGATCCATCCACAGCGGGAGGCACGGCTCGATACCTTCCACAACTAACATTGGTGTAATTTTCATGCGACCTCCAGTTCAACAGGATACTCGGGCCGGCAGACAAAGCGGGCGAGCGCCAGCGGGGCCGCAAACTCACGGTACTCGCGGCCGCGCAAAAGCTATCCCAGTTTTCGCTTCAACGCTTCGTTAACGGCGCCGGGGTTCGCCTGGCCGCGGCTGGCCTTCATCGTCTGACCGACCAGAAACCCCATGACCGTGGTCTTGCCGCTCTTATATTGCTCCACCTGTTTGGGATTAGCGGTCAACACCTCATCCACAATTTTGTCCAGTGCGCCGGCGTCTGAGATCTGCTTCAGACCATCGCGTTCCATGATGACCGCGGGCGAGTCTCCGGTCTCAAACATCTTCGGCAAGATCTCTTTTGCGAGCTTGCCGGAAAGCTCGCCTTCATTAATGAGGCCTACCAATTCGCCGAGATTTTGCGCGCTGACAGGTGAATCCTTAATCTCTTTTCCGGCCGATTTCAACAGGCCCATCAAATCTCCAAGCACCCAATTTGCCGTGGCGCGACCGTCTCCACTCACCTTCACGGCGCGCTCGAAATAGTCGCCGGTCTCGCGTGTCAGCGTCAGGACCTGGGCGTCGTATTCGCGCAGCCCGTATACGCCGAGGTAGCGCTCGCGCCGGTCGGCAGGCAATTCCGGCAGATTAGATCTCACCTCATTCAGCCAGTGTTCGCTGATTCGCAGCGGCACCAGATCGGGCTCCGGGAAATAGCGGTAATCGTGCGCCTGCTCTTTGCTGCGCATGCCCACGGTCCGGCCGCTCTCCACGTTGTACAAGCGTGTTTCCTGAACCACTTTGCCGCCTGATTCGATGAGTGCCACCTGCCGTTCAATTTCGTACTCAAGGGCGAGCTTCAGAAAGCGAAAGGAGTTCAGATTTTTGACTTCGGCTTTGGTGCCGAACTTCTCAGCACCGCGCAATCGCACCGAGACGTTGGCATCGCAGCGAAGTTGGCCCTTTTCCATATCGCAATCGGAGACGCCGATGTACTGAATCATTTGCTTGATTTCGGTGACATAGGCGTAGGCTTCGTCGGGCGAGCGCATATCGGGCTCGCTGACAATTTCAATCAGCGGCGTGCCGGACCGGTTGAGATCCACATACGTGTTGCGATCCGAATCTTTGAAGCCGTCGTGGATGCTCTTGCCCGCGTCGTCCTCCATGTGAACGCGCGTGACGCCGATGCGCTTCTTGCCGTGCCCGGTCAAAATGTCGACATACCCGTGTTCGGCAAGCGGTTGGTCGTACTGAGAGATTTGGTAGCCTTTCGGCAGGTCCGGGTAAAAATAGTTTTTGCGCGCGAACCGCGAAAACGGATTGATACGGCAGCGGAGCGCCAACGCGGCGCTGATGGCGGCTTCTACTGCCTGCCTGCTGAGGACCGGCAAAGCGCCCGGAAGGCCGAGGCAGACCGGACACACATTGGTGTTCGGAGCTGCCCCGAATTCCACCGGACAACTGCAGAAGATCTTAGTCCGTGTCCCGAGCTGAATGTGTACTTCAAGCCCGATGACGGGTTCGTATCTGGTGAGAATCTCCTCGGCAGCAGCGGTGGCGGACATGCTCCGATTGTAAAGCCCGGTTGAGAGGCGTACACCGGGGCTCGAACTCGCTCGGCACGTTCTTAAGCTTCTTCTTCGTCTTCTAATTCGTCCTCATCGTCCAGATCGTCTTCGTCCTCATCGTCCGAATCCTCGTCCTCCTCGCCTTCTTCGTCCAGATCGTCAACGTCGTCGTCATCCTCGTCATCGAGATCCTCATCTTCCGCATCCACGTCGTCATCGTCGGCCACTGCAAAGAAGGGTTCGCCATATGAGGCGAAAATAGTTCTGTTCGTTGTCTCGTCTTTCAAATTTGAAAACATGATTGTTCGCTCCTGAAAATGTACCCGGCCCGACAGAACACCGCCGGTCAACGGTAAGATGCCACGTCAGAATGTAATTGTTCTAATTTGTCGCTACGCTGTGAACAAGCAGTTATACCAGCAGCAGCGAGTTCTTCGTTTGAGAACGGCGCAGGAGCTGAGCAAGAGAGAATTGACTCATGTACATCCATTCGTTCGCGTTCCGCTGGAAGCCGGATGTTTCTGAACATCAAAAGGAGCGTGTGATCTCCGAAATCCGTAAGCTCCAGGGGCAGATTCCCGGTCTACTCGAGACACATGTCGGGAAGAACATTTCTCCGCGCGGACAAGGATACGAACTGGGCGGCGTGATGAAATTTTCCGACAAGAACGCGCTTGACGCCTATGGGACCCACCCTGTTCATCAGAAATTGCTGACTTGGCTCGTGCCCTTGATTGACCCGATTGAAGTAGACTTCGAAATTTGAACGTGCCGTCAGGTCCCGACAAATCGCTGCTTTGGCTCGGGAAGTACCTATCTCTGGCGCTCACGCTGCCCGCATCTCTAGTGGCCGGATATATTCTGGGAGCGATTGCCGATCATTGGGTGCACTGGCCTCTGCTGCGCGCGCTGGGCATACTGGTCGGTATGGCAACGGGCATCAGTAAGATCGTTCAGGAACTGGGTCGAGACGATCGCAAGAAGCGCGCTGGGAAACACCATTGACAGACGAAGAGTTGAGCCGTTATCTTCGGCGCCTTTACCGCATGATGACTGTCTATGCCGCGGCCGGATCGATCTGGTACTTGCGCGCTCAAGGACCGTTGCCGGCGCTGGGATTTTTGCTCGGAGTCTTGGGTTCGTTCGGTAATTTGTGGTTATTCAATTGGCTCAGCCGCGCGATGGCGCCCGGCGAGTCTACCCAAAAACCGTGGCAGGCCGGCGCATTCGTCGGACGCTATGCGCTCTTATTTACTATCGGCTATGTTATAGTCAAAGGCTTAGGCGTCAGCCCTTTACCGGTGGTTTTGGGCCTCTTTGCCAGCACTGCTGCGGTGCTAGCGGCAGCAGTTTTTGAGATGGGTCAAGGCCTCTTCCGCAGAGGGCAATTCCGTTAGATGCACGAACTCTGGATCACAAGACTGTTCAACAGCTATCTCGCCGGGCCGGCAAATTTAGTGCTGGATGCCATTCACTTTCCAGCTCATAACCGTGCCAATCCCTGGCACGACGCCATTGTTTGCGAAATCGTAGTGCTTGTTTGCATGTTGGTATTCTTCGCGATCGTGCGCCGCGGTTTTTCCGTGGAGAACCCGGGGAAGATTCAACACTCGCTGGAAATACTTTACGAATTCATCCATGCCCAAGCCGAAGAGGTGGTCGGCCATGGCAGTTCGAAGTACATGGCATTCTTCGGGACCATTTTTCTTTTTATTCTGTGTATGAACTTGTTCGGACTGATTCCCGGTTTCGATTCGCCCACCATGTACCCCATGGTTCCGTTCGGCATGGCTGTTGCGGTGTTTGTCTTCTATCATGCTGCCGGACTGAAGGCGAACAAGGCCGGTTACATCAAGCAGTTCCTGGGACCGATGCTGGCGCTTGCTCCGCTGGTCTTGCTCATTGAGATTGTCAGCCACTTCGCGAGGCCTCTGTCTCTTACAGTTCGTCTATTTGCGAACATGTTCGCCGGCGAGCAGGTTTTCCTCGCTTTCATTTCGTTAACGAAGCTTATAATTCCAGTTGTATTCATTGGCCTCCACCTCTTTGTGGGTGTTTTGCAGGCGTACATTTTCATGCTGCTCGCGATGATCTATGTCGGCGGAGCCATATCGCACGAGCACTAAGCGTTGTTCCCGCTTTCAATGTGAGCGCCCGGCGTCCCAACGCACGGTGTCGAACCACCTCCTGAAAGCAATACTCATAGGAGAAAACAAATGAAGAATAAAGTAATGTGGCTAGTCATCACCTTGATGGCGTTGGCGAGCCCGGTGTTTGCCCAAGGAGCGGGTGGAAACAACGGATCATCCGACGCGTTCCACTCCGCCGCGGCTTACTTGGCCGTTGGTATTGCCTCTGGACTTTGCGGTTTGGGTCAAGGAAAAGCGACCGCAGCCGCAGCCGAAGCCATTGCCCGAAATCCGGGCGCAATTGCGGGTATCCGTTTTGTGTTCATTTTCGGTCTCGTGCTGATTGAATCACTCGGCTTATACGCGCTGGTTGTGACGTTCATCGCACAAAAGTAAAAGCAGTTCAGCTGAAGAGGCCTGCCGACGCCTTTCTGGGGCGGCAGGCCTTTTTTTCGCGCGTGCAGTCCCATGAAACTTCAAGGAATTTTCCCCGCCCTCGCCACTTGCTTCGATTCTGACGGCACTCTGTACAAAGCCAAGATCTTCGCCAACATTCAAAAGCTGAATCAAATCGCGCTTAGCGGGTATGTGGTTTGCGGCACGACGGGGGAGACTCCGTTCCTTTCCATTGAAGAGCGCATTCAATTGATGGAATGGGTGCGGGAAGTGGCCAGTGAGGGGAAGACACTTATAGCAGGCGTCGGGGCGGAGAGCGTGCAAGAGACCGTCCGGCTGGCCAATCGCGCCGCGGAAGCGGGATTCCACGCTGCACTGGTGCTGACTCCGTTCTATTACCGTGCCCAGATGCATAGGCCCGACACGCAGTCTCTGTTCTTTCGCGCCGTGGCGGACAGGTCGAAGCTGCCGGTGATGCTGTACAACATCCCGCAAGTAACCGGTTACCACTTGCCCGCCGAGACTATCGCCGAGCTGTCTCACCATCCAAACATTGCCGGCATGAAGGATAGTTCCGGGAATCTGGAAGCTCTGAATGAGACTGTGCGGTTGGTCAAGCCGGGCTTTCAAATCCTCTCCGGGTCAGGTGGCAATTTTTGGAGCGCTCTCGAAATTGGCTCAAGCGGAGCGATCCTCGCTATTGCGAATGCCCTGCCCTACGCCTGCGTTACGATCTGGGAAGCGTTTCGGATGCGCGATGCGGAAGCAGGCAAAGATTGGCAATCGCGGATTCTGCCTGCGGCCCGGCTGATCGCCAGCAAGCACGGCATTCCTGGCCTGAAGTATGCCATGGAATTGAACGGCTATTACGGCGGTCCTCCGCGCCTGCCCTTTCTTCCGCCCTCCGCAGAAGCCAAGGCGGAGATCGAACAAGTCTTCGATGGGCTAAAGAGCTAACGCTCCTTCACTTTCAATACGCGATCTCCATCTACATCTTCGAGCTTTTGCACCGTTCCCGAAGGCCAATGGATTTCAATAGAATCGGCCCTCCTGTCCGCGCCCAGTCCGAAGTGGACGGGACCGTCGCTCGATGAAGCGTAACCGACGCTTGTCGTCATGTGGTTATACTGCGCGCCGGTCTTGGTAACTACTTTGATGCGCGCTCCGATGCCATCGCGATTGCTCTTCGTACCCTCGAGCGCAATATCGAGCCAGTGACCCGATTGAGGACTGCGGTTCATCCAGATCTCAGCGTCTTTGGCTAATGCCGTGACGACGACGTCGACGCGGCCATCGCCATCCAAATCGCCGAAGGCGCAGCCCCGATGACGCGCTGCAGGGCCCGCGTTCAAGCCGCCATTTTCCGCCACCGCTTCCCACTGGCCATTCTTCCCAGCGTTGCGAAAGACAGCATTATTCTGATTGATAACCTGCCCGGGCATTTCCTGCGATTGCACATGTCCGCCACTGACGAACAGGTCCTTCCAACCATCGTTATCGAAATCGTAAAGGGCCGCGCCGAATCCGGACGTGCTGCCGCTGAGCGTTGCCATTCCGCTCGCGGTAGTTACGTCACGGAAGGTGCCGCCGCCGGTGTTCTGAAAGATAGGGAAGGTTTGGCGGGCTAGTGCAGCAAACACAATATCGGGCAGGCCATCGTTGTTGATGTCACGGAAATCTAAGCCCATCCCTGAAACGAAGTTGCCGTCTTCCGGCAGCGCTACGCCCGCGGGAAACGCCACTTCCTCGAACTTGCTGCCCGTGTTGTGGAACAAAAAGTTGTAGTAACCATCGTTGGTAACGAACAAATCAGGGCGGCCATCCAGGTCATAGTCTGCAAGCCCGACCCCCATGCCCTTGCCGATCTTGTCCCGGATGCCCCATTCGGCAGAAACATCCTGAAACACTCCGCCGCCCTTATTTAGATAAAGGCGATCGGGAAGTCCCTTGTAATTGCGGGGATGGCAATAGTCCGCAATGTCGTGAAATGTGCAAAGCGGTTTGCTGTCGTATTTCCACTGGAGATAATCGACGACGAATAGATCCAGCAATCCGTCATTGTTTACATCGACCCAAACCCCTGTGATGGCCCAGAGCGGTCCGTATTCACTGTCGGGCTGATTAAGACCAGCCTTCGCGGTCACGTCTGTGAACGTTCCATTGCCATTGTTGTGATACAGCGTGTTGCGATAGACCCCGGCAACAAACAGGTCCGGGTAACCGTCGTTGTCGTAGTCGCCTACCGCGACGCCCACGTCGTAGCCAATGCCCTCCAGCCCCGCTGCGGCGCTGACATCGGTGAACACGCCGTTGCCATCGTTCCGGAACAAATGGTTTTTGTACTTCGGCGCGTCCTTCTTGAGCGTTGCAATGTTTGCGCCGTTCGTGAAGAAGATGTCCGGCCGGCCGTCCCGATTGTAATCGAAAACAGCAACTCCTCCCGGCATCGTTTCCGGTACGTTACGCGCGGGTGTTTCGCTGTTCTCAAGGCGAAAGGGAATGGATTTCAGATCGAAGTGAATCGAGTCCCCTGGGGGCAAGGACGGCTGCAGAACGAGACACAAGCACACGCTGCAGAAGAAAGCGGGAAAAAGAAGATACAAGGCGCGCAAGGAAATTCGACTCAACCGAGACCTTAGCAAAAGAAAAACGGGGTGGCATGAAGCCAACCCCGTTTTAAGCGCTGGAATGTGAACCAGTGACTTAGAAGTAGTACTTCACCGCCATTTCGACGACACGGTTACCCACCGTGTGAGCGGGGAACCCGGTGAAATTCGGGTTTTGGTTTGTCTGAGTGAGAACGCCGCTTCCGGGCGCCGCGAGGTTAAGCGTTAAATCCTGGTTCCCGCCCAAAAGGAATTGCGAATTCGGCCGGTTCAGGAAGTTGAACGCAGAGAACCGGAGTTGGAGCTTTTGGTTCTCCGTCACTCTGAAATTCTTCATCAGTGTTAGGTCGGCGTCAAAGTTGGCAGGCCCGTGAACATTAGGCCAAACGAGTGTGCCATTTGTTCCGGGTGCGGGAGGTCCAAAGCAGTTCGGATTGAAATACTGTCCCGACTTCAGATTGGAGCCAGGATTACACGTGAGTGCCGGCACCAGCACTAAGTCGGGAGCATTGGAACCAAGGTACGTCTGCGGGCTGGGCGCATAGGTGTTTCCGTTCACTGTGATGGTGCCGTAATTGGCATACATATTGCCGTTCGTACTGGGCTGGATGGGTGCGCCGGTTTGGAACGTCGTTGTGCCGGAGAGTTGCCATCCGTTTACAACGCCAGAAAGTATCGCATTGCCGTGTAGCGGTTTCGGCATGTTCCATACGAATCCGGTGTTGAAGATGTTCGTATGATTGAATGCCAGAACGCCGTAGTTGTTCGCGATGTTGAACGGGTCTACCGTATTGCCGGCGGAGGGTCCGTTTCCGCTGTAGTTATCCCGAATTCCCATCACCTTGCTGAACGTGTAGTTAGCCAGGAAGACAAGAGGACCCGACTGTTTCTGGCCTGAGACTTGGAGCGAATTGTAGTTCGCATAACTTCCATGAGTTGTCACCTCAATATCGCCATAGCTCTGGAACGGCCGATAGTCGCCGGTATTAGGAATCGCGCTGATCGGGTTAACTTTACCCGTCAGCGGATCGGGCTTGAAGAAGGCGCCCAGTGGTACCGCGTTCAGGTTGTCGAAGGCGCCGTTTGCCAACAGCAAGTCACGGCTTCGATTCCCTACGTAGGAGACTTCCAGCAGCGTTCGCCAGGGAAGCGCACGCGAAATCGTCACGTTGTAATTCTCCGTGTACGGCGTTTTGCCGTCGCCCATCTGGAGCGGATTGATGCCGCAGCCGGTTCCGCAAGCCAAATTCGCCGCGGAAGTGGGCAAGTTGAATTGAGTAATTTGCGCCAGCGAAGTCAATCCGCTGGTGGTTGTATAGTTGATGGTGCCTTCAGGCAACTCAGCCGGACTGCTGATCGTGTTGTAAGCGAGCTGATATCTGAATATCGCGAACCCGCCGCGCACGACAGTTTTGCCGTCGCCAAAAACGTCATAGGCAACGCCGATCCGGGGCTCGTAGTAAAACAGAGGCGATTTGAACCCGGAGAGCGGGATGTTGGAGTTGGTTCCATGCCACTGCAGACCGGCATCGTTGGCACTAGGATTCTGCAGAAATGCTCCTACGTTGAATACCGCCGTACCTGCTGAGTCGCCCGGGTACCATTGGCCAACGTGATCGAAGCGGATTCCATAATTTAGTGTCAGCCGCTTGGCAACCTTCCACGAATCCTGGCCATACAGCGAGTATTGGTGGAATTTCAGATTGTCCACGGGAATGCTGTTCGCCTGCTGATAACTGGCCGCGCGGCCGAGGAACAGATCCGCATACACATTGCCCGTAGTCGTGCTGCCGTAATTTTCGAAGTCATACGTACCGTTGAGCGGTAACCCGCTCGATTGCTGGTTGCCGTTGCTGTCCCAGTAAAAGCCGAACTTCATGGTATGGGTTCCGGCCACTTTGCTCAAGTTGTCGTAAATGGCAGGATCGGATTTGAGTCCACCGAATGCCCCGTTTTGAAAGCCTCCGCCGAAGACGGCCTGGGTCTCGTATTCGGCGAGTCCCTGGTTGCCGCTCCAGCTCAGAATGTTCGGGATCTGGACTCTCTTTGCGCCAAAGAGACCGGGAACGTTGAAACCGTAGGTGGAAGGATTGATAGCCGCCGGATTGACCGGTGAGACCGGGTTGATGTAGCGGGCGTACGTGAAGACCGTTTCGTTCGTCAGCGTGGGACTGAAAACGTGCGTTACGTTCGCCATCACAACGTTCGATGTGGTAGGAGCGATGAGCGGTGACGGATACGGAAGAGAACCAGCCGGCGCCCACCATACCTGGACGGGGTGAAGATCCACTTCCTTCTGGTGAGTGTAGGACACGGTCAGCTTGGTGCTTTCGCTGAGGGAATAATCGACCTTCTCACTCAATTCCCAGCGATTCTGGGGACTTTGGTCGAGATACTCGAAATTGTTTCCGTTGTGACTGGCGGGATCCACATTTGGCTTTGGATAGGTTTTCAACAGCGCAAGCGAGTTGGGGTCGAACATGGAAACAGGTATCTGGCCGTTCGGAAACGTCAGGCCGCCGCAGCTCGCTCTCGGATTAGCAACCGGGCACGGAAGCGCTGTGATCGCGCCGTATGTACTGGATACGTTCGCAGGTAAACCGGCGCCGGAAAAATCGCCTGCGTACATGGCTGGAGTTGGAACGAAGGTCTCCCACAACGTGCCCTGCGGCTGTTGTCTCATGTACTCATAGCCGATCCAGAAAAACAGCTTGTCGCGGTTGCGATTGAAGTGAGTGAACGGTAGCAACACCGGCCCGCCGATGTTTGCGCCGGGATAATACTCGAAAGAATCCGGCTTGGCTAAGCCTTGGCTCTTCTGGTAAGAGTCCTCAGAGTTGAAAATGCTGTTGCGCGCGTAAAGATAGCCTTCACCATGGAACTGAGCGCCGCCGCTCTTTCCATAGGCTTGGAAGACCACGGGGCCTTTCGCATAGGCCGCATCGTAGCCCGACATCAGAACTTTGATTTCCGACGTCATGTCCACGTTAATGTTGGCGATCTGCGTACCTTGATTGCCAGGATCCACCAGATTTGCACCGTCCAACATGTACGCCATCGAGCCGTTCGGTTGCGTTCCGTTGGCTGAATAGGCGCCCACAGGACCGCTATTCGAGCTCACGGTGCCGGCGTTGAAACTCGAACCAGCGGAGAGCCCGTTGGCATAGGCCATGCCGGGCATGATCTTCAGCAACTCTCCGGCATCCCGACCTTCGACGGCCAGATCATTCACCATCTGGGTGTTCAGCGTTGTGGCGACCTCACCCGTGTCTACAGGCGCCACCGATTCGGCGTTTGCGACTACTTCCACTTGTTGGCTGGCTTGGCCGATCTCTAAAGATATGTTGGGCAACGTACGGTTATCGCCCTGATTGAGAACAACGTTATTCTGCTGCCAGGATCTGAAACCTGGGGCTGACACAGTGACCGAATAAGTACCCGGCTGGAGAGCGGCAAAGTTGAAATACCCGCTTCCGTTCGAAGTGGTCTGACGCGTGTCGCCGCTTGCCGCATTTTTAACTGTGACTTGGGCGTTCGGAACGACGGCCCCGGTTTGATCGTAGGTGGAACCGGTCAGTGTGGCAGTTAACTGTTGACCGGAGACGATGCCCGCCAAGGCCATGAGAAGCCCGAGAAGCAGCACAGCGACATTCTTATTGTTATTTTCTCTAGAAAACCGCACAGCAGCAAGGCAAGCGGCACCCTGAGACCAAGATCTAGACATGTAGATCCCCCCCTTGAAATTTACGTCGCGAAAGTAACGACTTTGCAGGCCCGCATGCACATGTTGCGAGCCGTGGACTGGAGTTAAGAATAGTTCGCGTCCACTATTTTGTCAACGCTGTTACAAACGTTAGTACCATTCGTTTTCAATGTTTTGGGCCGTAAATTACGGTATTGTACGGGACCGCAGAGCTACTGATCCGCGCTGAATCCGCGAATCCACAGCGTTCGGCTAGAACCTTCCCGAATCTCATAGATTTAATGGCGCAAAGGCGCGGTAGCGGCTGGCCGGATTTTGCTGTGCTGCTGTCAGGCCCTCGACGATATGTCGCTCCTTCAGCCCATCCTCCTGTCGATGTAATTTGTAATACAAGGCAGCAAGCTGGATATGGGGCTCCAGCCAGTTTGGATCGGCGCGTGTGACTGCCTCTAGTTCTTGTACGGCCGCAGTGACTTGTCCCACAGCGTTTTCGTAAAGTGCAAGCTCATAGCGGGCCAGCACGGAGCTGGGATTCAGAGCCACGGCGTGTCTCAGGTAACGCTCGGCCTCGTCCAGATTGCGCTGCTTGTAAAGGAGGGCACCCAGGTTCAGGTTCGCCAGGAAATCGTTGCCATCCAGATCGACCGCCTTTCGCAACTCTGTTGCGGCTCCTTGCGCATCGCCCATTTTGTCTTTCAAGATCCCGGAAAATGTACGTATGCCTGGAAGGTTCGAATTCAACCGCAACGCAGCGTCCAGGTCTTGGCGCGCCTTATCGAATTCATTGAGGTCGATCCAGGTAGACCCGGCAAGCAGGTAGGCGTCCGCGCTTTCGCCCCGTCGCGCCACCCGGTCGATCAGCAACGCCCCGTCATGCCGTCGCCCGCTGTGAATGAGGGCGGATCCCAGCACATACAGAAGGTCCAGGTTATCGGAGTTACTTCTCTGGAGAGGGTCCAATAGCGCGACTGCCCGGTCATTTTGGCCGAGCCGGCTGTAACAATCCGCCAACAACGTCGCGTTACGGACATCGTCCGGAGCGGCTTTATATAAGGCGGCGAATTCGTCTGATGCGTCCCGGAAATCACCTTCCTTGTAGAAGGCCAACCCTAGATTTCGCTGCAGGGCCGTATCGCCGGGGCGTAGCTTCAGTGCTGCTTTGTACTCCGCGACGGCCTGATCAAACTTGCCTTCGTGAACCAACGCAGCTCCAAGGTTCGCCAAGGCTTCGAAAAAATCAGGATCAGCGGTGAGCAGCCGACGGTATGTGTCGATGGCGGCGGGGTAATCGCCAGCCTGCTGGGCCTCGACGGCGCGGCGAAACAGGGCGTCCGAGCCCTGCTGCTGCGC
This sequence comes from uncultured Acidobacteriaceae bacterium, assembly GCA_963849445.1. GTDB lineage: Bacteria > Acidobacteriota > Terriglobia > Bryobacterales > Bryobacteraceae > Bog-105. Next base: position 52,590 of record CAWKHS010000009.1, on the reverse strand, counting down.
AAAAAGCATAATCGCAAAGATCGCAAGCCAGAATGCCAGCCGCATTTTTCCCAGCATACCGGTATAGAATTTTAGTAGCTCGCTGTGTGTATGAGGGGTGCGTCTGTCGTTTTCTTCGCTTTACTATCTTTCGCGCCCATGACCGCGTCTGGCATTCTGGCGCAACAGAATGGACATTCTCTCGATTTTGACGAGCTGTCGCGCCATGCCGCTGCTGTGGTGCAATCGAATCCCGGTGAAGCCGCCAGCCTGTACCGCCAGGCGTTGGACTTGCGACCGGCTTGGGCCGAAGGCTGGTTCTATCTCGGCGCCAGTCTGAATGGGCTGAAGCAGAACGTTGAAGCCTGCAAAGCATTTCGTCGCGCGGCGGTGCTTGCACCGGAAAACGGCGCAGTATGGGCTTATTGGGGGCTCGCGGAATCCGAGTTGAGCCACAATGCGGAAGCGCTCAACGACATCCGAAAAGCGGAAGCTTTGGGTCTGCCCGACAATCCGCAATTTGTCTCGGCCGTGCGCAATCGTGCCGCCTTACTGTACCTTCGGCTCCACAATTTCGACGGCGCTGTCCAACAACTGCGGCCGCTCACTAAGATGGGTGACAACTCGCCCGCGACAATCGACGCTCTTGGAGTAGCCACGCTGACACTTCCCTATCTGCCGTCCGAAGTACCGCCGGCTAAGCGTCCGCTGGTTCAGCTTGCCGGCCGCGCGATGTATGCACTGTACGCCCCGCACCCGGATGAGGGCGGACCTCTGTTTGAAGATCTGATCGCCCGCTATCCCAATGAGCCTGGTGTTCACTACCTGCGCGGCATCTACTTGCTCGACCGCGACCCGGATGCCGCGCGCGCCGAATTTCGCAAGGAACTCGAAATCACTCCATCGCACGTGGCAGCCCGCCTGCAGATCGGCATCATCGACCTGAAGGCCGGAAATGCCGATTCCGCTGCCGGATTGGCTCGTGAAGCTCTGAAACGGGAGCCTGGAAATACACTGGCGCATGCACTGCTTGGACGCGCATTCACCGATCTGCATCAGTACGCCATGGCAATTCCGGAATTGGAGACCGCTCTCAAGCTGGACCCTGGTAACGCTCAGCTTCACTTTTCGCTCGGCCAGGCGTACCGTCACATGGGAAGAGACGCGGAGGCGCGGAAGCAGGAAGCCGAGTACAAGCGCCTGAAGGCGTTGAAGGACGCGGCCGCCGGGTAGATGAAGGCTGTTTTTGCGCTAGCGCTTTTCTCTGGTTGCGTTCTGCTGGCTGGGCAAACCGAATCGGCGGATTTCCAGAGTTTGTCTGCCCGGGCCGCAGCGGCGCGGGATTCCAATGATCCCACTCGCGCCATTGAGCTGTACAAAAAAGCGGTCGAATCCAATCCGAAGTGGGCAGAGGGATGGTGGTATCTCGGAACTCTTCTTTACGACGGCGACCGCTACGCAGAAGGACGTAACGCGCTTTTGCATCTGGTCGCTCTTCAACCAAGCGCCGCCCCTGCCTTGCAGATTCTTGGACTCTGCGAGTTTGAAACCGGCGACTATGCGGACTCCCTGGTCCACATTCAGCGCGGCATGGCCGCCGCACCGCCCACGGCTGCGATGGAAGCCGTGCTGCGATTCCACGAGGCCATGTTGCTAACGCGCACAGCGCAATTCGACAAGGCGCTAACCGAATATGTTTGGTTTGTCCGCAAAGGAATACAAAATCCTCAACTAACGATGGCCGTAGGTCTTGCGGCGCTCCGATCCGCGATGTTGCCCAAAGACATTCCTGAGAATCGGCGTGACCTATTTGAGAAGGCCGGGAAGGCGGCGTACCTATCGATGGCCGGCGACTTGCCGGCTGCACGCGCCGCTCTCAGCGAACTTCTCAAGCAGTATCCCGACGCGCACTACGTCCACTACTTGTACGGTTGTTTTCTGCTGTCCGCCGACCCCGAAGCAGGAATGGATCAACTACGTCGCGAGTTGCAGCTAACGCCGGACAGTGGAGCAGCCGACGCAATGCTCGCCTGGACTCTCTTGCAGCGCGGCGATGTTTCCGCCGCTCTTCCCCTCGCCAAAGCCGCTGCCGAACACGACGCGACAGCATCGCTTGCGCAATACGTGTTTGGACGCGCGCTTTTAGAACAGGGGCATGTCGCCGACGCCATTGTGCATCTCCAGTCAGCGGAGAATATCGACCCGTCGAATCTCGATACTCACGTCTCGCTGGCAACGGCTTATTCAAAAGCCGGCAAGCCGGCGGAAGCACGGCGGGAACGGTTGGCCTCCCTGTCTCTTTGGGAAGGAAAAAGTGCGAATGCGAACCCTTAGCTTCGCCGCCTTAGCCGCGCTCCTCGCTTCCGCATCGGCCTTCGCTGCGCAAGCTCACTCGGGAAATCTCTCCTGCGCTACTTGTCACCCGTCGCAAGGCCAATCCCAGCCGAAAACATCTATGGGTCGCGCGCTACAATTTGCGGCTGATGATCCGCTGTTTCTGATTCACAAGAAGTTGACGTTCACGAAGGGCGCCTATTCTTATGCCTTGGAACGCCGCGGCAGCGAGGTCATCTATAGCGTCAGCGACGGCAGCGACACGCTCTCACTTCCTATTCGCTACTGCTTCGGCAACAACACGCAAACTTTTGTGCTGGAGCATGATGGCCATCTTTACGAGAGCGTGGTCAGCTACTACAAGACGATCGATGCCCTGGACACCACTATGGGCGATCAGGATCTGCAACCGACGACTCTGCTCGAAGCTGCGGGCCGCGACCTTCCTGCCGAGCAGTCTACCGCTTGCTTTAGCTGTCACACAACTGGCGCCGTCGTGAACCATCAGCTTAAGCTGGACACGCTGACTCCCGGCATTACGTGCGAGCACTGCCATTCAGGAGCCGCCGAGCATTTTCAGTCGGTCTCACATGGCAAGCTCGATTCGGTTCCTACGAAGCTGAAGCAGTTATCCGCGGAAGACCTCTCGAATTTTTGCGGCCAGTGTCACCGCACCTGGGCAACCGTTCTCAGAAACAACTGGCACGGCGAGATCAACGTCCGTTTTCAGCCGTACCGCCTTGCGAACAGCAAGTGCTTCGATGGAACGGACAAGCGCATCAGTTGCATTGCCTGCCACAATCCGCACGAGGAAGTTGTTCGCAACGACTCGTTCTACGACGCAAAGTGCCTCGCGTGTCACAGCTCAGACGCAAAGCCGAGCCTCGGCATGATCGCCATGCATCCGAACGATGCATCTCTTCGCATGAAAACTTGTCCGATCGCGAAGAGCGACTGCGTAAGCTGTCACATGCCCAAAACGACACTACCCGGCGGTCACATGGTCTTCAGAGATCACGATATCCGGGTCGTCCGGCCGAATGAGCCGTACCCGAACTGATCATTGACAACTTCGTGCGCCGCCCAGTCGGGTCTTACTGCGACTGGATAGAATGCCAACACCGATATGCGAAGAAGAGACTTGCTAAAAGCGATGAGCGGTGTGGCTGCTGGAGCCGCGATCGGCAGGAGCAGCCCTGCACAAAGCTCGACGCACTATGAAGCCACTTGGGAATCGCTCGACAAACGGCCGAGTCCGCAGTGGTATACAGACGCGAAGTTCGGAATTTTCATTCATTGGGGCGTGTATTCGGTCCCTGCCTTCGCGGTGGTCAATGTGAAGGACCAAAACCCATACGCGGAATGGTATTGGAACTCGCTGACAGAAGGCATGAAGGCGCGCAGCCTAACCGATCCGGGTGCGCCCACATGGGACTTCCACAAGCGCACGTACGGCCCGGCTTTCAAATACTTCGATTTTGCTCCGATGTTCCGCGCGGAGTTGTTCGACCCTGAGCGGTGGGCCGACCTCTTCGTGCGCTCCGGGGCAAAGTACGTAGCCCTCACATCGAAGCACCACGAAGGATTTACATTGTGGCGGAGCGCGGAGGCCAACCGTAGTTGGGGCCGTCCTTGGAACAGTGTGGACATCGGCCCGAAACGGGATCTTTTGCTCGACCTCACCGAGGCAGGACGGCAAAAAGGATTACATATGGGGATCTACTATTCGCTCTACGAGTGGTACAACCCGCTATGGCTCTCCGACAAAAGCCGCTATGTGCGCGAGCACTTAATCCCGCAGTTTAAAGACGTTGTCATTCACTCCAAACCCGAGATCATCTTCTCGGATGGAGAGTGGGAGTTAAACAGCGCGGAATGGCATTCACCGGAAATGCTCGCGTGGTTGTTCAATGACTCGCCGGTCCGCGGCAACATCGTCATCGACGACCGCTGGGGCAAAGACACACGCCACAAGCATGGCGGGTACTACACGACAGAGTATACGTCCGGCATGCAAGGTTCGAAACACCCCTGGGAAGAGAGCCGAGGCATGGGCTACTCGTACGGATACAACCGCATGGAAACGCTCACGGACTATCACACAGACCGGCAACTGCTGCTGATGCTCATCGACATCGTGAGCCGCGGCGGCAATCTGCTGCTGGATATCGGGCCACGCGCGGACGGTCACATCCCCGTGGTAATGGAAGAGCGACTGGTGCAACTCGGCGAGTGGCTGCATGCGAACGGCGAAGCAATTTACGGAACAGTCGCGTACAATCATCCTGCGCAGTGGAGCGAGGGCGCAAAGCCGCACCTGGAACAGAAGGACTTCCGGGCCGAATACGACATTTCGAAGCTGGTGGACGCGCCTCCGCCGGGCTATTCTCACATCGAGACGTTCTTTACAACCAAGGGCAACACGATCTACGCCATTCTCCCGCAATGGCCGCGAACTGAGGTTGTCTTGCGCAACGTGCCCGTCGCGTCAGACTGTAAAGTGTCTTTACTGGAGACGCAAGACGAACTGCAATGGCGGCGCCAGAATGATGCGGTTGTGATCTCCGTGCCGGAGAGCTTGCGCTTCAAGGTCCCGCTCCGGCAGGCTTACGTGTTGAGATTGCGCGGCCTAAAGACGTAACCTGCGGCCGCGCCTATGCTCACTGTTCGGGACTGCGCTCGGTGTACCCGTCAGTAAGAGTCTTTATGAAATGGACGATCAGATCTTGTCCGTGATTGGTCGAACGTTCGAGAACCACACATGCCAAGGCTCGTGCAAGACTCTAGGCGCTTTCCATTTAAATCGCGCTTCTATCCTGCGAGGTCCGCAAATCTGCCCAGGCTGGCAATTCCGATTCCACGCCCGTTCGCAAACGCCTCGCCTCCAATCGATATCATGGTCGGCGCAACTCTCTTATCTTCGCCATGGACCTGTTTACGCGCCGCGATTTTATCGCCACTTCCGCTGCACTTGCCATTGCGCAGCAAATTCCTGCAAAAGAACCGCGCGACCACGAGACCTCTGCGGAAGATCTGACCCTGTGGTATGACAAGCCGGCGGCCCAATGGGTAGACTCTCTGCCCATCGGCAATGGTCGTCTTGGCGCCATGGTATTCGGCGGTGGCGAAGATGGCTCTGCTTCGAAAGAAGTTTTGCAACTGAACGAAGACACGCTTTGGTCCGGTAAACCGCGGGATGGCAACAACCGCGACGCAAAGAATTACTTGGGCCCCATCCGCCAAGCGGTTCTCGAGGAGCAGGCTTATCACAAGGCCGACGATCTCTGTCGCAAGATGCAAGGCCTATTCGCCGAAGCCTATCAGCCGCTCGCCAATTTGCGGTTACATTTCACTCATAACGGTTCGCCTGCGAATTACCGTCGCGAGTTGAAGCTGGATACAGCTTGTGCCCGTACCTTCTATACCGTTGACGACGTCCGTTTCGAACGGTCGGCCTTCGTCTCGGCGCCGGATCAGGTCATTGTCGTACATGCCACGGCCAGCGCGCCCGGGCAATTGCATTGCGCCATATCGATCGATAGCCCATTGCAAAAGACACTGTCGAGTCCGTCGCCTGGCCGCTTGCTGCTGACAGGCAAGGCAGCCGCGCACGTCGCCGGCGCGGGTCACCCGGGAAGTGAGGACCCGGTCAGATTCTCCGATGAGCCCGGGGACGGCATGTATTTCGCGTGCATTTTCGAAGTACAGGTACGCGACGGAAAAATCTCAAGCAAGCCGGACCGCCTGGAAATCACGGGTGCGACTGCGCTCACAATTTTAATTGCAGCCCATACCGGATACCGCGGCTTTGAATTTCCACCTGACACCCCGTTAAACGAGGTGATCGCGAAAGCGCAAGCCCAACTCGGTTCCGCCGCAGCCAGGAACTTCGAAGACTTGCAATCGGATCAAATCAAGGATCATCAACGGCTCTTCCGCCGTGTATCTCTCCGCTTGGATTCGCCGCAAACCCCAGTCACGAAGCCGACCGATCAACGTCTGAAAGAGGTGGGCACATCGCTCGATCCTTCGTTGCTGGCGGTCTATTTTCAGTACGGCCGCTATTTATTGATCAGCAGTTCGCGGCCCGGCTCGCAGCCGGCCAACTTACAAGGCATTTGGAATCATCAAGTAACTCCTCCCTGGAGTTGTAATTGGACCGCCAACATCAATATCCAGATGAATTACTGGCCCGCTGAGACCTGCAATCTGGGTGAATGTGCGGAACCGCTCTTCGACCTCATTGACGGCCTGACTAAAACCGGCAGGCGCGCGGCCGAAGAAACATATGGATTGCCCGGTTGGGTTTCGCACCACAATATCGACCTCTGGCGCGCCTCCAATCCCGTCGGCGAAGGCGTTGGACAACCGACGTGGGCGAACTGGAACATGAGCGGGCCATGGCTGTGTCAACATCTTTTCGAACATTACTTGTTCGCCAGGGATATTGAGTTTCTTCGCACGCGTGCCTATCCAATCATGAAGGGCGCCGCTGAATTCTGCCTCGCCTGGCTGATCCCAGACGCCAAAGGACGCCTGACTACTTGTCCGTCCGAATCCACCGAGAACAACTTCATGGCGCCCGATGGAAAGCCGGCCATGACGAGCGCCGGTTGCACCATGGACATGGCCCTGATTCGGGAGCTCTTCACAAACTGTATCGCCGCTGCGAGAGTACTCGCGCGTAGATGAAGATTTCCGTTCGAAACTCGCCGCCGCTGCCAAGCGGCTGATTCCTTACCATATCGGGAAATATGGACAACTTCAGGAGTGGTCGATCGATTTCGAAGAGAGCACGCCGGGACAGCGCCATATGTCGCAGCTCTATCCGCTCTATCCAGGAAGTCAGATCACGCCCCGCGGCACGCCCGAACTTGCCGAAGCCGCGCGCGTCTCGCTGGAGCGTCGTCTTGCCAACGGAGGCGCTTATACCGGTTGGAGCCGTGCTTGGGCCATCGGATTTTGGGCGCGCTTGGGCGATGGCGATCAGGCGTGGGATTCGCTTTCCATGCTCATGCAACACAGCACGAACATCAATTTGTTCGATACGCATCCTGCGAGCGGCGGTCCCATTTTCCAAATTGACGGAAACTTCGGCGCCACCGCCGCAATCGCCGAGATGCTGCTTCAGAGCCACACGGGCAGCATCGACCTGCTGCCCGCGTTGCCCTCCGTCTGGGCGGATGGGGAAGTGACCGGACTTTGTGCGCGTGGCGGATTGACGGTCGATCTGCGCTGGTCCGGAGGCAGACTCGTCAACTGCACAATCCGCTCTAGCGCGGCGGGCGAGTTCAGCTTTCGTCCTCCCAAACGGCAGAGGATAATCCACATTTCCGCAAGAACCGGATCGCCGCCGGCATCACAAAAACTCGATAGCGGAGTCATCCGCTCAAAGCTCGAAGCCGGAAGCACTTACAATTTGAGCTTCGCCTCGGCATCCTGAAAGTACGCCCCAAGGCAGAGGCCGCAACCGCCCTGAAACGCAGAAAATGTTTTAGGAGGGAGAACAGATGCCCAGACGAAGGACGCGTTGACAGAAGTCAAGACATTCCTTCTCGTGCTCTCCTGCCTGGCGGTGGAGGCCAACACTTCGTTGTGCCAAAGAAAGCGTCCAGCCAGATTCACGAACGGGCCCATTGGCACCAGACGACGGCCGGCCTTCTCTCGTCTGCGGCTCCCTCTATCTTCGCCGCTAATAACCCTCTGACACGTTTTCATCTCTCGTTGTTGCGGGCCGCCCGTATGGGGCGTCACAATTTCCGAAAAAAAGCTAACTCCCTTCTGACCAAGAGCTTGTAGGCCTCAGACGGGTTTCGGCGCGCAGGGAGCTTGTAGCGTCGTCTGCGGATGAGCTTGACTGACGAGGCGAACGGCGAAAGCAGCAGAACTGTAAACGAGCCGATTTGCTGGACGCATCGATATTTACCGTCTCAAGCTTACTTTCACGGGGCTACAGCACGGTTCAAAGGCTTCTCGGGGCCAGTCGGCTCGGGAAAGAGCGCCGCGCTCTGTTTTGAAGCTTTGCGGCAGTGCTATTTAAATCCCGGACGTCAGGGCGTGCTGGCGGCACCGACGCTTGCCATGCTCCGCGATGCAACCCTGACTTCCTTGTTCAGCGCTTTGGAGGCGCACGAGATCGCGTACGAACTTCGCAAAGCCGATGGGGAGTTAACGCTCGCGGGTCCGGACAGCACGATGCTGCTGAGGTCACTCGATGAGCCGGAGCGATTGCGAGGAACAAATCTAGCCTGGTTCGGCATCGATGAGCTTTCGTACTCGAGAGAAGAAGCGTGGCTGCGCCTGGAAGCGCGGTTGCGCGATCCGCGGGCGGAGAGTTTGTGCGGTTTCGGAGTGTGGACGCCGCAGGGCCATGACTGGATTTACAAACGATTTATTCAGAAGCCCGTCGCAGGGTATGAATGCGTTCGAGCGAGGCCATTTGAGAACCGGTTTGTTTTGGAGCGGACGCCGGATTATTACGAACGGCTAAAGAGCAGCTACGATCCGAAGTTTTATCAGCAAGAGGTGTTGGGCGAATACCTCAACAGCCGGGCGGACCGCGTATATCACTGCTTTAATCCGGCGGTTCACCTAGTACGGCATCCGTACGATCCGCACAAGAAATTGCTTTGGGCTTTGGATTTCAACGTGGCCCCGATGAGTTCCGTGATTTTGCAGCGGGACCACGGACGATTGGTGGTGATCGACGAGATTGTGCTGGAACGCGCGACGACCGAGGAGGCATGTCAGGAATTCGAAAACCGGTACGGCGGGCATGCGGCGGGTCTGGACATTTTCGGCGATGCGAGCGGGCGAACCATGCACACCACGGGATTCAGCGATTATTCCATGCTGCAGACCTCGCTGTACAAAGCAGGGTTCAGGCACATCACGATCCGGGTGCCGAAGGGAAATCCGGCGGTACTTAGCCGGGTGCAAAAGGTGAACGCGTTGCTGACGAATGCGCTGGGGGAAGTGCGGCTGGAAATAGATGCGCGGTGCAAGGAACTTGTGAAGGACTTTGAAGAGGTTCTATTTAAGCCCGAATCGGGAATCATCGATAAAGCGCGCGATTCGCAGAGGACGCATGCATCGGATGCGTTGGGGTATGCCATCTGGGAACTGTTCGGAACACAGCCCAATCCGGCGGGCGAAAGGGACAAGCGGCTTTTTTAATGCTTGTGAAAAATCCATGATTGAGATTGACAGAGAACATCCCGACTTTAAACGGCAAAAGCACGTCTGGCGCATGTACCGCGATCTGTACGCGGGTGGCCATGAGTTCAAGGTGCGAGCGGGCGAGTATCTGCTGCGCCGGCAAAAGGAACCCCTGGACGTGTACGGAGAACGTCTGCAGCGGGTGTTCTACGAGAACTATATCGGTTCAATTGTGGACTGGTATGCATCGACGCTGTTCCGGCGCGAGCCAAGTTTACAGCTCGATGGAGGGCTGGCGTCGGGACAAGCTTTTCTGGCGAACTTCGCGGCCGATTGCGACCAGCGTGGAACAAGCCTTTCCAGCTTCTTCCGGCGCTGTTTCACTGACGCGCTGGTTACCGGACGAAGCCATATCCTGATCGATTTTCCGCGAACGGCGGGGCGAGCCAGTAATCGGGCGGAAGAAGATGCCGCCGGGTGGTCGAGAGCGTACCTCGTCCGGTATGAAGCGGAGGAACTTATCAACTGGAGCACGGACGAGTTCGGCGATTACGAATGGGTTGTGTTGCGGCAGTCTTCACGCAGGCTGCCGCGAGTGGATTCGCCGCAGATAGTGGAAGAGACCCATTGGTATTACTACGACAGATCGGAATACCGGACGTATAGACGCATTGAAGGCGGAAAAGAGCCGTCGGCCATCCAGTTGATTGCTCAGGGAGCGCATGCCCTGGTACGCGAACAACGGGTGCCCGTGATCACCTTCCGGGTAAGCGATGGTCTGTGGTTAACGAATAAGGCGGCCCATCTGCAGTTAGAACACTTCAATAAGTCGAACGCATTGGCCTGGGGAATCACGATGGGCTTGTTCGCAATGCCTGTGATTTACTCAGATCGCGAATGGAACCAGATTGTGGGTGAGAGTTACTACATTCAACTGGGGCCTTCGGATAAGTTCGGTTGGACGGAGCCGGATGGAAAAGTATATCAGACGGCAGCAGCGAACCTGGAGACTCTGAAAGAGGAGATTTACCGGGTCTGCTACCTGTCGCAAGCCTCGGGCGAACAGCAGAGTGGGCATGCGCAATCGGCGGCGAGTAAGCAGCTCGATTTCACGATCACAACGGAAGTACTAAGAGGATACGGAGCGGCTGTCAAAGATTGTATCCGGAAGGTATTGACCGCGGTGGCCCTGGCGCGTCAGGACGATGTCGATATTACGGTTTTCGGGCTGGATGAAATCGACATCTCCGATTTTGAAGCTGAGTTACAGAATGCCAGCCAACTTTTGCAGATGGGAGTAGAGTCCCCTACGCTAAAGCGCGAGATCTTTCAGCGATTGTCGGCTAAGTACCTGAGCGATGCACGGCAAGAGATCAAAGATCAGATCGCGCGAGAGATCAGTGCGCAATTTGTGAGCAGGTAAGGGAGAACCATGTCAGAGCAAAGTGAGCAGAAGAGCGGTGAAAAACCCGCTGAGACACAGCCAACGCCAGATGTTCGCGACCTCGTGCGGCAGGCAATTGAAGAGTTCGTCAGCGTAGAACAACGGAAAGCAGAGCCGGCCTACAAGGCGGAGCTTCACGAAGAGCGTAAGCGCCGGGAGAGCCTGGAAGCGAGACTGAACCAACTGGTGGAAGAGAACCTGAAGGCGCGCGCGATGGCCGAAGAGGCGGATAGAAGCGCACAAATCCGGAGCGAGTTGCAGCGGATCGGAGTGTCCAAGATCGACCTTGCGTTTCGGGCGGTGAAGGACGAGATCGTGCGAGCGGAAGACGGGCGGCTACAGGCCAGGGGTCCAGAGAGTAAGTCGCTGCAAGAATTTTTAGCCGGGTTCGTGCAGGAAAATCCGGAACTGTTGCCGGCGCGAATTGCAGGCGGCAGCGGTGCGCAAGCCCCGTCACGAACCGCGGCCAAGGCAGACCCGGGCATTGAGATCGACAAGATCAAGCCCGGAATGAACAAAGAGGATCTCGAAAGAGTGCGCCAGGAGATAGCCCGCGTGGCAGCTCAGGCGTTCCGCGGCGCGTAGGCTTAGCGCGTGCGGTTGCAAGGGGCGAGTCTGCTGGAGCCTGGGAACCGGCCGGCAGTTTCGCGCGTGTAAGTAGAAGTGCGGCGACAGGTAATTGCCGCGAGATCAAATTAGGAGAATTATGGGTGTAATTACATCAGCCAATCTGGCAAACGCGATCGTCAAGCTAGTGGCTGCGGACGCTCTGCCGGCTCTTACGGGGAACCTGATCATGGGTAACCTGGTGAACCGCGACTATGAGCCTGTATTGGCGCATGCCGGCGATACAGTGAATGTACCGATACCGCCGGTGCTTGTGGCAAACAACATCGCTCAAGGCGGTACGGTCACACCGCAGAACCCGACCCTGGGGAATGCTCAAATCGTTCTGAATACGCACGCCGAGGCAACGTTCCAGATTCCGGACGTGACTAAGGCTTTGGCTTTTCCCGAGTTGCTGAAGGCCTACATGCAGCCGGCGGTGATTGCGATTGCCGAGAGGGTGGAAACGGACCTCTTGAATCTGTACAGCCAGTTTACGGCTAATACAGCGGTGGGAACGGCTGGGACGCCGATCACCGAGGCGACAATCGATTCAGCCGAAACGGCGCTGTTCGCTGCGATGGTGCCGCCAAGTGCGCCGAAGTATCTGGTGGTGAATTCGAACACGTATTCGGCTATCCGCCAGATTCCACGGTTCAGTGAATACTACTCCTCAGGCGAGGCCGGCTTGAGGGCGATTGTGGAAGGAAATGTGGGTAAGATGAAGGACTTCTTCATCTTCCGTTCACAGTTTGTTCCTACCACGGGAACGACGACGCCGAATTCACATAACCTGGCGTTTACGCGAGATGCCATTGGCCTGGTGGTTCGCCGTTTGCCTCAACCGCTTCCGGGTACGGGTGCGGTCGCGGAATACGCGGAGATGGGTAACTTCGGTATCCGCGTGGTGATGAGCTATCAACCGAATACGCTAGCGCAGCAGTTTACGGTAGACGTGCTTTATGGATGCGGCGTACTGAGAAACAATTTCGCCGTGCAAGTCAACACCTAAGCCGAAATTACCGGCGTCTGAGTAAGTGGGAGCCGTTTGGACGGCTCCCTTTTTATTAAAGGAGAGGAAAGCGCGTGGACGTAAGACAGTATTACCGGAAGGTTCGCGAAGCCGAGAGCAGCATTCAAGGCGAATACCCGCTGATGGTCAGCCTGGAAACCACAGATGGTGGAAAAGCAGGTGTTGTTTCTGAGGTGTCGCGGGACGTTGCCGCGAAGTTGATAGTGGAAGGCCGTGCGATCCCGGCGACGCAGGAGGAACAGGATCTTTATCGTGAACGGCAGGCGGTTGCCAGGAAAAAAGCCGAAAGCGCGGAATTGGCGCGCCGGGTTCAAGTGGCAATTATCTCGGAATCGGACCTGCATGCAACCGGTCTAAGCAAGAAACCGTCGGGCAGCGGAAAGTAGAACTTCCATGGCGCTGTTCACTGACGCGGAAATCGTAACGCTGGACGACCTTCTCAAATACGAGAATTCACTTGCACAAGTGTCGTCCTCGCATAATATCGACGTCGATACAAAAATCCGCTTGGCAGTTGCTTCCGTCGGTGACAGCCTGCTGCTTTGGCTGACGAAGATGGGTCCAGCGGATCCGCAGTGGCTGCAACGGCGCCAATTGGGATTATCGACCGTCGTGGTTACCTCGCCCTTGCAGCGCTGGCTGTGCTTCGATTCGCTCGCGCGGTTTTTTAGTGAGGCGTATAACGTTCAGCTGAATACGCGATTCCAGGGCAAGTTCACTGAGTATCAACAATTGGCAGGCGATGCCGCTTCGATGGCGTTTACTTCTGGAATCGGGCTTGTCTACGCGCCGTTGCCGATGCCCGCGCTCCCAGTGGTTACCGTTTCGACAGGGGCGGCTCCCCAGGAAGGGATGTTTGTGCAGACGGCATGGATAGATAGGTACGGTAACGAAGGGGCTCTCAGTCCGGTGAATGGTGTCATCCTTAGTGCCGACTCGAGCATAACGGTGGCAATGGCGGGAAATAGCGCGCCGGCAGCGGCGACTGGCTGGAATATATACGCGAGCACGCAGCCGGATAACCCAACCCGGCAGAATAACTCGGCGTTGCCGATAGGGACGAGTTGGGAATTGCCCGCCGGGGGGCTCGTTGCGGGCGCAAGCGCTATTAATGGGCAGCAGCCGAATTTTTATCTGACTCTCGCAAGGGAGCTGCAGCGGGGATGAAGACGCTTCCGATTACATATCTTGCCGCGCAGAAGGTACTCGAGATTCTGACGAGCGCCAATGCACTGGAGCAGCAGATCAACCTGCTGGCGCTCGAAGCAAACGTTGACCTGCCGCCGATGCCGCCCACACAGGTGGTACTGAGTTCGGTGCCCTCCGATGTCGGGGACAACAACGTGCAACTTACATATCCCAGAGTGTGCCTCTACAGTAGCGGGCTGAAGAATACTCAAATCGAAAAGTTTCGGTCGCTTTCGGGAACAGTGGCTGTAATTGCGGAGATTTGGGCCAGTGGAAATATGGTGACGCAATCGGATCAATGGATCCACTTCTACGTGGAGGGCGTAACAGAGCTGTTACGTCAGAATATCGGCGATTGGGGCGATGGAATGTTTTTTTCAGGTAGTTACGACATTCAATTTCAGCAACCGAAGACCGGTGGGTTGGGATTTGTGCAGTCCGCAAAGGTAACGTGCAGTCTGAACGTGAGCCGGAATTAGAGAATTGCCATGGGAAGCTATATATCTTCTAACGCTAATCGATTCTATGCCGGGATAGAGGCGAGTTATGCGCACGCAGCGCTTGTGAGCGCCGAAAACCGCTTTCCCGCTGTCCAGTTGCAGGCGATGCAGCTTCTGGAACGTGGTAAACGGTTGGACAAGACCGGCACGCGAACGTTTCTCGGGACACCTTCTACTTCGCGGCGCAGTACAGCGTTCGACGTGAAGACCTATTTGACATCTTGGAGCGGAAGCACAGCACCGGGCTACGGTCCACTGTTCCAAGGCGCAATGGGTGGGCGCGCCGCAAATCAGCAGTGGGCTGGTGGTAGCAAGTGCGCCGACACCGACGCAGATCCAGACCAGGGAACCGCACGGATTGACGGCTGGCGGAGCGCTCTCGTACCTGAATGAAATCCGATTCGTGACCGGCGCCCCTGATAGCGTGACAATCAATTTCAACGCTCCGTTCTCGAATGTTCCGGTGGCGAACGCGATGCTTGCGCCGACGATCACTTACAACTTAGGGACGGCGCTTCCGAGCATCACGCTGTATGACTACTGGGACCCGGTAACGGCTGTGAGCAGAATCGTTACCGGCGCTGCGGTGAACGGTTTTGGCGTAACAGTCAACGGCGATTTTCATGAGTTTACCTTCAGCGGACCCGCGGCGGACCTTCTGGATTCGAGTAGCTTTGCGGCGGGTTCGGCAGGATTAGCGAGTTATCCGGCGGAGCCCGCTCTCCGCGCCTTCGACTACTCAATTGTTCCAGGGCACCTCGGAGAGGCGTGGATCGGAAGCGTGCCCGATCAGTTCTTCACGTTAACAGAGGCGACGATTGAGGTCAATAACAATATCGCGCTGCGCAACATGGAATACGGCTCGTCATACCCGCGGGCGATCGCGCCAGGTGAGCGGGAAGTCGCCTCCACATTTACTCTGTTCGCGCAGGACGATTCACAAACAGAGGCGCTTTATATTGCGGCGAAGGATAGGGCGGTTGTATCCGCGATGCTGCAATTGGGGCAGCAGAACGGCCAGATTATGGGGATCTTCATGCCGAGCATTACGCCTGAGATTCCTGCCTATATCGATTCGCAGACACGTCTGCAGTGGCAGTTCAAGAACAATCTGGCACAAGGAACCGCTGAAAATGAAATCTCCATCTCCTTCGCATAACGAGAGCCACTATTTGACAGTCAACTGGCACGAAAGCCAGACCTTACCAGGAGTTCGCTATGGAATCCGCAGAGTTTCGCTGGCGCAACGCATAGAGTTAACCGGAAGAGCCCGGGAATTGACACAGCGGTACGAATTCTTACGCTCGGGGGACGCGACGGACCAACTCGAGGCCTCGTTGGCGGATTTGCTGACCAGGAAACTGTATCTGGAATGGGGGCTTGCAGGCGTCTGCAACCTGACGATAGACGGAGAAGCTGCAACGGTTGGGACGGTGGTCGAGAAGGGGCCGGAAGCGCTGAGCAACGAGATAGTAGCGGCCATCCAGGCTGAGCTTAGCTTGTCCGAAGAAGAACGAAAAAACTTCTAATCGCATTTCATTTTCAACTTTCTTCGCCAGCCGCGTGGAAATGCGAGAGTTGCAGGTCCAGCGGTCTGGCGAAGGTGCGCAACTGCGCCTGGATGAACACATCCGCGAGCCTCGATGGCCGCGTGGTGTGGGCGCGGCGAGGCGTGACCACAGTCAACTGTCCGAAGTCGGTGATTACTCCTCAGAGCGCCGCCTGGTTGGAGCAGTTTCGGATCTGGAAGGATTTCGGAGGAGGGACGCCGTGGTCGCTCGAGGCAAAGACTGCAGAGGCAATTTTAGTTTTACATAGGGCTCTACAACTGGAGATTGAAAATGGCGAAAAGTAAGAACGGCCTAGCGGGCCTGGTTACCGGTATGGGCACACCGAAAGTAGACGGCCTCAGCTTCTCTAAGTCACTTAAAGCTACCGTGCTATCGGGTTCCTCTTCCAACACTTCGAGGAGTATCAGTAGGCCACCTTCCTTGAGTGACATCCGAACTCCGTCCCTGACTGGAAAGGATACTGCAGTCCCGATCAACTTCGGCCGGCCATCGAACTCACGAACAGCAACGACAAGAAGCTCAAGCATGTTGACAAGCCTGATAAAGCAAACCGCCTCGGGCGGGATATCCAGTGCCCTTACTGGCGGGCTGAGCAGCATTGCCGGGCTCGGCGGGCTATTTTCCGGAATTGCGAGTTTGTTTGGCGGCGGGAAAAGCACGCCACCTCCGCTGGTGGATTTTCAACTGCCAAGTTCTGTGTCGCAGACCATTTCTGTGAGTTCAAAGGTCGGCGTGCCAGGCCGGGGATCAGCGGCAGAACAGGTGAGCACGTTACGAACAACCGGGAGCCAGGCCCCCAACTCTCAAAACATGCAATATCAAAGCGCCGCGATCGCACAGGCTGTGAAGATAGCGCTTCTAAGTTCCAGCCCACTGAACGATGTAATCGCGGAGCTTTAAATGGCGGATTTCCCCATACTCAACAGCGGCGCCATCACACAATATCCGACGGGATTGACGAGCGCACAAAGCATTCAAGTGATTCGATTTCTAGATGGGTCAGATCAGCGGTATTCGATGCAGAAACGCGCATTGCGTCGATGGCAGATTCGCCTCGACTTACTGAACGAAACGGAAATCCAGCAAATCGAAGCATTCTTTACAGACATGCAAGGGGATTATTTGGCATTCGAATTCCCCGATCCGCTTAGCGGCACCATGGTGCCGGCGTGCCGGTTGGCCGCACCGGCGCTAGTAAGCGAGTATCTCGGTGTGAACAACAGCGCCACGTCGTTTTGGGTGATTGAAACCTATGGGTAGCCTGTTCTTCCCTCAACTTACGAGTGGCGCGTTGGCGCAATACCCGATCAAGAAGACCAAACTGGTGAGGACGATTAAGAACGTGTTGCCGGGCGGCAGCATGGTGCTACGGCCCGATCCGAATGGAGGTCATCTGATATGGGAGCTGGTCTACACGGGTCTTGAAACACTGGATATTCAAGCTTTACAGGCTCATTTTGCAGCGTGCGCAGGTCCATTGCGCGCGTTTACCTTCATCGATCCGACCGAGAACATGCTCGTGTGGAGTTCGGATCTAACGAGTCCGCCGTGGCAGAGCCTCAGATTGCTGCAAATTCAACCGGGATTGGCCGATCCGGAGGGAGGAACGGCCGGATTTACAGTAACAAACCTGGGGCAGGCGACGTTACAGCTTAGCCAAACGCTGGAAGTTCCCGCGCAATTTCAATACTGCTTCTCTCTGTACGCAATGAGTGCTCAATCCTCCGCCATATCCCTCAGTCGGAGCGGAACCTCAGCGCATGAGACTACAAGCTTCGCCGTCGGCCCGGCATGGAATCGCATTGTTTCGAGCGGGCAGCTTGACGATACAGGAACGGAGTTCACGGTTGCGATTAGTTTGGCAGCGGGTCAGCGGGTAGGTCTGTATGGCGCGCAGCTAGAGCCCCAGGTTTCTCCTTCACGATATCGTCCGACCACGACGATGGGTGGAGTCTTTGCGAGCGCACACTGGGGCGCAGAGCAACTCACAACCGTTGCAGAAGCGCCCGGCCTCTACTCCACTTCGTTCAGCATAGAGTCGGCCATTCAGGACTAAAGATGGGAACGACAATCAACTACGTCAAGGAACTCGCGGAAGCCGATACACCGTTATTGTTTTTTGAATGTGTGCTGCCCTCCGATTCAGTGCCGACACAATATTGGTGCACGCATGCCATCCCGTTGAATGGGACACCATACGAAGCAAGGATCCTAAGACACAATCTGTTCGATCTGCAGCTATCGGCCGATAATGCGATGGACGGCATCACGCAACTTTCGATTACGCTGGCAGACGCAGATGCCCAACTTGCGCAGCTAAACGCCGATTACGGCTTTAAAGGCGCGGAACTGACGGTCTACTTTGCCTTCGCGGATCTGGTAACGGGAACCATTACAACGGAAAGTACCGTCCTGTTCAGCGGCATCGCCGGCGACCCAGATGAAATCGCCGAGGATTCGCTGTCCCTGACGTTTACGAATAAGCTGAGCTTGCAGCGGATACCGATTCCTGAAGTTCGTGTGCAACGTTCCTGCCCATGGACCTTCCCAGCGACACTGACCCAGAGGACGGCGGCGGCCGATAGCGGTCTTCGCAATCGCTTCTCGCCATTCTATCGCTGCGGTTATTCCGCGGACGTACCAGGCGGCGCGGGAAATCTGGCACCTAACGGCCAACCTTACACGTCGTGCAGCAAATCGCGATCGGATTGCCAGGCACGCGGGATGTTCAACCTCGATAACGCGAACAACACGACCGCTCGCTTCGGCGGATTGGAGTTTGTGCCCTCTGCGGTGATGGTGCGAACGTCTGGAAGCAGCACCTCGCACGTGTCGCCGTTAGTGGATAATGCCGCCTTGTACAACGATCCGGTGCCGATTGTCTATGGACAAGGTTGGCTGAAAGCTCCTGTAGTGTTTTCCCGGAACGATGGAAACCTGACCCACATGGAAGTCTTGTTGGGAATGGGCCAGATTGGAAATCAGCTTGGCACCGGGAGCAACGGAACCAATTTCAACGGGGTTCTGAAAGTCGTCGTCAATGATATAGAGATTCCCATCTCGTCGTCGACCGGCCAAGATTTGACGACAACCGGCTGGTACTCCGTCTTCACGACCGGAACCCAGAACGGAGGTTTCAATAACGATTTCAGCTCGAATGGCCAACCGTTAGGAGATCCGTACGGGAGCATGGCTGCGATGTCCGTGGTGGTTCCGAATCGTATTTGTAGCGGAACGTCTCTGGCCAACGTCGAAGTTCTGTTGCAGGGGATCCAAGTCGACACTTACGACGAAACTGGCAACTTTCTTCTGACGACTTGGTCAGATAATCCCGCCTGGGTGATTCTGGACGTCTTGCAGCGGTGTGGTTGGTCAACAAAAGATCTCAACCTATCGACATTCGCTAGATCGGCGGCATACTGCAGCTACCTCATCCACGCGGCGGACGTGAGTGGAAATCCGGTTCAAGTTGCGAGGTATAAGTGCAACCTAATGCTCACGAAGCGTCAGAGCGCGGCTGTCGTTGTGCGCGGAATTCGCGTTGCTTCCAGTCTGATGCTGCGATACGGAACGACAGGCTTATTGGAATTGCTTCCTGAGACCACTACCGCGCAACAGCAGCCCACATTACCCGACGGCGGCAACAGCTTAGTCCCTTTCGATCAAGGGGGCTGGCCAGCGTATGAATTCAGCGATGGTTTGCTGGCGGGGTTTTCCGGCATTGTACGTAACTCGAACGGAAGCTCAAGCCTGCGTTTTACCTCGCGAAGCATCGTGGAAGTGTCTAACCGGCTCAGCGTGGAGTTTCAGGACGAATCCAATGAGTACCAGCAGGACAGCTTGTCCGTTGTGGATTCTGATGATTCGGGTCTTATTGGGTATGAGATCAGCAGCCAATCGAACGCCATTGGAATTGCAAATTTCAGCCAGGCTACCAGGGTGTTACTGCAGCAGCTCGACAAGGCGGTCGACGGTAATCTCTTTATAGAATTCCAAACAAGTTTTCGCGCATTGAAGATTCGGCCGGGCGACATTATCGCGGTTAGCTCTTCGCGGCCTATTTTGGCCGGATCGATCGGCAATTACCGCATTCCGTTTCGGGTGGTGAAATTGTCGCCGTCGGTGAATTATCAACTGGTCACGGTACTGGCCCAGATACATGACGAGGACTGGTACAGCGATAACCTCGCCGTTTTGGGCGGCGCGGGACGCCAGCCATCGAGCGTCGTGCACACGCCACTGCCATTGATCGGGTTGGTGGCTCACAATAATCCGGCGAATAGCGCATTTGAGTATTACGACTTCCAGGTATCGGAAACAATCGAGTCGCAAAACGGGACTACGGCAGATTTGCTGACGGTAAGATTTTCTCTACCGAACAAGCCGAGTGCCAACTCGCCCAGCGTTCCGTTACTGTCGCTGTCACCCGCTGTAGATACAGCTGGGGGAACGATTCCCGCCAATACGACCTATTACTACGCAGTCAGCGCGCTCGACTCTGCTGGTAATGAGGGCCCGCTTTCTTTCACAGTATTTGCGCAAGTAGTCAGCACTACAAATACAAACTCCGTCAGCATCACGGGACTGAGCTTTCCGGCGGGAGCGACGTCTTTTAATGTTTATCGCGGGACCACGCCCCAACTGTTGTATCGGATCGCATCAAACGTAAGTATTGCCGACGCCACCCAGTTGGAAAACGGACTGCCGGTCACGGGGTTCATGGATCAGGGCTTGCCGCCGCAACCTATAGGGCCGCCGGATGCCAATTTCGACCACGCAAACTTCTATTGGCGATATGAGTACAGTTCGGCGTTCTCCGCTCGCAGATTCAGCGTCACCACGATTGGTACTGAAGCTCAGGATGCGTGGGCAACGCCTGGTGTCTACGTGGAGAAGGTGGTTCGCATTCTGGAGGGAACGGGCGCCGGCCAGGAACGATCGATTATTGCTAACGACTCCACAATGCTCACAGTCAACCCGGCGTGGTCAGTCATACCGGACGCGACAAGCACTTTCGTAGTGACGGAAGGATCCTGGAGATTCGCGGCGGTTTCGGGGACTAGCCCGGCGCAATTCGAAGTTCCCTATGACTTGGGGGACGCCATCCAAATCACTGGCCGAGGAGCAAATGTCAACAACCAGGAAGGAACCCCTGACCTGTGCCCGTTGACTCGCTGGACGCTTGGGCAGCAGTCCACAGACGGCGGTGTACCTCCCGCGCCGAATTTCAAGATTGCAACACCAGGAGGCCGGCGATGTCACTCTTTATGAGATCGGGTTCAACGATGTAGCGGGCGGTCTTCCTCCCAACATCGAGTCGATCTCAACGGGGACCTTGCAACTGTTTTATTGGAACGAACTAAATCCACCGCCGAACACGTACGCTCTGTCCGCATCGCTCGACGAGACCACAACAACGTTCTCACCGGGGGCGGTGACCGACCCGCCACCCAGCTACACGATTCAAATCGGTTCGGAAATCATGACGATCTTATCTGTGGATGCGTGGGGAAATACTTATACGGTACAGCGAGCGGTGCTGCACTCGTCGGCGGAAAGTCACAATGCAGCAGATCCGGTGCTGCATCTGGATACGTCTTTCGTCGTGGTGCCGTTTTCACCTAACTTCTTCGGGAATAGCGCATCGACGAATTACATCCATACCTTTAGCCTTCCTGACGCGCGCATTTCCGCGGCGGAGTTCTTCGTTACGAATGCATTCGGGGACAGCCCGGCGGCTGTTCAGTGCACGGCGGCCGCAAGTGACGGCGGGCTTCGTACACTTTCGGGCGGCCAATTTTCGTTGCAGGTGAGCGGCTATTTGGCAACGCAACAGAATGTCGCGCCACCACTGGTTATCGGTGATGCATCGCATGCAGTACGGGACGTTCGGGCGACTCTCAGCCAGGCAGCCTCGGGATATGACATCAGCATCGACATACTTCAGAAGGGGTCACAATTCTGCAATTTGACGATCGGCTCCGGCAACACGATATCCGATATCGCTGATGGCACTAACCTGCCACTTCTTCTGCCGGACGCGACACTTACGATGAACATCACACTAGAACCGGTGGATACGACCGCAACCTCAGTATCTCCCGGTCAAGACCTCACAGTAACCATTCGGCTTTAGACCCGAAAATCTCTCCCGCCAAGCTCGAACCGGTAATATGGTCGATTCATGATCTATGCAATCACCGTTTCTGCGGTCGTTCTACTGCTCTGCGGAATCACTGCATATAAATCGACCCAAGTGAGAAACGAGGGCGATTTCCTGGTTGCGGGACGTAGTTTGAGCTGGCCCGTGCTTGTGTTCACACTATTGTCTTCATGGATAGGAGCGGGGAGCTTGCTTGCCGGCGCGGAAAATGCGTACCGCAACGGCTTTGTTGCACTCTGGCAGCCGCTGGGCGGGTGGCTTGGTTTAGTGGTTGTCGCACTCATCGCCGGGCGAGCGCGACAATTCGCCCAGTTCACCGTGCCCGACCTGCTCGAAGTGAGATATAACTCAGTTGCCCGGGTGCTTGGCACAATTGCCATCGTTATTTCTTACACCATCATCACGAGTTATCAATTTATCGGCGGCGGCGACATTCTTCATCTCATTTTTCCCCAGATTTCACGAACGACCGGGCTCTACATCATTGCCGGTTTCGTTATTTGTTTCACCGCAGCGGCCGGAATGGCTTCTATCGCCTACCTCGACTTGTTCATCGGATCACTCGTCACGCTGACCGTCATTGTCGCGGTACCAGTGTTGCTGGCTCGCACTGGCGGATGGGGTGTAGTCCGGCAGGCATTACCGCCGACTCACTTTCAAGCCTTGGGGAACTACAGTTTGAGCGGAGCGGTGGGATTAGCGCTTCCCACTATGTTGTTGCTGATCGGCAATCAAGGGATGTATCAGAAGTTTTTCTCTGCTAAGTCGGTGAGTGACGCGCGAAAATCGGTTATCGGTTGGGTGATAGGCACGGTGACGCTGGAGACGCTGCTGGTAGCGATGGCCGTCATCGCCAGCGCTACGCTGCACACCGATCGGCCGCGAGAAATCATTCCGCTCACGGCGAAACAGGCTTTGCCGCCACTGCTCGGTGCCATTCTGCTCGGCGGAGTTTTCGCCAAAGTTGTTTCGACCGCTAATAACTATCTTTTCTCTCCCGCTACAAATTTGATCCATGATGTTTACGGGCGCTTCATCAATCCCGGAGCGAGCCAGAAGCGCCAGCTCTTCGTTTCGAGAATGATCGTCATCTTGTTGGGCGTGTTCGCCGTTCTTCAAGCAACTCAATTCGAATCTGTCTTGAAGGCGTCGCTCTATGCCTACACGGTTTATGGCGCTGCGGTCACGCCTGCACTGATGGCGGTATTTTTCTGGCGCCGCACCACCACTGCGGGAGCCATCACGTCCATTTTGTTGGGCACAGTCGTCACTGTCGCTTGGGAAATGTCTCAACAATACGGATCGAGCAACCTTAAAGCGGAGATTGGGGGCATTGACGCGATCTATCCAGCGTTGATTGCTTCCGTCGCAAGCTTGGTGGTTGTTAGTCTGTTGAGCACTGCTCCTTCTCCTACGGACGTTACAAACCCGGAGGCGGCGTAAAATCGGTCAGAGTGATCACGGATCAAATTCAAGAAGCGTTGCGCGAGAGCGGCATTGACGGGTGGTTGTTCTTCGATCACCACCGGCGTGACTCATTGGCTTACCAGATCCTCGGCATTCCGAGCCATCAAATGGCGAGCCGACGCTGGTACTACCTTATTCCCGCCAACGGGGAACCGCGCAAGCTTGTGCACCGCATTGAGAGTGGTGCGCTCGACAATCTTCCTGGACAAAAGCAATGCTACTCGCGCTGGAGCGATCAGCAGACGAAACTCGGCCTTTTGTTAGAAGGCTGTTCCATTATTGCGATGCAGTATTCGCCCCAATGCGCGATTCCCTACGTCTCCTTAGTAGACGCTGGGACGTTGGAACTTGTTCGGGCACAAGGAGTCGAAGTGGTCAGTTCCGCCGATCTGGTTCAACAATTCCAGGCCAAGTGGACGCAAAATCAGGTGAGATCTCATTTCGAAGCGGCAAAGCTGGTCGATGAGACCAGGCGCGAGGCGTTCGACCTCATTGGCCAACGGCTTTGCGACGGCAACTCCGTCAGCGAATACGAAGTGCAGCAGTTCATCATGACGCGCTTCGACGAGAAAGGCCTCACCGCCAACCACGGGCCAATCGTGGCCGTCAATGCGAACGCTTCCGATCCTCACTATGAACCCGCGCCTGAGCGCGCCGCTCAGATTAAGCGGGGCGACTTAGTATTGATCGACATGTTCGCCAAGTTGAAAGCGCCGGACGCTGTGTATTACGACATCACCTGGATGGGATTCTGCGGCGCAAGTGTTCCTGACGAGATTCGCCGTGTTTTCGATGTGGTGAAGACTGCTCGTAAACGCGCCTCGGAGTTTGTCATCAACAAGGTTTCGGCAGGCGAGGAGATTGCGGGCTACCAAGTGGACGATGCAGCCCGGGTGTACATCGAAGAGAACGGGTTTGGAGAGTTCTTCTTTCACCGGACCGGGCACAGCATCGGCACTGAGGTGCATGGAACCGGCGCGAACATGGACAATTTCGAATCGCATGACGAGCGCCGGATCATTCCCGGCACCTGTTTTTCTATTGAGCCCGGCGCTTATCTGCCGTCGTTCGGCGTTCGATCCGAAGTGAATGTCTACGTTAGCGAACGCCACGCTGAGGTAACGGGCGAACAGCAGGAAGAACTGGTTCGGATCGCGTGTTGAAGCGTTCCGCCCTAAATCTACCGTTGCATTACGGTTACATTGCATTTATCTGAATCGCAAACAGTTAACCCGAAATGAGGCAGATCAATAATTTTGATTGGCTGTATCCGTCGCCACCGGCTTACTCTCAGATATGGCGACCGCATCAGTCATGGAGCCGCCCTCTTCGCAAATTGCGCTCCTACATCGCGTGAGTAACATCGTAAGCTCCGAGCTGTCTCTGGACGAGATGCTCGGGGAAATCGTGGGTCTGACCGTACAAGTCACCGAGTGCGACGCGTGCCTCGTTTACCTTATTGAGCGCGAGGCGCATGAGATTGTTTTACGTGCTTCGCAGGTTCCTCACCAGACCGACCTTGGCAACATTCGCCTGAAGGTGGGCGAGGGCGTCACCGGGTGGGTGGTGGAGCACAGGTCTGTTGTGGCCCTGCCGGAGAATGCAGCCGCTGATCGCCGTTTCAAAAAATTCCAGGCTCTTGTGGAAGACACGTACGAGGCATTCCTGTCCGTTCCGCTGGTGAGTGGAGGCGACGTGATCGGCGTCATCAACGTTCACCACCGCGAACCGCACTATCACACGCCTGACGAGGTGTCGGTACTGACATTTGTGGGTGAGCAGATGGGCGGAGCCATTACGAAGTCGTTCCTCGCGGAAGAAAACGCCCGGCTGCAGGAAGAAAGCGCAGAAATGCGCCGTCAATTGGAAACGCGCAAAATCGTGGAGCGCGCCAAAGGAATTCTGCAGCACCGCCACACCTTGACCGAAGAAGAAGCTTACCTGCGATTGCGGAATGAAAGCAGGCGCTTGCGCCGCCCCATGCGCGAACTCGCCGAAGCGATCATCCTCTCAGAAGATTTGAGCAGGAAGAGCGAAGCGCTTTAAGCGAACACCTGTCTTCCATTCGGCCCAGGCACTCGCGGACCGATGTTGCCTCGCCGATACACTGGAAGTTGGTTCCGGACTTCCAGCCGATTTTTCGCAATCCGCATCTGCTTACGATTGCCGGAAATTTTTGGCGGCGCGAGATAGACTCTAAGCGGTTCCCTGCGGTTCGTAAGCTCTACCGCATCGATCCCCGAACTACGATTGTGGCGTTCGAGCATCAGCCCGAAAATCCTCGCGGGCAAATCGTCGTTGTACACGGACTCGAGGGCAGCGCCGACGCCGGCTACATAGCAAGCTTCTCGCAGCAGGCTCTTACGCGCGGCTTTGCTGTGCATCGCGTGAATCTGCGCACATGCGGCGGTACGGAGGAGCTATGCGAGACGATGTACCATTCGGGCCTCACCAGTGACACGCGGCAAATCATCCAGGAGATTCGAGAGCGAACGGGACAGCCCACGTTCCTGCTTGGATTTTCGCTTGGCGGTAACATGGCCCTCAAACTTGCGGGTGAACTGGGCGAGACAACCGTGCTAAGCGGCGTGTGCGCGGTTTCCGCTCCAATCGATCTGGCCGCTTGCGTGCGGACGCTGGACAAGCCCTCCAATTGGTTGTATGCAAGGCGGTTCCTCGACAGGCTGCGCAGCCGTGTTCGGCGCAAGAGCAGGCTAACACCGCATTTATACGACGGCAAAGGTCTGGAGGAAGTGAAAACGATCTGGGAGTTTGACGATCGTTTCACGGCTCCGCTGTTTGGCTTTGGGACAGCGGCCAATTACTATGCGACGCAATCGGCAGTTCATTTCCTGGATGCTATCCGCATACCGGCGCTCGTGATTCATGCACAGGACGATCCGCTTGTTCCGTTCGAGGTTTACCATCATCGAGCATTCCGAACGAATCCTGCTTTGACGTTGATTGCTCCCACACATGGGGGACATCTCGGATTCCTATCTCGCCGCCGGCCCAGGTTTTGGCTGGATACTGTCGCTTTGGACTGGATGGAACGCGTACTCTCCTCAGCAGCCAGTTCAATACCAAACGTTCCAACAATTTGCTCCGAGGTAGTACCTACTTGCGAGAAATTCGCGTACGCGTCGCGAGCTGGGCCGGCCCCACGTGCCCGCCCGCAAGTCGGCAATAAGTGCCCTGACGAGCCGGACCACCAGAGCAGTTGGCAGTTCTGCGTCCGACCGAAATCGAATTGTTCCTTTGCCCGACGTATCATATGCCACCACTTCATCGCCAAGTGCACGCCGGATCGTGTCGTTGAAGGGATACAAACTGATGTGGTTCTTCCATGCGCCGTACCAGACAAAATTCTTCCCATCGAGTTTGAACGCAGGCAGGCCGTAACCGAAGCTTTCCACAGCATCCGGTGCGGCCGACCGGATCGCGTCGCGCAGTTTCGCGACTTGTTTGCGCAGGGCCGGGGGCAGCTTCGCCAGATAAGTTCGCACCTGCGACTGCGCCGCAGGTCCTCCTTTCGACGACGATGCACGAATTGACAACGGTCCTTCGAGTCGTTCCTGCAGGCACACGACGACGGTATCGCCTTCCTCTTTGCCGATCTTATTTCGAAGGTCTGATTTTAACGGCAGCTTGTGCGTGCCGTCTCCCAGCGCCATGAACGAGCTACAGAATGGATGGCCATCGATCGTGCCGCGGACCTTGACCAGACCTCGAGTGCCGAAGAACGCAGCAGAGTCCGGCATCACGACGTATGTCCAGCCTCCTTTCGCGGGTGACTTCTGCAGCTTTGCTTTGAAGCGTTTGTTGAGCGGTCCCGAAAGGTTTGCCATATGATCCCTCCCAAGTGTCTTGGCCGTCAGTTAACGAGCGCCGCGAGTATCGTTGCGTCGTCGGTTTGGTTATCGCCCGAAAATTCGTCCAGTGCCGCAAAAACGGCCTGGACAATCCCATCGGGCTGGCGCATCTGACAGCAACTTACGGCGGCAAGAAGGCCGATCACGCCCCACTCCTCGCCTGCCGTGTTCGTGGCTTCAACGATTCCGTCGGTGTACGCGACGATGAGATCGCCCGGATTCAACTGAACCGTGCGCGCTTCATAGACGGTTTCGGCAAAGAATCCAACGGGTGGAGCGCCGGATTCGAGCCACCTGATTGCGCCGTCTGAGCCGATGACCATGGCAGGATTGTGACCTGCATTCACGTAATACAGTTTGCGCGTATTTCCGTCGAAAACGCTGTAGAACAAGGTGGCGTACCGATCTGCTGGCGAGCATGCCTGCAGTTGGCGGTTCACCGCTGTCACCACTCCGGCAAAGTCATCGGGGGCGAACAAAGCGGCGGTGCGCAGCGAAGACTGAACGTTCGCGATGAGGAGCGCCGCGGGAAGCCCCTTACCCGATGCGTCGGCAACAGCAAGCGCCAAGCGGTCACCCGGCAAGGGCAGCAAGGTGAAGCAATCACCGCCGAGAGCGCGCATCTGACGGCAGCGGGCACTGTACGTGAGGCTCTGTGTTTTAACACACGGGCCTTCCATGAATCGTTCCTGCAGATCGCAGGCGACTGCCCAGTCCTGACTGACGTCCACTACTACCGAATCCGTAATCATCTTGCGCCTTCGTAAGTATGTCGCCGCCTGGCGCCCGAAATCGACATCGGATCGGCAATTTCTTTTATGAAAGAATTTGCCGGCGCATGTCGAGAACCGAAAAATTGCTCCGACTACCCTATGGACGCGGCGAAGGCTGCGTGAAACGAGAAAGGAGCAAGGCACATGAAATACATTTTGTTGATGTCAGGAACAAGGGCCGGGGTGGATTCCTATCGTGCATGGAGTAAGAGGGACATTGATGCGCACATGGCCGTTTTGGGCGGCCTCAATCGCGAGCTTACGGCATCCGGCGAGCTCGTGGCCACACAAGGTTTGGCAGCGCCGCACGAAGCTAAGCTGGTGCGCGGCGTGAACGGCGGGATTCCCATCACGGATGGCATTTTCCCCGAATCCAAGGAGTTTCTGCTGGGCTACTGGATCGTAGACGTACAGAAGATCGAGCGCGCCTATGAAATTGCGGGGCGAATTTCCGCCGCGCCCGGGCCCGGCGGAATACCGACCAACATGCCGATCGAGGTTCGACAGTTCGCCATCCACGCGCCTGCCGGCACAGAGTCCTAATCGAAAGGAGCAAAGGTTATGAAATACATTTTGATGATGCATGGCAACAAGACCGAGTGGGACCAGTACTCCAAGTGGTCGAAAGAGGACCTGCAGCGGAACGTCGCGTTCATGCAGAGTTTCAACAAAGAAATCAAGGATGCCGGTGTTCTTGTCGACACGAAAGGACTAGGTTGGCCGCAAGAGGCGAAGATCGTTCGCGTTGGGACGAACGGCCAGCCCGATACCGACGGCGTGTTTCCGGAATCGAAGGAGTTCCTCGCGGGATACTGGGTGATCGATGTCGAGAGTCCCGAGCAAGCGTACGAGATTGCCGCTCGGCTATCCGCGGCGCCCGGGCCCGGCGGCTCGTCGGGAAATATTCCGATTGAAGTACGGCAAGTGCTCAGCGGTCACGCCGATTTAGGATTCTGACACTGACCATCGGACACGTGCTACTGACGGAACAATCATTCGATCTCCCGATTGGGCACCTGTTGCGAGAACTGACGCCACAGGTGCTCGGGATCGTCGTGCGACGCTTTCATGACTTCGCCGCGGCCGAGGATGCGGTTCAAGAAGCATCGATTGCGGCAGTGATGCAATGGCCGCGCGAGGGTGTTCCCGAAAATCCGCGTGCGTGGCTGACGGAGGTTGCATTTCGAAAAATGACGGACCTTATCCGCGGCGAGTCTGCCCGTAGGCGCCGCGAAACGGAGGTTGCGGAGGAGGCGGCCCGTACCCCCGTGACCGCGTTGGATGCTGTCGCGGCGCAAGACGACACGCTCGTGCTTCTCTTCATGTGCTGCCATCCGGCACTTACCCATGCGTCCGCCATTGCTTTAACTCTCCGCGCCGTGGGGGGCCTAACCACGGCTGAAATCGCCAACGCATTCCTGGTTCCGGAAACGACCATGGCGCAGCGAATCAGCCGGGCGAAGCAGACCATCAAGGAATCGCGCATCCCCTTCCAATTGCCGAACGCTGAAGACCGCGGGGCGCGTCTGCGCTCGGTGTTGCACGTCTTGTACTTGATCTTCAACGAGGGATATACGGCCACTTCAGGACCACACCTGCGCCGTGCCGATCTCTCCGAGGAGGGGATACGCCTGACGCGCATAGCCCTCCATCTGCAGCCTGACAACACGGAAATCGCCGGTCTGCTTGCGTTGATGCTGTTGACGGAGGCGCGCAGGCATGCCCGAACGGGCGCAGACGAGGAATTGATTCCGCTCGCGCGGCAGAATAGGGCGCTTTGGGATCGAGAGCAGATAGCGGAAGGAGTCGCACTGCTCTCGGCCGCACTCCCGAAAGGCTCCGTTGGGCCCTATCAATTGCAAGCAGCCATAGCCGCCGTTCACGATGAGGCTGCGTGCCCCGAGGATACCGATTGGCCTCAGATCCTGGCGTTGTATGAGTTGCTGAAACGTATCTCGGACAATCCGATCGTGATCTTGAATCACGCCATCGCGGTAGCGATGGTGCACGGCGCCAAAGACGGTTTGAATCTGCTGAACGCGCTCCAGGGCGATCCGCGAATTGCCGAACACCACCGCCTGGATGCCGTTCGCGCGCATCTGCTGGAAATGGTTGGCAATTCGCAAGCTGCGGCAGCATGCTACCGAGCGGCCGCAGCTAAAACAGGGAATCTCCCTGAGCGCAATTACCTTCTGATGCAAGCCGGGCGGCTCGCTAGAACGACCCCTGATTCCTGATCTGACTCGAATCCCCGGCGAGCACGAAAGCTCGGATTCCCGTGGCGATCGGCGCCCCCACGTCCTCACCCGTCCAGAAAGCAACAATGAACGTGGTCGAAACTGATTCTTCACCCGAAGCATTAGCCTGGGCCAGCGTACATCCTGCAAAAAAGGCCCCACTGCGCCGAGCTACCGTATTCGTCCGAACAGCGTTCTTCTGAACATGTCAGGATGCCTTGCCCCTGGCATGCTCGGTGCCACCTCCCGCGGAGAACAGCTGCTCGAAGGTTGCCAGGGTTTCGTTCACGGCAGCCTGGACATCGGACTGCCGTTTTTCGATGCACCAGCGAACGGTCACGCCCGTCATCTGAATGGCTACCCCTCCCAGTACACCGGCCGTGAGGCCGGCAACGCGGTTCTTGGAAAGCCGCTTCTCAAAGGCTCTGCTGACCATTGCCTGGGCCTCGGCCATCCGCGTCGATTCCGCGGCACCGGCGGCGGGCCATCTCTTCAGGATTTCGAAAACCTTCTGGGCGCGCGGCTGGTTTACAGCATCCTGCGCAACTTGCATCATCATGGTCTGAAACACCTCGCGCACGGTCCAATTTTTTGGACACCCGTCGATGGCTGCGACGAGCTGCTCCGCGAACGACACCAGGCGGTAGGCCATAATGTCGCTCTTATTTGCGAAGTAGCGAAAGCAGGTACGTTGCGAAACACCGGCGGCCTGTGCAATCTCATCGACCGTAGTTTCGTCGTAGCCCTTTTCTGCGAAGAGGCTCGTTGCCGCCTCCCAGATTATTTCGCGCACGAGATGCTGCTTGCGCGTCTTCACGTCCGCGACCACCGCACGCGCCGGAGCCGATACTGCGGCATTGGATAACCGTCTCATAGGGTTCGGAAAAGAATAACACAGCTAGACAGAAAGCGTCTAACATTGCACGGTATGTTGACAATGGCAGATCCTGCCAAATAGAATTTATCAATGACGGAAAACCGAGCAATATTCTCTCAACGCTTGGGTGCCTTATTGT
Organism: uncultured Acidobacteriaceae bacterium; assembly: GCA_963849445.1. Classification (GTDB taxonomy): domain Bacteria; phylum Acidobacteriota; class Terriglobia; order Bryobacterales; family Bryobacteraceae; genus Bog-105. Next base: position 21,249 of record CAWKHS010000009.1, on the reverse strand, counting down.
CTCCTCACCGGACCACCGGAGTTTGGAAAACGATCCGCAGGCGCGCCTGGTTAACCGCCGCAGGCCCATGGGTTCTTGTTGCCCTCAGTTCGGCTTTACCAGCGGTAGCTGCCGTGTGTCCGAGCGTAGGCAAGCCGCTCCTGGGTGCCGAGCCTCAGATCCTGATCGACGCAACGTGCGAAGATCCGGGTTTTAACGAGAGAAACTTCGCGATCGACAAGGTGAGTCAAGCGACGCTGACGGTGAAGGGCACGGGACAGCAGATCCCGTACACGCAGGTCGACGGTCATTTCAATCCGACCCAGACCCAGACGACGTTGCCTCCCGGTGTGGGTAGCAGCCCTACGACTGTCCGGCACGCTGTTAAGTGGCTGTTTCCCGCGAAAGAATTTTGGCGGAACCGATTCTTCGATGCTGTGTACCCGCTGCCGCTAAGCCAAAGCTTCACCGGTGATCCGACCTTCGAGTTTACTCATGGAGGATATCTGGTGAACGTAAGCCCGGGCAGTCCCAACGTCGGATACCGGGTGGATGCGGCAGCATCGAAGCTTGCAAAAACGTATGCCAACAAGCTCTACGGAAACACCGCGCGGATATATGGTTACGTTTACGGCATCAGTGGTGGCTCAATCCAGACGATGGGCGCTGTTGAAGGCACAACGGGAGTATGGGACGGCGCAATGCCAACCTCCCTGGCTACCGATGGTCTCAGCATGCATTCCTTCATGTGGGATTCACTGCTTATGATGGCCGTGCCGCCGGCTCAACGGGCCCTGATTGCCGACGCAGTCAAGACCGGAAGTACCAAAAACATCTATGACGGTCTTAACCCAGAGCAGCGCGCCGTTCTAGATGAGTTTCTGAACGCCGGCTTTGCCAGCAGAGCAATGCAAGACACGGGAACCTTCTACTTTCCGCTTCCCTTTTACACTGCCGGAGGGCTGGCGGGCCTCGATCCGACCTATGAAGACGATTTCTGGTCGAAGTCCGGGTATGAGGGTGCGAACCCTCCGAGCTTTCTAACCGCGGCGAAGGTCGACGGCTTCGCCACCATTACAGGCATCAATCGCGATGCGCAGAATGCGCCCACCAGCGTCACTTTCGACCCCGTAACGGTCCCCACGATGGGCTCCATGGGCAGCGATGGGCTGCAATTCTACGTCTATGCGGCTGATGGAAAGACCCGCACAGTGGGCGCGTCGGGCGGCAGCCTCAATGGTGATCTGAAGGGTGCGACACTCACGCTGAAAGGGCCGAATGACCCGGCGATGCTCAAGGCGTTGACCGTAGCGGGCAAGATCCGGATCAATAATCGCTTCCTTCTCGCCTTGTGTTTTTATCCGCGTCATGACATCGTGACCAACGGCAATCCGGCCTACAAGCAGTATCTAAATGCTGATGGTACGCCAAAGTATCTGCAGCGTTCAGTTCCAGGGTGGAAGTTGAACTCCCTTTCGACTCAAGGCGGCACGCTGGAGACCGGAAACATCAAGTTCAAGACGATCATTATGGAGAACCTGCTGGATAATCGCTCGTTTCCGTATACAGCATCCTTTTACGACTCTCAGATCGTGAAGGCGATTGGGCCCGCCCGGGCAGATCAGATGGTTCGGATCTACTACAACGACAATGCGAACCATGCGGATCTTTTCGAAATCAAAGGAGACGACAACAGCTTCACGGTGGGCTTCGGCGGGATCTGGCTCCAAGCTCTTGTCGATCTAGTGAACTGGGTCGAAAAGGGCGTCGCTCCGGTTCAATCCACGCGTTACTCCGTCGATGAGCACAACCAAGTCAGCGTACCGGCAAACGCGGCTCAGCGCGGCGGCATGCAACCTGTTGTCACGCTCACGGTCAACAGTACGGATCATGCATCTGTGGGGGTCAATCAAGCAGTAACTCTAACCGGCAAGATCGAGGTGCCGCCGAATACGGGAAGCGTTGTGCAATACGACTGGTATCTGGGCGGCACTCCGGTGAAGTATGAAGCCGCCACGGTGCTGCCGACCCCGCAACGGGTCGTTAACGTTACGCGTACGGTAAGTTTCCCCAAGCCGGGAATTTATGAGCTGACGTTACGCGCGGCCGCTCAACGCGACGGTGTTTCCGACTTCTGGACCAATATGCAGAATCTCGCACGCGTCCAGATCGTCGTGCAATGATCCCTTCTCGAGCCGCCGCGATTAATGTTGTACATCGTAGACGTAGACGACGGCGGCCTCCGATCCTTGCTGCCTCGCCGCGACAAATAACGAGTGCGTCTCTGGCGAGAAAAGGCTAGTGCGGGCACCTTTTCGAGTCGGAATGCTCGCGATCTCCTTATACTCATCCGCACCTATTTGCTGGAAGACTGAAATCTTTCCCTCGCCGCCCGTAGCATAGATACGTTTCATTGAAGGGTTATAAAACACGTCGTCGCAATCTCCTGCAGCGGGCAACGTGTCGGTGACCTTACCTGTATCGATACTCAAAGCAAGCAACCGCGCCGGACGACGGCACACAACGAATAGCCTGCGATTCGCCGCGTCTAGCGCCATGGGAAAATTTTGAAGCGCATCGTCCGTCTTCCAACTAGTAATCACCGCCCTTGTCTTCTTGTCTACGACAGCTATCTTGCGAGACTCGGGAACATTCACGAAAATCCTGGTTCCATGAGGCTCCAAACGGAAGGACTCAGGATGACCGTCCAGCGGAATTTCGTCGATCTTGCCGCCTTTTTCGTCGAGAGCTGCAAGCGCGCCGCTTCCGTACCCTACGTAAACTCGCTGTTCTTCCTGATCCCACCGGATGTTGTCGGCGTCGTCTCCCAACTTCGTGGTGCTTATCGCCTGGTATGAGGTTCCATCGAACACACGCAGGGTTCCGTCGTCTCCGTTCGCCACGTACAGGCGGTTTGGACCTGATAAATAGAGAATGCCTTGCGGTTCATGGAGACCAGAGATACTATGCACCCGCCTGCCCTGTTTAACATCGATCACCTCGACCGTGTTATTGCCGAGTGCAGCCACAAAAAGGCGGTCACTCTGCGCGTCGAAAAACATGTGATCAATTCGGCCCCGGACATTGGGCATCAAAATTGTCTTTTCCAAACGTAGAGGCGAGTCCGTGGACTGTGCAGCAGCAGCAGTTATGAACCCGAGTAGAAGCATTGCCGCAACCACTGCTCTGCGGGTCATTGTTCTACCCGCCAGCGCGATACATTCGACCAGGTCTTCAGGTCCTGAATGGCCCAAGCGATGAATTTATCTTTATGGCAACCGGTACAGGACTCGCCGCCCGCGCTTCCAGCCTTGTGGTGGGTGTGCTGTTCGATCATGGTCACGTGTGGGCCGTTGGGGCAACCAGGTCCATGGTATTCCAGGCATATGACGTTTGCCGGCTTGAGCAGCAGGGCATCATTGCCCGTCCCGTGAACATCATGGCAACTCGAGTAAGAGCGAACGCTGCGTTCCAGGTCGCGGCAGATAATGCTCACATGCTGAAAATCATCAATCATTCGTAATTCCTGTTCGTTGCGCGGCGAAGGCCGCCACGGTCGAGCGGCGCCATACGAAGCACCTCAACAGGTGTAATTCACTGGTGCGAGTAGAGCTGCAGGGCCGTGGCGAACGTGTTGGCGTGAAAGATTGTCGCGCCTTGTCCGCCATCACCGTCGCTCGTCACAATGTAGAGATCGTTCGTGCCGGGCTTGATCGCCATGCTGGTGGACTGCAGGTTGTGCCCGTCATCCCTGCCAGGCAACAGAATCTGTCCGATAGGGATACCGTTCCTGTTGAACACCAGCACGCGGCCTTGGCTATAGATCGCCACATAGAGGTTACCGTCGCTATCGGCGCGCATCGAATCCGGAGCCGGACCGATGAAATGATACGGAATCGCTGTACCCACTGGTGCGATGGCGATCGGGGACGCCAGAACGACGCGATGCAAGAGGTCTCTCGCGAACTCAGTGATCCACAATTCCTTTCCGTCTGGGCTGAGCGCGATCCCGTTTGCCATTGCAAGGTGTGGCAGCACTGGCGTGATTGTTCTGAAGTCAGGCGATACGTAGTAAGCGCCTCCATTCGGTTCGGTCGAGATCCCTCGAAAATCACTGAAGTAAAAACCCCCATGTGCATCGAAGACCAAGTCATTCGGCATATAGCCGGCCGTCGCTGGAAGGATGGTCTGCATACCGGTTCCGTCTGGCTTTACCGCCGCGATTAAACCAGTTCTTTTTGGAATATTCATGGCCGCCATGAAGATGCGTCCATCCTTGTGAATCGCGATCCCTCCTGGACTGACATCATTCAACGAGACAACAGTGGAGAGGCGTTGATCCGGGGTAAGGCGCAGCACACGCCGGCCGGATACATCGCAGAAGAGCAGATTGCCATTGCGCTCGAACGCTGCGCCCTCGAGCACGATCCCCTCAGGTGACACCTTGAACCACGGCTCGGCCACGACGGTCTGCAAGCCGCGTTCGGACGCGGGGATCGGAACCGGCCCGCGCGTTTGCGCGTCATAAGCGAGCGCGTGAACCGCTCCGTGCTGTTGACCATATGCGCCGGCCGCAACAGACGCAAGGAGGACTGATGCGGCGAGAAGTGAGCGGCACTTGACGACAAACATGGGATTTCTATTGCCGCCCGGTTTTGCCTGACGTGTATTGCTCGTCGCTGACATGCTCCAGCCACTCAACGACCTTGCCGTCAAGTTTCTCCTGAAGAGCGATGTGGGTCATGCCGGTCGTCGAAGTGGCGCCGTGCCAGTGCTTTTCACCGGGTGAGAACCAGACAATATCGCCCGGCCGGATCTCCTGCACCGGCTCGCCTTCGCGCTGTGCCCACCCGCAGCCGGCTGTGACGATGAGCGTCTGTCCAAGCGGATGTGTGTGCCATGCGGTGCGCGCACCCGGTTCGAACGTTACGCTCGCTGCTGACAGCAGTGCCGGATCCGGCGTTTGAAACAGAGGGTCAATCCGTACGCTACCGGTGAACCAGTCCGAAGGTCCCGTTGCGGAAGGTTGCGAGCCAACTCGCTTGATTTCCATGTTGGATCCCTTGATTTACGTAAGCAGAAGTGTCTTGATGGCCCGGCGCTCATCCATGGCGCGGTAGCCTTCGGCCACCTGATCGAGCGGCAGCACTAAATCGAACACTTTCCCAGGATTGATCTTCTCGTTCAGTACAAGGTCGATCAGATCAGGGAGGTATCGACGCACCGGGGCTGGACCGCCGTGCAGATGGACCTCACCAAAGAACAACTCTGCCCCGTCGAGTTTGACCTCGTGCGGAACGCCTACGTAGCTGACGTAGCCGCCAGGACGGGTGGAACGGATCGCCTGCAGCATGGATTCCTGCGTGCCAACACATTCCAGCACGGAGTCGGCTCCGAGCCCTTTTGTCATTTCCTTGATTCGCGCGATGCCTTCCTCGCCACGCTCCGTCACGATGTCAGTGGCGCCGAACTCTCTTGCGAGTTTCTGCCGCGATGGATGACGACTCATCGCGATGATGCGCTCGGCACCCATCTGCTTGGCTGAAAGCACAGCAAGCAAACCGACTGCCCCGTCACCCACAACCACAGCCGTTTTCCCGGGCTTTACATTCGCTGCGTCCGCAGCAAACCAACCCGTGCCCAAGACATCGGAGGTCGCCAGCAGGCTGGGGATCAGTTCTTTGGGAGGAACATCACGTGTGGGTACCAACGTCCCGTCCGCAAGCGATACCCGCAAGAGCGGAGCTTGTGCGGCCAGCATGAATTCGCGCTGTACACAGGACGACGGATACCCGTCGTTGCAAATGACGCAAGTGTTATCCGAGGTCACAAATGAGCCAACCACGAATTGGCCGGGCTTAATGTTTCTAACCTCCTTACCAACCTCTTCGACGATGCCGCAGTACTCGTGTCCCATGGGGGTCGGCAGTTCTGCAAAATTGGCAATGCCTCGATAGGGCCATAGGTCCGATCCGCAGATACAGCTGGCAGAGAGGCGGAGAATCGCATCTGTCGGCTTGGTGATTGTAGGGTCCGGCCGATCTTCGAAACGAACATCGCGCGGGCCGTAGAGCATAGTTCCTTGCATTTTGTAGTCTCCTTCTCTAGAACGCGATTACAACGCCATCATTGCTGACACGTCAGCGTTGTGTGCTAAGTCGTCAAGTACAGCTTGCCTTGCGTTTTGCGACTCTCAAGGTCGCGGTGCGCTTCCGAAGCCTGTTCCAAGCGGTAAGCTTTCCCCTCGTCTACATGGAGCCAGCCGGCACGAATGGCCTCGATCACCATGCCTGCACGGCGTTGAAGTTCCGCGGGATCGGCCGTATAAGTAAAAACGGACCCAGCAGCGAGCCGAATACCCTTATCGAAGAGGTGCTCCGGGTCGATCGCGGGAGGCGGGCCGGAAGCTGATCCAATGCACACCGCAGTTCCGCTCCTTGCAAGCCCTTTCAGCGTCGACTCCAACGTGGCCGCACCGACGCCGTCAATGGCCAAGTCCACGCCTCGCCCGTCTGTCAGGGACATTAGTTCATCGACAAACGCGTAGTTGTGTCCGTAGTTGATGACCGCATCGGCGCCCGCCGCGCGCGCAGTTGCGGCTTTGCTGTCGCTGGATGTCGTACCCACCACCCAAGCACCCAGGTGTTTGAACCATTGAACTAGCAAGAGCCCGACTCCGCCCGCTGCCGAGTGAACCAATATGCGATCGCCCGGGCGCACGTCACGATACTCGGTGACAAGATACTGAGCGGTCAGGCTCTGGAACATAAGCGCCTGCGCCGTCGTAAATTCGTCAGGGACAGAAATGACCTGAGCTGCGGGGAGAACAACTTGGCTCGCGTACGATCCTAGAACGTGAATCCAAGCTACTCGCTGCCCAACCCTCAGTGCCGTGGGCATGGAGTCTGCACCGTCGACAACTTCCCGTACAATTCCAACGCCTTCAAATCCCGGTGTGTAAGGGAGCGGCGGCGTATACCTGCCATAGCGCTGGTAAATGTCGAGGTAGTTGATGCCGCACGCCTCTACATCGACCAACAACTGTCCGGGCGCAAGGCGAGCCGCTTCCGCCACCGTCTCAACGGTCAATTGCTCCGGACCACCGAACGCCCGGACCTTGACTCGCCGAAACGCCTTCGACTCTTGCATCTGTGCTTCTCCGATGACGTGCAGTACTAGAGCACCGTCATTCCACCGTCCACCGTCAGAGCGTGACCCACCACATAGCTCGCTCCGGGACTGCAAAGCCAGAGGACAACGGAGGCGATCTCTTCGGGCTTGCCCGGACGCGCGATGGGAACCTGTTTCGCAATCTCCTCATACGCGTCCTCGTTCCCGCTGACGACATCGCGAGCAACCTGTGTATCGATCAGGCCGGGATTGATGGCGTTCACGCGAATGCCGTGCTTGATGTATTCGAGCGCGGCCGTCCGCGTCAGGCCCACCACGCCGTGCTTGGAGGCAATATACGAACCGATACCAGGATTGCCGGTCAATGCGCCGACGGACGCGTTGTTCACAATTGCGCCACTGCCCTGGCGTTCCATCTGCGCAAGTTCGTATTTCATGCAGCTCCAAACGCCGCGCAAGTTGATGCCGATCACGCGCTCCCAATCTTCGCGAGTGCTCTCGGCGGTTGGAGCAATACGGGCCATAACGCCGGCGTTGTTGAACGCGGCATCAAGCCGGCCGAACTCGGCAACGGTGCGCTCGACCATCGCGGCCACTTGAGCGTCGTCGCTTACGTCGCACCTGACCGCAATTGCCTTCTGACCGATCGCCGTAAGCTTTTCGGCTTCCGCCTTTACCAACTCCTCTCGGATGTCGGCCAACACGACAGCCGCACCCGCCTCTGCGAACGCCTGAGCCGTCGCCAGCCCCATGCCCGAGCTTGCTCCGGTGACGAGTGCCACCTTGCCAGTGAAATCTAATGCGTTGTTACTCATGCTTATATCTGTCCTCTTTACTGAGAGCGTCCCGCCTTGGCCGAGGCCATATGCACCACAAGCGGGATGCGATGCCGCACGTTGCGCTAACGGATTACTGGATCCTGTGCGAGTGGGTAGATCTCCAGTCGCCTGGCGACGTCCCTTCCCACTTGTGAAAGGCTCGGATAAAGGAGTTGGGATCCTCATATCCAAGTAGGTATGCTGTTTCGTTTAGTTCGAGCGAGGGCTGCCGCAGGTAGTGCTGCGCCATTTCGTGGCGCGCCTCTTCCATCAACGCGTGAAACGTAGTCCCCTCTTCAAGCAGCTTTCGCTGTAACGTGCGCGTGCCCATGCGCAACTCCACTGCCACGTCTTCCAGTCGCGGCCGCTGCCCCGCGAGTGACCGTTTCAAGATCCCTTTCGCCTGCTCTTGAAGAGACCTGCTCGCCAGATACTGCTTCAGTTCGGATTCCAGTTGGGGCGCGATTACTTCCAGCAGATCCGGGTTGGACGTTATGAACGGCTGATCGAGGTCTTCTACTCGAAAGAAAAGGCGATTGTGGCGCGCTCCGAACTTCACCGGACACGCAAAGAAATTCTCGTAAGCCTGCTTGTTTGTAATCGGGCGGCGCAATTCGACGCGCGATGGATGGATGTTGCGACCGATTCCACGCCGGCCAATCGTGACCGTCCACGCAAAGCAAGCATCAATCCAAATGGGCGACTCTGCGATCTCCGCCAGCAGCCACACAAATTCAACCGCACACTCTTTGCCGCGCTCGAAGAGTCGGATTTCTTGCGGTGAGGTCAGTCGTTTATATCGAGCGACGCGGTTCAGCGCGTCGCGGAAGGAGCGAGTAAATAGCGCCGCAATAGCAATAGGGCTGTAGTTCTCCGGGCGTTCCTCAGAGCCAAGCCTTAGGCCGATCGCCTGATCGCCAGTGAACTCGGCGATAGCGTCGTACAGGGCGCGCATCTCCTCGGTGGTAAGCCAAATACGCGTTTGCTGGAACAACTCGGATGGCAATCCCGCAAGCCTCAACACGGCATTCGCCGAGATGCCCATACTCTCCAGCTGCCGCCCCATGACCGAGAGAACTCGAAAACGATCTGCCATTTGTACGACCAGAATCGAGGACCATCCGTGCTCTCTTGCCGTCCTCTGAACCCAGTCTATCGGCCAGCAGGAGCATCCGTCACTCGCAGAAGCTGCCGAAGAGCTAGCAAAACACGCCAAGCCGCGGTGGCCCGTGTATGTTAAGTGTTGCTATAGGAATGGGATAGTGAACGCGGTGTGACTCGCCAGTCGTTCCTCGTTATCTGCGTATGTGAAGTGTTGTGATGTCCACGAGCCTCGAGTGCGCGCAAGACCACTCGACCTTACCGGAATATCTCCGCCGCAAACTCATGCAGGTAATCGCGCCAGTTAGTCCACGCATGATAGCCTCCGGTTTCCTTGGTGATCGGAGTGAGACCGTACTTCCTGAGAAGACTAACTGTCGCCGCACTGTTTGCGTTCGCAATATCGAACTTTCCAACACCCACCCAATACAGCTTGAACGGCTGAGCGGATTTTTTGTATTGAGCGAGATCCGTTTGCTCCTCTTGCTCTCTCATTTGCGGGAACCAGCCGGAACTAAACACACCCACATACGAAAACAGATCCGGCCGGGAGAGTGAGATATCCAGCGTTTGCAAACCGCCCATGGACAGACCAGCGAGGGCTCGGTGGTCGCGGTCGGCGACAGTCCGGTAGTTCTTGTCGATATAGGAGATCACGCTCCCGGTAAGGTCCTCGTTGAACTTGTCGTGACCCATCGTGTTCTGACCGATCCGCAATTGGAAGTCGCGCGAAATATGACCGGCGGGCATGACGACGATCATCGGCTCAGCCTTGCGTTCTGCAATGAGGTTGTCCAGGATCGCGCCGGCCCGGCCCACCGTAGGCCACGAGTCGTCCGTGTCGCCGCCTCCGTGCAGCAGATACAGAACCGGGTAGTTCCGGTTGTCATGCTCATAGCCAGGTGGCGTGTAGACGTGCATCCGGCGCAGGCCTCCTACCGCTGCTGACTGGTACCAAACGCTCGCAATGGCTCCGTGAGGAACATCAGCTCGGTACTCCAGGAACGGCGCACCGGGAACCTCGTACATACTTCTGACGAAGCTTAGCGACTCACTAGAGGAAGGATTCCGCGGATCGGTCGTCTGAACGCCATCAACAAGGAACGTATATCGGTACACGCCGGGCTGGATCGGGCCGATCTGAATGGACCAGACCCCGTCCGCACCTTTGGTCATGCTGGATCGTTCCGACTCGCTCTTCAACTGCTCTGGCGTTATGCCGGGAGTAGCATCCCTTCCTTCGGCCTGCAGCTTTACCTCTTGTGCTTGCGGCGCAAAAAGACGGAATGTGACTCTGCCCTGAGGGTCCACTTCCGGCGATTTCAATGTGTCGTTAGGGCTCCGCTGTTGACCCAACGCTACAGTCAATGCGGCACAAAATACGAGAGATGCCCTGACAGCATAGAGCCATTGCCTCATTGCGAATTGCATCGATGATGAGTCCTCCGTCCTAACAGAAGTCGACAGTCTAGCACTGCCGAAGTGCCAACGAAGGCTGCGATACAGTATTCATCAACTTGTGCTAATCACAATGCCAAGTCATTTCGCCAGCCGCGTTACACAGGGACCCGAACTTCATGCCTAGCTCATTCGATCGAACAATCCTCAGCCGGAGGAATGCGCTGCTGCTCGCAGCAACCACCAGCTTGGGCGCGACGGGCGAATCATTAGCCTTCGCTTCTGACAGCATCAAAACCGGATCTCACCAGGAACCCGGAAACTGTTCCACCCCACGTTCCGCCGTCGCGAAGACGCAGTACGGCAAGGTACGAGGCTTTCTGGTCGACGGTGTCCTCACCTTCAAAGGCGTGCCGTACGGCCACACAACCGCCGGAGAAAACCGCTGGCTTCCTGCGAAACCACCCGCACCCTGGACTGACGAGTATCCAGCTCTGGCCTATGGCGCCAACTGTCCGCAAACGTTGCATCCATGGACCAGCATCGAGCAGACCTTCCTTTTCGACTGGGATGACGGATGGCAAAGCGAGGACATGCTAAAGCTGAACATCTGGACACCCAGCCTGAGCGGCAAGCGCCCCGTGATGTTCTACATGCATGGCGGCGGATTCAGCTTTGGTTCTTCCTATGAACTCCCGTCGCACGATGGCGCTCAGATGGCGCGCCATCACGACGTCGTGCAGGTCTCCGTCAATCACCGTCTGAACGTCCTTGGCTTCTTCGATGTCGCTGAGATCGGCGGGGCGGCTTATGAAGACTCTGCCAACGTCGGCATGACGGACCTGGTCGCGGCTCTGCAGTGGGTCCGCGACAATGTCGAGAACTTCGGCGGTGATCCGGATCGCGTGATGATCTACGGCCAGTCCGGTGGCGGATCGAAAGTCACCACTCTGATGGGCATGCCGTCTGCATCAGGTCTGTTCCACCGAGCCTCAGCTCAATCCGGAGGCGGCGGCAACATCCCCACACGCGAGCAGCAGAAGGAACTCGCCCGCTTGGTCATGAAAGACCTTGGTCTTGCCTCTAACGACATTCAGTCGCTGCAGAAAATGGAATGGTCCAAGCTGTTTGCTGCCGGCAATGCTGCCGCCGCCAAGATCAATCCGCCCGGAGCACCTTTCGGTCCGGGAGCTCCCGGAAAGCCTCGCGTCGGCTGGTCGCCCTGTGTTGATGGCAAGGTGATCAACATGCGGTCGTTTTTCGATGCCGCTCCGGAGGTTTCGAAGCATGTACCAATGCTCATCGGTTCCGTCAGCGAAGAAGGCAATCAGATGTCTTCTCGTCCTACCGAACAGGAGTGGCACGCGAATCTGGCAAAAACCTACGGGGAAGACAAGGCAACCGCCATCATCGCCGCGCTCAAGAAAGCTTACCCGGAGAAACGGATACAGACCCTCTCCTATATTTGTTCCGGCAGACCCGGATTGAATGGGCTGTCGATGCGAAACAACGTCGTGAAAATGGCCAAGCTGAAATACGACCTGCATGCCGCGCCCGCCTACACGTACTACTTCACATGGCAGACTCCCATGCTGGACGGAGTGCCCGGTGCTTGGCATACTGCCGAACTGCAATTCTGCTTCGACAACACCAAGCGCTGCGAACAAGGAACCGGCAACACGCGCGAGGCACAGATACTGGCGAAGAAAATGTCTTCTTCCTGGGCGGCCTTCGCAGCGAACGGCAACCCGAGCCTACCCGGTCTCAATTGGGAGCCGTCCGACCCCGAAACGAATAAAACGATGCGCTGGGACAACGATTGCCGAATGGTCAATGATCCAGAGGGGCAAGCGCGTAAGATCATTTCGAGCTGATGGTTGCGGATCACCGCGCGTCCAGCATGGACGCCCGGCAGCTCTATCTGATTTGTTGCATGTCCGAGAAGGTCAGCGCTAGAGCCGGCTCGCGGCGTAAGCGTTCGCTCGACGCCGTGTTGCAGCTCGTAAGAAATCTGCGAACGAGCAGCTGGGGCTCAATGTACGACGATGCGACGTATCTTTCTCACCAAAAGTGCAAATGATCGGTGCGATCATGTTTGTCGGGTAGAGCGAATTAGGTGAGCGCGCGATACAGGCATACTGACGCGAGAGAGGGCATTCGTGAACTTGTAACCGAACTCGGAAAAGCAGAGAATCACCTAAACTTCAGGAATGTCATGTTCGTCGTTCATTCCATGAAATGGATACACCTGATCGCTGCTGGTTGCGAGCCGCCGAGAGCCGCCCTGATCAGGCCATTCAACAACTTCACGATCGGCTATACAACCGATGTGCCCTGTAATAATCCGGCCTTCGATAAACATGTCGAGGTTGTCCGAACTGACGACGGGCAATTATATTTCCTCGACGACGGGCAGCTTCTCGCAGCATCTGAACTCGCCACCAAGCTAATTTGTTTGGTCGTGGCGGAAGGCTTGCTGGGTGGAGAGCAACGTAATATTCCGTCCATCGAATCCGAGTAAGATCCCGTCTCCTGCCGCGTTGACGTGATCAGACGGTCCGGAGCTTTGCCATGCGTTCGTAGCGGAAGCAGTTCCGTATCTTGCTCAAGAAGTAGCGGCCTTTGGATTCAGCGCTGAGGAACAGCACTCTTCTTCCTCTCCTTCATTCCGCAATTTGTCGTTCCAAGCAAAGGCTACGCCCCCTACCAATCCTCCTGCTTGCATGTATCTCGGTTGCGCTGAACACCGCCGTTGACGTTATTGTTGTGTTCTTTGCGGCTGCTCTAGCTAAGCGGTTGTGATCAACCGATCGGTTCAACAGCAGACAGCGCGCTGCTTCGGGACTCGGCATGATCGCGCTGGGGCTCTCTGTAGCCGTTGCAGACACCAAATAGCCCCGAGCCGGCATGCCTGAAATGAAGCTCTGACCTTCAGTATGCCCGACAATAGCAGCATGCAACGCTGGCCTGATCGTCGCCTGCTTGAATTGTTGAACATTGAGATTCCAATTATCCAGGCTCCAATGGCGGGGGCAGACTCTGTCGAATTGGCAAGGAGCGTGTCGTCGACAGGGGCGCTTGGATCACTTGCATCTGCGCTGCTTAGCCCCGCTGCGGTTCGCGAAGCAATGGCGGCACTTCGCCATGAAATGCCGCGCCCTTTCAATCTGAATTTCTTCTGCCATGCGATGAACACGCCGGATACTGCTGCGTTAGAAAGATGGAAGACTTTCTTGCGGCCACATTACGAACGCTGGGATCTCGACATTGACGCAGTTCCGGAGACGCGTCTACGGCAGCCGTTTGACGAAGAAATGTGCGACGTCGTGGAAGAACTGAAGCCAGGGATCGTCAGCTTCCATTTCGGGCTGCCGAACCCAAAGCTCCTCGAGCGTGTCAAACGGCAGGGCGCAAAGATTCTCTCGACTGCGACGAATGTGAGCGAAGCAAAATGGCTCGAGGCTCAGGGTTGCGATGCCATCATCGCTCAGGGCACAGAGGCCGGCGGCCACCGGGGCATGTTTCTAGAAAAGAACATCGCGACTCAGATTGGGCTTTTCGCGCTGCTGCCGCAGGTCACGAGTGCGGTCTCGGTGCCGGTAATCGCTGCGGGAGGAATCGCGGATGCCCGTGGTGTTGTTGCCGCGTTCGCACTCGGCGCCTCAGGAGTGCAGTTGGGAACTGCCTACCTGTTCTGCCCAGAGGCAAAGGTGTCTCTCCTGCACCGGCAGGCTCTCAAGCAAGTCACAGATGATGGAACAGTTCTGACGAATCTTTTCAGCGGCCGTCCCGCCCGAGGGATTCTGAACCGGTTCTTGGAGGAATGTGGGCCGATGTCCGATGCAGCCCCGCCGTTCCCCTACGCGGCAACGCTTGTTGCACCTTTGCGCGCCGCCTCCGAGCGGGCAGGCTCACTCGAATACATGCAACTGTGGGCCGGGCAGGCGGCAGCACTGGGGAAGTCGATGCCAGCCGATCAATTCACCCGCGAACTTGCTGCGCAAGTGATCGGCTACTGGGAAAAGAATCCGGCGGGTTGATGGACAGTTCAGGCCGCATCATAAGAATGACTCATCAGGGTTATTTCTTGCGTGTGCCCGAACAAGGTGTGCACGCGCTCACTTCCTATATCACGGAAGACAAAGAATTGTTCCTGCTGGCTCACGCGGGTCTTGCGGAGGTAAGCGCTGTTGACTGGATGCTGGAAATAAGCGGGCTAGTCAACAACAGCACCCGGTTCGGTCTGGCCGACCTACAAGCCATGACCCAGCACGAGGTCACGTCCGTGCATCAACTGGAACTCATGCCGGAACCGCAGATGCTCACAGCTGGCGACGATGAGCCTCAGACACACCGGACGATGATTCGCTGTTCTTCTATCCCGATGACTCGACACTCGGCAAGAAGTATAGTAATCCGCCCAGGCCTGCCGATGATTCAGACCTCGACCTCTGAAGCTAACCCCATTGCGCATTGCGCCTGGGCAGGTTCGGCCTGCTCGGAACTCAACGGTTACCTGTGAAGCAGCCGTAGATGACCAGCGCAACTCCGATGAGCGTCAACAGCACGCCGAAAAACAGACCGATCATGCAAGCCTCCTTGTAACCGTCGATAAGCTGATGCTCGTCTGACTGGCGATCTGTCGCAGCGACAGACCGCTATCGCGCAGCCGGTTCAGCTCTGCCAATCAACATCAACACGTGGACGACCGAGCGTCTTACCAGCGCGCCGCGCGCGTTGCAGGCCAGCCTTGGTGCGTTCACTGATGCGCAGCCGTTCTTGCTTAGCGAGCGTCGCCATGAGCGACACAACCACATCTCTGAACGGTCCGCAAGAATCGAAGTAGGCTTCCTGATACGAGCGCCAGTTAACGCCCCAGTTCGACAGCAGCTGAAGGTGCTGCAACGTTTCAAGCGTCCCTTCACGGCTGAACGTGTCGGGCGCCCAGAACAGCACCAAGTCAAACTTGCGCTTGCTGGCGTCTTCAAACATCAACTTGAACTGCGGTCGCTCTACGGTCTTGCCGGAAGTCTTATCGACGTACTCGGTGACAACCTGCCAGCCGGACCTTAAACAGAACTCTCTCAGCTCGTGCAGCTAGTTCTCTGTGTCTTGCTTACCGTCGTCCTTGGAAACGCGTGCGTACAGTGCAGCCCGCATGCTCTATATGTGCCAAAAACGACCGTTTTTGAATACACAGAAACGCCTGAATCTGCGCACTTGATTTCAATGCTTTAGATGGTGCCCTGAGAAGGACCTTTTTTGGAACACCTCGCTCGATGCGAAGGAGGGCATAACGTTTTGATGTGTCAGTGTGCCGAGCGCAGTGTTCTCCACGCGTCGCGCAACGCTCAGCGCCAGCCGAACCGTTTTGAGTGGCGTACTCACCGAACTGTTGCAAACTGCCCAGGGAGATTCCTTAGCGCTCTGTGACAATGAGGCCGTACCCGAAATCTTCAAGCCCGGCCCAGATCCAAGGGAGCACGCGACTGGGCAAAAATCCAAACTCATTTACCAAATATTCTTGGTAAATCTCAGGTCTTACGGGTAGGTTTCCTACCCGAGGAGCCAACCGTGGGCCAATGTCTCTTGCACATTGCGCGACCGCTGAAGCCTTCCTCGCCTGCGCGCGGCATCAATGCAATGGCCTGAGGAGCGAGCGCGGACGTAACAAGTCGCCGCGTGAGCCGCAATGAGCTATCTACATGGTCATCTAAGCATCCGAGTAATGCAGCCGATCCTGGATAGCGCGCTCTAGCGACGGAAGCTTCGCCTTCACCCCTTCGCCCAGTGCATAGGCCCTCCGCATCGTCTCGCTGTCGTGAGGCTGTGATTGAAGTCTGTAGGCGTATACCGCGTGCCGTAAATCCGTGTTGATACCGTCAAACTGTTCGTGCAGGTCACGCGTCATGAAAATCTGATTCTGGATCAAATAGTTTTGAAGCAGCCTTTGGTTCTTGACCGCTTCATCGACGTTCTGATTGAATACGCCTTCATCGAAGGCTTTCTGCTTCTGTCGTCCAGTCGCCTTCCTGATCTCCTGCTCCTTGGAAGCGCTGAACTTACACTGTGCCAGCACCTCTTCAAGTTCCTGGTCTGATAATTTATTGGCGTCAACTGTCAGGCTGAAACCATAGATCTTGATCAGCGAACCGTGCGTTCGGTTGACGTGCAGCCAAGCTTTGGGAAGTACCTCAAATTCCTTCTCGTGGATCTTGCTGATTCGGCTCGTGAGCCGGTGGTTTAGGTGCGCTAGATCAGTCTCATGCTTTTGACGGAGCTGCGCAAATTCCTGATCACGGTCGGCTTTGAAAGCCGCAAGACGACGGTCGAATCTGTGACCGATCCACTTATCTCCGAACCATTTGATGAAGGCGATGAGGGCGACCGCACCACCTCCCGCAGCGGCAAGCACATGAGAGAGGAAAGCCACTACCGGAGTGCTAGTCATAGTGAACCTTGACGAATTGTACCCGGACGTTGCGCAGAATAAACTAGATTTTCGGAGAAGACAACGAAGCTTTCGAGTACTCCCTTAGAAAATTCTCTAAATTGGCAGGTACTTCCGATGAGCGTTAACCTCCGACGCGGATTATTCCGGCTTTGGGTAATTATTTCTGTCATGTTTGTTGCTGGGTGTTTTTTTCTCGATTGGTCCAACATAGACCTCAGCTTCCGACGAGCCGGGAAAATAGCGGACTTTCAGAGTCGTTATAAGAATCGTCTGATGCCTGTCAACTGTGATCAAGCACGCGGCAAGGAAAAAGAAGATTTCGTAAGGGCTGAGGATTTTTGCTGGACGGAAGCGATGCACTCCGTCACAAAGCTGTATCCAGAATATGCGAGCTTAGATGACAAGACACTTCGGCAGACGTTCTTAGTCAACGCTCAGATGTCAAGCTCTTGGCCGCACCCTTGGAACGACTTGATCGAGGTGGGAGTTATGTCGCTGCTGCCACCTGTGATTGTGTTCCTCTTAGGCTGGTCGCTTCTTTGGGCAATTTCAGGTTTCCGGCTGGAACAAACTGATGTCGCGGGATTCAAGTCAGATGGTCAAACCACAAATCACGACCGTCGCCAAAGGCCAGCACAGAGCTAGGGAAACTTTTGGTGTGTTTCTGTCGTAATCGCTTCTGATCGCAGCCTCCTCTCGCCACGTCTTAGCTGCTGGCCATCACGCCGCGCGTGCTGTCCATCTCCTGCTCA
The DNA here is from genome assembly GCA_963849445.1 of uncultured Acidobacteriaceae bacterium. Lineage (GTDB taxonomy): Bacteria > Acidobacteriota > Terriglobia > Bryobacterales > Bryobacteraceae > Bog-105. The sequence goes on along the minus strand of CAWKHS010000009.1, from coordinate 3,616 downwards.
CTTTGCGAAACCCTGCCCGTGACCAACGCCCGCCATTTGGCAGTCGTCATGCGATGAGCTTCGAGCAACGCGCGCAGCTTGCCGCTGATGCTCGTGCAAGCGTATCGACCACTCGCCCAAGATGGCGTTTGCGTGTAGCCCATTGCATCGCCAATCGCGATGAGTTCTGCATAGGTCAGGGCGTAGGTAGCCATCATCGAAGGATCTCCAACGTCCCACACGAACGCGATAATGAGGCCGGGAAATGCTTCGTATTCCGATCCAGGTTAAAGCGTTCATCCGAAGCTACTTTCATTTGAATTGGTCGCGCGGAGAATGCGGCAACACCTTCGCCGGTATCCTCATACGCAATCAGGTCGATTCCTCTGTCTCGGAGCGGCAACGCGACTTCCAGCCCGGCGCGTGGAGTTCCTCCACAATCCGGTTTTGCCCGAGTAATTCAATTGTTTGTGGGTCTGGCACGAGAGATTAGTGCCCATGCTCCGGGTACTTCTCACTGGTACTTTGGTCAAACAAATGACCGAGACCGGTGACGCAGTTCTTCCCCTTCCGCTGCAAAGGAACAAACGCCATTGGACGATACATGACTTGTCAGAACGATGGAATCTCAGCAGAGACGTTCTGTACGAATGGTTTAGGGAAGCGCCCGGAGTGCTTGTAATCGTGCGACCACAGCGCACACACCATCGGAATAGGAAGCGCAAGTACACGACGTTCCGCGTCCCGGAGAGTGTTGCTTTGCGGTATATAGAGAGCATCAGAAGAAATGAGTCATACCCAGGCTTTACCGCTGCGCCGTTGTCACCGGCACGCTCTTGTTCGAAGCACTTCTCGAATTGAGATTTGCGAAGGTACGACGAGATTGTGCAGGAAGTTTGCTTCCGATTGAACGCCTCATCGATGCTGGTTTCTCGCTAACAAACATTTTTGGCGTAAAATGGTTCTGTCAGGTAGGCGAGGGTTCCAGTCTCACAGCTTCAAGTCTTCTTTGCCTTGACTATATAGGCTCGAACCGAAAGGATTTTCCTTATGCAGTCCGCAAGCTTGCGCTTCAAAAAATATGCCACGATAGCTCTTCTTGCTTGTCTTCTTCCTGCGCTGGTTCCGGCTGCTAGACCATCACCGCTAAACGATCTTCCAACCCGATATCAGAGGCTTGCGTGTGCCGTTGTTCAAGTTCAGTCCGACAACGAAACTGGGACGGCGTTTTTTGTAGATGACAGTGGAACACTTGCAACAGTAGCTCACGTTCTATATGACAAGAAGTTCAGGCTCGTAGGAAACAATGTCGTCGTTGACCTCACGAAAAAGCCGGGACTGAGGATCAAGATAGCGGACGGGCAAGTCATTCCGCTAAATGTCCCAGAGCCCAGTGCGGGCGACCAACAAAAGGCGCTTTTTGATCTCGCGTCAGTCAAGACTGGCCTTCACTCTCCATGCTTTATACCCTTGGGAAATTCGGATAAGGTGAGAGTTGGCGAGCATCTGATTGCAATAGGCTTCCCCGCTTCCGCCACAGCGGGCGTGTTTTACGAGGGCTTTCTAAGCTCACGGCACGCGCGGTTGCCCTCGTTTGGTTCTATAGAGAACCGACCTGAGTTTTCGTCTGCCCCCCGATATGAAGTTCTCCGAGTTCAGATGCCGCTCACGCCCGGCTCATCTGGCTCACCAATAATTACGGACGGAGATACCATAGTCGGGATTCAGTCTGAGGCACCGATTGTTATGGCGAAGGATGTTCAGCAGATCGCCATGGTTTTCGCCTCGAATCCGGGCGTCAGCTCCGGAGTATTACTTAGCGGGTTTGATGTGACGAAGATTTTGGGTGAGCTGGCTTGGACCGTACAGGAGTTCGAGTCCCCTGGAGCGGGGCTCGCGGTCCCTGTTTCCGACATGCAACCCGCCGATTTTGTCCATGCGCCTGTGTTCGCGAAGCCGGAACTACCGGCACATCCGAAGTGACAAAGTGCTTCCCACCTATGACAATCTGGCTATCCGACCTTACCACTCCAGGGGGAAGTTGCGATTGATCAGTTTGCGGCAATGCTAAGCACGAACCTGCCAGAAGGACGACTCGCAGTGATATACGTGCCCTTGACATGTCAAAAGACCATATCGATGATATGACAACTTTGTTCATGGTATTCGGGAGCGCCCTTGAATGCGCGCTTATTTGGCTGTGAGATTGCCATGACTCTCTACTGTTGCGAATATTGTCGAGGACAGCCGTAGCTGCAAACAGTGACTACATTTATTTTCAAGAACTGTGACTCAATCCTAGAAGTTCGCAGTTCGTACGAACCAGCCTCAGAGTCGGCTGTTTAAAGTTCAGCTCCCCTGCGATCCCGTAATCGGGTGTCTCGCGCAAGCGAAAGTTCGCCAGGCTCACGTACGAGAAAAACCAACCATTCCACACACATCCTAAAAGCCATGAAGTTGGCTGGGCGAATTGGATTCAGTGCCCATTCGGACTGTTAGTCGCCTGTGCAGGTTTCTTGATCTCTTCTTGTATGTTCGACTTTCTCGCTGATTTGAGATGGTGGCTGATCGTGTTGCTCATTGCTGTCACCGGATACGTGCAGGACGTTGGCTCGCATTTCGAACGGATGTCCGGACTGAAACGGCTCGTGAACCTGGACACTTACCGTGCCCTATTCGGCCTGTTTTGGCCACTCTTTCGCTACGGTGGACTCGCTCGAATATTTGCGCTGATTGCGGATTCCGGGGCATGTGAATAATCGTTCCGGGGTGATGTGAATAAAGATTCCGGCGCGATGTGAATAGAGATTCCGGGGGCAAACGGATGAAAAATCCGGGCTCGTCCGGAATCATTATTCACATCCCCGGAATGGTTTTCTGAAAGAAGCTTCATCCATGCGAGCGTCGCTGGACAACAGAGGGGACTCGGTCCTCTCCACTGAGAGGTGGAGGGAGCGGATTGCCCCAGAAAAGGTTGTCTATGCGCAAGATCAAAGAAGTTTTACGACTCCGGTTCGGCCTGGGTCTCCGGCAGGACCAGATTTCCAGCAGTTGCTCGATCGGCAGGCGACGGTTCATCGATATCTCGAAAGAGCGGCCGCGGTCGGGCTGAGTTGGCCGCTGCCTGACGACTGCGACGACCAGCGGCTGAACGAACTGTTGTTTCCGGCGCGACCAATCTGGCCTCCTGTCAGTTGCGGCCGGCCGCCGACTTCGCGCAGATTCATTCCCAACTCCAGACGCACCGGCATCTTACGCTGCAGCTCGTGTGGGAGGAGTACCGCGAGACTCATCCGGACGGTTATGGCTATAGCCGATTCTGCGAGTTATACCAGCGGTGGAATCAGAATCCAAGATGTCAGTGCTGCCGGCAGGAGCACCGGGCCGGCGAGAAAAAGTTCGTGGACTGGGCAGGTAAGACACCATACCGATCTTTGATCAGCGGAAGTGGCGAAATCGCGCCTGCTTCGATCTTCGTCGCGGTACTGGGCGCAAGCACGTACACGTTTGCAAGAAGGCAGCCCAAGCCAGGGGCTAGCATATTGGATCGACTGCCATGTGAGCGCCTTCGAGTTCTTCCGGGGCGCCCCGTCTTCCTGGTGCCGGATAATCCGCGGACCGGCGTTACGCGCGCGTG
>CAWKHS010000008.1:0-43179 GCA_963849445.1 uncultured Acidobacteriaceae bacterium | reverse complement strand
CACACGCCACGGTCTCGTTCTGGACCGGGTTCGATCCCCACCCTGCGAATTCCCAACTTCAATCGCGGTTCCGCAGGCAGTCACAGCGACGAACAAGAGTTCCCGGGCACCGTCAGACATCACACCGAAATGACGTAAAGCTTTAGGCCTTTATGATTTATCCGGCATCCTCTCGTTGTCGGTCAGCGTTTTGCTTGATCTCTATTTGCCGTACACTGTTGCTAGGGTGATGCCATGAACGGCATCTTCAGAGCGAACAAAGGAGGCCCCATGAAAGCCAAGCGACTCGAAGCCAGGATCAGCCCGGAAGCGAAGGCGCTATGTCAGAAGGCCGCCGATCTTCAGGGCTGTACCCTTACGGATTTCGTCGTTCATAGCGCGGTTGAGGCCGCAACCCGCACGCTTCGCGAAAATGAGCTTATCGAACTCAGCCGGCGCGACCGCCTTGCCTTCGTCGAAGCGCTGCTCGACGCCCCTGCCCCCAACGCAAGGCTGCAGGACGCGGTGCGGCGCCACGCTCAGCTGGTCAGCCACTAGGTGAGCGGCACCGATGCCGCGTTCGTGGCGGAGCTTCTAGGCTCCGCTCTGACCGCGCATCCTTCCGCTGCGAATCGGAGCCGCTCGAGCGGTATCTGAAGCAGCAGGCGAATCAGGACGTTCGCAAGGATCTCTCGGTCACGTACGTTCTCGTCCCCGCCGGGGACCGCCCGCGCATTGCCGGCTACTACACCGTCTCATCCGACGCCATTCCGATCGAGGATCTTCCGCGCATCATGGTAAAGCAGCTCCGGCTGCCGCATTACCGGACGATTGGCGCGACGCTGATAGGAAGGCTCGCGCGCGATCTTTCGTATAAGGGCCAAGGCCTTGGGGAGCTCCTCCTGAGCGATGCATTGAAGCTCGCCTGGTATATGAGCCACGCGGCCGAGCGGCCGATTGCTTCATGGGCGGTTACGGTCGACGCCAAGGACGACAAAGCGAAGCGCTTCTATGAGGCGTTTGGCTTTACGCCCTTTGAGGACACGCCGCAGCGGCTTTATATGCCCATGAAGACGATCGAGCAGCTTGTTTCTCTTTAGGCTTCATGGAGCTGGCGGCATCGCGAGACCGCTTTCACCGCCTTCCCTGCCCTCGCTTCCCGCCGTCGATCAATGCTTTAGCGTCCAACGCAGCGCATACGGCGTACAGTGTCTATACAGCGCAATATGTGCATACTACCTACACTACCGACTACGCGCGGACGTCGGCGGCTGGTGCAGACCATCGAAGCTGCATTAAGGCTGCTGAAGAAAGCGCCTCAAAGGGTCGCCCATTTGTTCATGGGTCAAAAACTCGCCGCGATGTAAAGCTGCTTCTCCACTGAGAACGGCTTCAATGAAATGGGCATCGTTCTCAAGCAGGCGCAACGCGGCTTTCTTCACTAGCGCCTCGGGGTCTGTCCCTGCGGTGCTGGCAATCTTCGCAAGCTGCGTTTCCTGCTCGGGCGTGAAATGAACTTCCATAGCTTCAAGGTACGAAAACCTGACCATGCAGGCAATGGCTCAAAAATCTCAGCTGCGTACCACGAAGGAGAATACAGCCGCGGACCGTCACGATAGGCGCTCTCTTCGGCTGACTATGTTAGCGTGATCCCCAGAGGGACGCATGTCATCATCCAGACGCGATTTTCTAAAAGCCGGCTTGGCCGCGGCCACATTACCCGCGATCGCAAGCGCCGCCGTTTCAACTAAGGCCTCTGCCACCGATTGGGTCACACTCGGCAAGTCAAACGTTCAGGTAACACGCCTGGCGCTCGGAACAGGAACTCACTCCGGCGCGCAGCAGCGTCACTTGGGTCAGCAAGAGTTTACACGCCTGGTGCGCTACGCCTACGACAATGGCATCCGCTTTTTTGAAACGGCGGACGCCTATCACGGCATGCCGGAAATGCTTGCCATCGCGTTGCAAGGACTTCCCCGCGATTCTTATCGGCTGATGACTAAGTACGATGTGCATCACACGGAAGACCCCATGGCTGCCGTTCACCGCCTGAACGCCGCCTTGGGCACCGACTATGTAGACATCCTGCTTCTTCATTGCGTGCGCAGCCCCAACTGGCCCGAAGAAACCAAGCACTTGCAGGACGCCTTCCAACAAGCCAAAGAACAAAAGCTCATCATGGCTCACGGCGCTTCCGTGCACGGCAAGCAGGCCCTGGCAGAGTTTCCGGGCAATCCGTTTCTGGATGTGGCGATGATCCGCATGAACCACAACGGCACGCGCATGGACACACCCTCCCTGCAGGACATCGACGACAAGGGCGACGTGCCGTTCGTCGTCGATCACATGCAGCGCACGAAAGCCGGCGGCGCGGGCATCATCAGCATGAAATTAGTCGGCGAAGGTCAGTTCAAAAATCCCGACGATCGTCAGGCAGCCTTGAACTATGCGTTCCGAAAAGCTGGTGTCGATTGCGTGACGATCGGGTTCGGGAATACAGGCGAAGTCGACGAAGCGATCAAGCGCATCTCCACAGCCTTGAACGCTTAGAACTCAAGAAGAGATCCTGGGTCGGCATCTTCTGACCCTCCGAAAGCTTGTCTCGCAACACGAGCCGGATAAAAAACCGGGCAGTAGTGTTGCCCTGCCCCGCTACCGCATAGATTCAGAGCGGCATGACGTGCGACTGAGACCCGTCGGCCGGCATCAAACTACTAGTCTTTTTTCTCCCCGTGCCGCTTTTTCGGAAATTTTTCTTCGGCGTTTTTCTCGCCGTGCTTGTAGCTGCCTTTTTTCGGGATTTGGCGCAGCGGCTGCCGCTTATCGCGTACGCTCCTTCCCCTTATGCGCTGTTGTTGCTGAGTCCGGTAGACGCCCGGATTGAGATGCCGCTTCGCGCGGTTCGCGTTCGGCAGATCGCGGATACGTGGCATGCTGCCCGGGACGGCCGGCGCCGGCATGAGGGGCAGGATATTTTCGCTCCCAAAGGAACGCCAGTCTATTCAGCTACGGATGGAATTGTGGTTCGCATCGGGGATGCGGGTATCGGGGGAAATGCCGTCTCCGTGCTGGGGCGTGGAGGACGCGTTTATTACTACGCTCATCTGTCGCGGTTTGCCGATGGGCTTCGCATAGGAACTTCCGTCACTCCCGATACCGTTCTTGGATATGTGGGGAACACGGGAAATGCCCGCACGACGCCTTCGCATCTGCACTTCGGTGTGTATGGGCCCGACGGAGCGATTAATCCCTTGCCGCTACTTTCCGATCGTCATCCTCAAATACCCCTGCTTTCGCATCGTCCTCTGCAAGCGTTAAGCGCGCATCGCGCACCTGACTAATCCGTACCGTGCTCCCGGTATCAGTACGCGGGTCTTCGCAGTTTCTCGCACGTCTAACAAAGTGTGGGAATCAAAATGAGTTCGAGATATGGATTCGTACTAGTTGCGGCGCTACTCGCCTGGAGTATGTGCGGTGTTGCGCAGTCGAACGGGTACTACAACGCCCAAATGACCCCGCCGCCCATGCAGCCTACACCGATGCAGCCCGGCGGCGCGCCGCCACCGGAATCCGTAAGACCTGGTTCACTGAATTATGTCGAAGGTCAAGTGTCGGCAAATGGTCAGGCTCTGAATCCCCAGTCGGTGGGACGCTTCGCGTTGCAGCCTGAAGAGTCGTTGCAGACAGGCGGCAATGGATATGCCGAGATATTGCTGACACCGGGAGCGTTTTTGCGCGTCGGGCCGAATAGTGAGTTGCGGATGCCCGCAGTCGGTCTCGGGGATACGCGAGTTACTCTCACGCGCGGCAGTGCTTTGGTGGAGGCCGACCAAGTTCTGGACGGAGTTCATCTGGAGGTTACGGTTGGGTCCACATCGGTAGATCTGCTCAAGAAAGGTCTGTACGAATTCACGACCAATCCTCCAGATGTTCGAGTTTTCGATGGCAAGGTGGACGTGATTGACTTGGCGAAGCATCGCAAGATCGGCAAACATGACCAGATCCTACTTGCGAATAACGACAATCTGAAGAAGAGCGGCTTTGACGAAAAGCAAGCGAAGGATGATCCGCTTTATGTTTGGAGCGAGGCCCGCAGCCGGGAAGAAGCCGCTCAAAACAAGTTAGTGGCGCAGAACCCGGCCGGCTATGCTCCCGTAGGCGGCGGTTGGTTTTGGGATCCGTATGTGGATTATTACGGGTTTTGGCCGCCGGACTATTTTTATAGCCCGTTCGGCTTTGGCTTTTATGGCGGCTTTTATCCCGGGTTCTACGGCGGATATTACGGCGGGTACCATCGCGGATTTTACGGCGGACGGCACTTTGTTGGCGGACGGCATTTCGGGTCGGGCGGCACTTGGGTGGCGGACACGGATTTAGCGGCTTTCACGGGAACGGCGCACGCGGCGGTTTTCATGGTGGATTCCACGGCGGCGGATTTCACGGTGGCGGCGGATTCCATGGCGGTGGCGGCGGCCATCGTTAGTGAGCTGTCCGCCGCTTCCTCACGGTCAAGGATTCCGTTAAGAAACTCAATGTCCTTCTACTCCTATTGAGTGAGCCAGCCTTGGCTTCGTAAAACCTGGCGGAAACGCGGGTTGTCGAGCGAAATAATCGGGAAGTACTCGCCGCTCAACGTTCGCTTCCACCACGCGCCGGTTTGCTTGTGCTCCTGCGGTGTTGTGAAGTGATATTCGTACTGCAGCGCGCGAACGTAGTGCGGCGGCTTCCCGGGAAATGGATTTTTCTTCAGGAGGCTCAGCACGCCCGGGTCGCCTTCGAGCAATTTCGCGACGAAGTTCACAAACCAGGGATAGTCCTGATAGCTCGACATGGCGGCGAACCACATCAGCCAATCGATGCGCAGATGATAGGGCGCAATTTGCGGGGGCATGGTGTTCAGGTCGCCGGGCTTAGCTTTGAATTCGTACTCGCGCCATTGCGTGGCGGGTGTAATCACCGCGTCATTTGTGCCTTCGACAATCACTTCATAGCGCGGGCGGGTGATGCTGCCGAAGGCGCCATAGGTGCCCACCAGATGAAAGGAATTGAAGCTCGTGTTCATGACCTGCCGCGCGGAGAGCATGTTGACGACGACGGGGATGCTCATGAGGGTCACGATCACTGCTAAGCCGATGTTGATCAAGGCGAAGGGCAGCGCGGGCGCGTGCATGACGGGCGCGCGAAAGTGGATGAACGAAAGAAACTTGCCATCTAAGAGCGAGAAGGCGATAAACAGCGTCATCCAGTTCAGCCACGACAGATTGCCGCTGCTGATAATGAAGAGCTGAAAAACGATTGTGATGATGCCGGCGATCCCGGCTATGGGCTGGGGCAGGAAATAGAAGAACGGAACGATGAGTTCGGCGAAGTGGTTGAAGAGGACGCCGCCTTTATTCACCCACTGGGGCGCCCAATGGTAGAACCAGCTCAACGGGTTGGGCATGGGCTGGGTTTCGTAGAAATAATTGAGGCAGGTAAGGTCGCGCCAGCAGGGGTCGCCGCGCAGCTTGATGAGGCCGGCGCCGAACATGATGCGGAAGAGCAGCCAGCGGAACATCCAGATGGGAATTTTTTGCGGGATGACGCTGGAAGCGCCGAGAAAGATGGCGAAGAAGCAGCATTCAAGCAGGATGGACTCCCAGCCGAAGGCATAAAACGTTTGCCCGACGTTGACGAAGGAAAGATACAGCAGATAGATGGCAAGCCAGACGCCGACCGAAAGCCAGGTATAGCGGGCCGAGATGCCCGTGATCACCAGGCAAGACAGCAAAATGCCTGCCCAGGCGGCGGCCGTGAACGCGGCATCTCGCGGGAACCAGAAGAACAGGCTCGGTGTTTCACTGAACGGCACTTGCTTGACGAACAAGGGGACCGGCAGCAAGCCGCGTTCGCCGAGCAGAGGCTTGAACTGGTTCAGGGCTACTAGGAAGGCGATGAGGCATATGATGCCGATGCTGCGCTCGAGCAGCAGCCGGGTGACCCACAGACCCCGGGGATCGTCCATATTCATCAGTGCCGTCATATGACGTGTAGTGGAAGCTATTCCCCTATGATCTTCACCAATACACGCTTCGGGCGGCGCCCGTCAAATTCGCCATAGAAAATCTGCTCCCAAGGCCCGAAGTCTAGCTTTCCTGCCGTAACTGCCACCACCACTTCCCTGCCCATGATCTGGCGTTTCATGTGCGCGTCGGCGTTGTCTTCGCCGGTCTGGTTATGGCGGTATTGAGACACGGGCTCGTGGGGCGCAAGTTGTTCGAGCCATTTCTCGTAATCCTGGTGCAAGCCGGCTTCATCGTCGTTGATGAAAACGGAGGCCGTGATGTGCATGGCGTTGACCAGCGCCAAACCTTCCCCCACGCCACTTTCGCGCAAGCAGGTGTTTACCTGGCCCGTGATGTTGACGAAGCCTCGGCGAGAAGGTAGCTCAAACCAGAGTTCTTTCCTATAGCTCTTCATCATCTATAGCCTCTTCATGTGGCGTTAGACCCGTTTATTTGAGATTTCCGTTCTGCGATCTTAGTAGCGAGCCAAGCAACTCCTGCGGTACATTTTTTAGGAGTTGATTTTTGAGCCTCGTTCGCCCACAATAGCTATGGCGAACAAATGGCGAATAACGCTTCTCTTCTCCGCCCGAATGAACTCTGGACCACCGCTTCTAGGGTTCAAGTAACACTTCATAAAGCAATTCATTATTCTGCTATTAACTTATTGAATTATGGCAGCTTATCGGAAATAAGCGGGAGCCGATCTTCAGGTAAAACTTCACTTTGCCTGCACCTGCTAGCGCAGGCGACCGCTCGGGGCGAGGTTTGTGCCGTCATCGATCTGCATGACAGCTTTCATCCTGCGTCTGCGCGCGCCGCAGGCATTGCCTTAGAGCAACTTGTCTGGGTACGGTGCCAACGGGACATTCAACATACGATGCGCGCGGCGGACCTACTGCTGCACGCAGGCGGGTTTGGCATGGTGCTGCTGGATGTGTGCGAGGCCTCGCCACAAGCCTTGCATCGCATTCCTTTGTCGCATTGGTATCGGCTGCGGCGGGCCGTAGAGCATACACCGACCATCCTACTGGTCTGCAGCGCAGTCTCCGAAGGCAAACGCAGTTTTATGAGTAAGTTGTCGGTGAAACGCAAAGCACAACATTGGACCGGTGAAGGACCTTTCCTGCGTTTCGACGGATGGGAGGCAGTCGTTGTCTCAAGTAAAACTTTAGACGTTGGGCCGGAACGTCTTTCTCTGTCTTCGGTGGCTTAATGTACGCCTGTTTACATCATCCGAGCGGCGCTTCTGCGGAGGAATTGCTGGCATTTGCGGCCGCGTTTTCTCCGGCCGTGGAGCAAACGCGAGAGGACACGGTGGCCTTTTCCATTGATCCTTTGCGTAGGCTGCTGGGCTCGCCGCACCAGATTGCTTCCGAGATTTGCCGCTATGGGTATGAGCGCGAGATCCAGGCAAATTTGGCTGTGGCTTCGAATGTGGATACGGCGATTTTGCTGGCGCGGCATTTTGCAGGGGTCACGCTGGTGACGCCCGGCGAGGAACGGTTCAAGCTGGCGGCGCTGCCGATTGCTGCCTTGTTTGTACATAACGCGCCGCATGACATATCGCGAGACCCGAAACTGCTCGAAGTATTGCATCGCTGGGGTGTAAAGACGTGCGAGGAATTGGCGGCGCTGCCGGAGCGTGGACTAGCCGAACGCCTGGGGCCCGCAGGAGTTTATCTACGCAATTTGGCTTGCGGTACCATTCAGCGGCCATTGCGTATGGCAGCGCCGGAGACCAGCTATGAGCAGCAGATGGAATTGGAGCAGGCGCTCGATTCATTGGAGCCGCTGCTGTTTTTATTGGGAAGTGCGCTGGCGGAATTGTGCCGGCGTTTGCGATCGCAATCGCGAGCGGCGCGGCTGCTGAAAGTGGAATTTACCTTGGAAGCCCGGCATCCAAGCGATGCTTGAAGTCAATACAGAGAGGAAATCGCCAAGCAGTCGCGCGTGCGTTGCCGGGCGTTTCCTTAGAAGAACGGAAAGAGTATCGCTGCGAATTGGAGTTTCCCGTCCCGCTGGATGAGAGCCAGACGTTGTTGAAATTGTTGCAACTGCATCTGGAGCGTCACCCACCGGAAGCCGCAGTCACAGCATTCAGGTTGCGAGTGGAACCGGCGGAACCGCGGCGTATCCAGGGCGGATTTTTCCTTCCACCTGCCCCGCCGCCCGATAAATTGCAGATCACGCTGGCGCGTATTGCGGGAATGGTGGGAAAAGAAAACGTGGGCTCGCCCGTACTGTTGAATACACATCGTCCGGATGCCTTTGAAATGGGTGCTTTGCATCTTTCCTCTGGGGAAACACTGCCGAGACAAGCCGCGGCACCGCCCGCGAAAGCAGCAGGAGACCTTACGGCTGGTGATGCGCCTTTTCCGGCCGGCTCTGCCGGCGCGGGTCAGCCTGGCGGGAACAGCGCCGAAGAAGGTTTTCGCATCCTGCGTAAAAGGAACTGTTGTCCGCGCGGCGGGTCCGTGGAAAACCTCCGGCGAATGGTGGACTGTTACAGCCTGGAACCGGGAAGAATGGGATGTCGCGTTAGATGACGGGGCGCTGTACCGGATCTATCGAGAGATGCCGGCTTCTGACTGGTATGTGCATGGCGTTTATGACTGAATTCTGCTCGTCTGCGTCCAGAAAACATTAAAATTTCCATAACAATTCCTGTAGCGCGCTCGTGGTTTTCTCAGTCCAACGAACGGCATCATGGAGTAAAACCTTGGCAACATTCAAGATCTATGACAGGACCGACGAGTTCCGAGTCGAACTCATCGGGCTGTTCGCAGGCGCATGCGTACACGAACTCCGCAGCACCTGGCAAAATGCTCTCCGCAATACCCACTCCCCACAATTCACCGTCGATCTCGCCCACATTAGTGGCTGCGATGCCGACGGCCGCAAGCTCCTAAAAGAAATGCATAAGCACGGCGCGCAGTTCGCTGCGGGAACCCCTGAAGCTTTGGTGTTCTTGAGGGAAATATCGACTCCCGTCAGGCGCGGTCCGGCGCTTGTTCAGGCGGTCCGGCCTGCTCGTCTTGACAACACCAATAAACCCGCGTCGAAGGCCTTTTCCAAAGCCGCCGGCGGCTGACTTTGAACTGAAAGTCGTAACCCCCTCATTGCGGGGTACATCCCTAGCAGTAATGCAGCAGTTCCGCGGTCCGGTTCACACGTCCGTACTGTCACGACGTGCCCTTCTTTCCGCGCTTTCCCTGTTGCCTGCCGCTCGATTCCTAACCGGCCGGCCCCTCCAGCAAGCCGCGCCACCTCCTCAGTTTTCGAGCAACGTCAAAGTGGTGAACGTGTTCGCCACGGTGCGCGACAAGCAGGGACAGATTATCCAAAACCTGACCAAGAACGACTTCGTTTTAGAAGAGGATGGACGTCCTCAGATGATCCGCTATTTCGCCCAGCAAAGCGACCTGCCACTGACTCTCGGACTATTAGTCGATACCAGCGGAAGTGAGCGGCGCATGTTGGGAACAGAGCGCGACGCCAGCTATACCTTCCTGCAGCAGGTGCTTCGGCCGGACCGCGATAAAGCATTTCTCATCCACTTTGATCGCGATGTGGAGTTGCTGCAGGATCTGACCTCGTCGCGACAAAAGTTGGAGAAGGCACTCGACTTGCTGGACAGGCCGGAATGGGGTAACAACGGCAACAACCAGGGTGGGGATGGTGGAAACGGCGGCTATGGCAGCGTGGAGGATACGGTCGGCATGGACGCGGCGGCGGGCGGCATGGCGGTACCGCCTTCTACGACGCCATCTATCTGGCTTCGGACGATGTTCTCGGAAAGCAGACCGGGCGCAAGGCGATTATCATGCTGACGGATGGGGAAGATAACGCCAGTAAGGTCTCGCTCGACGAGGCGATCCGAACGGCGCAGCGCTCCGATACGCTCGGCTACTCCGTTCGCATTGCGGATGAAGAGGGCTCAAGCTTCGGCCCACCCACCGGTATGGGGCGTCACCGGGGCTACGGTAGAGGGCCATATGGCGGCGGGCATCAGGGCATGAACCGGCCCGACGGCAAGAAGATTCTGCAGCAGATCTCGAGAGAAACGGGCGGCGCCTATTTCGAGGTTTCGAAGAAGAAGACCGTTGATCGGATCTACAGCGAGATCGAAGAGGACTTGCGGAACCAATACAGTCTCGGTTACACATCCGACAGGCCGGATACAGAGACCGGCTATCGCAAGATTCAGTTGACCGTTAAGCAGAAGGGCTTCATCGTGCAAGCGCGGGACGGCTACTACGCAGGTACAGATAACTCACAGTCGTAGGCTGGGAGTGTGGCCGCCACACGCCCTCCGATTCGAGGGCATCTCGCTTCGTTAGTAGACGATTTCGAGCGCAACGGAAAAGACACTGCGGTAGTCGCTCCCCGCGGACTGCGCCAACGGAGAACCAGCTATGGTGAATTGGCGCTGCTCACGCGCCGTTTCGCGGCCGAATTAGATGCACGCAGCATCGCAAAAGGCGATCGCGTCCTGATTTGGGGCGAAAATGGTTCCGAATGGATCGCGACATTTTTCGGTTGTGTGCTGCGCGGCGTTTTACCGGTGCCCGTCGATCTCGCGAGCGCCGCTGAGTTCGTGCGGCGCGTTCAGCGCGAAGTATCGCCTAAGCTGCTGGTCGGTGATCGAGAGAAACTCGCAACCGTCAAGTCCTCCGTTCCTTCTATCTCTTTTCAGCAGTTCGAGACGGCAATCACCAGGAACACGGCGGGCGCAATCCCCGGACTGAGCGAATCGGACCCCCTGCAGATCATCTTCACGTCCGGCACCACGGGCGAACCCAAGGGCATCGTTCACACGCATAAGAACGTTCTTGCCAGCCTCACTCCAATTGAAACGGAGATGCAGAAGTATCTGAAATACGAGTGGCTGGTCCATCCCATTCGGATTCTGCATACGTTGCCTTTAAGTCACGTGTTCGGGCAGTTCATGGGCTTGTGGGTGCCTGCGCTGCTGAGGGCCGAAGTTCACTACGAGCAGAGGCTAGTCGCTTCCGATCTTGTGGAACGGATTCGCCAGGAACGTATTTCGGTTTTGGCTTCCGTGCCGCGAGTGCTCGACCTGATGCAGCGCTATGTTCTCGAAACGATTCCGGATTTGGAGCCGCGCATGGCCTCGGCGGGCAAGTTGAATCCGTGGCGGACCTGGTGGCGTTTTCGAGGTGTTCATCGCTTGTTTGGCCTGAAATATTGGGCTTTTGTATGTGGCGGCGCTTCCCTGCCCTCGGGCATCGAACAATTTTGGCATCGGCTTGGGTTTGTCGTGGTGCAAGGGTATGGAATGACGGAGACCACCGCGCTCGTGAGTTTGAATCACCCCTTCCACGCCGCCCAAGGAACAATCGGCCAAGTTCTGCCGGGGCGCGAAGTGCGACTCAGTGAAGAAGGCGAAGTGCTGGTCCGCGGCGACACCATTTCGAACACCACGTGGCAAGGCGGCCAGGCGCGGCATGCCGGGTCCGAATGGCTCGCCACGGGCGATTTGGCCGAATTCGACGAGAGCGGCAATCTGCGCTTTCGGGGACGAAAGAAAGATGTCATCGTCACCTCTTCCGGATTGAACGTTTATCCGGAAGACCTGGAGGCCGCGCTCGTCCGCCAAGCTGGAGTGAAGACAGCCACCGTCGTTGAAACGGCCACTCAGAGCTGGACCGGAAGCCCTGGCTGCCATCGTGTTGACGAACGGGGCCAATGCGCGTGAGGCAGTTGCGGCCGCGAACCAAGAACTGGCGGAGTTTCAGCAGATTCGGCGCTGGATCGTCTGGCCTGAACCGGACCTGCCCAGGACTTCAACGGGCAAGGTGCTGCGGCGCGAGGTATCCAGAAGAATCGCGGCGGGTGAAGTAAGCGGAGCGGGTTTGCCGGAAACACCTGCGGGCGATTTGAACTTGGACAGTCTTGGGCGCGTGGAACTGCAGGCGCGACTGGAACAGCAGTATGGAATCGCGCTCGACGATGCGGCCGTGCAACAGGTGAAGACCGGGGACGATGTGCGTCAGTTGATTACGGAAGCGGCGGTTGCGCAGCCGGATCGGCAAGCAAAACGTGCCGAACATGTTTACCCGCATTGGCCCTGGAACAGCGTCATGCAGTCGATTCGGGGCGCATTTTTGGAATTGCTTGCGATGCCGCTGGTTCGGTTCCTGGCCAAGCCGCGCGTGAAAAGCAGCGTGGCGCGGTGGCCCTCGTCGCCGATGCTCATTGTCGCCAATCATGTGACTTCCTACGACGTGCCGTTCATCTTGTATGCACTACCGCGGCATATCAGGCGGCGGGTCGCGGTGGCCATGTCGGGCGAAATGATTCTCGATTGGCGGCGCGCGCGCAATCAAGGGCATTGGTTCCTGAATGCCGTTGCGCCTATCGAATATCTGCTGGTAACTGGATTATTCAACATTTTTCCACTGCCGCAGGTGAGCGGATTCCGGCGCAGCTTCCGCCATGCGGGGGAGGCGATCGACCGCGGGTACAGCGTGATTGTCTTTCCCGAAGGGCGGCGGTCCGACAATGAGACGCCTCAGCCCTTTAAGAGCGGGGCCGGGCTGCTGTGGAAAGAACTGGGCACTTCCGCGTTGCCGGTACGGCTCGAGGGGCTCGGAGAGATTAAAGCCCGACACAGTCGCTGGTTCCGCTCCGGCAAGATTTCCGTGAGCGTCGGTCAGGTCCTGCAACTCGAACAAGACCGGTCACCTGAAGAGCTAACGGATGTGCTGCGCCGCGGCGTGTTCGGTTGAGGTCACTGAGAAGCCGTTTTGTCGTGGGCTCCAACTGCCGCGCGCGCGACGCCGCGAAAGAAGGAGGCGCCGAAGATACCAATCGACAGCAGTCCTCCGAACAGGGCCATCGCCTCATAGCTTTCGCGCCCTTGCCGCTGCCAGTACACGTCGCTTAAATTAAGCCAGAGAGCGAATTCGTCCAGCGTGAGCGCCGCGCCCACGCCGTAGAGCATCGAGGTGAGCCTGCCCACCAATCGCCAGGAATCCGCAGATCCGGTTCCGGCCTCGAGCAGCCAGATGTAGCCCACCAGCAGCAGCAACAGAATCCCCCAGACCATGTGGTGGATGTGGCGGCCGTGCATCTCCACGTTGTGAAACGGACCGATGTCGTTGTGGATGGCGATCGTGATGCCGCGAATCACCACGACAGTCACGAAGAAGCCCACCGACGCAAGAAACAGACGTTCCCGGCGAGTCTCGGCGAGGTGCTGCCCGTAAATACGCCGCAGGCCCGTGCCAAAGACGATGAACGCGAGTATTCCCAGAATCGCCGCGATGATGAGCGGCCCAATCCAGAAACTTCGATGTTCCCAAGGCATCCGTTGCCATTTTAGGGCACTCCCATGCTTCTTCAGCCTCGGCGCAAGACATTGCCGGTTTATTTGTGTCTAATGAAGCCGAGGCGCGCGCGTCCAGCAAGCGCTTTCACTACATACCGGTTACCAGTAGACTAGAAGATCACGAGATCCATTGACAGAGCATCTCCGAACCAGCCTGATTGTCCCTTGCTACAACGAAGGGGCAAGGCTTGACATAGAACAATTCCGTTCCTTTTTGTCTTCCGATCCTCTCGTCCGCCTCGTCTTTGTCGACGACGGCAGCCGCGACCGCACTCGTGACGTTCTGAATCGACTTCGCCTGGGGTACGAAGATCGAGCGACCGTTCTTGCGCTCGCAAATAACAGAGGCAAAGCGGAAGCGGTGAGAGCCGGTATCGTGCACGCCCTCGAAAACTTCCATCCCGAAGTCATCGGCTTCTGGGATGCCGACCTCGCTACTCCGCTCGATGCCGTGCCGCGCCTCCGCGACATCCTACAACAGCAGCTCGCCATAGAGATGGTCTTCGGCTCTCGCGTGCAGCTACTCGGCCGCCATGTCGAACGTCTTCCCGCCAGGCATTATCTCGGCCGCGTCTTCGCAACCGCCGTGTCCGTCGTGCTCAACATGCCTATTTACGACAGCCAATGTGGCGCAAAGCTCTTTCGCGCGGACAGCAACTGCCGGCAAGTATTCGCACAACCCTTTCTCTCGAAGTGGGTTTTCGATGTCGAGATCCTCGCCCGCTACCTGAATGTCTACGACCACGATCCCAAACGCCTTCAGCAAGTCATCTACGAATACCCGCTCGAAAAATGGGTAGACGTTGCCGGTTCGAAAGTTCGCCCCACGGATTTCGTGAAAGCCTTCGCGGACATCGCGAAGATCAAACGCAAATATCTCTAGCCTTCCCGGGCGTTTACTTACAGGTTAAGAACTGCCTCCGGAACCGCAACGTCCGGCATTCTAATTTGCGGTTTTGTAACTTGCGGGTTTGTGACCTCATTGATTAGCCGGAAAAGCTTCTCAACATCGATGGGCTTCGACATGTACGCGTCCATACCGGCCGCCAGACAGCGCTCCTGATCCCGTTCCAACGCGTGCGCCGTCATGGCGATGATCGGCAGCCGCATACCCAAATGCACTTCACGCTCGCGAATGGCCGCGGTGGCCTGATAGCCGTCCATCTCAGGCATTTGAACGTCCATCAAAATGAGGTCCACCTCCCAGTTCAACCGGCCGAGCATGTCCAGCGCTTCGCGCCCATTATTTGCCGTCGTCACCGAATGTCCGTGCTTCTCGAGTAACCGCACGGCCAGTTTTTGATTGACCGGCGTATCTTCCACCAGCAGGATGCGCAGGGGCGCCGATGTCGTTCTCTGCGGCAATGGCTTCGCAGTCCGGCTCACCGCTTCGCGCGGTTTGCCCGCGCCCCACAGTGATCGGGCAATCGCTTCCCGAAGGTCCGCCTCATCGATCGGCTTGATCACTCGTTCTTCAATGCCCAAATCCCGCCAGCTTGCCGCGTCCGTGAGGTCCCCCGCGGAACTCAACATCATCACGATCGCGCCCGTAAGCCCCGCCTCCTCCCGCAAACGACGCGCCAGAGTAAGGCCGTTCATCTCCGGCATTTCCGAATCGACCAACACCAATGCGTACGGCTCCCCAACAGCGTGGCCGCGCTGAACTTGCGCCAGAGCCGTCCCAGGATCGGCCGCTGTAACCGCCTGCGCGCCCCAACGCTCGAACAAATCCTGCAGCGTGCGCAGTACCGTCGCGTTGTCGTCCACCACCAGCACCGGCAAACCATGCAGATACAACGAACTCGTCTGCGGCTGTGGCGCTTTGCTGGCCTCGAACCAGGCGGTGAATCCAAACGTGCTCCCCTGTCCCGGTTCGCTCCGCACCCAGAACCGGCCATCCATCATCGTGACCAGTTGAGACGATATCGAAAGGCCCAGCCCCGTGCCCCCATATTTGCGCGTGGACGATCCATCCGCCTGCGTGAATGCCTCGAAAATACTCTTCTGCTTTTCCGGCGCGATACCGATTCCCGTATCGCGCACCGTGAACTCCAAACAAACTTTTGCTGCCGCGTTGTTCACTGGCCGTACGCCCAGCACAATCTCGCCGCGCTCGGTAAACTTTATTGCATTTCCAATCAGGTTCACCACTACCTGCGTCAGCCGCACCGGATCTCCCACCAGCAGTTTCGGAACTTCGCTGTCAATCGTACAAATCAGTTCCAACCCCTTCTGGTGAGCCCGCACCGCGAGCGACTTCAACGTTTGGTCCAGACTCTTCCTCAGCTCAAATTCAATCGCCTCCAGGTGTAACTTCTTCGCTTCGATCTTCGAGAAATCCAGGACATCGTTGATAATGCTCAACAGCGAGTCGGCCGATGATTCAACCAACTGCAGATACTCGCGCTGTTCCCGGCTGAGTTCGGTGTGCAGCGCCAGTTGCATCATCCCGATAATCCCGTTCAGCGGAGTCCGGATTTCGTGGCTCATGTTGGCCAGAAACTCGCTCTTCGACAGGTTCGCCGCTTCCGCCAATTCCTTCGCCACCTTCAATTGTTCTTCGGCGCGCTGCCGCTCCAGGTTTTCGGCCTTCAGGTCCAGCACGCGTAACTGCAACTCGTCGCGCGAACTCCGTAACGTCTCTTCCGATCCCTTGTCGTCGGTAATGTCCTCGATGATCCCGACAATCCGGTCCAGTTGACCCGTGGCGTCGAACACCGGAAACGCACGGTCCCAGACCCATCGCATCGACCCATCCCGGCGAATCACCCGGTACTCCGCTTCGGCGCTCCATCCGGCTGTCTGTCGCTCCTTGGCCGCGATCACTTGATCGCGATCCTCCGGATGAACAGCTTCCAGCCACAAGTACTTGTTCCGCAGCACCGCATCGGGCTCGTCCAGCCAAATCTCCCGGTATGCAGGACTGACGTAAACAAACTCGCCGGTTTTCGGATCCACCATCCAAAACACCTCGCGGATGTTCTCTGCAAATTGCCGGAAGCGCTTCTCACTCTCCTCTAACGCGCGTGCGTGATGCGCCAACGCCCGCGTCCGTTCATCCACGAGCAGCATCAGCTTCGTCTCGCTCGCACGTAAACTCCTCATGCGCAGCCGGTATGCGCCCAGAAATGTGCCCCCTGCGGTCAGGAAGCACAGCCCGACAAACCAGCGCGTCTGGTAGAAGTGCGGTGTCAGCGTGAACGCAACCGATGCTCCCGTTGTGTCGCACCCGCCGTCCACCCTGCAGGCGGTTACGCGGAACCGGTATTCACCCGGCGGAAGATTCGTGTAGTATGCTGTCCGCCGCCCCCCGGCGTCTACCCAGTCCGCGTCGAAACCCTCCAGCATGTAGCGGAATCGAACCTTCTCCGGAGGCAGGAAGCTCAGCGTTGTAAATTCAATTTCCAGTTGCCCCTCGCCCGTCGGGCTCTTGATCGGACCATCGAGCGCCACGCTCTTGTTGTCAATGACTACCTGCTCTATAACCGACCCAACCGCCTTTTGCTTTCCATCCACCTGCGCCGGATTCACAACGCTCAACCCCACCGACGTTGGGAAATACAGCCGCCCGTCGCGCGCCTTCCATCCTGCTGGTTGAAAGCCGCCGTCGCATTCCTTTGTCTTCATGCCGTCGGCCGTGTCGTACGTCAC
The DNA here is from genome assembly GCA_963849445.1 of uncultured Acidobacteriaceae bacterium. GTDB lineage: Bacteria > Acidobacteriota > Terriglobia > Bryobacterales > Bryobacteraceae > Bog-105. The sequence continues at coordinate 26,148 of CAWKHS010000008.1, read as the reverse complement.
TGCCTGAATGCGCTGCAACTTGTGCTGCGCAAAGGCCTCCAGATCGCTCCGCTTGACGCGAAATACGCCGCGGTCCGAACTCATCCACAAGTAGCCGCGCGTTGTCGCTCAGAATTTCGAAAATCGAATCGTCGAAAAGTCCGTTCCGCGTCGTGTAGGCTGTGAATTTCCCATTCCGCAACCGCTCCAGCCCGCCCTCCGCTCGTCCCAATCCACAGCGTTCCATCCGGGTCCCCCAGCAACGACCACACCACGTCGTTTCCCAGCCCATTACGCGTCGTATAGGATTCGAATCGCCCGTTCGTAAAGCGGTTCAAGCCGCCGCCCATCGTGCCGATCCAATACGTCCCGGCGATGTCCTGATAGATGCATCCCACGTAATCGTTCGACAGTCCGTCTTTCGTTGTCAGTGCGCTAAAGCGCTTCCCGTCGAATCGGCCCAGACCTCCGCGCGTGCCCACCCACAGATCGCCATGCCGGTCGATATAGGTCGATGTCACCCAATCGCTCGGCAGCCCTTCTCGCGTCGTGAATAGGCTCATCTTGCCGTCTTTCAAACGGTTCAGCCCGTGCCGGCTCGCGAACCACATGCTGCCTTCCCGGTCTTGCGCGATCGAGAAAATCAGCGTGTCGGCCAACCCGTTCTTGGTCGTGTACGCGCTGATATTCCCGTCCTGCAGCCGGTTCACGCCCTGGCTGGTTCCTACCCAAATCGCGCCCTCCCGGTCCTGATAGACCGGCAGAACCACATCGCTCAAAAGGCCTTCCCTCGCCGTCACCGTCGTGAACGGACCATCGTGCAATCGCACCAGGCCCCCGCCTTGTGTCCCGATCCAGAGGCCGCCCTCCCGATCCTCCAGCGTCGTCCAGATTTCGTCGGCCGGCAACCCGTCCTTACTCGTATAGCTGCTGATTTTCCCGTCGCGGTAGCGGTCTAGTCCGCCCCCGCTCGTCCCCGCCCAAATGGTGCCTGCGTCATCTCCCGAAATCGACCAGATAACGTTGCTCGAAAGCCCCTCGCGCGTCGTGTAAACCGCGAATCTTTCACCCTCCATGCGGGCGAGGCCCCCGCCGTTCATTCCAATCCACAGGTCCCCCCGCCGGTCCGTGTAAACCGCCTTCACGTAATCCTGCGGCAGTCCGTTCGCTCGCGTGTATGCGCTGAATTTGCCCTCTTTGAAACGTGCCAGACCGGCGCGCGTGCCCATCCAAAGGCTTCCGTCGTGCCCCCCGCAAATCGACGAAATCCAGTTATCCGGCAACCCGTTCTTTGTGCTGTACTGTCGAAACTGTCCCCGCCAGTACCGGTTCAGCCCCGCCCCGTCCGTCCCGATCCAAACCGCGCCATCGCGATCCTCGTAAATGGAACGCACCACATCGCTCGACAAGCCATCCCGCGTTGTGAATGTCCGGAAGTTTCCGTTCTTCTCGAACGTCAAGCCGCCCCCGTTCGTGCCAATCCACAATCCGCCATGCGCATCCGCAAACAGCGCATTGATCATGGCGCTCGCCAGCTCCGGCGTGTTGCCCTTGTCGAACACCAGGAAGCGCGCTCCGTCGAAGCGCGCTAACCCGTCTTCGGTCCCCAGCCATACGTATCCATCGCGCGTCTGTGCAATCGCGTAAACCGAGTTCTGCGGCAACCCACGGTCCGTCGTCCACACTTCTCGTGCGTATTGCGTGATCGCCTTACTCGGGTCCAGTGCGCCACGCGCAGCTCCTGACGCTTGTCCCAACAGTAGGGCTACACCCGCCACCCATGTAAACCGTAATCTCGGACGCTCTCTCTGCAATGAACAGCCCGCTCTGTTGGCTAGGTGGCTCATTTCGGAACACACTGCGCCTCGCTATTGCACATCGGCGTAACCCGTTGAAGATTGAAGATGTCCAGTACGGGATACACAAAATGCGCCACAGCCTCGCCCCTGCTCGAAACCGCGCTCGGCCCCTATTACCCTGGTGCCGAATGCCCCTCTTCGCTCTCTCTGTCACACCGTCCCGTTCCGGCATCGCGCGCGTACTGGCGTTCGCCCTCTGCTGTTGCCTCTCGCCCCGCCTCCCTGCGCAGCCGCCCGCCCCTCGAACCGTCCTCTTGTGGCCCGATGCTGCTCCCGCAGTTCAAAGCAATGGAATTGCCGGAGCGGAACGCAATGAAGCGCCCGGAGCCCAAGGCAATGCGGACGTAGATCGGCCAACCCTGACCATCTACCCAGCCACCGGACCCTCCCAGCACTCCACCGGCGTCATCGTCTGCCCAGGCGGTGGCTACGTACATCTGGCGATGGATCATGAAGGCGCTCAGGTTGCCGCTTGGCTCAACGCCCGCGGTATCTCCGCCTTCGTGCTCAAGTACCGCCTCGGGCCTAAGTATCACTACCCCGTCGAGCTTTGGGACGCCCAGCGCGCCATTCGCTACGTGCGCGCCCACGCAGCCGACTGGGGCGTCCAGCCGAATCGAATCGGTATCTGGGGCTTCTCCGCCGGCGGCCATCTGGCTTCCACAGCCGGGACCCACTTTGACGCCGGTGCCCCCGCCGCCACCGATCCCATCGACCGTCAAAGCTCCCGCCCCGACTTCATGATTCTCGCCTACCCCGTCATCACTCTCGAAGACCCTTACGCCCACACCGGCTCACGTCTTAACCTGCTCGGCGAAAAACCCGATCCTGCACTGATCGAGCTCCTCTCCAATCAACGCCAGGTCACCACCCAAACCCCGCCGACCTTCCTGTTCCACACCACGGACGACCACACCGTTCCCGTCGAGAACAGTATTTTCTTTTACCTCGCCCTGCGCAAAGCAGGCGTTCCCGCCGAAATGCACATCTACCTCAAAGGGCGCCACGGCGTCGGCTTAGCGAAAAACGATCCCGTGCTCCGCACCTGGCCCGATCGTCTCGCCGACTGGCTCCACGCACAAGGCCTCTTGTAACTCGCTTGCGCAAATGGGGGTAAAGTCCGAACATAGAGAGCGCAAAGGGCGCGGATGCGCTTGACACCGAGCCCGTTTTGCGCGACGTTCCTGAATAGCTGAGGAAACGACTGTTTGAAAACTTGCCTTCGTTGCCGCCGTTCTCTTGTGTTTCTGCCTGACTGCCGCTTCGGATAACGATGATCAAGCCGCCGTCTTGCTTCCCACCGGCAAGCGCATCACACCGTTGGCCGCCCCCGGCGCCACGCTTCAATCGCTGAACCCGGATCTTCCCGCTTTCCCGCACTATCTCGCGGGCCAGGCGATGAGCACCGCAATCGGTCCCGACAAGAAAACCTTGCTGGTGCTCACCAGCGGCTTTAACCGCATAAATGGCCCCGACGGCAAACCGATTCCAAGTGCCTCGAACGAATACGTCTTCGTCTATGACGTCTCGGCGCATACGCCACACAAAACGCAAGTGCTGCAAGTGCCCGACACATTCGCCGGCCTGGCGTTCTCACCCGGCGGCGACCGCTTCTACGTTTCCGGCGGCAAGGACGATAACGTTCACACATATTCGCTCCACTCTGCCGACTGGCAAGAAGATCTGCCGCCAATTCCCCTCGGCCACACCTCTGGATTAGGTCTTACGCCGGGAAAGGAACCGCTCGCCGCGGGAGGTCTCGCTGTTTCCGACGACGGAAAGACCCTCCTCATCGCGAACATATATAACGATTCCGTATCCTTTATCGATCTGCCATCCCGCCGGGTCGTTCGCGAACTCGATTTACGTCCCGGCAAGATACTTGGATCCGCGCACGGCGTCCCCGGCGGCGAATATCCGTTTTGGATCTTGACGCATGGCGGAAGAGCCTACGTATCCAGTTTGAGAGATCGCGAAATTGTCGTGATTGATCTCGGCGAATCACCCGCAGTGTCGAAGCGCATCAAGATCAGCGGTAATCCGAACAAGATGCTCCTCAATCGCGATGGCTCGATGTTATTCGTCACATCGGACAATAGCGATCTCTTGACCATCATCGATACGCGGAAACTAGCCGTACTGAGCACCGTCTCAACCGCCGGACCCGCGGCTCTGATGAAGTTGAACGGACGCTACAAAGGCAGCGGACCGAACGACGTCGCTTTGTCGCCTGACGAGCACACTGCTTACGTGACGAACGGCGGTTCGAATTCAATCGCGGTAATCCGCATCTCCGAATCAGGCCGCCGTCCCGCAGTATCGGGCCTGATTCCAACCGGCTGGTTTCCCACCGCTATCAGCGTAAGCGGAGATGGCCAAATGCTCTACACCGTCAACAGCAAAACAATCCCCGGCGCCAATCCGCACCTCCACATGCAAATCAAACCCAGCGAGAATATGAAGCCCGGACCGGCCGTCGTTGTGAATTCCAGGAACGAGTACGTCTTCCAACTGGAGAAAGCCGGCTTACTCACCATTCCCGTCCCTGAAAGTGCGTCTCTGGCGCGCTTAACACGCATTGTCGCGGAAAATGACCGTTTGGCCGCCCTCCCCGACCCCCGCGACGAACAGGTCATGGCTGCTCTGCGCAAACGCATCAAACATGTCATCTACATCGTCAAGGAAAACCGAACCTACGACCAGATTCTCGGTGACCTCGGAAAAGGCAATGGCGACCCGTCCTTAACCGAATTCGGAGCAGCCATCACCCCCAACTTCCACAAGGTAGCTCGCGAGTTCGTCGATCTGGATAATTTCTTCAACTCGGGCGAAGTAAGCGGAGATGGTTGGCCTTGGAGTACTTCAGGCAAAGAATCGGACTACGGCGAGAAAGCCGTCGTCCTCAACTATGCCGACCGCGGCACGAACTACGAATACGAGGGGCCGAATCGCGACATCAACGTCGGTCTTCCCACCGTGGCTGCGCGCAAGGCCGCCAATCCCAAAACGCCCGATGATCCCGATCTGCTTCCCGGAGCCGTCAACGTCGTCGCTCCCGACGGGCCCGACGGAACTCCTCGGGAGAAAGGCTATATCTGGGATGCCGTCCTGCGTGCCGGACTAACTTTTCGCGAATACGGTTGTATGAGCGATACCGCCTTGAATGCGCCCAGAGAGCCGTATCCCTTCCAAGCCAAAGTCGTGATGTCACGGCCGGCGAATCCCGAGCTCTACAAATTCGGCGATCCGTATTACCGCGGATTCGATCCCGGGTATCCGGATTTCTATCGGGAAGCCGAATGGGAGCGCGAGTTCGATCGATATGTAGCCAAACGACAACCTGCCCTCCTTCGAAATCGTTCAGTTGCAAGAAGACCACATGGGTGAATTTGCGACGGCCATTTCGAAAGTGAATACGCCCGAAGCGCAGCAAGCCGACAACGATTACGCGGTCGGACGTCTCATCGCTCGCGTCGCGCACAGTCCTTTCAAAAACAATACCCTCATCTTCGTCATCGAAGACGATTCGCAGGATGGACCCGACCACGTGGACGCGCACCGCACAACTGCTTACGTCGTGGGACCCTTCGTAAAACAGCACGCCGTCGTCTCCACCTACTACACAACAGTAAATTTGATCAGAACGATGGAGGATGTTCTGGGACTCGAACACCTGAATCTGAACACCGCGACGTCAACTCCAATGACCGATGTCTTCGATTTGAATCAAAGCAACTGGAGCTTTGACGCGCGGCCCTCCTCCGTGCTTTCGAAAACGGAGCTGCCCCTTTCACAAAACGACCGGCAAGCCGCCGCATTGAACCCGCCCGTAAGAATCTCCCACGACCCCGCCTACTGGGCGGCGAAAACCGCAGGAATGGATTTCCGCGGCGAGGATCGGATCGATGCCGACGCCTTCAACCGCATCGTCTGGCAAGGCATCATGACAGGTCCATACCCAGGCCCGAGCCAGCAGTGACCTGACCTTCCCCAATCGCACTGAATCGCGAGCGTGACGAGCGGTCCTCCACGCAACCTCACTCGTCCCGCAACGCCAGCATGGGTTCGATGCGCGCTGCCCGCATCGCGGGAAACACGCTCGCCACCAATGCCACGAAAGCGAGCGCTGCAATCGCGCCTGCAATCGTAGCCGGATCGGTTGGCTGTAGACCGTAGAGCATCGAGTTGGCGGTTCTCGCTGCTGCAATCGCCAGCATGGTCCCGATCGCCAGTCCGGCCCCCAACAGGAGAGTGGCTTCTCTTGTCACCAGTCCCACAATCTCAGCCCGGTTGGCGCCCAGCGCGATCCGTATCCCGATCTCGCTTCGCCTGCGGGCAACCATGTAGGAGATGACTCCGTACAGACCCACCGTCGCCAGTACTGCCGCGAGCAGACCGAAAAAGCCCGAGAGCGTAGCCATCAACCTTTCCCTTAGCAGCGAGTCTTTCACCTGCGTTGTAAAAGGCGCGAAATTCGAAAGACAGCCCCCCATTCCGCTCCATAATCGTTTTCTTCAGCGCCGGCATTAGGGACCCGAGCGGCATGCTCGATCGGACCAGAAAATTGATTCCCTGCACTTTCCTCCTTGTCTTGATTTTCAGCGATAAAGACCAGTGGCTCGAACTTATCTCTCAAACCGCGATATTTCGAGTTCTTCACCAATCCCACGATTTGCAGCACCTGCTGCGGTTCGCCAGGTCCCACTAAAATTCGGATCTGCTTCCCGAGCGGGTTCGCGCTTGCCCAGAAACTTCTTGCAAAATTCTTCGTTCACGATCGCGACCTCCGGAGAAGATGTCGTATCGTGCTCATCGAAGTCGCGTCCAGCCACGAACGGGGTGCCCATCGTACGGAAATATCCAGCGCTCACCCGATTGAACCAGGGAATCATATCCTTCTTCATCGGTTGCCCCAAAATCTGGATCATTTCGTTCCAGCCGGAGCCACTGACCGGCACGATGCGAGCGCTTGCAACCTGCTCCACGCCGGGAGTGTTGTGAAGGTCTGCCAGAAGTTCTCGATAGAGAACCGCTCGAGCGGGCGGCTTGAACGGCAGACGCGAGGCGTCGATGCCAACGATCAGCAGCCCGTTTTGGCTGAAGCCCGCATCGAGCGTCAGCAGATTCCGAAGGCTTCGCACGAACAATAATGCGCCAACCAGCAGCACCAGAGAAAGTGCAACTTGGCTGATAACCAGCGCGCGCCGCAACCCGAAGCGTTGCCGGTCTGCCGTCAGTCCGCGCCCCGCCGCTTTCATTGCCGAAGCCGGATTCGTTTGCGTGGCCCGCAAAGCGGGAGTCAGACCGAAGAGAATGCAAGTGAGAATAGCTACACCCGCGGTAAAGCGCCAGAACGCGCCAGTCGAGTGTGAGATCCATGAAGACTCGATTCGTTCCGCTGCTCAGAAACGAGACCAAATATCGCGACAGGAACTGCGCCAGAAACGCACCCGCCGCTGCACCCACCAGTGTCAGCGCGAGGCTCTCAATTAACAATTGCCGAACTAGCCTTGCGCGATTCGCGCCGATCGCCAGCCGCACTGCCATCTCTCGCTCTCTGGTGCTGGCCCGCGCCAGCATCAAATTGGCCAGGTTCGAACAGGCAATCAGCAACACTAACCCGGCGATGCCCAACAACAGCAGCAGCGGCTCCTCGTACTCCTCGCGCAGGTCGGAGACGCCGGAACCCGCTGGCTGCGCTTCTAACTTGTAACCGGCGTAATACTTTGCCTGATCCGTCCGATAATTTTCCGGCACCGTATTTTCGAATACTCCAGAGGAAATTGCCTTCGCTTGGGCGGAAACCCGCGCGACCGTCCAACCCGGCTTCAGACGCCCGATAATCGCCAGCCACCAGTCGGATCGCTTGGCTAAGTGATTGTTCTCGGCCGCGATCAGAGGCTGCGCGCAGATCGGAACCGCTACATCGAAATTTCGGCCCACTTCCACTCCGTAAAAGCTCGCCGGTGTAATCCCCGAAATTTCCAGCTTGTGTCCGTCCAACAGCAGCGGCTTCCCGATAGCGCGCGGGTCGCCCGCAAACTGCCGCTGCCAAAACGCGTAACTAATGACCACGCTCGGGTGAACCGCATCCCTCCCGATCGTCGCTGCTGCTGATCAAATGCCCTAGCAGCGGCTGGACACCAAGCGTTTTGAAAAATTCGCCGCTCACCCACAGGCCCTCCGCAAAGCGAGGTTCGCCCGATTCCGTCAGATTGAACCTTTCGTCGCCCCACGCGAACAGGCTCGAAAAGGCCTGCTGACGATCCCGAATCTGCTCCCATTGCGCATAAGTAAAGTCGGGATGGCGGTCGGAGAAATTGCCGGAACAACAATGATCGTTTTTCGCGATCTTGAGTTCTGCCAACCGTTCTGGGTGCGCAATCGGCAGCGCTCTCAACCGCACCGCATCAAGCAACTGAAAAATCGCGGTATTCGCCCCGATGCCTAGCGCCAGCGAAATCGTGGCAACGGCAAAGAACGCCTTATTGAGACGAAACGTCCGCGCAGCATAAATCAGATCTTGACAGGCGCTCTCAAACAGGTGGACGGCGTTCATTGGACCTGTTGTGAGCACTTCGCGAGCCACCCGTAGAACAAGAAAAAACAGCCGTTCTGCGGTTTCTTGTGATTTCGGAATTGTTCGAATTCGGAAAAACTGTTCGCGCCTGAACAGTGCCGTAGTTTACAGGTGATTGCAAGGGATCGCGCCAACAGGCGTGATCCCGGTTTCATCGCGCTTCAGACGCGTTTAGTGGTGGTCCTGATCCCGATGGTCCTGATCCTGGTGCTCCGGGTGTTGATCGCGCCATTTCCAATAGGAACTCTGTTCCCGCTTGCTGGCCTTGTCCCAGTCGTGATCCTTCTTATGATGCTCCTTCAGATACTGGTGCCAATTCGCGTTCTCATTGTCGTTCCACTGATGCGAGGCATGATCCTGACGATCCTGATGATCCTGTGCATTCAAAGCCCCGATTGGTACGAGCAAGCAGAAGCTCAATGCTAACGAACCTAAAATTTTCTTCATTCTTTCTCCTTGTGAATCTCGGGTTCACATACCCGTTCACATGGTACCCGGATTATGAATGTTCGTGGGGAAAACGACTCGTCTAGCGGCCGTGACAACTGAACAACTTTCTCGTTTTAGCTTCGATTCAACAACTTGAGTCCATTTCAGCCCACCCCGGTGCCGCAGGTGCCGTGAGAATCGAGGCGGATGACGAGAAGGTTCACCACCCTATGAGCACAGAACAAATTCTAAAGCTGCAACCGGATCGGACGCTTTACCTCCGTGGCTTCGATGGCAACGGCGCCGCTGCGGCATTGTGCGAAACCAGTGATACCGGCTTTAAAGTGTATGGCGTATTTCGGGACATGGCAGACTTCTGCGTGCTCCTTCTCTACGACGCAGACAACATCTTCGAGCACTACTCCATCAAATACCTTCCCGACTTTGATCTCTCCGGAATGGTGTTGAGCTTCGATCTGCACTACGATGGCCTGCAGCCCATTGACTCCCCGAAATACTCCTGGATCGACTGGGCGCAACTGGATGTAATCACCGCAGCAGGCGAGGCCAGTAATAAAATCCGCCTGTGGGATAACGCAACGCTGAAATCGGGTAATTACTCGGTCGCGCAAGGCACATTTACTTTCACTGTCAGCGTTGACGGAGTTTGTTATCTATATGACCGCCTCACGCTATTTGTCAACAATGTCGAGTTTGACTTTATCGCACAGGGCACCGAAACCGCAGCAGATGTAGCGCAGTGGTTCGCCACCAATATCAATTGCTATCAATGGTCGCAGTTCACTCAGAGTAATGTAGCGGTCATCGCTTCCGCCGATGACAGCGGCACGCTCACGCTGAAGTATGCCCGCACCGGGCTTGCCAACGTCTCGGGAACCTCCGTTGAACTCCAGGAAGTAATGGCGGACGGCGTAACGCCCATGACCAGTAACAGATTTCCGGGCATTGCCACCGGTGCGACAATCTACATCAATCCCACCAGCGCTAACGGCGAGCCGCCGATTCCTTACACGGTTGCCGCGGTGAATAATGCAACTACCCTGACACTGTCGAGCTCCCTGGATGCCCAGCAGTACGTTCCTTACCTCGTAGAGTATGGCGGCTCTGACGGCAATAATCTGACCGTCTACATCACCCCTCGACCCAATGTGAGTCTTCAAGTAGATAAGACCGTTCTCCCGCTCACCGGAGGCAGCTCGGATGTGACGTGGAACATCTCTCTCGACTTCTCCGCACTCGGTATTGACCAGCTTCGCCAGGCTTGGATCACCTTTGCACCGCAATTGAGCAACGGAACAGCTTACACTGACACCGAATGGACGGCTACTTTCAGCAACTGGTCCGTTCAAGATCCAAAAAATGTCAGGACCCTCCGGATTGCCGGACCGGGTAGCATCCGCATCGGGAGCGCCGATAGCGGAGCCTGCACTTACTCCGGCAGCGGCTGGAACGTGCAGCCGGCGAACAACTACTGGCGCGGCTTCTCCCAAGTCACTCACAATCTCGGCGATTCGGTCACGGTTTCCTACACCACCGCTCAAGAGCACGACCTCTACCTAGGCACATCGCTGTACATCGACCGCTTCACCGTGAACGTCACGCTGGACGGCGACTCGCCCACCACACTCGATTGTTATCTGAATACCGGCTCGGAAGTAGTCACGCGTCGCTTGTTGAGAACCGCAGTACCTGCCGGAACTCACACCGTGACCTTCACTGTGGCCGAGCAAAGTACAGCGGCCCAATCCAGCGCTGGAGTCTTCGCTTTCGTGTTCGATTACCTCGAAGCCGCCGTTCCAACCAGCAACGTAACGGATGCTCTGGTGACATACAGCAACGTCAGTCCAGCTCTGGATTTTGACACCGACGCCACTTACAAGATGAGCCCGCAGCGGCTACTCTGGCAGTTACTCAAGCTTGGCTTTCAAGGCCAGATTAACGAATATCTCGGAGTGTTTTGGTGGAACGAACGAGCCAGAGTCAATGGCCTTTGGAACACCGCCACGTTCGATTTCAGCCGGCAGACCTGGGCAGATGGCGATACCGCGACAATCGCCATCGGCGACAGCATCACAACCGGCATTGTGACCATGGAGAAGTTCGTCATCACCTGGGAAACCGCCACGGAGGAACCGAACCCGTACTTCACGGGCAACGGCGATGCCATCGCCAACCATTTCGTCTACTACATCAACTCCGGAAGCGTATCGATGTGGGCCGAAAAAACAGGCACCGGGTTGCTCACCATACACACGCGCACACCGAACTGGGGCGATTCGATCTCCGCCTCTAGAAAACCCGCGAATTCATCCAACGCGATTCCCATCCAACCTTCCGGAACTGTGCAGCCAGGCGAAGACGGAACCTGGCAAGTCGACTCCACTGCATCGAACCCGATCAACTTTCCGGTCGCCCAGTGGCACAGCGATTTTTTCAACGCAGTCAACGCCGCAGGTTTGCTGGTTACGACATCGTTCTCGATGGAACTCGTCAACCCGCCCGATGATGGAAGCGCTGGAAACGAGTGGCAGGCTCGTTACTATGACGGCACGCCAGTAAGAACCGACACCGGCTTCGCGCATTTGTATTCTTCGCAATGCGCGCCCATTGCAAACTTGACGCAGTTTCAGCAAGCTGCTTACACGCAGATGGCGGGACTGCAGAGCGCCGCCGGTCTCACCCCTGGCTGCAGTTCGGCGAGTTCCTTTGGTGGTACTTCTCAGAGACGGCGCTGAGTATCTCTTCCATCTCCTCCCCGAACCCCGCGAGCGTTCAAGTCGGTTTCCCTGCGCCTCACGGCATGACGACAGGCGATCGCGTCGTGATCTCCGGCGTAAAAGGCTGTACATCGGTCAATGGAACCTGGGTCATCACGGTCGTGGATTCTACCGGCTTCACAATACCTGTCGCGTCCAATGGTGTTTGGGACGGCGCCTCGGGACAGGTTCGTGGCGGGTCGATGGCCTACTACGATGCGGTGACCTCGGCCGCGGCGCAAGCCGCGCTGGGCCGGCCGCTCCACAAATTCACCTGTCAGGATGACGATCCAACGGTGAACAACGGCGCAGATGCAGCTTTTCTCGCCGGCACGGCTGAAGGCACACATCGATGCGATCAGAACTTCAGTTCTCGCGCAATATCCGAATGCCAAATTCGAGCTTCTCTATCCCAACGACGTCAACAACCCCGTGTGCCTGCTTGGCCCCGGCATCCCATACGCACAGGGCGGCCGTCTGAACGCCGCAGTGAACTTGCCGCCACAATACCTGACGCAACAAGGAAGCGGGCTCGACCGTTTCAAGGTAGAGGCGCTCAGTTGGAGTGCGACGTATCTCAATATGGACCTGGCTCAACAAGCCGTCGTTTTTGCCCTTACCAGCCCCATGTCATGGGACACGTCCAATGTGGCGTATCTTGTTCCCTGGTTCAACGGAACCTGCCCCTGGCCCCGTGAATTTGCCTTAGCAAACTCTCGAGGACTCCAACTGGTGAACCTCTGGGCCTACGACCACCTGGCGCTCATGTCCTGGCCCCTCCCCTTCCCCTCACCCCTTCAGCGCTCATTAATGGGAGCCTGATGAAGAATCCAGAAAGAGCCTTCCCGATATCCGTGATAACGTCCCTTATAACAGGTGATTATTGACCCGCCCGCCCATTGCCGGTACGGTAAAAGAGAGCCAGAAAGGAACCCCAGGCCATGAGCATCGAAATCACCCCCGAAACCGAGCGCCTCGTGCACGAGGAAATCCGCAGCGGGCATTTTCGTTCTGTAGACGAGTTGATCGTCTCGGGAGTCCACGCCTGGCGCGAGAAACATAAATCAACCGCCGCGCCCGCAACCCCTCCCCAAAAAAGCCTGCTCCAATTCTTTCGTGAGTCCCCGCTCGTTGGTCTCGAACTTGAGTTCGAACGAGACAAGGATACCGGCAGAGACATCACTCTGTGAGTGGTTATCTTCTCGACACAAATTACGTTTCAGAACTGGTGCGCATCAAGCCGGACCCTCTAGCCGCAAAATGGATAGACAATGCTGACGAAGCGTCTCTGTACTTAAGCGTCCTGACGCTCGGGGAAATTCGCAAGGGCATCGTAGGTCTGCCGGTTGGCAACCGGCGAGCTCAATTGGAAACGTGGCTAGTGACCGAACTTCCCGAACGCTTTGCAGGGCGCATTCTTCCTGTCGATCCCGCTATCGCGGATCGTTGGGGCGAACTCGCTGCGAAAATCAAGCGCAACGGCACACCAATGTCTACCGTAGATGCGATCCTAGCGGCGACTGCCCTGCATCACGGCCTCGTGGTCGTCACTCGAAACGCACCGGATTTTCAGGTTGCCGGTGTGCCGACCCTCAATCCCTGGGAGACGCCATGACGACCGAAGTAATTCTCTCCCCTGCCCCGATCTGTCACCGGCCCCGACTTTTCAGCACCGTTCCCGCTTCGGCAGCTTCGGATAAGGTTCTTCAGCAGTGTGGGGGCATAAGTCTCTAGCTACAAATAGCCCTCGGGGCTTCCGGGGTCCCTATTAGCTGCGATACGTCCTCTATCACCCTCTATGTCGCACCGATGAGGAAGACAGAAGAATGTCATGACATTGTCTGGCACATCTGTTATGCTGAGTAAGGAAGAAAAGATTCAAGCTCATGGCTCCGATGAAAACGCAGGTAGAAACTCGCAGTGAAAAGCTCGATCTTCGTCTGACCGCTTCGGCCAAACAGGTCTTGCAAACTGCCGCGTCACTGACCCGGCAATCGGTGAGTGAGTTCGTTCTAGAAAGCGCTCTCGCTCGAGCCGCGGAAACCCTGCCGGATCGGCAGCATTTCGGTTTGAACGCCGAGCAATGGGCCGCCTTCCAGGCAGCGCTAGATGCGCCCCCGCGTCCTCTACCCCGCATGGCGAGCCTGTTGCGTGAACCGACCGTATTTGAACGCAGCCTTTGAGCAGCTCACTCGTCATTGAGAAGCTGCAACGCGCGCACAACGTCGAGTCATTCGACTGCGGACAAGAAGACCTCAATCGGTTTCTGATCCGTCACGCTCTGCAAAGTCAGCAGGCCAGCGCCGCGACAACCTACATTGCTTTGCTCGAAGCGGAAATCGCCGGATTCTATACGCTCGTCTTCGGCCAGGTCGAGTATGCCGATGCGCCCGAACGCTTAACAAAAGGCCTCGCTCGACACCCCGTCCCCATCATGTTGCTGGCCCGTCTGGCGATATCGACCAACTGGCAAGGTAAGAAGCTTGGAGCAGGATTGTTGAAGGATGCAATGCTCCGGACATTGCAGGCTGCCGATATTGCAGGTCTTCGGGCAATGGTAGCCCACGCCAAAGATAACAAAGCACGAGCGTTTTATCAGCATTTTGACTTTATTCCATCGCCTACCGATCCGCTCCACATGATGATCCTGCTCAAGGATGTACGGGCGGCGTTGGGAACGTGAAGGCGCGTGGGCCTTTGGTATAGATGTACAAATCTAAACCAGTGTCTTGCGCGTGTACAAATCTAAACCGACGTATAGACTTTGTACATGACCAGCGCAGCGGCCGAGTTTGTGGCGTATTACCGGGTTTCCACCGGTCGACAGGGCGCGAGTGGTCTCGGCCTTGATGAACAGCGCCAGGCTGTTGCCGGCCACGTCCGCACCGGCCAGCTCGTTGCCGAATTTACGGAGATCGAGAGCGGCCGCCGGCACACCAACCGGCCTCAACTCCTCGCGGCGCTCGCTGAATGCCGCAAGCGCCGGGCCATGTTGCTGATCGCCCGCCTGGATCGACTGGCGCGCAACGTCGCGTTGATCGCGGCCCTCATGGAGAACGGCACAGACTTCATGGCCTGCGACATGCCGACCGCGAACCGGCTGACGATTCACATCCTCGCGGCCGTAGCCGAGCACGAACGCGAGATGGTTTCCAAACGGACGAAAGCCGCCTTGGCAGAGGCCAAGCGGCGAGATACGAAGTTAGGCAATCCTCGTATTGAGGAAGCTAGGCGTGAAGCTTTGCAAGCGCATCAGGCGCAGCGGCCGGCTACGGAAGTGTTGAATCTCATGACGAACTGGCGCCGTCAAGCATGGACGCTTCGCCAGATTGCCGATAAGTTGAATAAACTTAGCATTCGGCCGCCGCGAGGGCGGCAGTGGTATGCAAGCAGTGTTAAGAACCAAATCGCTAGAGTTTCCAGCATGAGCGCGATTCCACCACAGGAAGTTGATCATGGCTGGCATTAAAGCGTTAGTCAAACCCGAGCTCCTTTTGTGGGCTCGTGACCGCGCCAAGGTCAAGGTCGAGGATGCGGCAAAGGCTGCCGCTGTTAGCGTTGAACGCCTAGAGGCATGGGAGAACGGCGGAGAAGCACCTACGCTCGGACAGCTTCGATGTCTTGCAAACAAATACCATTTTCCGCTCGCGGTGTTTTATCTTCCAGGAGCCGCCCGTTGACTTCGCCCCATTGCGCGATTTTCGCCGTCTACCCGACTTCGAGGCCGGAACGATTTCGCCGAACTTGGCCTTTCACATCCGCAATGCCCATGAGCGCCGGGAAGTGGCGATCGAACTGAACGACGAACTGCGGGATGAGCCTCAGACCTTCGCCCTCAAAGCAACGCTAAAGGATGACCCGGAGGAAGTCGGAAGAAAAATCCGCGACTTCCTGGGTATCGAGGACGAGGCGCAGAAAAGGGCTGCGCGGTCAGGGCGTGCATTCGATTTCTGGCGGCGCAAGACGGAAGAGCACGACATTCTGGTGTTCGTTGTCAGCGGTCCCCACTACAGCGTCGAGCTTACAGAAATGCGGGGCTTTGCGATCGCGAAGCCAAAATTGCCGGTAATCGTCATCAACGGGAAGGATTACAGTCAGGGCGGAAAAGCCTTCACGCTGCTGCATGAACTTGCCCATATCCTTCTGGGCGAAAGCGCGATTTCGAACGGCTCGACCGATGCCCTGAACGATACGGCCGAGGAGCAGCATATCGAGCGTTTTTGTGATGCTGTGGCGGCTGCTGCTCTCATGCCCCGCCGAATGGTCCTGTCGTACCCTAACGTCGAGAAGAGCAGTACCCGCGAATGGAGCGACATCGAGTTGCGGAAGATCGCGCAAGCCATTGGTGTTAGCCGTCATGCGCTGCTGCTGCGGTTCGTGACGCTCAAACGCGCGACATGGGATTACTACAAAACGCAGCGAGCACGGTTCGATGAAGAGGCCCGAACGGCCGGCGAGAAAGCAGCGCAGGAGCCAAAGAAAAAAGTCGCAATCAAACCCCCGATCTTGGTGATGAGTAGGAACGGTCGCGGCTATACCCGACTTGTGTTCCGCAGCTATTACGATCAGCGGATCACGCTGAATGACGTTTCGAGCTATCTAGGCGCAAAGGTAAAATACATCCCCGCTCTTGAACGCGCAGCGTTTCAAATGGCTGAGTGAAGGGCGACTCGATGAGCAGTTATTGCATCGATACAAGCTCTCTAATTGCAGCCTGGCAAGAGCGCTATCCGATAGAAAATTTTCCCGGATTTTGGGGCAAGATCGAAGCCCTTATCGAGGGAGAGCGCTTGGTATCCCCTATCGAAGTGCTGCACGAAACGGAGCAAGCGGTCCGACGACCTGCACAAATGGCTAAAGGAGCGCGGAAACATGTTTCGGGACCTCGACGAGGACATCCAGATCGCAGGTGCGGAACGTCCTGGCGAAATTCCCGCGCCTGGTTGGGGGAAAAAAACTGCGTACGTCGGCTGATCCGTGGGTGATTGCCGTGGCCAGTGTTGAGGGCCTCACGATTGTTACCGAGGAAAAGCCGACCGGAAGAGTTCAGACCGACCGAATATCCCGGACGTTTGCGCGGCCATGAACATTGGGACCATGGCCCTCCTGGATCTCATTCCCGTGCAGAAAAGTGGATCGTCGGTTAGCGCATGAGAACGTCCTTTATCATGCGGTCCAACAAAAAGAGCCACGAATTTAGGCTCACGATGGTTCGAACTTGCGATTTCGTTTCTTCGTATAATCGAGCGGGATATTTCCCCTGGAGGTGAATCATGCGTAAGCTTCTGGCTTCTGTTCTGACCAGCTTCCGGACCGATTTGTGCAGGTAGTGGCGACGGAAGCATACAGCCCGGTGCCAGGCGACGGGCCAAGACTATTATCTGCCGGTGAATCTCGCGAGGCACCGCGCTCGCTTCAGGATGCATCCGAAGTGAGCCAATGAGGAACTTGGCCGTCGGAAGGGAGAGAGCACCGGCCGGAAGTCGGAATGAGCCCCGAATACCCGTTTCGGGTTTTGACAACGGATTCCGCCGTCAAATAGATGTCGAGCGTAAAATCTTGAAGCGGCTTAAAGCTGCTTTTAAGAGGCATCTTGAACTCGCCCGCTCGATATCTGAAAATCTTTCCAGCAAAACATAACGTCCTTTATGTTGTAGTAGTCTGACCGGACCAAACGCGGACCTCGCTCCCAAAGGAAGCATCCCGCAATTCCAGCCCCGTAATCTCCACCCCGATTTGAAAAAACGAACCCAAATTGAGTTCGCTCGGTAATTTCATGCATGGGCGACGGACCTATGAAATCCACCACTGCTCCAACTGGGGATAGCTGCCTTAGCCGAGCCGCGACAGAATGGAGCGGTCCCTCTTCTCCCTCTTTTTCAATTTTCAAAAATAAATCATCCCCAGCAATTTCCACGCGTTACACCCTCCCGCACCCGCTCGGGGGCTCACCGCAGTGCGACAACTCGGGCAGAAACATCATGCTCGATCTCACGCACCACGATTCCGAGTTCTTCAAAGAAGAGGAATTACAAGAAGAACCGGAATCGCCCCACGGCGATCTCAACCCCACCCGCCGCGGCGGCGGTCCATGCACCCCTGAAGGTAAAGTCCAACTCCAGCAAAAACTCCGTCAAACATGGCTGCCGCTCTCACATCCTCATCCTTCCCGACGAAAACCAGGAGGATTTCGACGCCCTTTATCAACGCTGGGAAGACGCCTATCAGCCCGACTCCGAAGCCGCCCTCGAACTCCTGGAACAGTTCGTCCTTAATAAGTGGTATCTCGAACGCAACGAGCGCCGGTTCAATGAGGTCGAGTTCCAACTCTCCCACTTCGCGTACACCAAATGGGACGAAGGCCAGCACAAAATCTACCAACTGACTCTCCGCTATAAAACCGCAGCCGAGCGCGCCGCCTCAAAGGCCCAGCGCGATCTGGAGGACTTCTTGAAAAACCGCCGTGCCGCAGACAAATACAGCCACAAACTCAGCGAAATCAACCGCGACATCCTGAACGAAGGCGAAGGATGCATGCTCAGTCGTGAAGACTCCTTGCTCGAATCCATCGTTGACGCCGAGAAGAAAGGTCTCGACATGACCGCGCAACGAGCCGAACTCGCCGACATCAAAAAACAGAATCGCAACACCCTGGGCAAAATGCGCCAGGAAATGGCCGCCCTCGACGCCCACAAAACGCGCGCCGAGCTCCTCTTCCAGGGTCAGAACAGCCCCAAGAAGCTGCGCAAGATCCCCTTCTTAGACCAGTGGGTTGAAATCAAGGTTAAGGACGGCATCACCGTCACCGAACTCACGCCTTCCAACGAGAAGCTGATTCAACGCGGCCAAACCATGTTTCCACCGCCCGAAATGGTCTATCGCCGCCTCAACTTCCCGAACGGCATCCCAGAAGAATACGATTGGACCACCGACGACCCGCTGATGAAACAGTACGGCGGCTTCGGCACTCAGCGCATGACCGTAGATACGTGGCTCGACGTCATCGACGCCGAAAAACTCCGCACCGATGGCCACGTGGGCCCCTGCGGCGACCCTCAACCGCGTCCCCAACAACACGGCGGCTGCGACTGCCCCGCCTGCCAACGCAATTACGAACGCCTCGCCGCCCGCGCCAATCCTAAACCAGGGCAAACCATAGAATGACCTACTGTCACAACTGCTCAACAGCGAGCCGCGACAGAACAGAGCGGCCGCTCAACCGTCTTCAACCGGCCGCGCTTGGTTTCCGCAACTTAACTCACGCTGCCAGTGAATGTAGATGATAATCTTGCGTCGAAACACAACGCGCAGTGGTCGTCATGTCAAATGAGGAAGACAGAATGGATGATCTAGCGTCCCGGCGGGAACCGCCTCAGCTTGCACGAATTGTTCAGCAAACGGCAGAACTCGGCTTCGATATGGCGTCTGAACCGCGCACCGGAATGCTGCTACGAACTTTGGCCGCGAGCAAGCCAGGAGGGCGCTTTCTGGAGTTGGGGACCGGAACCGGAATGGCAACGGCGTGGCTGTTGGACGGTATGGACGCTTCATCGGCGTTGTTGGTCAGCGTCGACAACGATGCTCGCGTGCAGGACGTCGCGCGACAGGCGCTCGGCGCCGACCCACGATTGCAACTCGTCACGCAAGACGGCCTCACGTTCCTCGCCGGGCAAGAAGCAGCAACCTTCGACTTCGTGTTTGCCGACGCCATGCCGGGGAAGTACGAAGGACTCGAGCAAGCGCTTCGACTCGTTAGGCGTGGTGGCTTTTACGTAATCGACGATATGCTTCCTCAGGCGAACTGGCCGGAAGGACATGCGGCGAAAGTTCCCATATTGATCGAACAATTGACGCGGAGAAACGATTTTTCGATCGCCTCCCTTGCTTGGGCGAGCGGCCTGGTTATAGCGGTCAAGCGTTGACTTGTCGCACAAAGCTCCGCGCAATAAGTCTTGACGCTCGACGCATTTCCTTGTTACCCTCCTGAAATAACTTCACACCTCGACAGTGCTCCGTTTGCCGGCGAGATGTTTCATTTGTCTTTCTTTAAGTTACTGGAGAATTGTCTCGTGTTGAAACTAGCAACAGTTGTTCTAACCCTCGGGTTCCTATTTACTTCCTCGGTGCCTGCCCAGACGTTTCGTGGCGGGATTTCCGGCACTGTCGTCGATCCAAGCGGCGCCTCCGTTGTGGATGCGTCCGTGAAGCTTACTGGCAGCGACACAGGTCTTACTCGTGAAGCGAAGACCGCGTCCGCGGGCGAGTTTAGCTTTCAGGACCTTCCATTAGGAAAATATTCCATCACCGTCACGGAATCAGGCTTTCAGACGGAGGAAATCAAAGACATCAATGTGGAAGCAGGAAAGATATTCAACCTGCAGGCCAAGCTTTCCGTAGCTACCCAGGCCACCGCCATCGAAGTCTCGGCCAATGCAGTCGCCATCGAAACCTCCTCTTCTACCCTGACAAGCGTCATCCCCACCAAAGCGATTCTCGACGTGCCGCTGAACGGCCGCGATTTCACCCAACTTCTGAAATTGAATCCCGGGGTAAACGCCAACGGATCGCTCAATGGCACTCGCACGAATGCGATTAACTGGCAGATCGACGGTGCCGACAACAACGACCAGTGGCACAACACTAACGCTGTGAATCAGGGTGGCGTATCCGGCATTGCAGGAACTCTACTGCCCATCGATGCTATCGATGAGTTCTCACTTCAGAGCAACGGCACCGCCGAACAGGGGCGCGATAGCGGCGGCACTCTAAACCTCGTAATCAAGTCGGGAACCAATGATTTCCACGGCTCGCTTTATTACTTCAATCGGAACGAATTTCTGGCCGCTCGTAACTGGTTCACTCCTTCCACCAGCCCGGTACAAGCACTCAGAAACAACCAGGAAGGCGGCTCTCTTGGCGGGCCAATCTGGCGAAACAAGACGTTCTTCTTCTTGACTTACGAACAACAAGTTTACTTGGCCGGCAACACTGCTCAAGGCACTACACCAAGCGCCGCCTGGGTCAATCTCGGCGCGAGGTTGTTGGCAAAAGACGGTGTACCCGTCAGCCCCGTGTCACTGAACTTGATTAATGCTTTGTGGCCTGCCAATTCTCTTACCGGGCCTGCTACGCAAGACAATTACTTCAGCACTGCCAACAACACCTCGAACAGCTACAACGGCATTGTCAAGCTCGATCACATCTTCAATGAGCGAAACAATATAGCGCTTCGCTACTTCGGCGGAACGGGATCTCAGACCGAAGAGGTGGGCTCCGCAATCCCTTATTATTTTCAGACAGCCCCCAGCAGGATGCACAATTTCTCGCTCGTTTACAACGGCGTAATCTCCCCGCAATTCGTAAGCCAGACAGTGGTTGGCGTGAACTATTTCAAACAGGTCTTCGGAGATGCTAATACCGGATTTGACATACCCGCCCTTGGCCTCAATACCGGGGTGACGAACCCTGCGCTCTTCGGATCTCCCGCCCTGAGTATCGATGGCTTCGACCAGGTGGGCCTCACTCCTCCTTTAGGCCGCATCGATACCACCGGGCAGCTTGATGAAACCCTCACTTACACGCTCGGCACGCATCAATTCCGCTTCGGAGGCGAAGTCCGAAGAGCTCGCTTCGACGTCTTTTACGAGCGCAACGCTCGCGGAAGCTTTACTTTCGACGGATCCCAAGGCCCGTTTGGCGGTACAGACAGTTGGAATACCGCGGCTCTGCTGGGAAACCCGAATGCCTCGCTCGACTCTCTGGCCGATTTTCTGGCCGGGCGTGTGAACGTCAACAACGCCACCATTACCTACGGCAACCTGCAACGCAATTACTATCTCAACGGAACAAGCGCCTTCTTCTCTGACAGCTGGAAGGCTCGCCCTAACTTAACGTTTAACTACGGCGTCAATTGGCTTTATCAGAGTCCTCTCTCCGATCCGACCGAGCGCATTTCAACGTTTATTCCCGCGGATGGCGGCATCACCTATGTGAACCAAATCAGCGACGGTACCTTATGGCCGCGAGATTGGCATTCCTTTGCTCCCCGATTCGGTTTCGCCTATCAGCCTAAGTTCTCTAGCAAGCTCGTTGTTCGCGGGGGCTACGGAATCTTTTATCAGGTTCCCAATGTGAACTATTTCGGAGACAATGTGCCCCCTAACCGCGGTGCGACCGGCGTCCTGGCGAATCCCGGCGGTTCATCGCCGGTCTATACGTTAGCCGACAATACCGCGCCCTTGCAGATTCAGCCAGGAGTCCCGGTATTTGGAAGTTCCACTTTTCCCACCGGTCCGTTCGGCGCTTTCTCGGTTAGTCAGCATTTTGTGAATGGCTACAGCCAAAATACGAATCTAAACATTCAGTATCAGATCAATAAGAACTCTGTTTTGGAAGTGGGTTATACGGGTACCTTAAGCCGTCACTTACCCGTGACGATGGATATCAATCAGATCCCGCAAGGATTGCCGGAAGCCCAAAGTTCCCGCCCCTATTACGCCCAGTTTCCTAATTTGGCAACTATCAACGAAGTACAGTCGGTGGGCAACGGCTACTACGACGGTTTGATCACCTCACTGCGAACGTCCAATTTTCATGGCTTGAGTATGAAATTGAATTACACGTACGGCCACTCACGGGACGATCTCTCCTCTACGCGTGGCGTCATTCCCCAGAACAGCTACGATCTCAAAGCGGACTGGGGTAACTCGGATTTCGATATTCGCCACTCTTTCGTCACGTTCGTGACCTATTCGGCGCCGACCCCTACACATCTCAAATTGCTGCTCGGCGGATGGCAGTTCAATTCGCTGCTGACCTTCTACACGGGTAGTCCGTTTACGGTCTACTCAGGCACCGATACTAGCCTGACGGAGGAAAATAACGATCGGGCAGAGATCGTAGGTAATCCCTTCCAAAACGTGCCCGCCAGTGTGCAGGGATCTTACGCTTACTGGTTCAACCCTGCGGCGTTTGCCGAGCCCGCGTTGGGCACCTATTCAAACCAGTCGCGCAATTCACTGTACGGACCCGGGACAAAGCAGGTCGACTTTTCCGTCTTCAAGAACAATAGGCTGAGAGAGAATGTGAATCTCCAACTGCGAGTCGAAATTTTCAACCTTTTCAACACGCGCGATCTTTCCCTGCCCAATAACACCGTAACCAGCAGCGGTCTGGGCCAGATCACGCAGACTCTGGACCTTTACAACGGCGCTCCCGGAGTTGGTACGGGGGCGCCCCGAAACGTGCAGCTTGCTGCCAAGATCGTGTTCTAGTATGGCGCTCTACTCGGCTTTGAAATCTGACCAATAGCCGGGGCGGGTTCTGACATTAAGTTGCGGCCGGCCTTTGATTTTCACTTCGATGGAGTGAAACCTCGGACTCTGTTGCTGATCGGGTGTGAACGACACTAGATAGCGGCTGTGGATCTCACTTCCGAGATGGATGAGGTTGTTCTCGAGTTTCGATTGCGTCTCGAAACGGAAGGTTTGGCCGCCGCTCGCAGCGGTCAATGCGGCCGCCGTGTTTTTCTTTCCGAGCCGGGCCGTTTCGGTGATGGCCTTTATCAAACCGCCGCTATCCGGTGGGGAGTATTCACTGCCTTTCGTCGTAAAGGCAGTAAGGTAGACGGAATAGACGAGCGTGTCGATGGTGACGGGCGAATGCTCGATCTTTGATAACAGATCGCTCAATTTCGTTTTGCTTCCGCGATCCTTGTTCTCACCGATGATGAGGATGCTCGCTGCGGCCGCGGGCGGCTGATTTGAAGTCATATGGTTCGAAGTCATATGATTCGAAAGCATATCCAGAGCCTTGGCCACGGCATCGATCATTCTTCCCCCGTCGCTGTCCGCCGTCTTCAAGTTGTGGAACGCGGTCGAGATCTCATCGGCGTTGCTGGTGAAGTCCTGAAGAAGCGTGATCGAATCGGAGAAGCTGATGATCGCCGCTTCGCCGTTGGCTCCGAGAACGGCTTGCTGAACCATCGCGCCGGTCTTCCGGATTTTAAGGAGAGCTGAATCTGAGATGTCGCTGGTCTGGATCAGTATGACTAGACGGGGCGGCGCGAGACCGGAGTCTGGATCGTCGACGTGAACCGGTCTCGACTTTCCGTCGTCTGAAACCAGGAAATCGGATGGCGGAATGCCGTAGACGAAGTGACCATTCCGGTCTGTAACCGTCACCGGGAGCACGACGATCGGGACAGTCGTTCGAAGCGTATTTTCCTGCGCGCACAGGCAGGAGGCTGCCAACGCGATGTAGGCACAGCAACACAGCCGCATGGGTAAGGGATGCGCCGGCTTCACGATTGGTTCCCCGCCCCAACCGGCGGCGCTGAAAGCCGGACCAGTAACGGGAGATAATGAACAGTTGGTGACTGCGCAAACACAGCCATTACCATTTCCGGTGGCCTCTTCGAATGCGGAGCGCGATGTCGATCGTGAGACGCTGATGCGGGCTTTCCGCGTGATGTATCTGTCACGCTGCCTGGATGACCGGGAGATTTTGCTGAAGCGGCAGAGCAAGATTTTCTTCCAGGTCAGCGCGGCCGGTCATGAGGCGGCGCAGGCGGCAGCAGGTTTGGTACTGCGGCCTGGACAGGATTGGGCTTTTCCGTACTATCGCGACCGCACTCTAGCCTTGATGCTCGGAATGACCGCTGAGGACATGCTGTTGCAGGCTGTGGGGGCCGCGCGCGATCCGAGTTCCGGCGGCCGGCAGATGCCTTCGCATTGGTCCTCCCCTGCGCTGCGGATTGTGACGGGTTCGTCACCCACTGGCACCCAATTCGTGCAGGCCGTAGGGTGCGCGCAAGGAAAGACCTACGCGGGTGGCAATGCCGACGAGATTACCCTGGTTTGCACTGGCGAAGGCGCGACCAGCGAAGGCGAATTTTGGGAAGCCATGAATGCGGCATGCCTGGATCGCCTGCCCCTATTGGTGTTGGTCGAAGACAACGGCTACGCGATCTCCGTTCCGGTGGAGCGGCAAACAGCCGGTGGGAATGTCGCGCGTCTGCTAGAGGGGTTTCCGGGCCTGCTCCGGCTTGAGGTGGACGGAACGAATTTTATCGAGTCTTACCGCGGATTGAGGCATGCGGCCGACTACTGCCGGGGAGGCCATGGTCCGGCGCTGGTCCATGCTTCCGTCATCCGCCCGTATTCACATTCGCTCTCTGACGATGAGCGCGCGTATAAGCCGCAGGTGGAGCGCGAGCGTGAAGCGGCGCGAGATCCTCTCATCACGTTTCCAGAATTTCTGGTTACCGAGGGGTATGCCGACCGGCGCGCACTCGATGAACTGATGCGCGAGATCGATAGCGAGGTCGCTGACATAACCCAGAGAGTTCTGCGAGAAGTACCGCCGTCCCGCGACTCGGTCTTTACTCACCTATACTCGCCGGAGATCGATCCCTGCGCCGATGCTTTTGAAGCGCAGCCGCAATTTCGAGGCGAGCCGCGCACCATGATCGACGCCATCAACCACACGCTGGCCGAAGAGATGCGCCGCGACCAGCGAGTACTTGTCTTTGGCGAAGATGTGGCTGACGTTAGCCGCGACCAATACTTGCCGGAAGTGAAGGGCAAGGGCGGAGTATTCAAGGCGACCGCGGGACTACAGCGCGAGTTTGGCACGAATCGATGCTTCAACACCCCAATAGCTGAGGCAGCCATTGTGGGTCGGGCGCTCGGACTTGCGGTACGGGGACTGAAGCCGGTGCCGGAGATCGAATTCTTCGATTACATCTGGCCGGCGATGATGCAGTTGCGCGACGAGGTCGCGAATTTCCGCTGGAGATCGAATAACGGGTTTTCGTGCCCCATGGTGATACGCGTTCCCATTGGTGGATACCTGAATGGCGGATCGATTTATCACAGCCAGTCAGGCGAAGTAACGTTTACGCACATTCCGGGACTGCGCGTTGTCTTTCCTTCGAATGCGCTTGATGCCTGCGGGCTATTACGGACAGCCATTCGCTGTGACGACCCGGTGTTGTTTTTGGAGCATAAAAAGCTCTATCGCGAACCGTACAATCGAGCGCCACACCCTGGCGCTGATTACACGATTCCGTTTGGCAAAGCCAAGCTCGTGAAGCTGGGGCAGCACCTGACCATCGTGACCTATGGTGCGCTGGTGCAGAAGTCGCTGCAGGCGGCGTTGCACATTGAGCAGCACAGGCGCGGGGTGTCGGTGGAGGTCCTCGACTTGCGGACGCTTTCACCCTACGATTGGGATGGTTCGCGGTTCGGTGGAAAAGACAAGCCGGGTTATGATCGCGCACGAGGACACGCTGTCGTGGGGTTATGGCGCCGAGCTTGCCGCACGGATAGCCAATGAGCTATTCACCAGGCTCGATGCGCCGGTCGGGCGCGTCGGCGCGCTGGATACCTGGGTGGCCTATAACCCTCAATTAGAGGAAGAGATCCTACCGCAGGTCCAGGATCGGTACGCGAGGGTGAGCGACTGCTGGCCTTTTAGGCGCATGATCTAAAATGCAAGAGAGCAGTACAGTCGGGGCGTAGCG
>CAWKHS010000007.1:0-143825 GCA_963849445.1 uncultured Acidobacteriaceae bacterium | reverse complement strand
GGCTGGTGGCCAAAACGGTAGCTCCTTTGATGGTTGCGGCGCGCCGGAAAGAACGGCCATCTTGGCCGGCGACTTCGAAACCCTGCAGTTCGCCGCCGTTAGCAATCAGTCCGCCGGCTACATCGTCAAACCAAATTCGTAGGCCACCCGGTTCCGTGCTCGTTTGGCGGAAGAGCGGACCGGAGTAGTTCACCTCCTCGCCGTATGCAAGCGCACGAGCGGCGAGCGCCAGGCGTACTCCGACGGCTTGCTTGTCTGCTGGATCAACGTTATCCGGACTGCCGATATCGATGGTGACTGCCATGGCGGTATTGGCGACGGAAAAGGTACGCCGCTGCGCTTCACGGACGACGGGCCAATCTTCTGTTTCATTCGATTTGAAGCTGGAGATCTGCACGAAGAGGAATGGGAAATTGCCCTGCTGCCAATCAGTACGCCAATCCGCGATCAGCGCCGGAAAAACCTTCGCGTACATGGCGGCGCGAATTCGGGCGCTGTTTGTCTCGCCCTGGTACCAGATCACGCCTTTGATTCCGTAGGGTATCGCGGGAGCGATCATGCCATTGTATAACCGGCTGGGCGCCCAGGAAGCCGGATCAGGATGCCACGGGTGAGTCGGCACGGGCTAGTTCGCTGTCTTTGGCGGCAGCATCTTCGCGCCTCTCCGCCTTGATCATGGCAGGTATGGTGGCTTGCTGATTCGCCATATGAGCCCATCCGCGAAGACAGGCATAAGAGACGCATCCGACGAAATACCGTCCAGGCTCATCCATGCCTCGCCCGGAGTGCCGCCCCAGGTGGAGTCAATCAGGCCGATCGGCACGTGCTCACGACTATTGATCTCGCGGCCGAAAAAGTATGCGACGGCCGAGGAATTTGCTGCGGTTTCCGGCGAACAAACGGTCCAAGCGGCTGAATCGTAATTGTTGAGGGGGTAATCGGAAGCCTTGTGGCGGATGAACAGTAAACGCATCTCGGGATGACTGGCATTTTTGATTTCTTCTTCGCCGTTCTTGACGACGGTGCCGGCTCCGAAGCCTTTCAAAGGCATCTCCATGTTCGATTGGCCGGAAGCAAACCACACATCGCCGATGAGCACGTCGTCCAGAACGATGGTGTTGCTCCCTTCACAGTAAGTGAAGGGGCCGCCGGCAGCTTGCGGCGGCAAATAGAGGCTCCACTGGCCCAGGTTATTGGCGGTTGCGCTTTGGTCGCATCGTGCAGTCTGGGCCGATACTTATCCCCGGGTTCGGCCCATCCCCAATGTGAATGGGCGCGTTCCGTTGCAACACATGTGACTGCTCAGGATATTGGGAAGTCTGACATCGGCCTGGGCGAACGAAGCACCGAGTGCGAGTAGAGCGACAAAGAAGCATCGAAGCACGCTTGTCAATATATCGCCGCCCGGTCAGTTGTGCGGCTTTGATGTAATAACTCCATAACTCTTTTACGGACTAGCTAAATAATCTATGGCAGCATCGAACCTTGTACCCATCACAGTCGCGCACGGCGATGGAATTGGCCCGGAAATCATGGCGGCCTCGCTTCACATCATGGAAGAGGCGGGCGCGCGCATCGCAGCCGGAGACCATCGAAATCGGCGAGAAAGTCTATCTGCGTGGCATCAACGCCGGCATTGAGCCGAGTGCCTGGGAATCGCTGCGCCGAACCAAAGTCTTTTTCAAAGCGCCGATCACCACGCCGCAAGGTGGCGGATTCAAGTCGCTCAACGTGACGACGCGCAAGACCCTCGGGCTCTATGCGAATATCCGCCCCGTGCGTTTCTTATCACCCGTATGTGCAGACCAAGCATCCCGGCATGGACGTAGTGATTGTGCGCGAAAACGAAGAAGATTTGTACGCCGGTATCGAGCACCGGCAAACCGACGAGGTGTATCAGTGTCTGAAGCTGATCAGCCGCCCTGGATCGGAGAAGATCGTCCGCTATGCCTTCGAATACGCCAAGCGGAACAATCGCAAAAAAGTGACTTGCTTTACCAAAGACAACATCATGAAGTTCACCGATGGCTTGTTCCACAAGGTATTCGATGAGGTCGGCGCCGAATATCCGGAATTCGAGAAAGAGCACTGGATTGTGGACATCGGCGCCGCCAAGATGGCGGATACGCCGGAAGCCTTCGACGTGATCGTGATGCCGAATCTCTATGGCGACATTCTTTCGGACGTCGCCGCGCAAATCGCGGGATCCGTCGGGTTAGCAGGATCCGCGAATATCGGCGAAGGCGCTGCCATGTTCGAGGCGATCCACGGTTCGGCGCCCCGCCGGGCGGGCCAAAACATGGCAAATCCGTCGGGCCTCTTGCATGGCGGCTTCTGATGCTGGTGCATATCGGGCAACCGGAGGTGGCCGAGCGGATTCATAACGCCTGGCTTCGCACGTTGGAAGATGGCGTTCATACCTACGACATCTTCAAAGAGGGCGTGAGCAAGCAGAAAGTGGGAACGAAGGAGTTTGCGGAAGCAGTCGTGGCCAGGTTGGGACAGGAGCCACAAAAGCTCAAGAAAGCTTCGTATTCGAAGGCACCTAACCAAGCGGCTGACCACAAGCTCAACGAAACGAAGCGCGCAAAGAAGGTGCTGGTGGGCGCGGACGTATTCTTTCAATGGAACGAGCGCAACCCTTCGGAGTTCGGTAAGCGGCTGGAGCAATTCAACGGAGATGGAGTAAGGCTCACATCCCTCAGCAATCGCGGCGTAAAAGTCTACCCGGAAGGGTTTCAAGAGACGTTCTGCACAGATCACTGGCGTGCGGGTTTCATGTCGGAGAAAGAGGGCTGTCCGGTAACGCATGCGCAGATTGTCGGGTTACTGGACCGCATTCAGAAGGCTGGGCTGGACTTCATCAAGATTGAGAATCTTTACACATTCGACGGGCAAAAGGGATACGTTGCTTCGCAAGGCGAATAGGGGCGCGCATGGTGACGACCACCGCAAGTGATCTGCCGCTTGTCGGCGTCATCATGGGCAGCAAATCGGATTGGGACACGATGCAGCGCACCAGCGAAACGCTGACGAAGCTGGGGGTTGCGCATGAGTGCCGGATTGTTTCCGCCCACAGAACGCCTGATTGGATGGCCGAATACGCCAAAGGCGCGGTCGAGCGGGGAATCGAAGTCATTATTGCGGCAGCGGGGGGAGCAGCGCATCTTCCGGGAATGGTGGCGGCGCACACGGTACTTCCGGTGCTCGGCGTCCCGATCAAAAGCAGCGTTTTGAACGGTGTGGATTCCTTGCTTTCCATTGTGCAGATGCCGGCGGGCGTACCCGTGGGCACCCTTGCCATTGGACCTGCGGGAGCAACGAATGCGGCACTGCTGGCCGCGAGCATTCTGGGCAGCAAGTATCCGGAAATCAGGGGGCGCCTTGAATCTTGGCGGCGCGAACAAACGCAAGCGGTTCTCGGAGATCGCTTGCCGTGAGTTGCAGTTTCCTCAGAATCCGGTTTTGCCGGGCAGCGCGATCGGAGTACTGGGCAGCGGGCAATTAGGCCGTATGTTCGCGATTGCTGCGCGCCGCATGGGATATCGCGTTCACACCTTTTCGCCGGACGAAGACACCCCGACCGGGCAAGTGGCGGATTTCGAGGTCCAGGCATCGTATGAAGACCTGGACGCCGTTTGCAAGTTCGCAAGCGGTGTGTCGGTAGTGACATTCGAGTTCGAGAACGTTCCCACCGCAACCGCGGCAGCCGCCGAGAAATGCGCGCCGGTCCGGCCGAGCGGACAGATTCTGCATACGACGCAACACCGGCTGCGCGAGAAGACGTTTCTTTCGCAAAACGGGCTGCCGCTCACGCCCTTCCGGCGCGTGTGCAGCTTGGAGCAATTAGCGGAAGCCGCGCAGGAGCTTGGGTTGCCCGCCATCCTGAAGACTGCCGATTTCGGCTACGACGGGAAAGGCAATACCGGATCAAGAGCGCGGAAGAGTTCGATGCCGCGTGGCAGGCCGTAGGCGAGCGCGAAGCGGTGCTCGAGGCGTTCATCGATTTCGAGCGTGAGATCTCGGTGGTCGCGGCGCGTAGTATTGACGGCGACTTCATCCACTATGGCGCCGTAGAAAACCAGCACGTAAACGGGATTCTCGACATATCGATCGCCCCCGCGCGCGTTCCCGAAAACATCGTTCGGGATGCAGTGGAAATCGCACGGGCCGTGCTCGAGAAACTGCAGGTCGTCGGCGTGCTGTGCGTCGAATTTTTTGTGGGCACAGATGGACGGCTGCTCATCAATGAACTCGCTCCGCGGCCACACAACTCGGGCCATTTCACATTCGATGCAAACTTGACCAGCCAGTTTGAGCAGCAACTGCGAGCGGTTTGCCTGCTGCCCTTGGGAGCCGTCACTCAACTGAGCGCCTGCCGCCATGGCAAACCTGCTGGGCGACGTTTGGGCGAATGGCGAACCAGATTGGGCTCGGCGCTCGCGACGCCGGACGTAAAGCTTCATCTCTATGGCAAGCTCACCCCTAGGACAGGCCGCAAGATGGGTCATTTGACCGCTTTAGCGCCGAGCGTCGAGCGGGCACTGAGCGATGTGCAGCACGCGCGGGCGCTGTTGAACGGCTCGTCGGAACACACGCATCTGTAAACTGAAGAGGGCTCCGGGCGCGCCCGGAAGACGTCTACAAGTCCACGCAAATTCGATGAAGACCTGTTATTTCGATGCTTTTTCGGGCATCAGCGGCGATATGACCGTTGGCGCGCTGCTTGATGCCGGCGCCGATTGGACTGCGCTCGAGGATGCTCTGAAGAGCCTGAACCTGGGCGCGTCATTCCGGGTAGAGAAGACAAAACGTAAGGGTATCGCCGCTTCCAAGTTTTCTGTTGAGAGCACAGACGAGAAGAAGCACCGGCATCTTCCGCATATTGAAAAAATCATTCTCGCGGGTTCGCTCTCCGAGCGTAGTCGAAAGAACGCCTTGGCGGTGTTTCAAAAACTCGGTGAGGCCGAAGCGAAATCGCACAGCGTTCCCATTGAGAAAGTGCATTTTCATGAGGTGGGAGCTGTCGATTCGATCTGTGACATTGTGGGCGCTTGTGTCGGGCTCGATTTGTTAGGTGTCGAAGACGTTCGCAGCTCACGGATCAATGTGGGTAGCGGAACCGTCAACACGGATCATGGTGTTTACCGGTTCCGGCGCCTGCGACGACGGAACTACTGAAGGACTGCCCGATCTATTCAGCCGGGCCTGAAACGGAACTGACTACGCCCACCGGGGCGGCATTGTTGAAGACATTAGCCAGCGAATTTGGCGGCGTACCGTCACTGCGCTTGCAATCGCAAGGATTCGGCGCCGGTGACAAGGACTTCCCGATGCAGGCGAATGTGCTGCGTGTACTGATTGGGGAGCTTACGCAGGCAAATGAATCGACAACGGTGAGCGTGCTGGAAGCAAATATTGACGACTCGACGCCGCAAGTGCTGGGCTACACGATGGAGCGCCTGCTCGAAGCCGGCGCGTTGGACGTCACTCTGACGCCCATCTTTATGAAAAAGAACCGTCCCGCCACCATGATCTCGGTCATTGCCGTGCCAGATACGACGGAGCGGATGGCAGGTATCTTGTTCGAAGAGACTACGACACTCGGCATCCGTGTCATCGAAGCACAACGGCGCGTTCTGGCGCGCAGTACAGCGCAAGTGGACACG
Source organism: uncultured Acidobacteriaceae bacterium (assembly GCA_963849445.1). GTDB lineage: Bacteria > Acidobacteriota > Terriglobia > Bryobacterales > Bryobacteraceae > Bog-105. The sequence goes on along the minus strand of CAWKHS010000007.1, from coordinate 138,156 downwards.
CCATTCGGACAGGTAGGCGTGAAGTATACGGAAAACGGCAGTTTCGCGCCGGAATATGAGGATTGCCGGAAGGTAGCCGGCGAGAAGGGCGTTGCATTGCGTACCGTGATCGCGGAAGCAAACGATGCGTTTCGCAGAAAGACTCGATGAGCCAACCGAAGTATTACCTCACAACCCCCATTTATTACGTGAATGCAGCGCCCCACATCGGGCACGCGTATACGACAATAGCCGCCGAAACTATCGCGCGCTTCAAACGGATGCAGGGCTTCGAGGTGGTGCTCACGACGGGCACCGACGAGCATGGCACGAAAGTGGAGCGGGCCGCTCGCGCGCAGGGAAAAACACCCGAAGAGTTCGTGGATTTAATTTCGAACGAGTTCCGGACGCAATGGCAAACGCTGGATCTTGAGATCGACAGGTTTGAACGCACCACGTCGCCGAAGCACGCCAAGCTGGTGAATGCTTTGTTCGAAGCGTGTAAAACAAACGGCTATATCTACAAGGGAACGTATACCGGGCTTTATGCGGTAGTCAGCGAATCCTTCGTAAACGATGCCAAGCCCGGTGATGTCGATCCTGAGACCGGCAAACCGTACGAAGAAGTCACCGAAGAGAATTACTTCTTCAAGCTCTCGGCGTTTACCGATCGGCTGCTCGAGTTCTACGACTCGAATCCTGATTTCATTCAGCCGGAGATCCGCCGCAATGAGGTCTTAGCTTTCGTCAAGCAGGGTCTGTCCGACTTGTCGATTACACGCACCAGCATTAAGTGGGGCATACCGGTTGAAGCGGATCCTTCACACGTCTTTTATGTGTGGTTCGACGCGCTCATGACGTACGTCAGCGCTGTGGAGGGTGAGAACAGGTGGCCTGCTGACCTGCACCTGATCGGAAAAGAGATTCTGCGCTTTCATACTGTCTACTGGCCCGCGTTCCTGATGGCAGCCGGATGGGAGTTGCCGAAGCGAGTATTCGCTCACGGCTGGCTGCTGTTTGAAAACGACAAGATGAGCAAGTCGCGCGGCAACATTGTCCGCCCTACCCCAATTGCAGAGGTGATGGGGGTGGATGCGCTGCGGTACTTCCTGCTTCGCGAGATCGTTTTTGGCCAAGACGGCAGTTTCAGCTTCGACGCGCTGGTGGGACGGTATAACTCCGACCTGGCGAACGGGTTGGGAAATCTGGCGAGCCGCACGCTGAACATGATTCAGCAGTACTTCAACGGGCGCTGCCCCGAAGCGGCGGGCGACGAGGAGGTGGCGCGCATTGCGGAAGACGTCCGGAATGCCGTCGAGCAGGCGTATGACAAGTTCGATTTCTCAAAGGCGCTCGAGAAGATCTGGACGCTGATCGGAACGGTGGACAAATTCATTGTGGAGCGCGCGCCATGGAAGCTGGCAAAATCGCAGGACGCAGCCGCGCCGGAGCGGCTGCGCGACACGATCTTTACGGCCGCAGAGGCGCTGCGCATTGCCGCGGTCCTAGTCTCGCCTGTATTGCCGCATTCTGCCGCCAATATCCTGAGTCAACTTGGAGTTAGTAACACCGGCCCGACGTTAGCGGATGCCGGCTGGAAAGCAAAGCCACTGGGACAAATAGGTGCAATTAGCCCGGTGTTTCCGCGCCTGGATGCGAAGCCAACCGTGCAGAAAATGCAAGAGCTTGAAGAAGTAGAGAAGAACAGGCAAGCGGCGCTCATGGGCAAGCCGGCCGAAGCTGCTGCCGTGTCCACGCAAGCAGCCGATCAGAACAAATCGGAACTGATCTCCATTGACGATTTCTCGAAAATCGATTTCCGGGTAGGCGAAGTGAAGTCAGCCGAGCGCGTGAAAGGGGCTGACAAGCTGCTGCATCTAAAAGTCGATATCGGCGAGACGGAGCCGCGCAGTATCGTCGCAGGCATCGCACTGAAATACCAGCCGGAAGAGATCGTCGGGCGCAAAGTGGTGATTGTCGCCAATCTGCAGCCACGAAAATTGCGTGGCCTGACGTCTCAAGGCATGATCGTAGCGGCCAGCCTGGAAGGCGGTCTGCCTGTCCTCGCTGGCTTCCATGAAGACGTACCGATTGGCGCGCGGCTGAAGTAGGCGGGTAACTCGCCCGTGCAATTGGTCGATTCACATTGTCATCTCGACGACGGTCAATTCGACGCTGATCGCGAAGCAATGATTGAGCGCGCGCGTGCAGCCGGTTTGAAGTATATGCTCGCAATCGGCACCGGGAGCGGTCCGCCCGATCTCGAAGCGGCAATTCGGGTGGCGGAGACCTATCCTTTCGTGTTCGCGACGGTGGGCGTGCATCCGAACGACGCACCGAAAATAGACACGAATACCTTTGAGGCTCTACAACGCCTTCTACAGCATCCTAAAGTCGTCGGATTGGGGGAAATCGGTCTGGACTATCACTGGGGAGTGCCGAAAGAAGAGCAGGTGCCCGTGTTTCTACGCCAGATGGAGATTGCCGCGACCGCAAAGGCGCCGATTATCATCCATACTCGCGACGCATGGCCGGACACGGTGGAGCTCCTGCGGCAGTACTGGGCGCCGACGGGGCTTCCCTGCGTAATGCACTGCTTCACTGGCGATGCCGCGCAGGCGCGTGAGTGCATCGATCTCGGGTTTTATTTAGCTTTTGGCGGGGTAGCAACCTTTCCTAAGGCAGTGGACATACGGGAAGCCGCCCGCATCACCCCGGCCGATCGCCTGTTGCTCGAAACAGACTCCCCGTATCTTGCGCCAGCGCCGCATCGCGGCAAGCGCAACGAGCCGGCCTTCGTGGTGCACACGGCGAGAGTGATCGCCGACGAGCGAGGCGTGTCCGTGGAAGAATTGGCCGCTCAGACAACGCTCAATTTCGAACGTCTGTTCACTCTCGATAAAAACGAATGTGATCCATCTGACCCGCTACACTGTGGTTTCGTGAGTCGAGAAGCAGATGCTCAGTAAGATCCGGCAATCCATCAGTGCGCGCGAAGCATTCGACCTCGTGCAAACGGACCTGCAGGCAGTGGAGCGTGAAATCAGCGTTGAATCCGTTGCTTCCGTCGAGGCGCTGACAACCATTAACCAGTATTTGCAAGCCGGTGGCGGCAAGCGTCTGCGGCCAGCATTATTGCTGCTTTGCAACCGGCTTTTTGGACCCGCAACGGATTGCGCCCGGCGCCTGGCTGCGGTTGTCGAAATGATCCACACTGCCACGCTCGTCCACGACGACGTGATTGACATTGCGAAAACGAGGCGCGGACGCCCCTCGACGAACGTCGTCTGGGGCAATCATATTTCGGTCCTGGCGGGCGATTGGCTCTACATGCAGGCCTTCCAGGTGGCGTTGCGCGAGCGCAACTTCCATATTTTGGACCTGCTGATTTCGTTGACTCAGATGATGGTGGAGGGCGAGTTGATACAACTCGAACGCCTGCATCGCGTGGACGTCAGCGAAGCCGATTACATGGAGCTGGTGGATCGCAAGACAGCCAGCCTCTTCTCTGCTTGCGCATGCCTGGGCGCCGTTGCAGGCGGAGCCGATGACACTCTCGAATCCAAGCTGGGCGAGTTCGCCTGGAACCTGGGAATGGCATTTCAGATGGTGGACGACATTCTCGACTTCACGTCCTCGGAGAAGATTCTCGGGAAGCCATCGGGCAACGATTTACGTGAAGGCAAAGTGACGCTGCCGATGATCTACGCGCTCGAATCGGCATCGGCTGACGAGCGCCGGGCAGTGGAGACTGTGATCGGCGACGGGAGCTATGAGCAGGTACCATTTATGCGCATTCTGCAGATCCTGGAGCATCATGGGGCCGTCGCGCGCGCCTATGCAAGGGCCCACAGCTTCACTGACAAGGCGCGCGAAAGCTTAAGCGAGTTCCCTTCTACTCCGGCTCAGCGTGCCTTGCAGGCGATTGTAGATCTGGTGACGGAAAGAACGTCTTAACCCAGCGTGCGGCCGCACGATTTATAGATGTCGGCCATCAGTTTCATGTCGCGCAGCCCTTCGTGGCCATCGGTTTTCGGATCTTTGTTGTTGAACACGCAATCGGCAAAGTAGTCCGCCTCGCGCACAAACTGCGATGGATCTTTGTCCGGATTCGGTTCATCGACGGGCGGCTGGCCGTGAATTTCAGCCCTGAGGCGAAGCCCCTGATAGGCAAAGGCAGGTTCTGCGTACAGGAGGCCTTTCGAACCATGCACGCGGAAGTAGCCGTCCATGACCCCGCCGTATGTAGTATTGCAACTGGCCACGATCCCGGACGGGAACCGCATCGTCCAGCCGACATTCTCTTCCACGGTTTTGAAACGCCCGTCGTCGTCGATGACAGAGCAGTAGCCTTCGACGTGTTCCGGTTCTTCTCCTGTTAGATACCGGCACGCGTTCAAAGAATAAATACCCACGTCCATCAACGGGCCACCACCGCTCATTTTTCGATCAAGACGCCATTCGCCGAGCTTTTCAACAAAGCCGTTGGCGCTCTCGATCGCCTGAATCGTTCCCAGTGTGCCATCGCGAATCATCTGGATGGCGCGAAGGTTCGTGGGCTCATACTGGCAGCGGTAAGCGATCATCAGCTTGCGATCCGCGGCTTTGCACGCGTCGATCATGGCTTGGCTGTCCCTCACAGTCGTCGCCATCGGTTTTTCGCAAAGCACATGCTTGCCCGCGTTCGCTGCCCGAATCGTGTACTCGGCATGCATGCTGTTCGGAAGCGCAATGTAAACGGCGTCAATATCCGGGTTCGACCGGATTTCGTCGTAGTTTTCGTAGCTGTAGATGTTCTTGGCGGGGACAGTGTATTCAGCAGCCATCTTGTCGGCTTTCGCGCGGTGTCCGCTCACCAGGGCGGTAACTTGCGAATGCTGGGACATCTTGCACGCGGGCATGAAGTGATCCATCGAGATGCGGCCGAGTCCGACGATGCAGTAGCGAAGTTTGCGGCCGGCACCAGATGCCTGTTGCGCTCGGCTCCGTGAGGCGAACGACGAAAGCACGGTGGCAGTGCCGAGCGATTGCGTGAATTGGCGGCGAGTGAATTTCATTGGGCCCTCTACTGTGGATACGCTTTAGGCCGAGGTGGTTACTCAGCGAGCAAGGCGCGCCGGCACCGCGTGCAGCATGGGCAAGAGTAGGGATACCCTAAGAACATGGCGAGCAGCACCCTGGTTTCGCTCGACGAATATCTCCAAACCGTCTATGAGCCGGATTGCGAGTACATCGGGTCATCGACCCGGAGCGACGTAGCGCCTGGTCCTACACGAGAGAAGGAAAGCGCGAGCCGGCGGTGGTGCTGAGAACGCAAGATCCGCTCATCGAAGTCATGATCGGAGAATTCTTCCAGGAACTCGAGAAAGACATCGAGACGGGAGCCTAGGCTCCCGGAGCGCCGTTTTGCTGCAGCAGTTTCGCGATGAGGCCGGTCCAGCCAGTCTGATGATCGGCGCCCAGGCCCTGCCCGGTATCTCCGTTGAAATACTCATTGAAGAGCAGATGGCAGCGGAAATTGGGATCCTCCTGAAACAGCTTATTCGAACCGTACATCGGACGGTACGCATTTTTTCCCGGCAGGAACAGCGCGGCCAACCTGTGCGATAAGAGTTGTGCAGCCTGGCGCAGATTCACGCGATTGCCTGAGCCGGTGGGAAACTCAATCATAAAAAGGTCGCCGTAATAGCGGTGAAGGCGCTGCAGGGCCTCCACGAATAAGAAATTCATCGGGAACCAAACAGGGCCGCGCCAGTTTGAGTTACCACCGAAGGTCCCCGTTTCCGACTCCGCCGGCTCATACGCGATCGTGGCGCTGTGTCCGTTCAGCGGCAAAGTGTATGGGTGATCTTTGTGATAGCGCGAGAGAGAGCGAATGCCGTAGGGAGAGAGGAATTCGTTCTCATCGAACACGCGGCGGAGGATACGCTCGAGCCGAGGAGCGCTGACCACAGAAAGCAGCCGGCGTTGTTCCATGCCGCTCGCCGTCATGGATGCCAGACCTTCGGTAAGATCGATGCGCTTATCGATGAACCATTCCATGCGCTTTTTGAATCCGGGGTGGCGATCGACCACTGACGATTCCAAAGTGTCTGCCGCAAATAACGGAACAATTCCGACCAGAGAGCGCACGCGCAGTAGCTGATACTTACTCACGTCCGTGCGCAGACGGTCATAATAGAAGCCGTCCTCGTCATCCCACAGGCCCGAACCCTCGTGGTGATTGATGGCATCGGCGATGTAGAGGAAGTGCTCGAAGAACTTACTGGCGATGTCTTCGTAGGTTGCGTCGTTCATCGATAACCGCAGGGCGATTTTGAGCATGTTGAGGCAGTACATGGCCATCCAACTGGAACCGTCGGACTGTTCCAGGAGCCAGCCGCTAGGAAGCGGAGCACTGCGGTCAAAGATGCCGATGTTGTCGAGACCGAGGAATCCGCCTTCGAAGATGTTTGCGCCTTCGGAGTCTTTGCGGTTCACCCACCAGGTGAAGTTCATCAGCAGCTTGTGGAAGACGCGCTCCAGAAAAGCGTAATCGGGCTTGCCTTTGATACGCTCGTCGATCTTGAAAACACGCCATGTCGGCCCAGGCGTGCACCGGCGGATTCACATCGCTGAACGCCCATTCGTAAGCGGGAATCTGCCCGTTGGGGTGCAGATACCACTCACGCACAAACAGCGAGAGCTGAGCTTTGGAGAAATCAGGATCGGCGGGCGCAATCGCGACGGCATGAAACGCCAGATCCCAGGCAGCGTACCAGGGATACTCCCACTTGTCGGGCATGGAGATCACGTCCTCGTTGAAGAGATGGCGCCACGTGTGATTGCGGCCCCGCTTGCGCTCCTCGGGAGGCGGCGGCATGCCTGGATCGCCCTTCAGCCAGTTTTCGACGACGAAGTGATAGAACTGCTTGCCCCAAAACATGCCGGCAAACGCCTGGCGTTGGATGTGCGCCGGCTCTTTGGCCAAGCCGTGGCCTAGGTGGCAGTAAAATTCGTTGGCTTCTCTGATGCGATCCGCGAAGATCTCGTCCCACGCATCGCGAGGGAGGGCGGGCAGACCGGTTCGGGAGAGACGGAAACGATAGACGACCTGCTGGCCGGGTTCGAGGACTGATGGAGTACACCGCGCAAGCTTTGGTGCCTTGCTGTTGCGGATTTACAGCGTCCTTGCGGCCGTGAATGATGAGATCGTGGAACGCATCCTTGTAGAACTTGTCTTGCCGGTCCATTGCCAAAAGCGTTCGGTATTGGTTTCGTTCTCGGTGAAGAGAACTTGCGGGCGTGCCGTCGAGAAAAAACATAATTCGCCGAGCTCCGCGTGCTGCACCTGAATTTCGCCGGAACTGCCGGGGCGTAATATCGGCTTGTTCGGAGGTTCTTCATCGCCCCCCCAGCGCCATGTGTTGCGGAACCAGATTGTGGGAAGCAATGTGAGCGGCGCGGCTTCCGGACCGCGATTCGCGACCGTGATGCGGATCAGGATGTCGTCCACGTCGTGCTTCGCATACTCCGCGAACACATCGAAGTAACGGTTCTCATCGAAGACGCCGGTGTCCTGCAGCTCGTATTCGGGATCGAGGCGCGTGCGGCGACGAGTCTCTTCGACCAGTTCCTCGTAAGGGAAGCGCCCTGCGGATACTTGTAGAGCCCCTTCAGGTAGGAGTCAGTGGGAGTCGCGTCGAGGTAATAATAGAGCTCCTTTACGTCCTCGCCGTGATTGCCCTGATTTCCAGTCAGGCCAAATAGCCGCTCCTTGAGAATGGGGTCTTTGCCGTTCCAAAGAGCCAGAGCAAAGCAAAGGTATTGGTGGTTGTCACAAATGCCGAGAATGCCGTCTTCGGTCCAGCGATAAACGCGCGAGCGGGCCTCATCATGCGGGAAGTACTCCCAGGCGTTGCCGTCCGGGCTGTAGTCTTCGCGAACGGTGCCCCAGGCACGCTCAGCCAGGTACGGACCCCAGCGCTTCCAGTGTTTGATGCGCGCTTCAGCTTCGTCAAGCCGTTGCTGCTCGACGGGCGATGAGTCCTGGGTTGACGCAGGACTAAAGTGGAGCTCAGCAGATTAGCGACTGCAAAGACTAAGCGACGCTAGGTTCCGCCACGACTTCGAGGGGATGTTTGTATTTGCACTCTGAATTGGGGCATTGGGCCACGGCACCGGCCTTGAGATATTTTTCGATCAAGTAGCTGCTGCCGCATTCGGGACACTTCTCCGGAATGGGCTTGCCCCAAGCGACGAAATCGCAATCAGGATAACGGTTGCAACCGTAGAAGGTTTTGCCGCGCTTCGAGCGACGCTCCACCACTTCGCCCTGCGAGCAGTTCGGGCACGGAACGCCGATGGTCTTTTGCTTGACGTACTTGCATTTGGGATAGTTGCTGCAGGCGACGAACTCACCGAAGCGACCATACTTCTGAACCAGGTTGCTATCGCACTGCGGGCATTTCTCTTCGAGCGGGACATCCTTGCGCTGTTCGCCGCCGATCTGCTTAGTCGTTTTGCAGTCCGGGTAGCCGGAGCAGGCAAAGAACTGCCCGAAGCGGCCCTTTTTGAGGACCATGGGCCGGCCGCAGTTTGCACAGTATTCGGCCTCGTCCTGCTCGCCCAGATTGGCGTTATCCACATCGGGCAAGTCGACCGTCAGCTCGCGAGTATTGGTGCATTCCGGGTATCCGGTACAGGCGATGAAGCTGCCGTGTTTGCCCCATTTGATTACCATGGGCTTGCCGCATTTTTCGCAGATGAGGTCGGTAGGACGCTCCATGCGCTTGATGTCGGTCATGTTCTGCGCGGCGTGTTCCAGGTCTTTCTGGAAGCGCTCGTAGAACTCACCCATGGCGACACGCCATTCGAGCTTGCCTTCTTCGATTTCGTCGAGCTCCTCTTCCATGCGCGCGGTATAGTGCACATCGAAGAGATTATTGAAGCTTTCGAGCAGCAGGTCAGTGACGACAATGCCGAGCTCGGTAGGGATGAACTTGCCGCCCTCTTTCTTGACGTACTCACGATCCTGAATGGTCGAAAGGATCGAAGCGTAGGTGGAAGGACGGCCCACGCCATCGGCCTCGAGCCTCTTCACTAGGGTGGCTTCGTTGTAGCGCGGCGGCGGTTCGGTGAAGTGCTGCTCAGGACGGATCTCCTTGAACTTGAGAGCTCTCGCCTTCGGTGACGGCGGGAAGCTTGTGCTTCAGGTCCTCGTCGTCTTCATCCTTCTGATCCTTCCCTTCTTCGTAGACCTTCAGGAAGCCGTCGAATTTCAGTACGCTGCCCGTGGCGCGGAACAGATAGTCGGCGTTGCTCTTGCCTTTCGCCGCAATATCGATGGTGGTTTGGTCGAAGACCGCGGGCATCATCTGTGAGGCGATGAAGCGCATCCAGATCAGACGGTACAGTTTCAGCTCGTCTTCGGCAAGAAACTTCTCGAGCGATTCGGGAGTGTGAAGGACGGAAGTAGGACGGACCGCCTCGTGAGCGTCCTGCGCATCCTTCTTCGTTTTGTAAACATTCGGTGAGCCGGGAAGATACTCCTGCCCGTATCGCTCCGAAACGAAGCCTCGAACCTCGGTAAGAGCATCTTCAGAAACACGCGTAGAATCAGTACGCATGTAGGTGATCAGGCCGACTGATCCTTCTTTGCCGAGTTCCTTGCCCTCATACAGACCTTGCGCAAGCATCATGGTTCGCTTGACGCTGAAGCGCAGCTTACGCGAGGCTTCCTGCTGCAAAGTGGAGGTGATGAAAGGGGGTACGGGATTACGCCGCTTTTCGCGGGTGCCGACGGACCGGACTATATAGGATGCGCCGTCCAGGTCAGAGACGATGCCGGTGGCAGTTTCTTCCTTCGCGACGGTGGGTGTTTCGTCTGCCGCTTGTTCAGCCGAGCGGTCAGAACAGGCGGCTTTTTTGCGTTGAGCGCGACGTCGATCGTCCAGTATTCCTGCTTTTGGAAGGCGCGAATTTCGCGTTCGCGCTCGACGATGAGGCGGACGGCGACGGTCTGGACGCGACCGGCGGACAGGCCGCGGCGGACCTTGTCCCAAAGCAGTGGGGAGATCTTATAGCCGACCAGGCGATCGAGAATGCGGCGCGCCTGTTGCGCCTCGACGAGATTGACGTTCACCGCCATCGGCTTGTCGAAGGCCTTCTTGACTGCATTGGCGGTGATCTCGTTGAACATTACCCGGAAAATAGCCGGTTTGTCCGACGCCTTCTTGGGCTCGAGTTCCTCTTTGAGATGCCAGCAGATGGCTTCGCCTTCGCGATCAGGGTCAGCCGCAAGGTACATGGAATCGACACCTTTGGCGGCCTGCTTCAGTTCGGAGATGAGCTTCTTTTTGCCTTCGATGATCTCGTACCTGGGCGTGAAGTCGTGATCGACGTCCACGGCCAAGTCCTTCTTCGGCAGGTCTTTCACGTGACCCAGCGAGGCTTTGACGATGTACTGCTTGCCGAGATATTTTCCGATTGTTTTCGCCTTCGCCGGCGATTCGACGATGACGAGAGATTTAGCCATACGAACTTCTTTACCCGATATTCGACACTTCTGTTCCGGATCGACAGGCGACCCATGTTGCGGGTAGCAGCCGCACCGGTAATTTCTTTATCTATTCCCCAGTACCCGAGAGCCGGGGCCGCTATCCCTGGCAGGCCGCAACGAACGTTACTCTTTTTACCACACCTTGACGAAGTTCCTGCCGGGGAGTTGCCGGACCAGACCAGACATCTGCAGATCGAACAGTGCGCCGATCAATTCAGATGAGGAGACACCCGTCAAAAGATTCAAGCAGCGAGTCAAGTTGTTGAGGCACATCCACTTGCAAATGCTTTAGCAACTGTTGGGACAAGGCTTTTACGGGAGGTTCGGGCGCCTCTGGAGCGGGCCGGCTGAGCACATCCATCCCCTCCATTAAAATTTTTTGTTGAGCTTGCGTGACCAGCTCACGGCGGACCATATCCGGCAGTTCGTTGGTGACGTCTGTCCATTCCTGGACGAGTTTGGCGCAACCGTCCTTGATCAGAAGGTTGGGTCCCCAGCTCATCTTGGACGTGATGTTGCCCGGAACGGCAAAGACGTCGCGGCCCTTGATCCATCGCAAGCTTGGCGGTGATCGCGGAACCGCTGTGCTGTGCGCCCTCGACGACAATTACGCCGAGCGAGAGGCCGCTCACGATGCGATTGCGAATGGGAAAATTCTGCGGAAACGCGGGTGCGCCCATGGGGAACTCTGACAGCAAGAGTCCACGGCGGCTGATTTCTTCATACAGTTTGCGGTTATCCGCCGGATACAGGACATCGACGCCGCACCCGAGTACGGCGACGGTAGCGCCTTCCTCCGCAAGTGCAGCTTTATGCGCGGCCGTATCGATGCCGCGTGCCATCCCGCTGACAATCGTGAGGCCCGCCTTCGCCAAGTCGGCGCTGAGCCGCTCCGTGGCGGCGATTCCGTACGGCGTGGGACGCCTGGTCCCGACCACAGCGATGGAATGCGAGGACATCAGCTCTGTTCGGCCGAGTGCAAACAGGAGCAAAGGCGGATCGAAGATCTGCCGCGAAGCGCTGTGGATAGCGGGGGTCGTGAATGGAGATCAGCTGCGCACCGGCGTTAAGCAGTTTCTGTTGCTGATCGACAGCGTCTTCAAACGAACAGCCGCTGGCAACGTTGCGGGCCTGGGATGGGCTAAGACCGGCAGCCTCAAGTTCCGAAGCCGAGGCTCGGAAGATAGCATGAGGGGATTTAAGCTTTTCAAGCAGCCGCAAAGTTCCAAGGGTGCCGAGGCCCGGCACCATTCGTAGCGCGAGCCAATGGAGCGTGTCTTCTTGGGTGAGAACGGCGGCGGACACGTCGAATACGTGTCTCGACGGGAGGTTAGTTCTCAGCCGCGAACAACCAGCATCAGGCGGTAAGAGCCTGCGGCGGCTCGTTTGCGGATCTGTCGGTTGGGGAATCCATTTATCCACAGTCTTGCGCAGAACGTCCTTATTGATGGGCTTCGGCAGGTAGTCATTCATGCCTGCAGCCAGGCATTTGTCCCGTTGTCCTTCCATGACGTTGGCCGTAACGGCGATGATGGGGACCTGCGCGACAGGCGTTTCGAGTGCTCGAATGGCTCTGGTGGCTTCAAATCCGTCCATAACCGGCATCTGGCAATCCATCAGAATCAAGGTGTAGTCCTGATCCCGGACCATGTTCAAGGCTTCGGAACCATCGCCGGCGACGTCGGCGATAAAACCGAGCTTGTTGGCCAGAATGACGGCCACTCTCTGATTGATGGGATTGTCTTCCACGATGAGAACTCGCCCACGGTTCTGCGGCGCGGCAGCAGCTGCCGCCGCAGATTTCCGCAGCGGAGCGAGAAGGAGATCGGGTGTATATCCATGTTTGACTCGGTTTTGGTAAGCGGCTCAGTGGAACGGGGCAGCCCAAGGCCCGGCCACCAACTCATAACTGCTTATCGGTCAACGAGTGAAAATTCTAAGAGCAGGGGAATACCCTACCCTATTTCTTCCTCGCGAATAGCATTGCGGTCCAGGTTGCGTCCACAGAGCAGACTTTGTAGTCCACCAAGCCCAAGTCGAGAGCGCTTTCGCGCACCAGCGCTTCGGTGACATCGCCCCGCGCCGCTTTTCCTCCTTTGCGCCACAGAATCCACAGCTTGCGTTTGAGCTGCGTCGTGACGTACTGCGGAGAGGGTCGCGCCGAGGGAATGCGGATCGTGCACGAAGCACAGCTAGCGGACGCTTTCGGCGTCCATTCTTCAACAACTTCAACACCGGCAGGCAGTTCGCCGAGCATCTTCAATGCATTGGAGGGCGCATCAGGCAGTGCAATCGTGGAACCCTGCGCTATGCCGAGCTTCTGAGCCACCGTCCGCCCCTGATAGCGGTCCATCATGGCAGCCGGCTTTACTGGCGCTGCGGGCGGCTCTTTGAGAGCTTTTTGCAGCGTGACGACAAGCATTGGAAGCTCGCAGTAGGCCGCATCGGGCAAAACACTACGAATTGCACTCACTTTCTCTTCTAGGCCACCGCAGAATACGATCGGAATCGCCCTGGTTCGAGGAGATTGCCGCAGCGCGATGGCGATTTCGCGGCCCTGGGATGGTAAGCGCGAAAGATCGATGACGAAGGCGTCGGGCGGTGACTTCACGCCAAGCCTTCATGAGCGCCGGACGAAACTGCTCATCGTAATCCACACGATAATCCGCGCTGCGGAGGGTTTCGATGTGCGGTGCGGCCTCTTGCGCCTTCCAATGCAGCAGCCGGACACGCGGCATCGGAACATGCATATACCGCTACCGCTCGTTAAACGGCATCTAAATGGTTCAAAGTGATGCATCGGGCGTACGCCGATCGGCGTCACAGAATAAGCGTCACAGAATAAGCTAGGATACGAACTCACCGACCACCCATGAGCATCGGCAGCGCCGTGAGCGCAACATGAGAATCAGCAGTGCTGTCAGTGCTGTTCCACGCCATTACTACCCGCAAAAGATACTCGTAGAGGCGTTCCGCAAATACTGGGGTACAAGACTCGACCGCTTTCAAGTTCTGGAACGGCTGCATAGCGCTACCCAAGTGGACGGGCGGTATCTTGCTCTTCCGCTGGAGAGGTATCCGCTCGAGAACTGGGGCGAGGCCAACAATTGCTGGATTGAAACAGCGCTGGAACTTGGGGAGCAAGTGATTTGCCGTGCCATGCAGGAAGCGGGCTTGGGGCCCAAAGATATCGGCGCCCTGTTTTTCGTTTCCATCACCGGAGTGGCAAGCCCATCGATAGATGCGCGGCTGATCAACCGCATGGGCCTGAGCACCCGCATGAAGCGCATCCCGATTTTCGGATTAGGCTGCGTTGCCGGGGCCGCCGGGATTGCACGGGCCGCGGACTACATGAAGGCCTTCCCCGACGAAGCCGCGCTGGTGCTCTCGGTCGAACTGTGCTCGCTCACCATTCAGCAGGACGATCTTTCGGCGGCAAACCTGATCAGCAGCGGTCTGTTCGGCGACGGCGCAGCAGCAGTGGTTGTCTCCGGCGCCCACCTGGACGCACAAGATGGGCCCGAGATCATTGCCACCCGATCGACCTTTTACCCCAATACCGAGCACGTGATGGGATGGGACATCTCCGAGAAGGGCTTCCGTATTGTTCTTTCGCGAGAGGTTCCGGACGTGGTACTTCAAAATTTGGGCCGTGATGTGGACGAATTTCTCTCCGAGCACCAACTGACTCGCGCTGACGTGGGAAGCTGGGTCATTCACACCGGGCGGACCCAAGGTGCTCGAAGCAACAGAGCAAGCGTTACGAATTTCGAATGGCGCGCTGGCCGCTTCCTGGGCTTGCTTGCGGCGGACGGGAAATTTATCGTCCGCCTCTGTTTTGTTTGTGCTCGAAGAGGTGATGACCAAAAAACGGCCTGCATCGGGCACCTGGAGCATCCTGGCCGCCATGGGTCCCGGATTCTGCTCTGAACTGGTGCTGTTGCGTTGGTGAAAGCGCGGAAACCTCAGGCGGACCCGTCAGCGTCTAATCGTCGTCGATGACCAAGTGTTTGTTGGTTGCCGCCTTGAGCTTGGCGGCGGCGCTGCCCGCAGCGGCGCAGTACGCTGGCCAATACCCGGCTGGCGGCCAATACCCGGCTGGCGGCCAATATCCGCCCGGCCAGTATCCTTCCGGCGGACAATATCCTCCGGGTCAGTATCCTCCTGGCCAATACCCTGGAAACGGCGGCGGGATTTCGCTTCCGAGGCGCGGTAAGAACAAAAAAGAGAAGGCCGATGCTAACAAGCAGCCCGACTTTAGCGCTGAAGGAAGAACCGTTTCAAACGACGGCAAGAAGCTGGTGATCGCGACCAATGACGGCCGCACGATCGCGCTGACGCTCACTGCGCAAACGAAGTTCACACACTCAGGAGCGGACATCCCCGGGAGCCAAATTGTACCGCGGACGACCGTGCGTATCGAGGCGATTGAGGACGACGAAGCGTACCTGACCGCGACCTCCGTCGAGCTAACCAAGAACGCACCAGTGGAAGCTCCGGACGATACTGCGGATGGCAGACCCAACCTCAACAGGCGTAATCAGGCCGCACAGAATCAATCCGGCGCCGATGACAACACCAACCCGCAGGAAGAACTAGCCGCCCCGACCATCTTGCATACGCCCGATGCCCCTGGGCGCCCGGTGCTTCGGCGCGGAACGCCGAACAGCAATCCGGCCAACGAGGATTCCGACGCGGCCAAAGGAACACAGCTCAACAGCGCCAAGCCCTTAGCACCACCTGCGCAAACCGCCAAGGCGGAACAACAGAACTCGGAGGATTTTACCATCAATACCGATTCCGAGCAGCCGGAAGTCTTAAAGCCGGGTGCTCCCGATCTGATCTCACGCAGCAAGGAATGGGCACAAACCTTCACGGAAGGGCTGCCTAACTACGTTTGCGAACAGATGACCACACGCTACATGGAGCAATCAAGATCCTCGGGATGGGAGGCGCAGGACGTGGTCACCGCGAAGGTGATCTACGAAGACGGAAAAGAGAGTTACAAGGAAATCACCGTGGGTGGCAAGCGTACGAACAAGAGCATGATGGAATTGGGCGGCAGCACCTCGACCGGCGAATTCGCCTCTACCCTCCACAGCTTGTTTTCACCTGCCAGCCGCGCTCAGTTCAAGTTTTATCAATCCACCGCCGTTACCAATTCGCCCGCTGCGATCTATGACTTCAAAGTGGCGTTAGCGAATTCCGACTGGTTCATCAACGTAGGCGCACAAAGCCTCCGTCCCGCGTACAGCGGTAGCGTCTGGATAGACAAACAGACGGCGCAGGTGCGGCGCATCGAAATGTCGGCAAACAACATCCCGAAGGACTTTCCTCTAGACACGATGGAATGGGCGGTCGATTATGAAAGCGTCTCTCTGGGAACGTCGAAGTTTCTTTTACCTGTCCACGCCGAAAACCTTGCGTGCCAGCGCGGATCGACTATCTGCACAAAGAACACAACAGATTTCCGCGATTACCATAAATACAGCGGCGAGAGCACAATCGTCTTCAAATAAGGCCGGGCGGCGAGACGACTCGCGGTTGCGAGTCTTAGGCGCCGGTGGCGCGAGCATCGGGCGCGATCATTTCCAGCGCTTTATCGATGAGTTCGGTGGGCGGGAATGGCTTCCGCAGCACTTCGAACTCGCGCGCCGCGCCGGTACCCGCGTGTGACGAGAGGCACAGGAAGGCAGTCTTCGGCCGCCGGCTCGAGATCACGTCGTAAAGCTGATGCTGGGCGCGCGGCGAGACCTGCACATCATCCGCAATCACCAAATCGATCGCTCCCTCGTAAAGTTCTGACACCAGAAGAGCTTCCTGAGCGCTCGCCGACTGCAGCACGAAAAACGAGTTTTCCTCAAGCCGCTCGTGCACCTGCAGAGCAAGCTTTAGGTCAAGGCCCACGGTCATGACCGTGGACCGCCTGTGCGCCTGTCGAGCGGCGGCGGAATGAGCATTCGCGTTTGCGGAAGGAAGGATCACCTCAGTCACACTCACGTAATCCGATTCATCGGAAATCCGCACGCTGCCCTCAGCGGCGGTTACCAGCGCATTTACGATGGTGAGATTCAAGGCGGGATTTTCGAGCGTGAACTGCCCTGCCGGTGAGGCATCCGCCCTGTCTTCGGCGAACTGCTCCGTTCTGACGCTCACGCGAACTCGGGCGCGCGGAACGGCATCCGGCACCTGATTGCCAATGGCTGACGTGCGGATCACGATCTTGCCGCTTCCTGTTAGCTGATCTTTCGAATGCAGCACCAGATTGAGTGCAAGTTGTTCGATGTGGCTGGGATGGCTGAACACATTTCCCACGCCCGGCGAGAGCTTCATCTCCAGCTCGACGGAGCTGCCGCACAGGCGCTGCAAAAACGGCAGCGATTTAGCAAACGTCTGATTGATGTCAACTGGCTCCGGGCGCAGTGCTTGATTGCTGCCTAGCTCCAGCAGTTGGCGCGTCATCTGGGAGGCCGTGCCGGCGGCCCGCTGCACTACCGCCGCGGTTTCGCGTAGTGGGCTGACCTCATCCAGCTCCTCCACCAGTTCCTGAGCGCAGTCCGACATCAAGTCAAGCAGGCTGTAGTAATCGTTTGCAACGTCTTTGGCCAGGCACCCCACCGCGAGCATTGTTTGCTCCTGACGAATCTGCTGTTCTTCGCGGTGGCGGGCCGTCGAATCGTAGAGCGTTATCATCAGACCCGCCGGCATATCCGCAGCTTCGCTGATCGCGATGTGACCGTCGACCTCAATCCATGGGCCGGCGCGCGTGCGCAGCCGTGTGCCGCGTGGAATACGCACGGTTCTGCGGTCGCGCAGGGCAAGTGCGAGCAAATCGCTCGCCGCGTTGCGCGAGCTAGTGTTCTGCAGGGCCACGACGGAGGCAAGCTGCTGACCGGAAAATGCCGCCGGTGTCCAGCCAGTCAGCTTCTCGGCGGCGCTGTTCATGAAGCGCACGTTTCCCGCGACATCAGCAACAATGACCGCTTCCGGGATGGTCTGCAGAATCGTGTTGAGCAGCGCCCGCTGTTCTTCAAGCTGCCTCTCAACCCGATGCTTATACAGCGCCATCTCGATGGAACTGGTTAAGTTGGAATGTCCGATCGGCTTGATGATATATCCGAAGGGCTGCGTCAGCTTCGCACGCGCGAGTGTTTCATCGTCTGCATGGGCGGTAAGAAAAATAACTGGCAGCTTGAAGTGCTCGCGAATCTCTCTCGCGGCCTCGATTCCGTCAATAGGGCCTTGCAACCGGATGTCCATCAGCACCAGGTCGGGGCATGTCTGGCTAACCTGCTCGATAGCGGCCTCAGCGGAGGCTACCACCGCCGGTACGTCATAACCCGCCTTTCGAAGCTGACGCTCGATATCACGAGCGACGATAGCTTCGTCTTCGACCACCAGGATTTTTGTTGTAGAGTCCAATTGGCTAAATCACTCCAGAACGGGGGAAGTCGATAGTGAACGTCGCACCAGGCTTTGACTGTACGTCGAGAACGCCACCTAATTGACGCGCGAGCACCTCAACCAGCGGGAGGCCAAGCGATTTGGAATCTTTTAGATCGAGATCTTCGGGCAGTCCTATCCCCGTATCGGAAACACACAACGAAAGGCGCTCCGGCGACTGAGTCTTCAAACTCACGTTGAGCGTTCCGCGCCCCGACGGAAAGGCGTGCTTCAGCGCATTCGTCACTAGTTCGTTCAGAATCAGCCCGCACGGAATGGCCTTTTCGATGTTCAGCGGAACCGGCGCCAGATCCAGGACTTTGGAGATATGCTGCGCCTGCTTGCCATAGGCGTGGAAAAGTTCCTGCACCAGCGTTTCCGTGTATTCGGCGAAATCCACGTTATCGATATTGCCGTCGCTATAAAGACGCTCGTGAATGAGCGCCATCGAAGAGATGCGGTGCTGGCTCTCGCGCAAAGCTTGAATCGAGTCTTCGTCTTCGAGTAAATCGATTTGCATGCTGAGAAGGCTCGAAATCACTTGTAGGTTGTTTTTTACGCGGTGATGAACTTCTTTCACCAGAAGTTCTTTCTCCGAAAGTGTCTGCCGAAGTTGCGCCTCTACCTGCTTCTGCCCGGTAATATCCAGAATGGTGCCGGAAACGCGAATCGCCTTGCCGGCCAAATTCAAATCGGTACGGCTCCTAGAATCCACATAGCGTACGTTGCCGTCCGGCAGAAGGATCCTGAAATAAATCTCTACCGGCTTTCCCTTCCGTATGGCGGCTGCAAAGGCCAGTTCCGCTGAAGCGCGATCTTCAGGATGGATCCGGTGAAAGCAGCTTTGCAAAGTGGGACTTTCGGTGGGCGAGCCAAATCCCAAAATGCGCAATGCTTCTTCCGACCAGATAACCCGATCCGTGCGCGGATCGTATTCCCAATGCCCCAAGTGTGCAATCGCTTGCGCAACTCGCAGGCGCGCCGCGCTACGTAGTAACGCCTCTTCTGCTTCTCGCCTCTCGGTAAGATCGCGCCAGGCGACCAGGGTGAGCGTTTTGCCGCGTACCGGCAGCGCAGCAAAGGAAACGTCAACGTGAAGCTCCGCGCCATCCATTCGCGAGTACAGACAATCCGAACGATAGCTTCCCTGTTCGTGCCGCAGGTCGTAGCATCGGTTCAGAAACGCAGAAGCAGATTCGGCGT
Source organism: uncultured Acidobacteriaceae bacterium (assembly GCA_963849445.1). Taxonomy (GTDB): domain Bacteria; phylum Acidobacteriota; class Terriglobia; order Bryobacterales; family Bryobacteraceae; genus Bog-105. Next base: position 118,991 of record CAWKHS010000007.1, on the reverse strand, counting down.
CCGCATCGCTCGGGGGGGCAAAATCCTTAAGCGCGCGGCCTATGATCTGCTCCTTGCCAGGTGCTCGTAGCATGACGACAGCGGATCGATTGCAATCGACGATTCGCGTGTCATCCACTAGCAGATAGCCTTCCGACGACCGCTCGAACAGAAACTGGAAGTTCTGCTCGGCGCCGGCGAACTCGCGCTGGAAGTTTTCCGCCCGTTTCTCGGTCTCTATCGAGGCCGCTCTCAAGGCGGAATTTTCGTTGTTGTAGATTACAATTCGCCTGCGGAAGAGCAATGCCGTGAGGAACCACCCAACCACAAGGGCCAGCATCAGCGCGCCCAGATTGTGAGTGGATAACCGGATTACTTCCGGGAAACGCGTGAACTCGACCATCCACCATCCGGCGAACACCGGAACCAGGACCAGCGCCAAAGCCCGGGATGCGGCGCTCACGTTTGCACCTAGCCTCCCTCTCAATCGCCGAAGGTAGGCGCACGAAGATCCCGCTGCGTGTGTACTTACCTGATGAGCGGCCATCGGAATCTCCTGTAGAGAGTGCGTACTTCCCTGAGAAATGATCAAGCAATTCAATGCGAAGGAATGGCAGGTATATGCGTCCAGGAACGCACGGACCAGATCCACTCCGGTAAAACTCGTTGTCTGAAATCAGGTTTCACTCAGCGCGACGGCTGGGAAAAGGGGCAAGACAGAACGAACTTGCTTTTTGAGGTGTGAACGACCAGTTCTGTAGTTGCTAAGATCTTATCGCGAATTGTCCGGCGCAAATTCCGTGTAAGGGAAATGCCCTACCTGAGCGCGCCCGGAAGGCCTGAATAGATCAGCCTTGGCCTAAGAAAATGGCCAGAATTCCACCCTGACAGGAATAGTTCTTGCGTCAGCGCAAACAGACCTGTATATAATCGCTCGTAATGGCTCGCATGCAACGTTTGCGCCCTGGATTGGCGTCCAGGCGATCCTCCTTGGTTAAAAGGAGCCGGCAATCGCCGAGCGCCCGGGCCGTGAATTGCCGAGCAACTACTCATTAGCAAGCGTCTATGCCCCAACTGTTTCGACCCAGCTCAAACACGTACGCAAAAGTTTCGATTGCTGCCGTGGTTTTTCTGGCGGCGTCAACGCTCGCGGTGGCTTACATAGCCGACCGCGGGTCTTGGACAACGTCCGTGCAGCACGCTCCCGAACAGCCGATTCTCTTCAGCCATAAGCACCACGTCAAAGACGACGGTATCGATTGCCGGTACTGTCACACCAGCGTAGAGACATCGCATTATGCGGGGCTTCCGCCGACGGAGACTTGCATGACGTGCCACTCGCAGATCTGGTCGAACGCAACGCTGACGCAGCCCATTCGCGATAGCTGGGCGAGCGGCAAATCGATCGAGTGGACGCGCGTGCACGACCTACCCGATTTCGTTTATTTCAATCACAGCATCCATATCAACAAAGGCATCGGATGCTCCACCTGCCACGGCAAAGTGGATGAGATGCCGTTACTGTACAAGGTGAACACGCTCTACATGAACTGGTGCGTAAACTGCCATCGCGACCCGGCAAAGTACATCCGGCCGCGGTCAGAGGTGTTCAACATCGATTATGAGTATCCGGCCAACCAGGCTGAACTGGGGCCACAACTCGTGAAAGAGTATCACGTGCAATCGTTGACCGATTGCGTAACTTGCCACCGATGAAAGACACTTCGTTAATTCCCCTGGAATCGCTGCTGGAACCGCCGCGGAAAAGGGCGCCGGAACTGGGAGCCTTGCGCGAAAAACTGGCAAACGGGCGCGGGCCAGCGTTCTGGCGCACGCTGGAAGAAGCCGACGAAAGCGATGAGCTGACCGAGTATATCGAGCAGGAATTTCCCGGACTTGCCGGACAGATCCCGCAAGGCGTGGACCGCAGAAGCCTGCTGAAAGTGATGGCGGCTTCGCTCGCGATGGCCGGTGCAGCCGCCTGCACGAAACAGCCCAAGGAACTGATCGTCCCCTACGTACGGCAGCCCGAAAATGTTATCCCCGGAACCCCGCTGTTCTACGCCACGGCCATGGCGGCAAACGGCTATGCGCGCGGCCTGCTGGTCGAGAGCCATCTAAACCGCCCGACAAAAGTGGAGGGTAATCCCGATCATCCGGCGAGTTTGGGCGCCACCACGATTTTCGAACAAGCTTCGCTTCTGAATCTTTACGATCCAGACCGGTCGGAAACGGTGCTGCACGAAGGTCGCCTGAGCACATGGGCCGATTTCGTCGGAACTTTCATCGCGGAAGCTCAGAACCTGGGAACGCGCAAGGGCGAAGGCCTGGCGATTTTGTCCGGGGTCACCACCTCGCCCACGTTAATCAGCCAGATCACCGGCATTTTGCAACAATGGCCGTCGGCAAAGTGGTACGTTCACGAGCCAGGCGTCAACCCCGCGATTCAAAGCGCTGCCAAGAAAATTGCGGGCCGCAACGCCTTCATTGCATACGACCTTTCGCAAGCGGACGTGATCGTCAGCCTTGAGAGCGATTTTCTCAACACGGGTCCAGCCGCATTGGCCTATGCCCGCCAATTTGCCGGCCGCCGCGCCGTGGACAACGGCCAGACGCCATCTCGTCTCTACGCGATCGAATCCTCGCCGTCCGTCAGCGGATCGTTAGCGGACCATCATTTCGCGGCAAAAAGCAGCGCCATTCCTGGTATTGCCTATCAACTTGCCACCGCCTGCGGGGTCGCGGGAGCGCCGGGGGCCTCCGGTACAGCACCGGAATGGTTAAACGCCGTGGCTCAGGATCTCAATAATTCGAAAGGCCGCTGTGTCGTGATCCCCGGCGAATTCCAGCCCGAGAGCGTCCACTTAGCGGCGTATGCCATAAACGCGGCACTCGGAAACGTTGGTAAGACGGTCCGGATTCTGGAAGGAGTCGAGCCCGACAACACCCATTCGATCGAGGAACTCGCGACCGATTTGAACAATGGCCACGTGGAAGTTCTGGTGATCCTGGGCTCGAATCCGGTGTATGCTTCTCCCGCCTCGCTTGGGTTCAAAGATGCAATCCGTAAGGCGCGCCTGGTCGTTCGGCTAGGACAGTTCAATGACGAAACATCGCAGTGGAGTCACTGGAACATTCCAGAAGCGCATTATCTGGAGACTTGGTCCGATTGCCGCGCCTTCGACGGAACCAGCACCATCCAGCAACCCTTGATCCAACCGTTATATGACGGGAAATCGGCTCACGAACTCCTGAGTATTTTGCAAGGCAAACCGGACCAGACTTCGCACGACATAGTGAAGGGCTACTGGCAGGGGCAGAATAAGAGCGGCAATTTCGACGATCTGTGGCAGACCTCGCTGCACGACGGTTGGGTCGCCGGCTCAACCATCGGCACCATCAATGCAGCGGCGGCGGTTGCACTTCCGGCGCTGCAGACGCAAGCGATCACCGAGACGGAGGTCGTGTTTCGGCCGGACCCGACCATTGGCGACGGCACTTATTCCAACAACGGTTGGCTGCAGGAGTTGCCGAAGCCGCAGAGCAAAATGACCTGGGACAACGTGGTGCTCATCAGTCCCAAGGACGCGACGAACATGAAAGTGACGATCGGCGACATGCTGCGCGTCACTGTGGACGGGAAGAGCACCGTAGGCCCCGCTTGGATTCTTCCGTCCCACGCGGAAGGCTCGGTCACTGTCAATTTCGGATATGGCAGAGAGAATTCCGGGCGCGTGGGCAACAAAATAGGCTACAACGCGTACGCTATTCAAACAACCGCGACGCTCGTGGGTAGCCGCCGGATCGATCGCCAAGACCGGCGAGCACTACCGGCTGGCAAACGTCCAAGAAACACAAACCATGGCCGGCCGCGAACCGGTACGCGCTGCCACTCTGGCGGAATTCCGCCAGCATCCGAACTTCCCTACGGATACGGAAGAAAACAAGCCGCTTAGCCCCGCTGCAACACTCTATCCGCCCTCGAAGTGGCCGTATAACGGCTACAAATGGGGCATGGCCATCGACCTGAATGTTTGCACCGGTTGCAGTTCGTGCATCATTGCTTGTCAGGCGGAAAACAACATAGCGGTAGTTGGGAAGGACCAGGTGGCGCGCGGGCGGCACATGCATTGGATCCGCGTCGACCGCTATTACTCGGGCGATCTGGATCATCCGGCCATTTACAACCAGCCGGTGCCGTGCATGCACTGCGAAGATGCGCCCTGTGAGGTGGTTTGTCCCGTCGCGGCGACGGTTCACAGCAATGAAGGCCTGAACGAAATGGTGTATAACCGCTGCGTCGGCACGCGTTACTGCTCGAACAACTGTCCTTACAAAGTTCGCCGGTTCAATTTCTACCTGTATTCCGATTGGCAAACCGAGAGCATGTACGGCATGCGGAACCCGGACGTAACGGTGCGCAGCCGTGGGGTCATGGAGAAGTGCTCCTATTGCGTACAGCGCATTCAGGAAGCCAAAATCGAGACGGATAAGCAAGGGCGGCGAGTGCGCGACGGGGAGATTCAGACCGCTTGCCAGCAGGTTTGTCCGACGCAAGCGATCACCTTCGGCGATCTGAACGATCCGAACAGTAAAGTCGCTAAGCTACAAAAACTGCAGCGGGTCTATGGCTTATTGGACGAGTTGAACACACGTCCGCGAACGAAATATCTGGCGTACGTACGGAATACCAATGAGGCGCTAAGAGGTCAGAGTGGCAATAACAGAGAATCCTGAAGCATACCTTCCCGCCCAAACCATTGAAGATCCTGGCCCCGATAGCATCCTGGGACCGGGGCACACGTATGAGACGGTCACCGACCGCATCGCGGGCGTGGTGTACCTGCCCTGGAAAAGGGCGCCTAAAAAATGGCTGGTAGGCGCATTCTTCTCGTTCTGTTTCGTCAACCTGCTGATGCTCGCCATGTACGTCCTCTTTACCAGAGGCGTCGGCACCTGGGGTGTCAATATCCCGATCGGCTGGGGCTTCGCGATCATCAACTTTGTCTGGTGGATCGGTATCGGCCACGCCGGTACGCTGATCTCAGCCGTCCTCTTCCTGCTGAAGCAAGACTGGCGAACATCCATCAACCGCTTCTCGGAAGCGATGACGCTGTTTGCGGTAGCTTGCGCCGGCATGTTCCCGATTCTCCACTTGGGGCGGCCCTGGCTCGCGTATTGGCTGTTCCCCTATCCCAACAGCATGTGGCTGTGGCCGCAACCGCGTAGTCCGCTCGAGTGGGACGTGTTTGCAGTATCGACGTATGGAACGGTCTCGCTGGTGTTCTGGTACGTCGGTTTGATCCCTGATTTGGCCAGTATGCGCGACAGGGCGCCGCACCTGTGGCAGCAGCGCATATACGGCATTCTGGCGTTAGGTTGGCGCGGGTCGGCTATCCATTGGCACCGCTATCAGAAAGCCTATCTGCTGCTGGCTGGGTTAGCGACGCCGCTGGTTCTTTCCGTCCACACGATCGTCAGCTTCGACTTTGCAATCAGCATCATCCCCGGTTGGCATACGACCATTTTCCCGCCTTATTTCGTGGCGGGCGCCATTTATTCGGGCTTCGCTATGGTGCTGACATTGGTCATCCCGCTACGAGCCTGGTACAACATGCGCGATCTGATCACGCTCCGTCACATTGAATCGGCGGCAAAGCTGATGTTAGGCACAGGGTTGATCGTAGCGTACGGTTACGCGATGGAAGCGTTTTTTTCCTGGTACAGCGGCGACAAATACGAAAGCTTCATGTACTGGAACCGCATGACCGGGCCGTACGGCTTCACGTATGCCTTGCTGATCTCCTGCAACATTGTGATTCCTCAGGCGCTGTGGTCCAAGAGAGTGCGGCAAAATATCACGCTGGTCTGGATCATTTCGATCATCGTGAATATCGGAATGTGGCTGGAACGTTTTGTAATTGTCGTAACCAGTCTGCATCGGGACTTTCTTCCCTCCTCGTGGGGCATCTACATCCCCACAAAATGGGACTGGGCCACCTTCACGGGTACCCTCGGGTTTTTCTTGTTCCTGATCTTCTTATTTGTCCGCGCCCTACCCTCTATCTCCATCTTTGAGGTGCGTGAAGTGGTGCATCACGAAAAGCAGCTCGAACACGCTCACGAGGTCCACACATCATGAGCCATGAACTCACTCTGAACGAGCTACCCACAATACATGGGGCCATGGCGGAGTTCCAGACGCCGGAGGAACTACTGGCCGCCTGCCATCGAGCCTATGCGAACGGCTACACACGCATGGACGCCTATGCTCCAATGCCGATTGAAGGATTAGCCGAGGCAATCGGTTTCCGGCGCAATAAGGTTGCGTTTTGCGTACTCATTGGCGGCCTGGTCGGAGTAACCGGCGGCTTCGGCTTGCTCGAATGGATTACGGTCATAGCCTACCCGCACAACGTGGGTGGAAGGCCGCTAAATAGCTGGCCGGCATACATCCCTATTACCTTCGAGTGCATGATTCTGCTCGCCGCGCTGACGGCCTTGGTTTCCATGCTGGCAATGAACGGACTTCCCAAACCCTATCATCCGGTTTTTAATGTGCCTGCTTTCGATCGTGCGTCTCTGGACAGGTTCTTCTTGTGCATCGAGTCGTCCGATCCAAAGTTCAGAACGGAGGAGACGTTGGAGTTTCTGCGCGAAGCAGGTGCAAGCGAGGTGAGTGTTGTTCCGGCGTAGTCTTTTTTTTGCAGCTACTGTGGGCGCCATGCTCGTCGCAACCGCCTGTCGCCAGGACATGCATAATCAGCCCCGCTACAAACCGTTCGCCGCGACGAATTTCTTTGGCGATGGCCGCTCCGAGCGGCCCACCATTCCGGACACGGTAGCGCGCGGGCAACTGCATCTCGATCAGGCCCGCTACACAGGCAAGGAGAACGGGAAGGATGTGGATGCGTTTCCCATTCAGATTACCCGGGCGGATATTGCGAGGGGTCAGGAGCGCTTCAACATCTATTGCTCACCGTGCCACGGCCGTCTGGGAGATGGCCATGGCATGGTCGTGCGCCGTGGCTTTCGCCATCCGCCCAGCTATTACGAGCCGCGCCTGGTGAACGCACCAGTTGGATATTTCTTCGACGTTATGACAAATGGATATGGAGCGATGTATTCCTACGCGTCACGTGTCGCGGTGGATGATCGCTGGCGGATTGCCGCTTACATCCGCGCACTGCAGCTGAGCCAGAACGCCCCGCCTGAGTTGGCACAGAACCAGAATGCAGCGCCGCAGGGAGGAGTGAAATGAGCGGTCATGTCCATTTTCCCAGTGGTCCGGTTCCAGAGTTCCGGCTGGGACCTAAGTCCGCTAGCGTCGAGCGAATCTCCGGCGTTGTGGGAGCTCTAGGGCTTCTGTTGTGCGTTGCAGGTTTTTTCGCCAACCGGGCGGAATTCTTTCAGTCCTATCTTTTCTCTTTCATCTACTGGAGCGGTTTCGCAATCGGCGGCTTAGGCGTGCTGTTGCTGAATCACACTGTGGGCGGAAGGTGGGGCGTGACCTCCAGAAGATTTTTAGAAGCGCTTGTGCGTACGTTGCCGCTCGTGTTTCTCTTCTTTCTGGTTCTGTTCCTCGGGATGAAATATCTGTATCCCTGGACCCATTCGGATCTGGTGAACGGCAACCAGTACCTTCAGGCCAAACGCAACTATTTGAACGTCCCATTTTTCTGCGCGCGGCTGGTTGTCTATTTTGCGCTGTGGCTCTTCTGGGGTATGCGAGTGAATCGCATGGCGGATGCCCAGGATCAGACCGGGGACCCAACGCTTGCGGAGAGGATGCGGGCATTCAGCGCACCGGGTCTCCTGATATTCACTGTGACGGCGAGCTTCGCTTATATCGATTGGGTGCTTTCATCCGACGTACAGTACTTCTCGACCGTTTACGGCGCCATGATTCTGATCGGCGATGTCGTCCAGACGCTTGCCCTGGTATTAGTCGTTATGATTCTCGCTTCCCGGGATGACCGTTTCGGAGGCCGCATCAATCCGGCCATCCTTCACGACCTGGGCAACATGATGTTCGCGTTTGTCATTTTTTGGACGTATCTAAGCGCGTCGCAGTTGATCATTACCTGGCCGGCCAATCTTCCGCAGGAACTACAGTGGTATTTGGACAGAGTACACGGCTTCTGGAAATGGCTGGCTCTCGTCACTGCACTTTCGATGTTCGCCATTCCCTTCCTGGCGCTGCTTTCGCAAGCCCGTAAGCGGGATCCCAAAGCGGCTGATGCGGGTGGCGATTTGGCTGCTGCTGGCGCGACTTGTGGACGTTTTCTGGATTGTAGAGCCGACTTTCCGCAACAGTACAACCAGCAGCACCCTCGCGACAGCGCCGGGCTTTACTCTCTACTGGACCGATTTTGCCGCTTTTTTCGGCATCGGAGGCATTTGGGTCTACGCTTACCTGCGGCAGTTGCGCCAGCGTCCCTTGCTGCCCTTAAGAGATCCGCGAGTCTCAAGCCCCATGCTTGCCGGAGCCCTCCTTTAAGGAGAGAGTGGCATGAGCGATCCGAAGACGCCGGCGCATGACCTCGTCACGCCCGAAAAGCACCCTCACACCGAACCGCACGTAGGACATGGCGGCACAAAATTTGAAGGCACTGATGCTACAGCGGGTATGATCATTTACTCGCTCGCCATCATTGCCGGGACACTGGTGGTTGTTTTTGCCTTCACTATCGCCATACAAAAGTATTTGCAGGAGAGGAATCCGCCCGGTGAACTCCCGAGCCCGCTCGCTCCTGCGCGTGTGGTGCCGCCCGCTCCTCAGATCCAAGTGAACCCGTGGGATGAATTACCTGACGTCCGCGCGCACGAGGACGACGTGCTGAATGGCCGTGCGAAAGACGCCGACGGCCACATGCACCTTCCGATCGATCGCGCGATGGATGCCGTCGTCTCGCGCCTGAGCATTCGGCCGGGCGCTCCACAGGGCATTACCACACCCGGTGGTGAGGGGCGCGATTTTTCTGGCAGCGTCAACTCAATGCCGGCACCTTACCAACGACCCCAGATTCAGGGAGAGATCCACAAGAATGCGCAGTAAGTTGTTCGTGATGGCGGCGATGGTCGCGGCTAGTGCACCGTATCTGGCTGCACAATACGCCCGTCCCGCAATCGCAAAGGGAGTGACGATCGAGCAGAAGTTGAACGCTCCGGTTCCTCTCGATCTGCTTTTCAAAGACGAAGCCGGCCACACGGTGCCGCTCCGCGAGTTCTTCGGCGACAAACCCGTCGTTTTGTCTTTGGTCTATTTCAAATGCCCCAGCCTTTGCCCCATGAGCCTGCACGAAACGGTGAGCAGTTTGCGTCGCGTTTCTTTGCAGCCCGGACTTGACTACAACGTCGTCGTGGTCAGTTTCGATGCCAACGATACGCCGGCCGAGGCGACGCAAAAGAAAGCCTACTATGCCAAAGAATTCGGGCAGAGACCCGGATTTAATTTAGGTTGGCATTTCCTCACAGGTACGCAAGATTCGATCTCCCGGCTGGCTTCCGCCGTTGGGTTCGGATATCGCTGGGATCCGGCTAGCCACCAATTTATTCATGCCGCTGGCATTATGGTCGCCACTCCCGACGGGAAGATGTCACGGTACTTCTACGGCATCAACTACGCGCCTGCCGACTTACGTATGGCGCTGGTCGAAGCCTCCAAACACCAAATCGGCTCACCCGTTGATTACGTTTTGCTGTTCTGCTTCCATTACGATCCGGCATTGGGTAGATACTCGCTGGTGATTATCAATGTTTTGAAAATCGCCGCGGCTTTAACCGTGCTGGTATTGGGAGGACTCATCTTTCTACTGATGCGAACCGAAAAGAAAAACAAAGTTGATTCCGCTTGGAGCGAGGTGCATCATGTCCGCTAATTTTCCGGGCGCGGGGCTTCCGCATCTCTTTTCGCTGCCTCTTGCTCAGCTCCAACTGTTTCCAGTGGCCGCCTCGGCCGGGGCGCACAGCATCGACTCTCTTTATTGGTTTCTGACCATCGTCTCAGCAGTGATGACGGTCCTGATCTTTGCCTGCATCATCGTATTTGCCTGGAAATACAACGCCAAGAAGCATCCGGTAGCGACGCAGATTGAAGGCTCAACGAAACTGGAGCTCACCTGGTCAATTGCTCCTTTTCTGGTGATGCTCATCTTTTTTGCCTGGGGCGCGCAGATCTTCTTTGCGGCGCAGCAACCTCCAAAAAATGCCATGGAGATTTTTGTAACGGGCAAGCAGTGGATGTGGAAGATTCAATATCCCGACGGCGGCCGCGAGATTGACGAATTGCACGTCCCGCTGGGCGTGCCCGTGAAACTGACGATGGCGTCTGAAGATGTGATTCACAGCTTCTCCATTCCGGCGTTTCGTGTGCGGCATGATGTCGTGCCGGGACACTATAATTCGCTGTGGTTTACCGCAACGAAGCCGGGCCGCTACCGCCTGTTCTGTACTGAATACTGTGGAAATCTGCACGCCCACATGGTCGGGTGGGTGAACGTCTTGGATCGGCAGGCATATGCTAACTGGGCGAGCGGCGGCGGTTCACAGGGTTCCTTAGCCCAGCAAGGCGAGTCTGCCTACAATCAATTCGGATGCTCCACCTGCCACCTGCTGGATCAGCAGGGGCGCTGTCCCAACTTACGCGGTCTTTACAACAAACCGGTGCAATTAAGCGACGGTCGTACCGTCATTGCCGATGACGCCTATATCCGGGAGTCGATTCTCGATCCAAACGCTAAGATCGCAGCCGGTTTCGAGCCGGGTATCATGCCTGTGTTCAAAGGGCAGATTTCGGAAGAAACTGTGATCCAGTTGATTGGTTTCATAAAGTCCCTGTCGCCGGGTGGCCCGGCCTCTCAACAGGGTTCGCAACAAGGTGCGATCGTGATAGCGCCGCGTGCCGGCGGCGAGGCCGGCGCTGCAAACAGCAATTCGACAACGCCGAAGACGCCCGCGAGTTCGCGGCAGTAGCAGTAGAAGTAAAGAAGGAACGCAGAATATGGCAACAATCGCCTACGGAACACCAGTTACCGAAGACGTCAACTACCTCAACGTCGAGCACGGCTGGAAAAGCTGGCTATTTACGACCGATCACAAGCGGATCGCAATTCTATACCTCATCTCCATCACCTTGATGTTCTTCGTAGGTGGAACGATGGCGGTGCTCTTCCGGATCAACCTGCTCGAACCGCAGGGTATCTTCGCACCCGAGACGTACAACCGCCTCTTCTCGATGCACGGCATCATCATGGTCTTCTTCTTCCTCGTGCCCTCCATACCAGCCACTTTGGCGAACTTCTTGATTCCGATTATGGTGGGTGCTAAGGACCTCGCTTTTCCGAGGGTGAATCTGCTCAGTTGGTACCTCTACGTAGGCGGCGCGGCGCTGACGATGTACGCCGTCATTCGCGGCGGCGTCGATACGGGCTGGACCTTCTATGCTCCGTATAGCACTACTTATTCGAACTCTTACGTGCTGGCTGCGGCGTTCGGAGTTTTTACCGCCGGATTTTCTTCGATTCTCACTGGCCTGAATTTTATCGTTACGGTTCACAAGATGCGAGCGCCAGGTATGACCTGGAGCCGGCTCCCGTTGTTCGTTTGGGCGAACTACGCGACCGGACTGATTCAAGTTCTAGGTACACCGGTTCTCGCCATTACGCTGCTGCTGCTCGCCTTTGAGCGCATCGCGCATGTGGGCATTTTCGATCCGAATATCGGTGGCGATCCCATCCTCTTTCAGCACCTCTTCTGGTTCTATTCCCATCCGGCTGTTTACATCATGATTCTCCCGGGCATGGGCGTGATTACAGAACTTGTAACCTGCTTTTCGCACAAGCGGGTTTTCGGATACAACTTCATTGCCTTCTCCAGCATGGCCATCGCGGTGCTCAGCTTTGTGGTTTGGGGACATCACATGTTCCTCACCGGTGAAAGCGTGTACACCGGCTTGGCGTTTTCCTTCCTGAGCTTCATGGTGGCGGTACCCTCCGCCATTAAGGTGTTCAACTGGACCGCTACCATGTACAAAGGTTCGCTTACCTTCGAAACGCCGATGCTTTATGTGTTCGGCTTCATTGGACTGTTCACAATCGGCGGTCTGACGGGACTCTATCTGGCGAGCCTCGGGGCGGATATTGCGACGCACGGTACCTATTTTGTAGTGGCGCATTTCCATTACGTGATGGTCGGCGGCATGGTGATGGCTTTCATGGGAGGCCTACACTTCTGGTGGCCCAAGATGACGGGCCGCATGTATCCCGAAGCATGGGCGAAATTCGCTTGCCTGATTATCTTCATCGGTTTTAACCTGACGTTTTTCCCGCAATTTATTCTGGGCTATCTCGGGATGCCGCGCCGCTACCATGCGTACCCGCCCGAATTTCAGGCGTTGAACGTTCTTTCCACGGCTGGCGCTTCCATCTTGGGAATCGGCTATCTCATTCCTATGATTTACTTCATTTGGTCGTTGAAGTACGGCGCCAAGGCCGGTACGAATCCGTGGGGTGCGAAGGGATTGGAGTGGACCATCCAATCGCCGCCCACGACCTTCAATTTTGATGTAACGCCTACGGTGACCGAAGAAGCCTACGCCTACGGCGAAGTGGAGGAAGTCATTGGCTGAAGCGATTGTTCCTGTTGAGCAAGATGTAGTCGCGCACGACACGCATCTCCGCCATCACTTTGCCACTCCTGAACAGCAGATGGATGCCTCCATGCTGGGGATGTGGACCTTCCTGATTACGGAAGTCCTGTTCTTTGGCGGCATGTTCGCCAGCTACGCGGTCTATCGCAACATGTACTACGACGCTTTCGCAAGCACCAGCAGATACATGGATGTGACGCTGGGCGGAACCAATACCGCCGTCCTGATTTGCAGCAGTTTGACGATGGTGCTAGCGGTGCGCGCCGCGCAGTTGACGAAGCGGCGAGACGCAATGCTCTTCCTGGTGCTCACAATGATATTCGGGTCGATCTTCTTAGGGATCAAGGCTTTCGAATACCACTCGAAGTGGGTAGAGCACCTGGTGCCCGGGTTTAACTTTAACTACCAGCCTGTTCAGTTTGCCCAGCACGCGCAGATTTTATTCTTCTTGTACTTCTGCATGACCGGCATGCACGCTCTTCACATGGTCGTAGGCCTCGGTCTTTTAACTTGGCTGCTCGTCAGAACACGCAGGGGAGATTTCGGCAGTACGTACTTCTCTCCGGTCGAGATGGTCGGCCTGTACTGGCACTTCGTTGATATAGTCTGGATCTTTTTGTTCCCATTACTCTATTTGATCGGAGATCGCCGATGAGCGAACACGTACCTTTCGGCCACGCACCTGTTGCTAAAGTCGGCGTTTTAGTCGGTGTCTGGGCTGCCTTGGTTGCGCTCACGATAACCACCACCGCTGTTTCTCACCTGGAACTCGGTGTATTTAACATTGTTGTTGCGTTGCTGATTGCGGTAATCAAGGCATCCTTAGTAGCTTGGATTTTCATGGGAGTCCGGTACACAACGAACCTGACACGGCTCTTTGTTGTAGCCGGACTCGTATGGCTCAGTATCATGGTGGTAATCACATACAGCGATTACAGTACTCGCCAGTGGAGCTTACCAGCCGCAGCCTTGGTCACACACGAAAGCTGGCGGCGCCAGCCGCTAACTCGGATTCCGCCTTTCAGCAGTACTTACAGTAGCGTTACCCATTTCTCTTTACACTCCATACCTGCGGATTCCGGCAGAAACGGTGCGGCCTGATCTGGATCTCATTCAGTGAGGCCGTTCACTGAGGCAATCTCATTGAACGGCAACCTGGCGGTCGGTTCCAACTGGCCTGTCAGCGAGAGGAATCCATATGGCTGAAACAAGTGTAGATGTAATTAAACGGTATCTTGAGGACGCAATCGCCGCGGAAAAGAGCTTTGAGACCCAGTTAGAAGGTTTTTCGAAGGAAGGCGACGATGTGGCCGCACAGTCGGCCTTCAGTCAGCACGCCCAAGAGACTCGGCGTCAATACGAGCGCTTGACCGCGCGCCTCGAAGCGCTCGGCGGTAGTCCTTCGGGCGCGAAGAGTTTTCTGGCCCATGTCTTCGGAATGAGTCCTAAGGCGGCGCAGATTGGGCATGAAAAGGAAGAACGTACGACGCAGAACCTGATGATGGCGTACGCTGTTGAAAACAGCGAGATCGCTATGTATGAGGCGCTGGCCAGCGTCGCGGAAGCCGCGGGCGATTCGCAGACGGCGAGCTTGGCGCGACAGATCCAGGCAGAAGAAAAGGCGACCGCTGAAAAAGTATGGGCGTTGCTTCCGAATGCCGCTGTTCAAGCCTATCAACGCGTAGCCGGCGGGACCTCCGCAGCGTACGCGCGCTAAGAACATACAGAATTAACGTCGAAGCACCACGGACGGCACATCGTCCGTGGTGCTTTTCTATTGAGAGACCGTCGCTTGTGACTGCTGTTCCACACGAACGATTTCAAGCGGGCCAAGACCTGCATCTTCGGAGTTGCTGGTTCAGTCCCGGGACGCTGGTTTGTTTGAACGCTTGCCATTCCGACAATCTCGTCTTCAACGTCCGCGCAGAGTCGTTATAAAGTCCGATGACTTGCGCGGGAGGAACGCGGTCGGCACTCTCGATCGCGCCCAGCGCAACTGTAAAGGAATGGCTCAGGGCGTCGAGTCCGTTCTCACGGTTCGCCTCTCCGCCCGATTCCATCACTCCGAGCTTTTCATCAGCGCTGGTCAGCCGATCGCGCAATGGAGCGCTGATCCTGCGTAAGGCCGGTCTTGACTTTATCTAGCTGTATGCGAAATCCTTTGATCTCGGCGGCTGCCCTGCGCGCTGACACCATGCCTTCGAAAGCGCGCTGCGCCCATTGAAATTGCAGCAACAGCTCTGAGTTGGTTATGCGTGAACGGGGGTCCATTGACACTTCCAATGGCTGCACAAGCGTCTTCGCGTTTACCGTCAGCTTCACTTGATACTTGCCCGGCAGCACGAACGGTCCTACCCACGTTTCAAGGCCGGTCTCCTCAAGGTCAGCAGTCGTCTGCTCGCCCGAACGTCCATAGCGCAAGTCCCAGATAAAGCGGTGCATGCCGCTCGCTTGACTGAGCCCCTGGGGTTGTGCGATCCATCGCGCAGCAATCGGTAGATCCTTGGGCGGTTCAGGCAGTTTGTCTGCACTGGAGAATCGGCGAACCAGCCTTCCCTGCCCGTCCAGAATATCCAGTTGAACCGGTCCGGCGGCGGCGTCTCCAATGAAGTAATCGATGTATGCGCCGCGCGGTGGATTCTGCGCCTGTGGCTCTTCGGGCGGCAGCGGCGTGCCCGAAAAACTGTCGCTGGTCATGCGAATGGCGCGCGCCGGCTTATACAGCCAGGCATCGCTGCTCGCCACGCTTCCGGCCATCTGCCGCAGCGGCGTGATATTGTCCAAAATCCAGAACGCACGGCCATGCGTTGCAATCACCAGGTCGTCATCGTGCACCGCCAGATCGCGCACCGAAGTCACCGGAAGATTCAACTGCAGCGGCTGCCAATGGTCACCGTCATCGAATGAAACGTATACACCGAACTCAGTGCCCGCGAACAGCAAACCTCTGTGCGTCGGGTCTTCGCGAACCGCGTTTAAGAAGGCATCCTCGCCAAAGCCACTCACGATCGGCTCCCACGTCTTGCCGAAATCGCGAGTACGGAACAAATATGGCTTCCTGTCGTCCAGCCGATGACGGTCGACCGCTGCGTAGGCCTCGCCGGCCGTGAAGTGCGAAGCCTCGATCTGTGTAATCTTGCTCCAGGCGGAAACGTTCGGCGGCGTCACATCCTGCCACGTTTTCCCGCTATCGCGTGTGATGTGGACCAAACCTGTGTCGCTGCCCGCCCAGATCTCGGGCGCACTGATCGGCGAAGGCGCAATGGTGTAAACCACGCCATACCCACGCTGCTCCGCGTTTTCGATTGTGGCCGGATCTTTCGGTTTGGCCGCCACGGCTGCCGCGTCCGCCCCCGTCAAGTCGGGACTGATCGTCTGCCAGTGCAAACCCCCGTCCAACGTTCTCATCACGTACTGCGTTCCGAGATATAACGCGTTCGGCTGCGCTGCCGAAAAGAGCAGGACGGGCGTCCACGGGTCTCGATACTTTCGTTGCGTGATATCCGCGGAAAAACCATTCAGCGGCGACGGTGCAATATTCTGGCTCTGACCTGTCCGGCGATCGAAACGGCTCACCGTCCCATAAGTTCCGCTCACATAAAAGATGTTTGGATCTTTCGGGTCCGGCGCAATATATCCGCTCTCACTCCCGCTTACCGTGAACCAATCGCGGCTGTCGATTTCGCTCCGATCCGTGCGGCTGGCCGTGGCAGCCGTTCCACTATCTTGTTGCGCGCCGTACACGTGATAGGGAAACTGATTGTCCGTAATCACGTGATAAAACTGCGCGGTCGGTTGGTTGTACCAACTACTCCACGTGACACCGCCGTTGAGGGTCACGGTCGTTCCCTGGTCTGAACCAAGCACCATGTGCATCGAATTGGCGGGGTCGATCCAAAGCTGGTGATAGTCATCGCCACCCGGCGCGCCGCGGACAATGCTCAGTGTTTTGCCGCCGTCGCTCATCTTATAAACAGCGACGTTCGGAATATAGACCACGTCAGCGTCGTTCGGATCGACAGTAATCGAGCTGAAGTACCAGGCGCGGCTCGTGATTCTCGGATCGCTATTGACTCGGCTCCAAGTATTGCCGCCGTCATCGCTGCGATACAGTCCCGCTTGCTTCGCATCGATGGCTGCATAGACGCGCTTTCCTCGTGTGCCCGGTGCGACCGCAAGTCCAGCGCGCCCCCACGGCTTGGCAGGTAGACCGTGCTCCGGTAAGCTCTTCCCACTTCACCCCACCGTCTGTCGAGCGATATAGCCCGCTCCCCTCACCCGCTATCGGCGCGTACGTGCTCCACGGTGGACGATGCGCCTCCCACATGGCGGCAAATACGATCTTTGGCTCGTCGCTGGCCATCGCCAGATCGGCCGCGCCGACGTTCGGGCCGCGGTACAACACCTTCTCCCAAGTCTCACCGCCATTGGTCGAGCGAAACACGCCGCGCGCTTCGTTCGGGCCATAAGCGTGGCCTAAGGCAGCCACCAGGACGACCTTGGGATTGCGCGGGTCCACGAAAATTCGACTGATCTGCCGGGTATCCTTCAGACCGACGTTCTCCCATGTTTTACCCGCGTCGGTGGACTTGTAGACGCCATCGCCGCTCGCTAGATCGGAGCGTATATCCGATTCGCCGGTGCCTGCGTAGATCACATTCGGATCCGAACGTGAAACATCGATCGCCCCTATGGACGCAACTTGCTGGCTGTCGAACAGAGGCTTCCAAACGGTCCCGGCATCGTCGCTCTTCCAAATTCCGCCATCCACACCGCCGAAGTAGAATGTGGAACCGCCGCCGGGAACGCCCGATACCGCGACGCTGCGACCACCGCGGAACGGCCCGATCGACCGCCACTTCAGTGCGTCGAACAGTCTGGGCGAAAATTGTTGTCCTGAGAGCAACGAGCAAATAGAAAAGAGAACCAATGTAGTAACAGCGCGAGGCATGAATTCAACAACGATAGCGCAACGAATCGCGACCGACTAAAATGACCGCATGAAGCGCTCGTTCGTTTTATCCGTGTCGATAGAGTTGGCATGCGCCGCTCTGGGATTCGGTCAACTCCCCGTCAGCATCTCAGCCGACATCACCCAGGCTTACACCGCCGTTAAAACCAACATTTTAAAAGCGGCAGAGAAGATGCCGGACGACAATTACAGCTTCAAGCCAACGCCGGACGTTCGTACCTTTGCCGAAGTGCTCGACCATATAGCCGATTCGCAGATGCGAACATGCGCAGCAGTTGCCGGTGACCAGAAGACCCCCACTGCAGCGGGTAAAACCAGCAAGGCACAGGTAACGACCGTCCTAAACGACGCGTTTGCCGAATGCGACAAGGCATATGGATCGCTAAGCGATGCCAACGCAGGTGACGCGATCGACACGCCTCGCGGTCAAAGGTCCAGGCTGGGCGCACTGGCGGGCAACGTCGCTCACGATAGCGAGCAATATGGAATTCTTGCCATGTATCTGCGCTCGAAGGGGATCCTTCCCCCGTCGAGTGAGCGCCCCGCTCGTAAATAGGTTGGGCTCACTCCGGTGCGCGTACGATTACGTTCTCACAGCTCAGTAGGTCGCGCGCCCGCCACTAAGGTCGAAAACGGCCCCGGTTGTGAATGAGTTCTCCTCAGAAACCAGCCACGCGATCATGGCCGCGGCTTCATTCAGTTGAAGAAATCGGCCGCGCGGAATCTTCGAGAGCATGTAATCGATATGCTGCTGTGTCATTTGATCGAAGATGCGCGTTTTAGCAGCGGCCGGAGTCACGCAGTTTACAGAGATGTTATAGCCCGCCAATTCCTTACCGAGCGACTTGGTCAGCGCAATGACTCCGGCCTTGGCTGCGCTATATGCCGAGGCGTTCGGATTCCCCTCCTTGCCGGCAATCGAGGCGATCGCCACAATGCGTCCGTAATTCTGTTGGATCATCAGAGGAACCGCGGCCCGGCAGGAGAGAAAAACACCCGTTAGGCTGACGTCAAGTACTTCGCGCCAAGCTTCGGGAGGATATTCCCAAAGTTTCAGATTGGGTCCGGTGATACCCGCGTTTGCGATTAGGATATCGACGCCCTGCAGAGCTTCAAGTGTCGACTGCATGGCATGTTCTATGGCTCCCTGGTCTGCAACGTCGACTTCAGCCGCGTGCACTTTGCCTTTCGAAGAGAGTTCTTGGGCCGTCGCGAACACCAGATCTCTATCGCGATCCCATAACGAGACGTCCGCACCTGAGTCCAGGAACCGCTCTGCAATGGCCCGGCCGATTCCCTGGGCACCACCCGTGATGACGGCGCGCCGACCCTTCAGATCAATTTGGTTCATGACGCATTCTTCGCTTGCGCGTGTTCGCGTTGACTTGCTTCTCGCAAGAAGCGAATGCCGTCAAAGGCGATCGAGTCCGGTGTGGGGGCGAGGTCGCGCCAAATGGAGGCAGCCGCGGAGAGCGCGCCGAGCGAAAATCCAAAGCCCTCAATAGTAAGCCAACCATCGTAATTAATTTTCTGGAGAGCCTGGAAGACTTCTCTCCAATCGATGTGACCGCTGCCTGGTACACCGCGATCGTTTTCACACGAATGAAAGTGAACCAGATGTTCTCCGCTGGTCTGAATCGCTGTCGCAAGACTCTTTTCTTCGATATTGGCGTGATACGTATCGAATAGGATTCCGACCCGGCGATGAGCGACTTCCCGGCACAGCTTCGCCGCATCTTCAGCGGTGTTCAAGAAATACGTTTCGTACCGGTTCAGAGGTTCGATCGCGAGCGTGACTTCACAGTTGTCGAGCACAGGCGCGAGTTCCTGAAACATCACGACTGCCCTTTTCCACTCGTCGGGAGTTCGACGCCTGCCGGTGAAATAACCTACCGGAGCATACAGCGGTCCCGCCAGTATTTTGCCGCCCAACTCCGCGACCGTTTCGATGCATGCCTTCCAGTGCTCGAGAGTTCTGGCCCGCACGCCTGGATCCTCGCTTACCGTATTGAAGCCCGGTGGAAGGACTCCGCAAAATGTGCACTCGAGTCCGTTGCGTTCGAGTTCGCGCCGCAATTGAGGCTCTCGCCTGACAGGATGTTCGATCAAAGGAAGTTCCACGCCATCGAAACCGGCTTCCTTTAGTTTCGGCAGAAGCGAGAACTGTTCGGGTCCGAAACGGTCGGACCAAATGAATGTATTAGCGCCGAACCGCATGTTGTAGCGCTTCCTTTCTATTGAGTTGATGAAATATGAAAAGCCCGCTCTTTCCCGGCGTGACCAAATCGAGAAGTCCATCGCGATCCAGATCCACAACGCGGATTTGCATACCTGCGCCGGTTCGGCTGCTGTAGTCCACAATGTGCTTCACCCAGGACACGCTTCCATCTCCGTTGCGCAGAAATTCGTACCAATAAATGCCGAGCGGTTCGCGCGCGCCCGGATCATGGTCATGCGCCATGTATCGTTTGCCCGTGACAAAGTCAGGCTGCCCATCATGGTTCAAGTCCACCATGGTCATGGCGTGCGCCTGTGACCAGGTGTCGTCTATCACGTGCTTCTTCCACTGATGGTTCGGCTGCTGCTCCATCCAGAAGATTCCATAATCATGCGCGGCGCTTGTGACCAGATCTACTCGGCCATCGCCATTCACGTCGAGGGCGTAAATGAAGCCGGTTGTGCCGAGATCGAATTCCGGATGCCAGATCCATTTGCCATTTCGCGGATCCGCGGGTGCTTCGAACCATCCTTTCGGAGTGATGATGTCCGTCCGGCCGTCTCCGTTCACATCGCCCGCGCCGATGCCGTGGCCATAGCTTCTATCGCTCACGACGTGCTTGATAAATTTGCCGCCATTGAGTTCATACCAGGCGAGCGGAGCGTTCAAATCTCCGAACTCAGGAAGTATCTCGTTTGCCTTGCCATCGTTATTCAGGTCGACGAGGAAAGCAAATTCTATGGGGAAACCTTGGTCAATGGGATGCTCAGTCCACGCTCCTCCGTTGGGACCAGAATTTCTCCACCATGTCAAAGATTTCCCAAACCAGGAGCAGCTCACAATGTCCACACGCCCGTCGCCATCCACGTCGATGGGAAGATCGCTGAAATTGTCTATGTATCCGTTGGTGTACGGCAGATCCCGGAATTTGTGCGGCGTCCAGTTCGGCGCCGCGTACCAATACTCGCCTGAGACGATGTCCAACCTTCCGTCGCCGTTGACGTCCGCTATCGCCGACGTTTCGCTCGCCCCGCCATCGATCTCTTGCTTCTGGAAGGGAATGTCGGGCGGTCTGCTCAAGGCCCAGAGAAGCGGGACCGCGACAATGAAGGCACCGCAGAATGCCTGTTTATGTCTGATGTTCAACATCGGTGCAGCCCTTGAACTCCTTCAAATAGGTATTGCCCTGATATTGCAGGTCTTGATGGATTCCGATCCGGGATGTGTAATAGCCTTCAACCGTCATTTCTTTGAGCTTTACGAAAAACAGGTCTAGCGGACTCCGCGGATTCTGCTCGTTCGCCGCAGCAGTATTGAGCCAATCCGTCAAACTGGAGTTCTGAACCTCCGCAGCGAGCAATCGCAGTCCGGCGCGCCAATCCTGCTTTACGTCATCCGGACTATTGGAAACAATCAAATCGGCGAAGAGCGATGTTTGAGCCGCGTGAGCCCCAGGAGAATGATCGTCCGCGGGCAGAATGGCTTCCATCGCACGATCTAACAACGCCATTTCGTCCGGCGCGAAGAACTGAACCGTGTAAGGTTTCGCTTCCGCGCCAGAGCCGTGATTTGCGTTTGTGCAGGTTTCCGCGACCAGGAGATGGAAAGGCTCGGCGAGCACACTAGCCGAGACAAGCTGCAGCAATCTGCGCCGGTTATTTGTGAATCGATCATAAGTCACCCCGGCGCCGTTGCTCGCGGATGTAATCCGCCGCCCGCAAGCTCAGAGCCATGATCGTCAGCGTAGGGTTCTTTTCGCTGGAAGTAGTGAATGTGCTTCCATCAGTGACGAAGAGATTTTTCACATCGTGCGCCTGGCAGAAACTGTTGAGCACAGATGTCTTGGGATCCTTTCCCATGCGGACGGTGCCCACTTCGTGGCTAGCGAAGCCGCTGGGCCGGTCTCCCAGCGGCTTCGTTACATCGCCGCGCAGCCGATCGCACATGGCCGCCACTGAAGCCGCGCATTTCAGTCCAGACTGCCTTGTCGAGTTCGCCGAAGCGGAACTGAATTACGGGCGTGGGAATGCCGTATGTGTCAGGCCGGTTCGGATCGACGGTAACACGATTCTCAGGGCGCGCGGCAACCTTTCCATAGCCGCCCATCATGAGAAAGCCGGGTTCCATCTGGCGAACTCTCTTCTTAAAATCGGCGCCGTAGCCTGGCAAATACTTGGCTTGATACGGAAACATGTAGCCGGCGAAGTTTACCTGAAAATCGAACGCGCCTGCTGGGCTCTTCGTGTTGTATCTCGGTACAAACGCATGGTCGAGTGCGCCGTCCAAGTTCTCAGGCGGCCTGCCTTCCAGCTCTTTGAGGTAGATGTGAACAGTATCTCCGAGATGGCCGTTCAGATATCTTCCGACTGCATCGCTCGAATTAGCCAGGCCGGTGGGATAGCGCGATGAACGCGAGTTCAGCAAGAGCCGTGCGGTTTCGACCGTTGCACAGCAGACCACGACGATGCGTGCCCGTATCTCTTCTTCCTTGCGGGTAGAGCGATCCACGATGGAAACGGCGCGTGCCGAGCCGTTTTTATCGACCAGAATTTCTCGAGCTACCGCGTTTTGCCGTAATGTGAGATTTCCTGTCTTTCTGGCCTTCGGCAACATGCTTGAAGGGGTGGAAAAGATGGCAGAGACATCGCAGCCGTCCATGCAATGCCCGCAGTAATGGCACGCTGGCCGGTTGTCGTAGTCGCGCGTGAGAAGCGCTTTGCGCACCGCAATGACTGGAATGCCTAGCGGCGCGACCGCCCGCTTCAAAATCTGCTCGCTGCAACGGAGCTTGAGAGGCGGCAGGTACCAGGGCCCCGCAGGCAACACCTCCAGCCCATCGTCGTTTCCGCAGACGCCGATCATTCTTTCGATCCGGTCATAGTAGGGCGCAAGTTCGTCGTAACTGAGCGGCCAGTCTTCCTCGGTTCCGTTTAGGGTTCGCTCACGAAAATCGGCCCGCGAATAACGCAGTACCACTGCGTTCCAATGCAAGGTGCGGCCGCCCAGCACTCGAATACGGTCTACGCTGATCTGCTCCTCTGTGTCATAGCGGATTGTATTTTTTAAATCGGGAGGATAGAAAGGTTCCTGCTTCTCGCCTCGCAAACCCCGAAACCGCATCTCGTAGGGCCAACAATGCGTACGGAATTTGGCTGGAGGAACAGATTCCCCGGCCTCGAGCAGGATCACCTTCGCGCCGCCTTCACAAAGCTCTTTGGCCATTACTCCGCCGGCAGCGCCTGAGCCAATCACACAGACGTCGTAAATCGTTTCACTCATGTGCTCGTCATCCCTTCAGAACACGATGCGAGACTTCTTCGATTCGATTGCCTGGAAATCGATTCCAGGCACATTGCGAACATCGTCCATGGATTTGAAAGGCCCGTTTTTGTCCCGGTACTCGATGATGGCTGTGGCTTGTGATCGCCTCAATAGGAGACCGGCCTCCAGGTCAACGGCTCTGGCCTTGTTGATTTCGATGGGGCCGGGAATCTCTGTCGCGAAATGCGTCGAAAGGTAATTGAGAACGGCCTCCAATTCCTCGTCCGACCCCTGCGCGCCCAACTTCACCATCTTGACGATGGTGTCTTCCCAGGCAGAGCGGCGCTGATGCAACGAAGCTGCCCGTTCCGGTGAGTGGCACTTCCCGCAGATCCGGATCGTTGCGGCTCTCCCGGGTCCTTCGGGCAATATCTGTCCACAAGCGGCGCGGGCCACGATTGTGACGCCCAGTGCGAAAAGAGTAGTTGTTCGCATATCCGGAAAGAACCGGTCTCGTTGAATTTATCAGATGGCCATTTATCAGAGACTCACGCGAGCACGTGATATGAAAGAGGACGCATATGCGTACTCATCACGGAAGTCGGCCAAGAGAAGCATCCTTTGCAGTGCTTAGTTTTGGCTTTCTATCCCTCCTCGCGCCTGCACTCGTGGGGCATCAACCGTCTGGGTCCAGCCCGGTTCCGCCGCTGCCCGAAACGGGCTTCACGCAAATTTTCGACGGCAAGACTCTGGACGGTTGGGATTGTGACCCGGATTTCTGGCGCGTGCAAGACGGTGCAATCGTCGGCGAAACGAGGCTGGACCATCAACCGAAGCAGAACACGTTTTGTATCTGGAAGGGCGGTAAACCGGGCAATTTCGACCTAAAGCTGCAATACCGGCTCACTGGAGTAAACGACGGAAACAGCGGCATTCAGTATCGCAGCATCGAGAGGCCCGACGTTGCCAAATGGGTGATGCAGGGATATCAGGCCGACATCGATCTGGCGCAAAAGTATACGGGCCAGATCTATGAGGAGCGCGCTCGCGGCTTTGTCTGTCTTCGCGGGCAGATCAGTTACATTCCGAACGGGCAGAAACCGGGCGCAATCGGAGCGCTGGGGAAAAACGAAGAACTCAAATCGTTGATCAAGATCGATGACTGGAACGATGTCGAGATCATCGCGCGCGGCAACATTCTCATGCAGCTATGGAACGGGCGCCTAATGAGTGAGTTGATCGACGACGATACGTCCGGACGCAAGATGGACGGCGAGATCGGTATTCAGGTACATCGGCTACCCAAGGCCGCTATGAAGATCGAGACACGCAACATTCGCCTGAAGACATTTGCGTCTGAGTGATCTTTATTGACCTGGTATACCGAAGCAATACAGAGTGCTGTCATAGGTGCCGATGTAGACGCGCCCGTTTGCGACGGATAGTCCTCCAAAGTGCGCAAAGGACGTAATCTGATCGCCGCTTGAATACAGCTCCTTCCCGCTTTCCGCGTCGAGCGCGTACAAGATCGCATGCGTCGAGTTCTTGATCCGCTCCGGGCTGTAGTCGTATAGTCCGCGTTCGCGGTACGCCTGTTCCGTGTTTTCGCCGCTTCCGTATGCAAACACCACGCCATTGGCGACCACAGGAGGTTCGGCGCGGTTCATATCGCGGGACATCCACGCCGGCACGAGTTTTGTTGAGCCGCCGTTCGATTCAACCTTCAAGGCGACGATGGCTCCGTTCGTAACGGGTCCATAAGAGATAGGCGTCTCGAAATCGCGACGGACAGGCCCCCAGAACGGTGTCAGCAGCCAACGTGTCCCGGCTCCGTCTTGCCAAGTAGCGAGTGATCCCCAAATACCTGCCGAAGCAAAGTTAACCTCCTCATTGCACATCAGCTGCGTCTCGGCAAGCGGCGTCTGGTGATCTTCGCCTCCGGCCGCTTTCGTATCTACCAGGTAGATGCGGCACGCCTTGCTGCCCGTTGCCAGCAACTCCTGTCCCTGAAAGTTGAAGATCGCAGGAGTTACTTGCATATCCAGGTCGCGCTTTCTCATCCAGAACCAATTCTGTGGTTCGAACCAGTCTTCGAGAAGCAACTGCTGCCCTTCTACTTTCACCCCGATCAGGCCATTACCGAAGGTGCGGTTCTCAGGATCGTAAACTCCATCGCCGGTGGGCGCCCATGCGACTCCCGTCGAATCGATAGCGGCGCCTTCCCGTCCCCAGAGCCCACCGCTTCTGGGACTAAAGGTCATCGTTTTAGGATTGGGGTTGTTGACGTCGATGGCCCAAACCTCATTCGGGACTACCATTGCAGCTTTGCGACGTCGTCGTGTAGATGACCCCGTTCCACAGATTCAGTGCATAGGCCTTGGCATTCGCAAAGCTGAACTTGACCGCCGGTCGCGTTTCTTCTCCATCCGCAACATTCAGGAAATGAAGTTGCCCGTCGCCGTCGAGGGCGTATAGAGTGCGTGCGCCTTTGTCATCAGCCGGACCGATCACAGGGCTTGCCGTTTGTCCGCCCGGGCAAAGCGGATCGCCCGCTTGCAATCCCTCGCCTTCCCGCGGCGGCGGATATTCGAAATGTTTTTTCCAGATCAACGTCCCGGCGTTTACGTCAATTGCAAAGATGTTGTCCGATATGCCGGCTTCGATGGCCATATCCCGAGCGCCGGTTGAAGTGGGGATGCCGGTCACGAGTAACGGCGGGAAAAGAGAGTGCATCTCTCTTGGCTGATTGTCCAGCTTAAATTTCCATAAGAGCTTCAGGTCCTTGACGTTCGCCGGGGAGAGAATGTGTTCGTCCCGTTGCCAGTTTGTGCGTTGTGGATCTCCGCCATTGGTCAACCATTCGGCCGAGTGTGCGCACGTCGAGATAAACGCGATCAGGACACCAAGTCGTACTCTGTTCATTGCGTGATGAGTTGTTTTTGCTCTGCCGGTATTCCGAAGCAGTAGACTGCATTGTCGCGTCCCGTGAAATAGATGCGCCCGTTCGCTAAAGCCAATTCGCCGGAAGGCGCAGTGCTGGCCGATACAGCTCCCGAGTTCAAATCCTTGCCGGTGACGGCATCGAAGACGTGCAGAGTTGCCGTGTTTGACGGTTGCGTTCCAGTAGTGGACAACACGAATACCATCCCGTTTGCAATTACGGCGGACGAGGGGGAGATGAGAGGCCCAGATACCCAAATAGGTTCGAGGGTAGGCCGCTCGGAGGTTCCTCTGAGCTCGAACGCAAAAACGGAGCCGGCGTCAGCGGCGCGATGCGTGGAGAACCCATTACGAAATCCGGACGATTTCCGCAATGGACCGAATGCCGTTGTGTAGAAGCGACGCATCCCGGTATCCACGTCCAGCCACGTGGAAAATACTCCATGAAACCCGTTCTCCTGAGTCTTCTTGCGCCGCTCTAGAAGCTGAGGTGTTGCGAACAGCGGCGTGTGATGGTCTAAGCCTCCCAGCGATCGGGAATCGAGCAGATAGATCCTTCCATCTGTTCCGCCTGCAATGACAAGATCTCTATTGGGAAACGAAAATACGATGGGAGTGATCGCTGATCCTGCGGTTCCAGACTTCAACGGCTTATCGCCGATCGTGAAGTAGTCTTTCACCTTGAGCTCTTTTGGGGTCAGCGCGACTACAGTTTCGTAGGAATGTCTAATGTCGTCCGCCTTCGGGTAAGCAACCTGCACATACACCGTGCCGTCATTGCCGATGGCGGTGCCAACCGTACCCGCAAATCCGCCTTCTGGGGGAACGAACGACCTGACGGTCTTCTCGCGACTCAAGATATCGATCGCGAACAGTGCATTCCGATATCCATCGCAATTGTCTGCGGTGGTCGCGTACACCACATTATCTCGAAGGTTGAGGCTGGTAACCTTCGCATTCGGAGGAACGAACCGAACCGAAGGGATCAAGTCGTGACCCGTTGAACTGTTCAGGATATGAAGATTGCCGTCACTGCTTACCGTGTATACAGCATTCAGTTGCGTCAACGTGGTCGGCAACAGCGGATACACGCTCTGGGATAGCGGAGGGAAATACGGATTCGGGCGAGCAGGTCTTACCCCCCTGGCAGCAGGAGCCTTGCTGGCGAGCGCCGCGAAATGCAACGAATTGGAACTGCTGCCCGCGATGACAACGGGTGAGGTGAGTCCACCCGGGCAGTTGTTTGCCGCAGGATCCGCAGCCGCTCTGTTCGCCGTGAAGGGAAGATCGGTCTCCCAGATCAACTGGTTCAGATCAGCGTCTATTGAGAAGACTTTGTCCGAGCTGCCAGTGAACATCAACATCTCTTTGAAGCCGCGATAGGTGATCAAATTCCCGCTGATGATCGGAGTCGTTAAGGAATCGGATCCTCGGGACCGGTTATCGGTTTGATATTTGTACAGTAACTTCAGCGTTCTTACGTTGAGTTTGGTGATCTGGCGCTCGGACGCCGCCCAGCCGTTGCGCTGAGGATTGCCGCCCGGCATTGGCCAGTCCGCGGCCCAGACCACGCAGACGAGCATCACCAGAATCCAACAGACCGACGTTACGCGCATCGAATCCAGTTGCCCGTCTTGGCCGATGACAGGACAGCATCGATGACCTTCTCCGTTTCCAGCGCATCCTTAAAGGTCGGTTCCGTCTGTGTATTTTCCGCCAAGCCACGCAAGAAGTCCGCAATCTGGTGAATGAAAGTGTGTTCGTACCCAATCTGCAGACCTGGCACCCACCACTTTTCCATGTAGGGATGCTCTTTCTCCGTCACATGGATAGAACGCCATCCGCGTAATCGTCCGTCTCCTGCGTACTCGAAAAACTGAAGGCGGTGAAGATCATGCAAGTCCCAGGCGATCGACCCGTTCTCGCCATTGATCTCGAATGTATAGAGGGCTTTGTGTCCCCTCGCGTAACGAGTCGCCTCGAAAGTGGCGAGCGAGCCGTTCGCAAATCGCGCCAGAAAAGCGCTCGCGTCCTCGATACGCACCTGTTCCGTCCGTCCGCTTAACGCGCTCGGCCGCTCTTTGATGAAAGTTTCCGTCATCCCAGAGACGGTATCGATGGGCCCATTTAACCAGAGTGCCGTGTCGATGCAGTGCGCGAGCAAATCACCGGTCACGCCAGTTCCGGCAACGCTCGCATCCAGCCGCCATAGCCCCTGGCCGCCAACTGGAACCTTCGCAGAAATCGTCCAGTCCTGCAGGAACTTGGCCCGGTAGTGGAAGATGCGACCGAGCGTGCCTTCGTCGATGATCTGCTTCGCAAGAGTGACCGCGGGCGCCCGCCGATAGTTGTACCAGACCATGTTGCGAACGCCGGCTTCTTCCACGGCCTTCACCATGGCCTCAGCTTCGGCCAGATTCCGTCCCAGTGGCTTTTCGCAGAACACCATCTTGCCGGCGCGAGCTGCCGCAATCGCGATTTCAGCGTGCGTATCGTTCGGGCTCGCAATGTCGATCAGGTCGATATCTTCGCGTGCGACGAGCGCTTGCCACTCGGTCTCAACGGAATCGAATCCCCAACGCGCCGCAAACTGCTTCGCCTTGTCAGTATCTCTTCCGCAGACCGCTGTGAGTTGAGGACGATACTCAGCATCGAAAAACTCATTCACTTGACGGTAGGCGTTGGAATGAGTTCGCCCCATGAAGCCGTAGCCTACCAGGCCGACCCGAAGAGTCTTCTGCATGTATGTCAGTTGTTCCAACCGTGAGCGTCACGGACGGAAATCATGGTGCGGAGGATCGAGACCCAGGTATCCGGATTCATCATGACAGCATTCGAGAACATGCACCCATCCCAGCAAATATGTTTGCATTTCTTTGTGAGCTGGCCCTCGTTATCGCGCAGCCACAGCCCCGCGTCGTGGACAACATCGAGTTTGCCCTCGGCAGCAAAGGGCAGGCAATGGCGTCCCGTCTTGTCGTGCGATCCTTCTCCATGCACGGTTCCATCGTTCTGAGCGACGTGGAAGTCGATCGTCCAGGGGCGAAGAGCCGAGGCCACTTCCTGCAAGGCCGCATGCACTCCTGCCCGGTCATTCCAATCGTGGCCCTCCGGCAACAGGCGATCTTCCGGCGCGTTGTAACCCATCACGTAAAGAAGAGTGTGCGCCATATCGGCCTGGAAACCAAGTATGCCCGGTCGATTGACCGTTTCAAGTAACTGAACCATGCGACGCCAACTGTGCATGGCGCCCCAGCAGATCTCGCCTTCCGCCGCCAATCGCTCACCTCGCATCGTCGGCAATTTTACAGGCCTCGCGAAAGGTTTCGGCGATACGCTTCGTATTCTCTTCGGGCGCTTTACTCCACTCGGCTGGACTCGAAGCCGAATCGATACGTATCACACCATATTCGCGAATACCGATGTCACGTAATGCCGCCCCGATGTCACACGCTTTTCGCACTTGTTCGAGAAAACGTTTGCGTTCCTCCGGGCTGCCCATGGCGGAGCCGCCCCCGGTGGGCTGCCAGACGGGTGCGACAAGAGAACCCGCGACGAAGTTCCGCGCCCGAAGCTTGTCTGCGAGGCGCTTGAGATCGTCCTTGCCCGAATCGATGCTGATGTGCGGATCGGACAGAAAAAGATCGACACCGTCGAAGTGCATTCCATCTACTTGCGCCGCGGCTGTGAGATCGAGCATCGTGTCGAGGTCAATGAACGGTTCGCCGCCCGACCCTTTACCCACAAGCCCGGGCCACATCGCATTGTGAATCTTCGGGTATTTCATTCGTGCTTTCCCAATGTCAAGCCTTTAGAACTGAGGAATCATCATGCGAGTTAAAAGCTCCAGGAGCGAAAACCGCCTCAGTCGATTCTCTCGATGAATACCAACTCGGAGCTATTCGGAACGGAAAGTCTCACGGTTAGTCCAACCGCTTTAAGCTGCCGGCCCCTGACGACTCGATCAGTTGAGCTGTGGTCGTGGAAACGAAGACGGTACTGCTTCTCCATCGCAAGCCCTTGAAGATTGTAGGTATGCTCGGTTCCGTTTTCCCCCGAACCACGGAACGCATAAACTACGCCTTCGCCAGAGCGGGCATCGAAGAACTCAGTGCCATCCCAACCAATACCGTCCGGTCGAGGGCCGACGTGGTACAGATCCCCGTCGCGTATCAGTTTGCGTAACTCTCTTTTGTAGAGCCGTATTTCTTCTCTGGCTGCTGCATGCTGTTGCTCGGTCCACTCCTTTGTGTCAAGCATGATCGTCAGCCAGCCTTGCATTCCGCTGCGCAGCATGTAGAGGAAATTTTCGATTTTAGGCGTCGGCCATTTTTCCACATACGACTCGAGCATGGCCGCGGGGAGCAGGTGACTTGCATCGTAGAACGCGCGGCGATTCGATAGTGGGTCGTAGGTATCTGTTGTCGAAAAGTAGTCGCCATGCGCGGCGCTGCCGAAATCCACCATGCGACCGCCGTCATTGCAAATTTCGAGCAGCAGATTCGGATGCTGTTTCCGCAACTCTGTATAGATGTCATAGTATGCTCGAGTCGCATGATAGCTTACATCCGTTGAGTTGGAACTCAGGACAAAATAGGACCCGTCCACTTTTTCGATCGAGGTCTTTGCACTGTTCAGTGGAGCATGAGGATGGTCGCTTCGGACGCAGCCCTGCGCAACAAGATACCCATCGTGCTCCAACATGTCGAGGTGGTACGCGTCAACGATTCGTGAAACCTCGCGCTTCGCATAGTCATGTGCTGCTGGCTCACCGATGTCGATGGTCTGGCCTTTGAACGGTTCTGGTTTCCAGTTCGCCCGTAGATCTGAAACGGTCCAATCGTGCACCTTCGGATCACGCAAGTTGAGTGCGCCAGGCTCTGTATTGAGTGCAGCCTGTGTCCAATCCACCCATATGCCAAACTTGAGACCGTGCTTATGGGCTTCATTGGCTATCACCGCAAGACCATGAGGGAATTTTTTGGGATCCGGGTACCAGTCGCCTACACCCCGAAACCATCCAGCGTCGATGTGGAACATCTCGAGCCCAAGCTCGGCGGAGTCGCGTATCATCTCGCGGGCCAGCACCTCATCTACCTGCATTCCGCTTCCCCAGCTGTTATTCACTAGCAGAGGGTAGTTTGGATTCTGCCATGCCTGCGGATTACCAAGCGCTTTTCGCACCCACGGCCGCAGTGAGTTCCCTAAAGCATCCACGTCGCCAGTAAACATTCCCACGAAGACAGTCGGCGTGTCGAAAATCTCGTGTGGCTTCAGTCGGCTACGAAAAGGTCCCGGCGCCGGGTTCAATCCGATGGCGCCGCCTAGGTTTGTTGCGTCACGCTTGACGGTCAACCTGGTTCGACCGCTGAATTCAATGCCTGCGTACCAGCCGTTTCTTTCGCCCTCCGTCTTCTGAATCGCCAGGAATGGAATGATTTCACGCGGCTGACCCTTAGCGGGATGAGCGTAGGTGCTGGATTCACCTGTCCAGCCATAGCCGATTGGGATCGGCCGCAGATGAGTACCTTCAGCCGATGGGATACCTGCCCCCTTCTCGACATAGAAGTGCTGCAGTTCAATTGCCGAGGGAACGGGCAATTCGAAGTCGAAGCTATCCTGCATCGGAATCCACACTTCCCTCGTGTCAAGGTTCTCGATATGAATGGTGTGCTCTATGGGTCCAGTGGATTCGGGTGCTTTCCACTCCCACACCAGGCGCAGTTCGGGTGAGCCGCATTCATAGACGAAAGCGACACGTCGGCGATCGACCACACTTGCCTTGCTGTTCAGTTTCCAACGGATCGGTAAGGACCTCCCGGCAACGAGGACTGAATCGATCAATTTTTCCGATGCTTTGTTCCGCCAAATCGCCTCCTCCCCCGTTCCAATACTCAACAGCTGGGGACGATCTTGTCGAGCCTGCAATTCCAGTGCTGTTTGCCGCGTGCGAATGGTCGCGGTGGTCTGAGAGTAGCCGTAGGAATCCAAAACTAAGAACGCCGAAAGCGAGGACAAGAAAATAGTGAGCTTCCCAATTCCCATGGATTGAATCTTACGCGGGATGTCTTTTGTTCTCCGGGAAATTCATATCATCTCCTGCCAACGTTTTGCATTGTTTCAACGATTAAGATGCGCGGCCATTTCTCACATGCAGAAAAAATGTATAGCCGAAGGCTTCAACTAGCACGGCGCCGGCGATGGAAAGCAATGTACAGAGCAGCAGCACGCCCATGTATTGCAGCGCCCTGCCGGGCCCACTGGCACGTGGTTTGAGAAGACGCTGTACGTACCACGCGCAAATCAACTGGACGACGAAGAAGAACCCCAGCGCAATGTTGGATAACCAGGAAAGCCAGTCGAGTTGACTACTCGACAGCCGGCTTTCACTAGCGACGTATCCGAAGACCAGGCGCAAGTACAAGATCGCAGCCGGCGCGCCGATCGCAAGCAGTAGGAATAGAAGATTCCTTCCGCGATAATTTTCGGCGCGGTGTTGCGACGGCGGTTGCACAGCTTCAGGATGACTAGAGGACATACTGGAAGAGCATGGAATTTAGACAGCTAGGCTATTCGGGTCTCAAGGTGCCCACACTAACATTTGGGGCGGCCACTTTCGGAGGGGGCAGCGATTTCTTCCGCGCCTGGGGATCGACCGATGTCGAAGAAGCGACCAAGCTGATAGACATTTGTCTCGAAGCGGGCGTGAACATGTTTGACACGGCGAACGCCTATTCGAACGGCCGTTCCGAGGAGATTTTAGGCAAGGCGGTCGCAGGGCGGCGCGACCAGGTCTTGATCGCCACCAAAGCGTTCTTTCGTCAGAGCCCGGCGCCCAACGATATTGGCAGTTCACGGTTTCACCTGATCAAAGCGTGCGAAGACAGCCTTAAGCGCCTGGGCACAGACTACATTGACCTGTACCAGATGCATGGGTTCGATGCCATTTCGCCCGTTGAAGAGACGCTGAATGCACTCGACCAATTGCAGCGTAGCGGGAAGGTGAGATACGTCGGCTGTTCGAATTTCTCCGGCTGGCATTTGATGAAGTCGATTGCAGTTTCCGAAAAGTACAACTTACCGCGCTACATAGCGCACCAGGCTTATTACTCATTAATCGGGCGTGATTTCGAATGGGAACTGATGCCGCTCGGGGTCGATCAACGCGTGGGGACGCTGGTGTGGAGTCCGCTGGGATGGGCGCGCCTCACGGGAAAAATTCGGCGCGGGCAACCGAGGCCGGAGACGAGTCGCCTTCCGAAAACAGCGGACGCGGGGCCGCCGGTCGAAGATGAGCACGTGTACCGCGTCGTCGACGCCATCGACGAGATTGCAAAAGAGACCGGCAAAACTGTCCCGCAGATCGCTTTAAACTGGCTGCTCCAACGGCCCACCATCTGCTCCGTGATTATGGGCGCGCGCAATGAGCAGCAATTGAGGCAGAATTTGGGTGCCGTTGGCTGGAATCTGACTCGTGAGCAGGTTGCCAAATTGGACGCAGCAAGCGAGACAACGCTTCCGTATCCGTACTGGCATCAGCGACAAACTGCGGATGAGAGAAACCCGCCGCCTGTGCCGAAAGCGTAGGCGGCGGGTTCCGGTTGGAGTTGCTCCAGGACCTTTTTATTGGTGAACCAACTCGGGTTGGCCTGCAATCGCCATCAGCCGATCCGACAGGAGTTTTTCGAGCGAAACAAGCGCGTCGCTGAACCCCTTGATACCTTCGGTCAA
This sequence comes from uncultured Acidobacteriaceae bacterium, assembly GCA_963849445.1. Taxonomy (GTDB): domain Bacteria; phylum Acidobacteriota; class Terriglobia; order Bryobacterales; family Bryobacteraceae; genus Bog-105. The sequence continues at coordinate 85,241 of CAWKHS010000007.1, read as the reverse complement.
TTTATCGGACGCCATCTTATCCGCCGCGTGCATCTTCTCGAACGCTGCCTCGTCCACGGTAATCTTTTCAATGTTCATGGTCTTGGCCTTCTCGGGATCGAGCTTGCGCGGCAGATCGCCCTCAGTCGCGTCAAGTTCCTTTAACAGGTTCGGCGAAATGGTGAGGAGGTCGCAACCGGCCAATTCTTTGATTTCCCCGATATTGCGGAAGCTCGCTCCCATCACCACGGTCTTGTAACTATGCTTCTTGAAATAGTTGTAGATCTTCGTGACAGACTGCACGCCCGGGTCATCGGCGCCTTGGTAGTCCTTGCCCGTATCCTTCTTGTACCAATCGAGAATGCGCCCGACGAACGGTGAAATCAGAGTGACTCCGGCGTCGGCGCAGGCGATGGCCTGATGCATACCGAAGAGCAGCGTCAGGTTGCAGTGAATGCCGTCCTTCTCCAGCTTCTCCGCCGCCTTGATGCCTTTCCAGGTTGAAGCGACTTTGATCAACACGCGCTCGCGCGAGATGCCGTCCTTCTCGTATTGATCAATGATGGAATGGGCCACCTTGATCGTTTTTTCCGTGTCATAAGAGATGCGCGCATCGACCTCAGTGGAGACGCGGCCCTTGATGACCTTCAAAATCTTCTCGCCGAACGCAACCGCCAGCCGTTCAAAGGCGAGCGATGCGATGGCCTGATCCTTGGCGTTGTCGCCGAGTTCTTTTTTCGCCTTCAGCAGAACATCGTCGACGACTTGCTGATATTGCGGCATTTGCGCCGCGGCCGTGATGAGGGACGGGTTTGTCGTCGCGTCTTGCGGCTTGTATTTTTCGATGGCCTGGATATCTCCTGTATCGGAGACCACCACGGTCATTTTCCTCAATTGCTCTAGTAATGTTGCCACTGTTCTAATTCCCTTCTGGGCGGACGCTGCCTACCGTCACAAATAAGACTGCGGACCGGACCAATGCGTTTCGGATGGCCGGAGAACCCTGTTTGCAGCAACTTGCACCCAAAAACACACCTGCCACGGAGCGATTTGCCGTCCTTACTATACATACCAGAGCAGCAGCACCCTTGGGGAGCCCTAGGAGTGAGCGCCGCTGGGTCGTAAGGTCGCCAGACTTTTTGACAGATCGCTGCGGCGATACAGAATTACTCCCGGCGTACGCGCTGCAACAGTCAGCCACGCCGGCGGCTCTCCTTCTGCCAAAGCGTGCAGAAAAGGACTGGCCTCCTGCTCCGGAGCGCGCACGTTGTCCGCCCCCGGGAACACCAGGAAATAGCGCGCCCCAAAACTCTGCATCACCTGTTTAAGGTCGGATTCGCTCCACGTGTGAAGGCTGTACTGAGGCTCAATGATAGACACGACCGGCCGCTTGAGCAGGTAATACACGGCTTGTCCCTCGGTCGCGACCAGAACGGAATTGTGAGGCACTGTCTTGTCAATGTAATTTCTGATAGATACTCCCGGCTCGACTTGCTGCTGCAGCAAATCGGCAGGCAGACTGCTCTGGCCGGGCAGACGGGCAGCCAATACGCTGCGCGTGTCGATCATCGCCACCGAGAGTACACAGATCACGGCAGCGATTCGGCCAATTCTGCCGTCCGCGAGGTGAAACAAAACCGCGAACCCCACCAGCACCAGCGGAAACACGGGGAAGTTATAACGAACTTCGCTTGCGGCATAGGTGCTGAGTTCCGCCGCCAGAATGCCCGCCGTGAAAGTGACTGCGTAGACGAACAACCATCCCAGGGTGGTGCCGCTGTTCTCTGCCAAGCCGCTGGAGGCGATGCCCCTGCGCCGCTGCGCGTAAGCCCGCCACACGATCACGAATGCGGAAAGCAGGAATATCGCTGTCCAAACGTTAAACCGCGCAACGGCGCTATCGCCGAAAAGGATGTGATACGGAGCCTTCAACGTGTCGGACAACACGGCTTTCCACGGAGTATGCCGGCCATTGGCGAATCCTGAGTTCCAGGAATGGGTAAGCACGACATTGCGGATGGTCACCGGTGCCATCAGCAGGCCTGCGATGATGAATGCGCCCCAGGCGTAGGGCCGCGAGCGCGAATCGAGGCTACCGCGCCAGACCAGATACAGGCACAACGGTAAGAGCAGAAACAATCCCGGTTGCCGCAACCAATATTCGGCCCCGGTGAGCGCCCCTATCGCGAGCAACACGACGGGCCGCGGCCGAGCTAAATTCCGGATATCGTACGCGACAAGAGCGCAAACACCCGCGAGTAAAGCGGTGAAAAGGCAGTCCGTCGCTACCGAAACTCCAAAGTCGAGTGCGTTAGAGTTCACGGACCAAACCAGACAAACGAGCGCGATCGCCCAGGGCTGGACAGCAAGATAGTAGCCGATCAGCCAGATAACACAGATCACTCCCAGGAACGCCGCTACCGAGAGAAAGTATCCGGCAGTTTCCACCTGAAGGCCCAGCACCTTCAGGGCGGCAATGGCGATCGGGTAGCCGGGCCCGAAGTGAACGAACGGAATGGGCATACGCGCCCACTTAAGCTGTTCGTCGAAATGCGCGACCTCGGTGCAAAGGCAATGGCCTGAAGCCAGGTGTGAAGCGGCGTCTAAATATTGATAGGAATCGTTCGCAAGTTCTGGCGCGGCGACCCGCCGCGAATAGAAAAAAATGCTGAGAACGCCAATGAGTAGCGATACCGAAAGCCAGCCGAGTAAGCCCGCCTTCATGCGGTGCAAATACGCCGTGGCGGAGTCGTCATCACCGCCATTCTAGCGAACAAAGCAGGCGAATCAGTGCTTGCTGGACGGTGGCACCAGGCCTTTGATCCGCAGATACGTGACGATGTTGCCGTAGTGTTCCATAGTGTGAGCGGTGTTGAAGTCCAAAATGGCGAGCTTGGTCGCATTAAACCCCGCGAACTTCACCATGTCGGCGGCATGGGCGTCTGTCATGCCGCTGTAGGCGCTGTCGCAGTACGCATATGCATCTTTGAGCGCCTGGATGATGTCGGCCTTCGTCGTCTTATTTTTTTCCACTCCGGGACCTTCATTGTGGTCCCCCGTGATCACAGAACAGAACTCGTATTGTGCGTCGGCCACATGCGCGACTAATTCGCCGAAAGTACGCACGGTTGCGACTGGTTTGAAAGAGTAATTCGCTTCGGGCATCTCTTCGGCGGACTTCAAAACGTCATTTTTGCTGATTCCGTAGATGGCTTTCGAACTGGCGATCAGCGGATTAGCGCCCGATTGAGCGAAACACTGCGTCGCGGCAATTCCCATTACGATGAATAACTTTTTCATATGAATTCTCCCCGTTGGATTCGGGTCACCGTAGAATGCTCTCATGACCTTGGAATCAGGCCGATTGTACCGCGCTAAGACCGTCTTAGGCACACAGATCACCTTTATGGTGATTGAAGCGGGAGAACAGACTTGGGCTCAAGTCCAGTTGGACGAAGCGGGGCTCGTAGAACCGGTTGTTTGGCTAAACACCGGCCTGTTGTTATGGATCAGCTCTGAACCGAGGCGCACGGACGCAATTTCGAAGGCGACTGCCGAGGTCATTGACGCGCTGGAGGATTCCGTCGCAGTGCCTGTTAGATCCACCATGGCCTTAACCGAACCGCGCGCGTGAACGATCACCTTCTTAATACCGCGTAAATTTATCCATTATCGACATAACTGGAAGCGCATTATTCTCGTTGTCGAAAAATCCTCGGCACATCGACTGTATAAGATAATGGCCGGCTTACGTTCTATGAAAAAGCTGATCAATCAGCCCGGTCGTGTCGTCGAAGACATGCTCGATGGCTTGCTGCGTATGCACGCAGGTTGGGCGAGGTTATCGGGACAGAATGTCTTGTTGCGGTCGGATCACGACCAAGTACGAGAGCAACAGGTCGCTCTTATCTCAGGCGGCGGTAGCGGCCATGAGCCGGCGCATGCGGGCTATGTCGGCGCCGGAATGCTGAGCGCCGCCGTAGCGGGCGAGGTCTTCACATCGCCCGCTACGAACTCAGTGTTTGCCGCCATTAAAGCGGTAACCGGTAAGCCCGGCGCCTTGCTCATTGTGAAGAACTACACGGGCGACCGGTTAAATTTCGGAATGGCGGCCGAGATGGCACGAGCGCAGGGTATCCACGTTGAGATGGCCGTGGTTGCGGATGATGTGGCGCTCGCCGAATCCGAAGAAAACGCGGGCCGCCGTGGTCTGGCGGGAACGGTTTTCGTTCACAAAATAGCGGGCGCAGCGGCGCGGGAAGGCAAAAGTCTCAGCCAAGTGGCGGCGATCGCGAGAGCTGCTGCTCAGGACGTCGCCACTATGGGCGTGTCCCTCTCGGCCGGCACAGCACCGGGTTCCGCGAAGCCCAGCTTTACGTTGAGCGATTCTGAAATGGAGTTGGGACTGGGCATTCATGGTGAACCGGGCGTTCGCCGCATGTCGCTTGAGAGTGCCGACGAACTCGCGAGCCGCCTTGTAACCCAGATTGCGCCCGCTCACCAATTGAACTCGGGAGAACGCGTCGCCGTTCTGATAAACAACCTGGGCGCGACCACTCCCATGGAGCTCGCCATCTTCGCGGGAGCAGCATTGCGTGCGCTCGAATCGCGTGGGCTCGTGATTGAACGCGTGTATGCCGGGACATTTCTTTCCTCGCTCGATACCGCCGGCGTATCCCTTTCCGTTTTGCGCGTGGATGACGAGCGCCTTCGCTTGCTCGATGCTCCTACTTCGGCGCCAGCGTGGCCAAACACGTTGCCAAGCGCGCCCGGCTCAAGCCAAACAAGAATCGTTGCTTCGCCCTCGCTTGAACCTGCACGCACGCCCCAACTTGCTGCGACCGAACGCGGCAGAAAAATGCGAGCCGCTATCGAGGCGGTCTGCCAAGCGCTTAAGGGATGCCGAAGACCGCTTGACGGAGCTCGATCGCGTAGTCGGCGATGGTGATTTGGGCGTGAGCCTCACCCGTGGAGCGAAAGCCATCGAAGCAGCCTTGCCCACGTATCCAAGTGACAACGTCCCCGAGACCCTGAAGGCCGTTGCACTTACTTTTCAAGAAGCAGTCGCCGGCTCTTCTGGCCCCCTTTATGGCGTCTTCCTGCTCAGGGCAGCTCATTCTCTCCAAAGCGGTAATGTAGACGATCCGAACTCATGGGCAAAGGCATTGCTCGAAGGGTGCGCCGGAATCAGCGAGCTAGGCGGGGCAACCGCGGGCGATCGGACCATGCTAGATGCTCTGCTGCCATTCGCTCAGTCTTTCAGCGAGAGCGCAAAGAATGGGAAGCCCGTAAATCGCGCGCTCGCAGCCGCCGCAAGCCTCGCTGAAGCGGCGGCGGAAGAAACCGCTCACATGATGCCGCGGCGCGGACGATCGAGTTATCTTGGCGCTCGAGCTCTCGGCTCACCGGACCCCGGAGCCATAGCAGTAGCGCTCTGGTTGCGCGCACTCACTTCCTGGTGGATCGGCAATGCGTGATGCTCCGCGTTTACTTTTCCGGAGCAACTAGCTGGACGGAGCCAAGCTTCTCTACTGCGGGCCGGATCTTCTGAGCATCGCCCACGACGACCAATGTTGCGTCTTCAGGCGACCAATACCTGCCCGTGGCGCGCAATTGCGCGGGTTCCACAGACCGCACATGCGTCATGAATGTGTCGAGATAATCCGTCGGCAAGTGCATCACTTCAATACGAGTCAACTGCGTTGCCAGCGTATCTTGCCGCTGCAGATCGAGTATGAAGCGGCCCGCGTAAGAACTCTTCGCATCGCTCAAATCGGAAGATGCAACGTCACTGTTTCCGATGGAACTCAAATCCACATTGAGGGCCTGCAGCGCTGGTCCTACTACCTCATTTCGAACCTCTGTGACCGCGCTGACCGTGCCGGCTTCCTGATGAAAGCTGCCTTCCGAATGCGCGTCGTAGGCATAGCCTCGCTTCTCCCGGATGTCGCTGAATAACAGCGAATGCGCCCCTCCGCCGAGGACTCTGTTTGCAACCAGCAAAGGGAAATATACCTGCGAACCGTAGGTGGGCGTGAGATGAGCTGAGTATACGTTCGCCTGCACCGATCCGGGACGGTCCACGAGGATGATCCTCTTCTGATTCGGTGGCATGGGACCCGGCTCATACGCGGGAACAGCTTTCCGAGGCCAGCTTCCAAAGTGCTCCGTTACTAATCTCTTCAGCTCATCGCCCGACGGCAGTTGACCCACCAGCACCAGATAAGCATTGTTGGGGGTGAGATATTCGTCTCGAAAACGTACAACCGCCTTCCGGTCCATCGCGGGTAACGAATGCAGCGTGGGTCCAACATGCGAATACGGATGCGGGCCGAAAATAGCCCTCTGCAGCGCTTCTCGCCCTATGTAATCGGCATCGGAGCGTTGCGATTGCAGTGTCTGAAGCCGGTTCTGCTTCTGAAGCGCAAACTCGTCCTCGGGGAAAGAAGCATTTTGCGCAATGTCCGCCAGCAAATCCAGAAAACGCGGCGTAAATGTTGCCAGACAGCTAGCACGCACCACCAGCGTATCCGGGTCGGAGGAAACTTCAAGCTGGCTGCCCATGTTCCCTGCTTCGTCCGCGATTTGTGCGGCCGTTCGGGTGCGAGTACCTTCCTTCAGTAATAGAGCGACCATGTCCGACAGTCCGGGAAGATCTTTCGGATCGAACTTCGACCCGGCTACAAACGTCAGCCGGAACGTCGTGATGGGAAACCGCTTGTCCGGCTCGGCGATCACTTTCAAACCGTTGGCAAGTTCAAATCGTTCCGCTGGCGGTATCTTTACGTCGGGCACCGGAGGGGTTGGCGGAGCTTTGGTTCGGTCTAGCTCAGCGGCACTCACGACCGCAGCCGACATCAGTCCGAGCAGGAGTATGGAACGACAAACAGAGATGCTCATACTACAGCCCTCCGCCAGGGGCGCCACTTGCCGCCGAATGAGTGTCAGGCTGGATCATCAACACCGCCCGCTGTTGTGGAGTCAGGTATTTCTGCGCGGCGCTCCGGATTTCCTGAGGAGTCACTTCCGCATAGTGCTCGAGCATATGATTGATCTCTCCGGGTTTTCCATCGAATAGCTCAAACGTACCCAGAAGCTGCGCACGGCCCAGCGCGGTTTCGAGCCTTTTCAGAGTGGTTGTGTAAAGCAGCGTTCTTGCGCGATCCAGTTCCGCGGGAGTAACACCTTCCTTCTGAATGCGTTCGATTTCAGCTTGGTACTGCGCAACCAGATCAGGGCCGGAGAAACTCGGCTTATAGAGGAGAAAGGTCGCGTATTCGGCAGGATCGCGGTAATCCGCCGCCTCCGCAAACGGCCAGCCCAGATCGGCCTGGTACTCGACGACTGACTTCTTCCCCTTTACGAGATCATTCTGAAGACGGGAACTATCCCCGCCCGTCAGGATCGTATCCAGCAGAACCATCGCGTAGTAATCGGGTGAATTGCGGGCCGGGCCGCGGTACCCGATTACCACGCCGGGTACCTTCGCCAGCGCGTCGTTATATGTCTCGGGCGTTGTATTTACCGGACCCCTCTCCGATAAGTTGGGACGAACTGGCGGCGTCTGCGAAGGAATGTCACCAAAGTATTTTTGAACAAGTTCTCTTACATCGGCTGCCTGCGCGTCCCCTACAATGACCAGTACTGCGTTATTCGGCGCGTAATAGGTCTTGAAGAACTCAGAGACATCTTTAACCGTCGCTGCGTTCAGATCTTCAAATGATCCGATCAGCGAATGCGAACTCTGCCAGTTCCCAAACGCCAGTTGAGGCCACTTATCTACAATCGCGGTCGCATAAGGACGGTTGTCGAAACTCAGTCGCCGCTCCTGTTTCACCGCTTCCTTTTGATTCGCCAGGTTCTCCGGCGTGATCGCCAAACTCTTCATCCGGTCCGATTCCAGCCACAACGCGAGCGCCAGCTTATTGGATGGAAGTTGCTCGAAGTAATTCGTGTAATCGGGATGCGTGGACCCGTTCATCGAGCCGCCATTCGCTTCCACATACTGGTCGAGCTCACCTTTTTTCACATTCGCCGATCCTTCGAACATCATGTGTTCGAACAGATGCGCGAAACCCGTCCGCCCCTTCGCCTCTGAGCGCGCCCCTACATCGTAGACGACGTAGACGGCTACCACGGGAAGCGTATGATCTTCCGAAAACACGACGCGGAGACCATTATCGAGTTGAAATCTTTGCACCGGAATATCGAGTTGTGCGACGGGGGCCGCGGCCTCGGCTAAGCAGGCCGCGATCGCAAGCAGCGTCAACCTCTTTATCCACATAAGCTGCACCTTTCAGCCGTGACGAGCGCGGCGTTCTAAGCAGTATAGACGGCTCGTGATGTAAGGAGCAAAGGGAGCACAGGCGTTGTACGGAATCGGTTTCTACCGAACGGCGCGTCGAAAATGCCAGTCTCAACTGGCGAATCGCATACAGGTGACTGAGATGATCGTGATCCCGTACAGGTCCTCCGTGGTGCGGCGAAAGAACGCAGGCTTAAAGCGAACCTCGGGATGCCACCCCTCGTCCATAGTTACTCGGCCTGCCGCCGGCACTGCTACGTTCAGATCCGCTCTGCTGCGCGATACCTTGCAATTTCTTCTCCGCGGCACAACTTCTTCGGCACTCGCCGACAAATGGACCATCGGAACTCAGTCTCCGGTCCGCGAAAGCACGATATCTATTCTGCATTAAACAAACAGATAAATAGGATTGTCTTACTCCATACAAACTATATACATTTGATCCATGTTTTATTGCTTATTTAACGTTTATCATCGCCACAAAGGCCAAATAAGCGACGACTAAACCGTTTTCTGCTTTCGGAACTCCAATTGCTATCTCCCGCACAAGTCCTGACGGGTACTGATGTGCCGAGCCAGTCCAGTGGTTATTTCGGCTTAAAACATGCTTGCCCGGCGACTTCAACGCCCGTGCCCCGCTTCAATCGGCGCAGCCGCGCGAACCAGGTACTTGCAACAGAAAAGGAGATAAATATGGCAACAACTATCAAAAGACTGTGTGGATTAATGATGCCTTTAATCGGGACATTTACATTAGCAATACAGCCTGCATTTACCCAGACAGCGGCTACCGCGCGTGTGGCGAAAAACACCCCACCGGCTTTGGCCACCGGCCGGGCCACGTTGGCCTCGCATTTCGATTCCACTCAAATGCTTCGTCTGACCATCGGCTTGAAGCCGCCCCACATGGACGAAGAAGAGCAATTTCTTCAGAACCTGCAGGACCGCAACTCGCCGGAATTCCGTCATTTCTTGACAGCCGATGAGTGGAACGCGCGTTTTGCTCCGTCTCCGGAAGATGAGCAAGCCGTCGTGGACTGGCTCCAAGCTCAAGGTCTCTCCGTGACGCAACGCTGGCCCAACCGGTTGACTGTCGATGTGGAAGGCAGAGCCGCCGTGGTCGAAAAGGCCTTCAGCGTCACGATTAATAACTACCAGGTGAACGGTGTCTCCCATTTTTCCAATGATCGGGATCCCGTTATCCCCGCCGCCTTATCGCAGATTGTTCTCTCGGTAGGCGGCATGGACAATATGCAGGTTTTACACCCTGCCAGCAAGAGTCTCAACCACAACATTCAGAACCCCATATACGTAGCGGGCGCGGTGAATGCAAAAGGCGGTTCAGCCACCCGTTCGGGCAACACAAAAGCGCTGGAAGCCGCCCAAGCCCTCGCGTCCGGGAAAGATGTCACGCCCAATCTAACGAACGGCGTGCTAGGTCCACCGGACCTGTTCACCTCAGGCGCGTATGACTTTTATGCGTTGTACAACCAGGGCCATTGCTGTAATCCATTGGGCAACTCCGGTGGTTCGCCGGTACAAACATCCATCGCAATCGCCACGGCTTACCAGTTCGATCTGAACGACATCAATAACTTCGTGAATCAATACGGTTTGGCCTACCACTTATTTTGGAACTTCATCGATGGCACCCCTACCTGTTGCAATGACGAAACGACTCTCGACACGGAATATTCGACGGCTATGTCGAACAGCTTCGGAGGATATGGCAATACGTCGTCTGTCACTGTCTTCGAAGGAGCGAATGCCCACCAGTCAACCTTCCAGGACGTTTACCAGACCATACTCAACGACAACAACACGCGCGTGTTCAGTACGAGTTGGGGCTCATGCGAGAACGATACGGCTGATTCCCAAATCGCCGCGGACCACAACATCTTCAACCAGATGGTGGGCGAAGGTTGGTCTCTTACGGCCGCAGCGGGCGATTCGGGCGCATACTGTGACGGAACCAACCTAAGTCCCGGCTATCCGGCATCGGATCCTGACATGGTTGCCGCTGGCGGTACCGTCCTATCACTCAGCAGTACCGATGCGTATCAGAGCGAAACAGGATGGTCGGGAAGCACCGGGGGGTGCAGTGATTACTTTGCCGCCCCTTCTTTCCAGGCCAGTCCTTACCCCGCTTCGGTCTGCGGATCCGGTCATCGCAGCGTACCCGATATTTCACTGAATGCGGGTGCAAGTCAAGCTCTTTACTTCAACGGAACCTTCTACACCGTTACCGGAACCAGCATCGTCGCTCCCGAACTGGCTGGATTCTTTGCCCAGGAAAACGCTTATCTGCTGTACATGTCGACCATCATTGGAAGTACCGGCTGCTGGGAGGGAGGAAGTTGCTATCCCTTAGGTAATCCGAATTACTCGATCTATTGGTCCGGCGCTAACAACGCGCCACACTTTCCGTTTTATGACATAACCACTGGCGGTAACGGGTACGGTGCGGTGCCAGGATTTGACCTGGTTACCGGCTGGGGATCATTCAACGCATTGCAACTGGCTCGGGCGATGAACTGGTTTATCGCCGCCGACTACGGAGCGCCGGCTATAACCTTCTCAGGCCCAACCACTGGCCACTGGTACAACACCAACCAAACGGTCAGTTACAGCATTGCGGATACAACCGCGGATAGCCATCACGCCAACGGAGTGTCCGGCAACTCGGCGGCTTGGGACGGCCTCTACTCCGATTTTTCCAGAGAGGCGACACCCGGCTACGGTAACTCTTTCTATCTCGGTCCGTACTACGCCAATTCAACTTCCGGCTCTTTCAGTCTTTCGAGCGCCGGCCAAGGTTGTCACACGCTCTACGTCCAGGCGTGGGATAACTCAGGTGAAGCCAGTGGCGTCAGAACCTACGGATCCGTTTGTTACGACACGGTTCCACCGGTTACCAGCGCCAGCCTCAACGGCACGTTCGCGGGAAGTCAGTACGACGGGCCAGTGCAAGTAACTTTGAGCAGAACTGACGTAGGCAGCGGCGTTGCTGCAACTTACTACGAAGTGGATGGAGGCGGATTTTCCCTCTACTCTTCTCCTTTCACCGTTTCCTCCGTTGGCGCTCACACGGTCTACTTCTACAGCTATGACGTTGCCGGTAATGTGGAATCGCTTAAGTCAATTAGTTTCACGATTCGGACAGTCGGTGCGGGAGCTCTGTATTTCGTTCCGGTTACTCCGTGCCGCGTCGCTGACACGCGCAATCCCGTTGGCCCCTTCGGTGGCCCCGAACTCGGCGGGGGAATCACGCGCAATTTCGTCGTCCCGAGCAGCGCTTGCGGTATTCCATCCAACGCGGCCTCGTATTCGCTTAACTTCACCGTCCTTCCCAATGCGCACCTCGGTTATCTGACTGCCTGGCCTGCGGGACAGACGCAACCCGGCGTTTCCACCCTGAACTCCGACGGCCGCGTCAAGGCAAACGCCGCTATCGTTCCGGCGGGAACCGGCGGAGCCATCAGCCTTTACGCCAGCGATCCAACCCAAGTGATCATCGATATCGATGGCTACTTCGTCGAAGCCGGAAGCTCCACAGCCGGACTAGCGTTCTACACAGTCACGCCGTGCCGCCTGGTCGATACTCGCAAGGCGCCCAGTTCTCTCGGCGGACCCTTCCTAACCGGGAAATCCAGCCGCCAATTCCCGCTGCTGTCCGGTTCCTGTGGTATTCCCAATTCAGCGGTTGCCTATTCGCTGAACTATACCGCTTTACCGCATCAGAGTCTCAGTTACCTCACCACGTGGCCTTCAGGTCAGACACAACCCGTCGTTTCCACTTTGAATGCGCCCACGGGCACCACCACCGCGAACGCGGCTATCGTACCGGCAGGTACGGGTGGGAACGTCTCCGTTTACGTTTCCAATGACTCGGACCTACTGATCGACGTCAACGGATACTTCGCCGCTCCCAGCAGCACAGGGCTCTCGCTCTATCCGGTCACCCCGTGCCGCGCACTCGATACCAGGAACTCCGGCGGGCAGTTCAGCGGCGACATTGCCGTTAACATCGTCGGCAGCGGCTGTAATATCCCTTCGCGGGCGCAAGCTTACGTTCTGAACGCGACCGTTGTTCCACCGGCTGCGCTGACGTATCTGACGCTTTGGCCGAATGGACAAACGCAACCCGCGGTATCTACCCTAAATGCCCCCGACGGCGCCATTACATCGAACATGGCGCTCGTACCCACAACCAATGGCCTGATTAACGCCTACGCGTCCAATGCAACTCAGCTGATACTCGATATCTCGAGTTATTTCGCTCAATAGCCGCCGCGCGCTTCGGCCCTACCGTCTCCGTGACGGTAGGGCCTTTTTCTTTGCCCCGATGCACGTGAACACAGGTGATAGCATGCAGTACGGATCTTACGTATGAAACACCTAGGCTTTGTTTTTACCCTATCCACCTGTCTGTCGCTCTACGCCGCCGGAGCCGTCCAGACAACATCTGGCCCCGTAGAAGGTCTCACCAACTCCGATGGAACCATACATATCTACAAAGGTATTCCGTATGCCGCACCGCCAGTTGGCGATCTACGCTGGAAACCGCCGCAGCCCGTCGCGCCTTGGCATGACGTCCTCAAAGCAACCGAGTTTGGCGCCCGCTGCATGCAAGCTCCCGTTTTTAGCGACATGGTGTTTCGCGATCCAGGGCCGAGCGAAAACTGCCTATATCTGAACGTCTGGACGCCTGCGACCGCACCGAATACCTCTCTGCCGGTAATGGTCTGGATCTACGGGGGAGGTTTCCAAGCCGGCGCCTCTTCCGAACCTCGACAGGATGGCGAGAACCTAGCTAAAAAAGGCGTAGTGGTCGTCAGCATGAACTATCGTCTCGGGCTCTTCGGCTTTTTCGCCCACCCCGACCTCGCTACTGAATCTGGCCGAAACGCCTCCGGCAACTACGGCTTGCTCGATCAGACTGCGGCGTTGCAATGGGTACACGCCAACATTGCGGCATTCGGCGGAGACCCAACGAATGTAACGATTTTTGGCGAATCGGCAGGATCGATGTCCGTCAACTCGCAAGTCGCTACCCCGCTCACGAAAAATCTCTTCAAACAAGCCATCGGCGAAAGCGGCGGCGATTTCGGATTCTCCGAACCCCTCCACACCCTCTCGCAAGCTGAACAGGACGGAGCGAAATTCGCACAGGAAATCGGAGCCCCTACACTGCAGGCTCTACGCGCTAAGCCTGCTCAGGAGTTGCTCGATCAATCCATGAAGAACCACGGCGCCTTTCGCTTCTGGCCGGATGTCGATGGTTACTTCTTCCCCGAATCGCCGCTCGCGATTTATGAGGCCGGCAAGGAGAACCACGTCGCCGTCCTCGCCGGCTGGAACACCGATGAACAGAATGCGGACGCCTTCTTCGGCAAGAACGCTCACACGAAAGAAAACTACGAGGCGAAGCTTCGGGAAATATTCGGAGACAAGGCTAATCAGGCGTTAAAGCTCTTTCCGGCAAATACTCCTGAACAGATGGAATCTTCTGCCGGTCAGTTAGCCAGCGCGCAATTTATTGCTTACTCCACGTGGAAGTGGTTGCAGTTACAAGCACAAACCGGCGGCGCGAACGTGTACCGCTACCATTTCGAAGAAGCTCCCCCGGTTGAGGGCGGCGGTCCCACTCACGGCGCTTACCATTCAGCCGACATCGAATACGTCTTCGAAACGCTCGACTGGAAAAAGCTGCCCTGGACCGCAGCGGACCGCAAAGTATCGGAACAGGTGTCCTCCTATTGGACTAACTTCGCGAAGACGGGCGACCCGAATGGAGCCGGTTTACCGCAGTGGCCCCGCTACGCTCCCGAGCAATGGGAGGTGATGCATCTTGGACCCGATACCCACGCGACCCCCGCCGCGGATACTGCGCAATATATGTTCCTCGATCGCTTCGTCAGCAATCGCGCGAAACAGCCGGAGAAGCAGCAGCGCAACTAATGATGCCCAAACACGTCGAGTCCGAACTTAGGCTCCGACTCAGTGCCGCTGATGCTCACGGGAATCTCCGCCCCTCCTCCACTCTTTTTGTGGAAGAACGGCGAGATCACTTTCAGCAGAAGGGACCCGACCGGCGAAGCCACCATCTGCGAGAGCGAAGCCTGTGTCAGCACCTTACCGTGAAAATCGAAGTGTTGCCCGTCCAGAGAGTAAACGCCTTCCAGATTCACTCGCGCCCCAGGCAGGGTGTACACCAGATCTTCGAAGTGAATCACGCCGTTCGCCATGTGAAAGTTCCCCCTCATTTGCGAATTCACATCCTCCGCGCCCGGTTTGGCCTCCTTCGGCTTGCCCTGCGCACGTAGACTCAGCATGTCCACCTTGTCCTCCACCTTCGGATTGGTGAAGTGAATTCTTTGCAGACGAAAGTCGCCAGCGAAACTCAACTTTTGCGTGACGCTTTCTTTGCCGGCCCTAATCTGCATCTTGAATTTTGTGTCGAGAGCCGCCTTCATTACGGCCGGTTCCGTTTTTACAGCAAGCTCCAGGAAGTCCTGTAGATCCGCGTTCGGCACATCAACGTCCAAACTAATCCGATGCCCCTGACCTTTGACATTGATGACAGCGCCGTTGGTTGTGAAGCTCGAATTTCTCAGCCTCGCCTTAACGAATTGCAGGTAAGTATCACCGCTAATCCCGTCCACAGTCGCGCGGAACTGTGTATGCAAGGGGACCGGGTGATTGGCCGTATCTAGCGAAAAATCCGGAGTCTCCGTGACGCCGTCCACTACGATCTTGTCAAGTTGCCCTTTGAAATCGCCCACCGAAGACAACATGCCGCCCAGCCCCTTGATGGTATTCAAGTCCGCATGCTCAAAGGTGTAATGACCGGCCACGGAGGAATCCCCGGGGCTTTCGGTTTGCCACGGCCCGAACGTACCGCTGGAACGGATTTCACCCCGTGGCACAGCGTTCGTCAGCACCGCATCGTACTGCCAGGGAGCGTTTGGCCCTACATCGCGCAGCACGATATGCTTCAGCTGAAAATCTTTTGGGTCCTTATTCGGATTCGACGTCCCGATGATCAGCCGCGAGTTGTCGCAGATGATCTCATCCACTACGATCTTGATCTTGCCCTTATGTTTACCGTTCCTTTGCGTATGCTGCCGCATACCTGGCGGAGGGATGTTGATTTGTAGACCCGTGACTTGCACCTCTCGCACATGCGTCGGCTTCAGGAATAAGCCCAATATCCCGGAGTGAAAGTGGAAGTGCTGGATCGCAATCAGCGGCTGGGTTGCTCCCGCCGCCACCACGTCATCCGGCGGATAGATACGCAGCCGCCCTCCCGATACTTCCAGTCCGCGCCCGATCGACACGTCCAGGCTTTCCAGTTCCACGCGGCTGTTAAAACGCGTGCTCAACGTTTCCTCCACGCGGCCCTTCAAAATCGGTCCGGCATAGTGAAGGACTACGTCACCAACGACCAAGATCCCGGCGACCACCACAACGCCGACCCACACCCACTTGCGGTTCCGAACGCTCCACTTCCTTGAACCGGCTGCATTTTGGCTGTTCCCCTGCGTTGGGTGCGTGGCCATCTCGGTAAAAGCTTACCGTGTCAGGCTGGTACTTGCCGAAACAACGGAGCCTTCTCGCTCTCGATTGGATCAACTTCTTCTTGGCGGACGTCGAGACCGGCGTAGGCCCCTTCATGGCCACCTATTTCGTCTCCGCCCGGCACTGGAATCCCGCGCAGGTCGGCGTCATCCTGGCCGCACAAAAGATCGCCTCAGTGCTTGCCCAGACTCCGGCCGGCTGGGTCATCGACCGCGCCAATTTCAAGAAATGGCTGATGGCCGCGGCAGCGCTCGTCATCGGAGTGGGCGCAATTCTCATCGCCGCCATCAATACGGTTCGCGCCCAGATCGCCAATCAAATCGTGGTAGGCATAGCGACCGCCGTTGCCACTCCGTTGATCGCCGCCATTTCGCTCGGCATCGTCGGTAGACAGTCCCTCGGACGCCGCATTGGCCGCAATGAGAGCTTTAATCACAGCGGTAATGTACTCACAGCTTTACTGGCCGGTTATCTGGGATACGTGGCCGGCCTTCAATCCATCTTTTACGTCTGCGGAGGTCTAGGCGTGGCCTGCGCCGCGACCGCGCTCCTGATTCGCAGTGAGGATATAGATAACAATGTCGCCCGCGAGGCTGCCGCTGAGAGATCCCCGCTCCCAGCCGGTGAACTGCTAACCAGGCCTCTCATTCTGATATTTGCCGCCGTCGTAGTTCGGTCTTCATCCGGATTTCGTCCCTTCGCCTCGGCACTGCTACTCCCTGCAACGGATCGGCCGTTCGTGGCTGCGTCAACTCAGCACGTCTCCCACCCCGCTCGCGGCGGGATCGCGCGCTGTTAACGGCGGCAAATTTCAGCGCGTTTTCGACGGTCTTCAAAATGGACGTGTGATCCAGCTGCATCGCCCCTCAGCCACCCGGAACACGGTGCTCGCCGCAATAAACGGCGATACCAGCAATGTCGGCAGGCGTGGGCCGAAACCCTTGAACTCAAAGGCGTACTCCGCCGCTGAGTCGTCCGGCGGCGCGGGTTGATACGCGGCGCCGCGTGATGGTAGCAGCCCCCGTGCTCGTCATAAGTAATGATCAGCAGCGCCTCCGCGCCCGCATGAACTAGGCATTCAAGCTCCTCGCCTTGAGCTTTCATCGCAGTGTCTAAGCCGCGAAACGCACTAAGTCGCGCGAAGGTCTATGCCCTTATGGCCACGGACGACCGCACTCGGCAGAAACTAGTAAACTTCGTAGATAAGAAGATCCTCGATCCCGTTCTGAAAGCCTCTGAGAAGAAATACTCGGGCAGTGACCAAAAAGTTCTCGATCGGCTTAAGAAAAAAACCGAGGCTCAGAAGGAAAGGTACGCCGGATACAAGACTGCTGCGGAGGTTCGACAGCGATTCCAAGGCGATCTGAGCTCAGCGCCGGCAAAACGCGTTCATGCGGAGCTTAAAAAGCTGCATCTGCCTTCGCAGCCCGACTTCAAGGATGAATTTCTGGCTCTGTGTGAGCAACTCGGAGTAGCCAAACATCCCACAGGACGTAAAAGCAGGAGCAAGAAATCGCTCCGGAACGTCATCGGACTAAGAAGAAAACGACCTCCAAAAAGAGATCCAAACCCGCCAAACGGAAATAAGCCGCGCCAGGCAATCCGTTAAGGAGGTATCAGCGCCGGAGCCCGATTCAGGATCGTGCTCCTTACGGGACGGCCGTACTCCGCAGCTTTGCCGCTTGACGCTCCAGGCGATTAGTATCACAATGTGATCTATTGATGCTCGGCGAGTTCGAATACCTCTTGATCACCGCGGCCGCACGTCTTGGCGACGAGGCGTACGGCGCCGCCGTTCGCGAAGAAATTGCAACAACAACCGGCAGACGCTGCTCCATCGGCGCTCTCTACACCACTGTTGATCGCCTCGAAACGAAGGGTCTTCTCAAAACCTGGATGGGCGACGCCACACCGCAACGTGGTGGCCGCGCGAAACGCATGATCCGCGTCACGGCCAAAGGCGCGAAAGCAGCGAAAGATTTCTATCGTGCAGTCACTCGCGTCAGCCAAGGCGTCTCCTGGAGCATTTCATGACACCGATCGCCTGGTGGTCTGTCCAGCTGGCCGCGGGGCTCCTGGATTCTGAGGATCGCGAAATAGTCTTGGGCGATCTGGCGGAATCCGGCGAGAGTGCGGGGCAAGCGCTGTGTCACGTGCTCGGCTTCGCCGTGCGCCGCCAAGCCGCTCTCTGGAAGAACTGGCGTCCCTGGCTCGCCGCCTTCGGAGTTGCCGTACCAGGCACTCTGCTTCTGATGGGTTTCTCGCTGTCCCTGAGCCACGGATACCAACTCTATGCCTGGATCATCGGAAACTACCGCTACATCGATCCGAAGATTCTGCACGACACTGGCTTGACACTCGCACCCGGACTATCGCTAATCGCCTGTCAGCTCTTCTTACTAACTGCTTGGTCGTGGACCGGCGGCTTCGTACTAGCTTCGCTCTCGCGCCGAACCATTTGGGTAAGTGCCGCTCTGTGTTCCTTACCGTGCTCACTCTTCCTGTCCCGCTTTCACCATGAACAGGTATCGCCGCTATGCCTGTTCCTCTTCCTGCTGCCCGCGCTCTGCGGCGTTCGCAAAGCCTTACGAGTCGCTCGCATTCCATTCCGCCACGCCCTGTTCCTAGCAGCAGCCATAACCCTTTTAGCCATTCCCACATCAAGCAGAGGCCGTTGGATTGTCAATTCGGTACTAAGTTGGCCCGCCTGGTACCTCGTCGCTGCGGGAAAACGAAACATCCCACAAGGAGAAGCACAACCATGAAATCCGCAGCAGTCAGCCTTTTGATTCTGGCGGCATCGATAGCCGTAGCCGATCAAACCACCATCCGCGCGCCATTAAAAACGCCAGAACATCGCGAACCCGCTCCCGCTTTCACCCTGACGGACTCCTTCGGCAAAACAGCGACATTGTCGGATTACCGGGGCAAAGTAGTGCTGCTCGATTTCTGGGCGACGTGGTGTGGAGGCTGCAAACAGGAGATCCCCTCATTCGTGCAATTCTCCAACACCTTCGGCCCGAAGGGGCTCGCCGTTGTAGGCGTCTCGCTAGACGACGAAGGCTGGAAAGTCCTCAAGCCCTTCTTAGCCGAGCACCCCATCCCCTACCGCATCGTACTTGGCAACGAAGCCACCGCAAAGCAATACGGCATCGAAGCGATGCCCGATACATTCTTGATTGACCAGCAAGGCCGCATCGCAGCAGCCTACCGCGGAGGCATCGTGAACATGAACGACATGGAATCCAACATCAAAGCGTTGCTGGACGCGCACTAACATCCTATGCATTAATGCGCGGCTCAGCCCACGCCCTACTGACTCGCGGCCGGTTCGAATTCGTAGATCCCGGTGGACCATGCGCCTAATGGCTTGTTTTGCACAAACACCAGGACAGCGGCGGGCAATCCCAATCCACTCGGCTGGCGGTCATGCCGAGATGGTTCTTCTCGGCACTGATGAATGATTCAGATATTCCGTAAAAACGGGTTCCGCTCGCGTTCCCGCCCAATCGTGGTATTCGCCCCATGTCCGGGCACCACAACCGCATCGTCCGGCAACGGCAACAAGCGCGTCTTAATTGACGATAAAATCTGCCGCGTATTCCCGCCGGGCAAATCCGTCCGCCCGATCGAATCGCGAAAAAGCGTGTCTCCCGCGATGAGCTTGCTCTCCTGCGGGATCCACACGCTTACGCTACCCTGCGTGTGCCCCGGCGTCTCCAAAATCTGAAACTCAGTTTTGCCGAGCTGCAAGACGGTCCCATCCTGCGCCGCTGTATCTACTTCCGTCTTAGGCGGAGGTTCCACGCCCAACCAACTCGCCTGCATATCCAGCGCGTCCAGCAACTCCCTATCCCGCTCGTTCATATACACCGGCGCGCCCGTCAGTGCCCGCAGCTTGTGAGCCCCCGCCACGTGATCAATATGCGCATGCGTGATCACGATACTCTTGACCTTCAACTGATGCCGATCGAGCACTTCCGTGATTTTCCCGATCTCGTCCCCCGGATCCACCACAATCGCCTCATGGGTCTGCTCGTCTCCAAAGATCGAGCAGTTGCACTGCAGCAGACCGACGGGAAGAATCTCGTGAATCATCTCGACTTCATCCTACCCGCAGCAAATCCCGATACTGCTCCGGTAATCGCGTCGGCCGCCACTCGCGATTGAGCCAAACGTGCTTGGTAGATGCCTCGGCCAGCAGCTTGTCAGGTTCAGCGGATCGGATCTCATACGCGAATTCGACCACGCGATCCTTCGCGCTCACAATCTGCGTTTGAATCAGGATCTGGTCGTCATATCTGGCGGGATAGCGGTAGCGGCACTCCACGCCGACAACCGAGAGAAACAATCCCTCGCGCTCCAGGTCCTTATAATTGCAGCCGCGCGCGCGCACCAGTTCCACGCGTCCAATCTCCATCCAAACCAGGTAATTGGCATGGTGAACCACGCCCATCTGATCCGTCTCGGCATACCGCACGCGCAAGCGGCTCTGATGCGGTGACGCGCTCACACCTTCCACGCAAATACCTCTGGTCCGACTATAGCGGCACGCTCCCCTTGTTAGCATTTGGAAGTGCGGGTGAAAGTGCTGTTTTTCGGGGTGCTGAAAGAGATCGTGGGCAGCGCCGGGGAATCAATTGAAGTCGCACCCGGCGCTACTCTGGCTAAGGTCTTCGAACACTATTCGGAACGATTCGAAACCCTCCGCAATAAGCGTTCGTCGATTTTATTTGCAAGGAATAGCGAGTTCGCTCCGCCCGACACGCCTGTGAACGAAAACGACGAAATTGCCTTCCTACCCCCTGTCAGCGGCGGCGCTACACCGGCCGTCGAGAAAGGGGAACGTGATGGAGGGGAGCGTCGTGTGTTCGCCCTGACTCGCGACGTGATCCGCTCAGCAGAGTTCGCGCGCTCCCTCCAGCGGCCGGAAGACGGCGCGGTCGTCGTGTTCGAAGGGGTCGTCCGCAACAACACGAAAGGACGGGCCACTCTCTGCCTGGAATACGAGTGCTACGAGCAGATGGCGCTCAAGCAGATCGCGGAGATCGGGCGGGAAATTGCCGATCAGTATAAAGTGGGCCGCCTCGGAATTGTGCATCGCTTGGGCCGTCTCCAAATCGGCGAGGCAAGTGTTGTGGTGGTCGCGACCGCCCCTCACCGCAGACCCGCTTTCCACGCGGCGCTCGAGGCCATTGACCGCCTCAAACGGGAAGTCCCTATCTGGAAGAAAGAAATTTTTGCCGACGGAGCCGTCTGGGTCGACGGCGAGTGGGATGAGCGTTTACTCAGCCGCTCGTAACTGTGTGCTCAAGGCCGGTCTCCTATCGGCGCTCTTTGCCGTCGCACTCAGCGCCGGTCTTAATGCACAAGAGAGCCCCACTTTCTCCGTAAAAGTGAATTTGGTGCGCCTTTTAGTCTCCGTGCGCAACCAAAACGGCGCCCCGCTCACTAGTCTGAATCAGCAGGACTTCCGCATCCTTGATACCGGCGTCCCGCAAAACATCGCCGTTTTCGAACGAAATACGTCTTTGCCGCTCTCGGTAGCGGTTTTGATCGATACGAGCGGCAGCACGCAGAAAGATCTGCACTACGAAATTGATTCTGTGCAGCGCTTCGTGCCCACCTTACTCGCCTCCGGCAACCCCGATGACCAGTTTGCTCTGTTCAGTTTCAACTGGCGCACCAGTCTCGAAGTAGATTTCTCGCGCAATGCAAAGCGAGCTGAGCGAGCTCTGCATTCCCTGCACGGCGAAGGCGGCACCTCGCTCTATGACGCCTTGTTTCTCGCGAGTGACGCGCTCACCGGCCGCGAAGGACGCCACGTCATCGTCGTGGTCACGGACGGCGGCGACACCACCAGCTATAAGAAATACGACGACGCGTTGGCCGCCGCGCAGCGCGCCGACGTCGTCATGTACCCCGTTGTCGTGATTCCTATTGAAGCCGACGCCGGTCGCAACACCGGAGGCGAGCACGCGCTCGCCACACTCGCCGCCTCCACTGGCGGGCGCATTTTCTACCCCGAAGGGTTCGACAAATTGGACGCCGCGTTCACGGAAATTCTCCGCGACCTGCGAACGCAATACATGCTGGGCTATTACCCCAGCAACGTGCCCGAGCGTGCGCGCTTGTTCCACAGCGTACGGGTTCAGGTTCTACACCCAAACCTGCAAGTAATGGCCAGAAGCGGCTACTACGAACCATAGGAATGCGGCCCAGGAATCGCTTGACTCGTTACGCCGGCTCATATTACGCTAGACGTAATAGGCGATGCCCATCGCGGGATTCAAACATGACCGGACTGCGGCCTTGTTTAGAGGTGAATGGGTTCGCGCCTTTTCGAGTTTCGACCGTCGCGCGTTGAGCCGTTTGATTCAGCTTGATAGTGCCACCGATCCGCGCGATCTTGCTTCCATACGCGGCAACCGTCTGGAGGTGCTGAAGGGTGATCGCCAAGGACAATACAGCATTAGAATCAACCAGAAATGGCGAGTCTGCTTCAGATGCGGAAAACGGCGCGGCTGTAGATGTTGAGATTGTGGACTACCACTGAAAGGCAAGTTAATGGCGAAAAAAGTGCTTCCCCTCCATCCCGGGGAAATGTTGAAAGAAGAAATGGAGGAACGGGGATTGAGCATCAATGCTCTCGCTCGAGCTTTGAGGGTTCCGCCTACCAGAATTCACGCCATCGTCAACTGCGAACGTGGAATCACTGCCGATACCTCAGCTCGTCTGGGCCGCTACTTCGGTTCTTCCCCGGACTTTTGGCTGAAAATCCAAGGCAGCTATGATTTGCGTCTGATAGACGCCGACCGCATTGCGCGTGAAGTTTTGCCGACCGCCAGCTAAGCGAGCCCAGCAACCCTCCTGTGCTGAACTAAAATCATGGAAAACTTCCTGGACGCGGCCATTGAGATCGCCCGTGAAGCAGGACAAATTCTACTCGCCCATCGCGGCGTCGGCTTCGAACTGAAAGGCGAGCACGATCTGGTCACCGCGGCCGACCGCGCCAGCGAACAACTCGTCATCGAGCGACTGCGGCAGCGCTTCCCGCAACACGGCATTGTGGCCGAAGAAGGCGGCCGGGCCGAACTCTCCTCGGAGCTTCGCTGGTATGTGGATCCACTCGACGGAACCACCAACTTCGCGCATGGCTATCCCGCCTGGAACGTCACGTTGGCGTTGGCCAAGCGCGGCGAAGTGATCGCAGGCGTTGTCTACGACCCTCTGAATCGTGAACTCTTCGCAGCCGAGCGCGGCGCCGGAGCGCGTCTCAACGGCGCCCCCATGCACGTCAGCAAGGCGCCGGTACTAAACGACGCGCTGGTCGCCACCGGCTTTCCCAGTCGCAAGCGCCATCAGAACGTCAACATTCATTTCTACTATCAGGTCGCCATGGAGACGCACGGAGTCCGCCGCAGCGGCTCGGCGGCTATTGACCTCGCTTACACGGCTTGCGGACGCCTGGAAGCCTTTTGGGAATTTGGGCTTATGCCCTGGGACATGGCGGCCGGAACGCTGCTCGTCGAAGAGGCCGGCGGCGCCGCATCCGGCATGCGTGGCGAACACTTTAGATGTAAATGGACGATATGTTCTTGCTGATAATGGACTGATCCATCGCGAAATGCTGGGCCTTTTCGACGAAATCTTTCGCGGCGAGTTCCGCCATCAGATGCCCCCATTGCCCGCGCAAGAATGGGAGTTGCAACATGGCTGAAATACCTGCTGTCCCACTCACCCTGGAGGGTTCCTGGGTGCTCCATCAGATGTTCCGCATTCATCGCGCTTCCTGGCGATCCCTGCAACCCGCTCATCGCGAACACGTCCTGGCGGAAGCGACGCGCGCCCTGATCCCCCTCGAGGCAGGTCCCAAAGACGGTCATCCCAGCCAGTCTGCTCTTTATTCCCTCTTGGGACATAAGGGCGACTTACTCCTACTCCATCTCCGCCAGAGTCTCGAAGATCTCCATCGCGCCGAGTTAGCCATCTCTCAGCTCGAGCTATCGCTATTCCTCGAACAAACTCATTCCTATTTATCCGTTATCGAGCTTGGTCTCTACGAATCGTCCGCCAAGACCTACGGCCAGCTTTCCGAGCAAGGGCTGGAGCCGCATTCACCCGAGTGGAAGGCCGCCATCGCCGAAGTGATCGCCCGTCAGACCGCCGCCATGGCGCCGCGTCTCTTTCCGGAGATTCCCAGCGGCAAATATCTGTGCTTCTATCCCATGGATCGCAAGCGCGCCGAAGAGAAAAACTGGTATCAGGTCCCCATGGCCGAGCGCCAGCGCATGATGCATGAGCATGGCATGATCGGCCGCCGCTATGCCGATTCCGTCCGCCAGATCATCACCGGCTCTATCGGTTTCGATGACTGGGAGTGGGGTGTCGATCTCTTCGCCGACGATCCGCTCGTTTTCAAGAAACTCATCTACGAAATGCGTTTCGACGAGGTGAGCGCCATTTACGCGCTCTTCGGCTCCTTCTACGTTGGTCTGCGCGTTCCGGCCAAAGATCTCGCCACTCTTCTGACGGGCGAATATGCTTCGCCTGAGTATGTTGTCATGAACCGCGTTTAAAGCCCTAAATACAAGAAATCAAAACTTAACAGGCCGGGATGTTACGCTTAAAATTCGAAAAATGCGTACTGTCGACCTGATTCATCGCAAGCGGGATGGAGAGGAACTGTCTCCTGAGGAACTGCATTTTCTCATAGACGGTTACACCCGCGGCGAGATTCCCGATTATCAAATGGCCGCTTTCTGTATGGCGGTCTTCCATTCCGGCATGTCCGACCGGGAAGTAAGTGCTATGACCGAAACCATGATGCGGTCAGGCTCTATCCTTGATCTCTCTGACATTCCCGGCACCAAGGTCGATAAGCATTCTACCGGCGGCGTAGGCGATAAAACCAGCCTGATCTCTTCGCCCATTGCTGCCGCTGCCGGCGTTGTGGTGCCGATGATCTCCGGGCGCGCTCTCGGCCACACCGGCGGTACACTCGACAAACTCGAGTCGATTCCCGGCTTTCGCACCGACCTCTCCCTCGATGAATTCAAAACGCTGTTAGCCGAACATAAGTTGGCCTTCATCGGACAAACACCGGAACTCGTTCCCGCCGATGGCAAGCTCTATAGCTTGCGCGATTCCACCGCAACGGTTGAATCGATCCCGCTGATCGCTTCCTCCATCATGTCGAAGAAACTGGCGATCAGTCTCGACGCGCTTGTGCTCGACGTGAAGGTGGGTTCAGGCGCCTTCATGAAGAAGCAAGTGGAAGCGCGCCGATTGGCTCAAATGATGGTCGGCATCGGCCGCCGCCTCGACAAGCGGGTGCAAGCGCTCATCACCGACATGAACCAGCCTCTCGGCTATGCCATCGGTAACGCGCTCGAGGTCATGGAAGTCTCGCAAACCCTGCAAAACGCCGGTCCTGCCGACCTCACGCGTCTCTCGCTCGAGTTAGCGGCACGCATGATCCACCTCGGCAAAATCACCAAGACCATAGATGAAGCGCGTGAAATGGCTCAAGCCAGGCTTCTGGACGGTTCCGGATATAAGAAGTTCAAAGACGTCATCGCGGCGCAAGGCGGCAATCCTCAAGTTCTCGACCGCTTCGAACTGCTGCCGAATGCAACCGGCGCACAGGAAATCACCACCAGCCGAGGCGGCTATGTCAGCGCCATCGATGCCGAACTGATCGGACAGGCCTCCTCCATGATTGGCGCCGGCCGCAACGTCAAGGAAGACTCCATCGATCCCGCGGTCGGTGTCATTCTTGAAGTTAAGGTGGGCCAGAAGATCGAGGCCGGCAGCATTCTTTGTCGCATCTATTACACGGGTGAAGAGCACCTCTCCGACGCAGCGGATCTAGTGGAAGACGCGTTCAAAATAGGCCAACAGCCTGTCGATGAGCGGGACCTGATTCTCGAAGTCGTCAGCTAACCGCACAGTTCTCGACATGGCACGACTCGACGGTATTGTCGGCCTCGTTGCCATTGTTTTAAGTGGTTTCCTGTTCTCCACGCAGCGCTCCGCCATCCAGAAGCGTGTCGTCGTGTGGGGCGTTACGCTCCAATTTGCTTTTGCCTTTCTCGTTCTCAAAACCAAACTGGGCGAACTGTTCTACGGCATCAGCCTGTTCGTCAATGCCCTGCTGAACTACACCACCGCCGGCTCCGCCTTTGTATTTGGCGACAAGCTGGGCGCCAGAACCGATCAGTTCGGTGTCATCTTCGCCTTTCAGGTCCTGCCGATCGTCATCTTTATCTGCTCACTATTCGCCATTCTCTATTACATCGGCGTCATGCAGCTCTTTGTCAAAGGCATGGCCATTGTGATGCAGAAATTCATGGGCACCAGCGGCGCCGAATCCACCTGCGTCGCGGCCAGCATCGTGATGGGTCAAACCGAAGCGCCGGTCACCATCCGCCCGTTCCTCGCAAGTCTCACCGAATCCGAACTCTTCACCGTCATGACCAGCGGCATGGCCCATGTCTCCGGCGCTGTCATGGCTGCTTATGTCGCTATCGCCGGCGTCTCCATCTCGCACCTGCTCACCGCGGTCATCATGACTGCCCCTGCCACCCTGATGCTCGCCAAAATGTTCGTCCCCGAAACCGGCAAACCAGTCACGGCGGGAACCATTCAAGTGGAAATCGAGAAACCCGGAGTCAATCTGATCGACGCAGCCGCCCGTGGCGCCGGCGACGGCTTGCAGCTCGCACTCAATATTGCCGGCATGCTCATCGCCTTTCTCGCCTTGATCGCTCTCGTCAATGGCGGCCTCGCCTGGGTGCACACGTACATCCACTTCATTCCGGGCTCACTGCAGCAGATTCTCGCGTTCCTCTTCGCCCCGATCGCCTGGACGCTCGGCGTCAGCTGGAACGACTGCGCCACCATCGGCAACCTATTAGGCACCCGGATGGTATTGAACGAGTTCGTCGCGTTCCTAGATCTGGGTAAGGTGAGACCCATCATCGAGCACCGCTCTTTCGTCATTGCTACGTTCGCACTCTGCGGCTTTGCCAATCTCAGTTCCATAGCCATTCAAATCGGCGGTATTGGAGCCCTCGCGCCGTCACGCAAATCCGACCTCGCCCGCCTCGGCTTCAAAGCCATGCTCGTAGGAACCCTTGCGAATTTCATGTCAGCCTGTATTGCCGGTCTGCTGCTGTGAACGCGTCCCAAACGTCGTGACGCTGATCGGCGCTCACATCAGCCGCATCTCCCCATTCACCGGAGCAGCCCGGCAACCCATGATAAGTACAGGAGCCGGACCGCCCAGGCGGTAACGAGCCCTATAATGTCTTCACGGAACATCCGGTGCACGAACAGCTTTTATCGGCGACACGGGAAGCACTTCGCAGTATCAAGAAAGAACCTGAGATTCTTCAGAAGCGAACGTGGCTTTCAGGGAGAATTTTACTGCCAATTGAAGCGCAACTTGAAAATCGCAACACACCGAAAACCACCGCGTTTGCGCCTATCGCCAACGGCAGCGCGAGGCAGCGGCGATAGTGCAACCGGGAGACTTGCGCAACGCGCGAAGGCTGAGGCGCGCATCCTGGATAAGAGTCTCCAAAAAGTTGCCGGCAAGTTGCATCTGTTCGCTTGAACTGTCTTGCATTCCGATTTCCCCAAAATCACAAACTGATAACTACTTTTCCTCGCGCGTGCCCTTCTTCGAGATAGCGGATCGCTTCAGGTACTTCACGCAAGCTGTAACGCCTGTCGACGACCGGTCTTACCTTGCCGGCGTGCATGAGTTCGCGCATGAGCGTCAGGTCCTGTTTGCTCCATCTCGCCAGCAGCCCTACCACCTTCTGGCTCCCGAATCGCGACAACACCAGCGCTCTGAACGAACGAGCCAGCGGACCGATCATCCAGCGACCGGCCGGTGCTCCGGCCATGATGCATATCCCCTTGGGATTCAACACGCGTCTGCACGCTGACAACGAATGGTTCCCAATCAAGTCGAAAAGCACGTCGTAACGCTGCCCGCTTCCGATGAAATCCTCACGCGTGTAGTCAATGACTCGATCTGCGCCAATCGATCGGACCATCTCCACATTTTTCGTGCTGCATACGCCGGTTACGGCCGCACCGAAGGACTTCGCGATCTGCACGGCGAGCGTACCGACGCCTGCCGCTGCACCGTTAATCAAGACCTTCTGCTCCGGCTGAAGGTGTCCTTTGTCGCGAAGGCCCTGTAACGCGGTGAACGCTGCAACAGCTACGGAAGCCGCCTGCTCAAACGTGACGTCATCCGGCTTCAACTCCAATGCCGCCTCGGAGGTACAGGCATATTCGGCAAATGCGCCACGGCAGGCGCCGAAAACCGCGTCGCCTGGTTTGAATTGCGTCACGTTCGCGCCAACCGCTTCCACCTCGCCCGCCACATCTACGCCTAACCGCGTGACTTTCGGTTTGCGCAGCCCGCTCGCCATGCGAACGAGGTATGGCGTGCCTCTCATGAAGTGCCAGTCAAGAGGATTCACGGACGCCGCACGAACTTTTAGCAAGGCTTCGTTGCCCTTGGGAACAGGCTTAGCGACCTCCTCGATTTGGACAACCTCCGGTGGCCCGTACCTGGTGTAGACGGCGGCTTTCACAGGCGTACCTCCGCTGAGTTGGTGCGCTCCCAGGCCAGAACATTCACACCGGCTCGGCTCCCGATCGGTCCATCCGCGTTATACAGTGGTGCGAGATAGATGCCGTGCCGTGCGGCTATGCTCTCAATCTCCTGAACCCGGTCGGGAGTGATGAACCCTCTCTGCTGGGAGAAGGGTTCAAAGCGCCGCTCCAATGCAAGCGCCATTCCCTCGAGCAGACATCCATGAACCACATCCGGGAACGGGTGCCGGTTCAGAATCCCGCGAAAATCCGGCGTGAATTTCAAGCCGCCGCTGATCTGTCCCAGACCTCCGAAGAAGATTTTCGCTCGAGGCGTCTGCGCACTTGGGGACAGATTCTTCGGGTAGCCCGCGTCGCAAACAACTGCGCCGGGCGCGATCCGGTCTAGCAGAAGCGAGGGCGACGGCAGGCTCGCCGCGCAGATGACGACATCGGCCTTTGCCGAAAACTGCAAAGAACCCGCCGCAATTTCCACCTGAACGCCATCCCCGTGCAACTCAGCCGCAAGCCTGCGTAGTCGCTCCACGTTTCGTGCGTTGAGCAACACGCGTTTCACAAGAGGCGCCAAACAACGGGCGCAGCCGGAACCCAAATCTCCCGTCGCCCCGACAATGAGCAGCGTCGATCTTCGAAGATCTCGCCCCTCCAGCGCGCACATCTTCCGAATGCCTTGCACGATGAAAGCGACTGTCAATGTATTGCCGGTCGTGAAGGCGGTACCGTGTCTTTCCGGAAGCTGATCGAAGTTACCCTCGATCAGAATGGAGCTGAATCCGCCGAGGCTCACGATCTTCGCTCTCTCCTTGATCGCGTAAGACGCCGCCGCACGAACCCGCGCGATGTTGTCGCGCATGTATTCCGCTTCCAGCCGGCCGGGCGGAATGAAGGACTCTATATATAGCCCGCGCGCCTTGGCGCCGGTTGCCGACCTCGCTTCAACCTGACAGATTGCTCTCGGCGGAATCCACGGCAGGATGTCTTTGACCTCCTCATCCGGCAGCGGGGCATGCTCAGGTCCGCGCAGCACTGCAAGCACGTCCGCCGCTGCTCTCCAAGCTTCCTGATGCCCGATCAGGGCGAAATCGACGTCCGCCATAAGCCCTCGCGCATCGCTACACGGGCAACCGGCTCACCCAGGTAAGCGTGACGTCCCCAGGCAATCCCAGCATGTCCAGCGTTTTCAAGTACTGTTCGAGCGACGCTCCGCGCAACTCGGCCGCACTCAAACTAACGTCGAATAGCGACGGCTTCACACAGCTCGCGTGGCACACTTCGCAATGCCCATGCCTGCATTCCTTCGCCAACATCTCCGCGAGCGTAGTCATCACCCCGACATGCAGCCGATGCACCTTGTCATCGAAGCGCTGCGCATCCACTGCTCGTTCCGCCCGAAGAATCTCCATTGCATGCTCAATGTGCTCTTCTTCCTGCGCGGCGATCGCGGCGAAAGTTCTGCCGAGACTTCCCGGGGCCACTTTCCCCACGCGTCGATAGCTTGCGACGGCGAAGGATTCGAGCATGATCTCCTGCACGATGAGGCAGCCGATGAAATCGCGCTCCGCGATGCAGCGCATAAAGGCATCGCGCAGCCGCTTCCAATGCTTGCCCTCGACGTTACTCGGCACGTCCACGCCTAGCTTGCGGCCCTCCGCGGCGAACGCAGCGGCATGCCCCTGTTCGCCGTCTGCATGCTCTAATGCATCGGCAATTTCGCCGGCATCGTCGCACATCTGCGACAACGCGGTATAGTTCATCGCGGCCACGAGTTCGCCAGTCCTCGCCTGTGCCAGAATGTCCTGCCAAATCGGCGAACAGTTCACCTCCAAGCGGGGCGTCAAGATAGCTGTGCTCATACTCGTTTCTCCTTAAACAAGGGATTTAATGGTTTGAATCAAATCGGTCCACGATAGCGGCGCACCCGGACTGCTGCGGCCACAAATACAGCCGCGAATGCCAGCCCTATCCACAAACCCGGCGTCGCCAGGAATCTACCCGGGGTGAGTTGCGTCAATGGATGCAGGGGGACGATACCCGGTGCCGGAAAGACAAAGGCCCGGGTAAACCAGCCAACCACGCGATACCCGCAGCAGCGAGGCGAAATGCGTAGTGTTGAAGGCAATCTTCTCGAGCGCGCAGATCGCGAATAGCGGCAGAAAAGCCCAAAGAAATGCCGTCCGCCGGACCCAGGCGGAGACCAGCAGCAACCATCCATACAATGGCGCATGCCACAGCGCAATCGCCGTCATCCCGTAGAGCAGCGCGAGCCATGACTCGCCGAGCTGCAACTGTATCCGGATCGCCGCGTCGCTTACACCGCTCGCCGACAGAACGGCAACGCTCAGCAGCAATATCAAGACCTGCGTAACGATGATGATTGCGAAGGTCAGCACTGGCAGCACAAGCAGCGGAATGCTCGCTTTCGAGAGCACCGTTGTGAGATCCGAAACCGGCAGCGATTTCCAGAACAGGATGCTGCGATCGCGGCGTTCCCCGTGCAGCGCGTCGAGACAGTAGAACACTCCGACGATAAAGGCGTTCGCGATCATCAGAACCGCTGTCATGTTGTACGGCGTGACAATCTTCGCCCGCTGGTGCGCGTCGTCCAGCGCCAACACGGCTCGCATGCTGTGCGGCAGCTGAAACGCGCTGATTAGACATCCGAACAGGATGAGGCCCGCGACGGCGATAGGCGCCATGTAAATAGAGCGGTTCTCCCACAGTTCGCGGCGCACCGACCAGTACAACGGCCTGGGCGCAGGCATAGCCGCCACCGTAATCGCTTGCGCATCCAGCGAAGACTCGGGCACAGCATCTGTTTCAGTACTCACCGCGCCGCTCCTTCTGACCCGCCGGCCTGATGACCCACCAGCGCAACGAACACATCGGCGATGCTCGCCGTTCGCACTTCGCCGACACCCGCCAGTTCCTGACGATCGACACGATCGAACAGCATGATGCTGCGGCCGAACACCTGTCGTTCGTGCATCGGCCGCAGCGCCCGTGCAGCGGCCAGATGCTCGGGATGCACCATGACCTCCAGGTACCGCGCATCGAATTCTTCCATGCTGGAGGTGAGAACAATCCGGCCGCGGTGGATGAACATCACGTCTGTCAGCACGTTCTGAATCTCTTCTACCTGATGCGTCGTAACGACGATCGTGCGGCTGCGGTCGAAGTAGTCGTTCAGCAGCGAATCGTAGAACCGCTTGCGATAGAGAATGTCCAGGCCGAGCGTCGGCTCATCCAGTATCAGTAATTTCGCATCGATGGCCATCACCAGAGCCAGGTGCAGTTGGGCTACCATGCCTTTCGACAGTTCCTTTACCTTGCTCGCGCGCCGAATCGTGGTCTTCTCAAGAAAACGTTCTGCCTTCGCGCGATCGAATCGCGGATGCACACCCGCGACGTAATCGAGCGCCTGCGTGACACCGAGCCAGCGCGGCAGCACGGCCACATCGGCGATGAAACAGACCTCGCGCATCAGCTGATCGCGCTCTGTCCATGGATCGCGCCCAAGTACGTTCAGTTCTCCGTCGTAAGGAGTCAGCCCAAGAATCGCATTCAGCGCCGTGGTTTTGCCGGCGCCGTTCAGACCGATCAACCCCAGAATCCGGCCCTCGTCCACCTGCAAATTCACGCCGTCCAGCGCGACGGTTTTGCCGTACGTCTTACGCAGCCCACGCGCTCTTATGCATGCCATGAAGTCACCGCTCCACTTTCGCGGGATCGAGCAGTTCTTCCGGCTTCAGGCCGAGCCGCTGAATTGTGGCGTGTATCCCGGGCCATTGCTCGACGAGGAATTTTCTTCGTTCGACTTCGAGCAGCAGATCGCGCGCACCGGCTCTCACAAACATGCCTAGCCCGCGCTTCTTCTCTACCAGTTGCTCGTCCACCAAGCCTTGGTAGCTCTTCAGAACCGTCAGCGGATTCACTCGATAATCCGCCGCGACATTGCGCACGGACGGCAGCGGGTCGCCTTCCTTGAGCAGGCCATCGAGTACCATCGCCACAACCCGATCGCGGAGTTGGCGGTAAATCGGCTGCCTGTCGTTCCATTCCCCGTCCATCCCGTTTCCAGAAGTGACTTACTGTTTTAGTTAACTACAACACCACGTCAGATGCAAGCCTTTTTTCTGCGATGCACGCGGGCTCCACCCCAAAAACGGAGCCGCTACAGAATGGAGCGGGCGCTCAACGGGTGTCAAATTGAATGACGGGACCATCGTCACTCAGCGCGGCCCAGATGACGAGCCGGGCAAAGGAATCTCTATGCTGCAGAGGCAGCTCCAAAAACTCGGCCGCCATGATGCGATCGAATCCGGTACGAGATGGGCAATGGCATTGCTGCTTAAGTGGAGAGCCCCGGGTCGGAGTTCATGTGAGATTGCCCCGGCGCGTCATCTCAACGGCCCGATTGCGCCGCCACGACGGAGCGCAGTCTCCGTTCGGCCTCTGGACTCCAGTACGCGCAGTTGAGTTCCAGAAACACGGAAGTATAGGGCAGTGTCAGGTTGGTCTTCAGGATCAGAACACGAAAGGTGCGGCTGACCTGATCGAGCTTGGCGATGATCTTCTCGTGCGCGAGGGTCTGGACCGGGGGAGCTGCAACCGGCAAGGTACTTAAAAAGGCGGACAACTGGTCCCGGTAAGCCGAAATGCCAGGGGCATCGCTCTCCGGAACTGCAGCAAGCTCGCGGTCGGTGTAAATGTTCGGCCTGACATGCTTCGATGCGTCCAGCGCCCGTATCACAGCTTGCAAGACTTCGAAGTGGTCTGCGCCCGTCACAATTGTTTCGACTCCTTCGGCCGACTGAGCGGGGTACGCCGAATCCGCGATCACAATCCAGTTGCGGTGACCGTACAGCGGTAGGCGTTCCTGCAAAATACTGCGCCAATTGCCGTTCATCTGTTGCGCGCCGGCGAGCGTCGCAGTGAGTAGAACCGTTCCGAGCGCGGAAACGAGAGTGCGTTGCATTCTGAAAGTCTATCGCCTGGCGCGACCGAGCACCGCAACACGAATCATTTCCTTCGTCGCGAGCGAGGACGCAGGCACCCTACTCCGGCGAAGGTTAGGCGTGGCGTGCCGAAGTTTCCCCCGGCGAGGGTGGCAAACTCCTGTTTCAGACGATCTGTTTCTTATCGAGCGCAATGAGCGGACCGTGATCCTCCCTAAAGTTCTCGAAGTACTAGCCGATGGTGTGTTGAGAGAGGGTATACGTGTTTTCGTGCGAGGGCGATCCAGTGCGGTCGAGGAGGGTTCACCGTGGCCGGGCTAAAACGTGTCCTCGCGAAGCGCGTTTCGGAGCGTTTCATGGGATGCTTGCGAGCTGTTTCGCCCTCCTGCTCTGTTCGTGTTCGGTCAGCCCGGCGTATGGCGCCCTCGATCCAAACAAAGACATCACGCAATATGTTCATAAGGCGTGGCAAGCCGACGCAGGTTTCCCGGTCAATTCTGTCCTGGCGATCGCGCAGACTCCCGACGGATACATTTGGTTCGGAACGGAAGAAGGGCTGGTGCGCTTCGACGGCGTGCAATTCAAAGTCTTCGCAAAGCGGAACACGCCAGGCCTGAACAACGACGGAATTTTCGCATTACTTCTCGATCATGAGCAGAACCTTTGGATCGGTACCCGCGGCGGACTGAGCAGACTCAGTCACGGACAGTTCACCAGCTTCACGTCCAAGGATGGCCTCCCCAGCGAGTCCATTCTGGCGTTGTATGAAGATCACCACGGCGTACTGTGGATAGGCACAGATGGTGGCGGCCTGATCAGTTTCCAGCGGGGCAAGTTCCACGGTTATTCGCAAAAGGACGGGCTTGCGAATAACACTGTGTTCTCGATTTCCGGCGACGGTGAAGGGACGCTGTGGCTCGGAACCCATAACGGCGTGAGCCGGTTCTCCGGCGGTCGGTTTACGACGTTCACCACAAAGGACGGCTTAGGCAGCAACGAAATTCGCGCCACCTATCTGGACAGGCAAGGAATACTGTGGGTCGGCACGAGCGGTGGTGGGCTGTCCCGGCTGGGACCCAATGGATTCACTCGATTCACCAGGAAAGACGGATTGAGCGACGACAGTGTTGCCGCTCTCTACGAGGATTCAGCCGGTACTCTATGGATCGGAACATTCACGGGCGGGTTGGACCGCCTGTCCCGAGGCCGCCTGAGTACATTCACCAACAAGGAGGGCTTCTCCGGCGAAGGTGCGTTTGCATTCTTCGAGGACCGCCAGAACGATCTCTGGATTGGAAGTGTGGAAGGCGGCTTGAACCTTCTTCGAGACGGCGCATTCACGACCATCTCCAAGCAAGAGGGGCTTAGCAGTGACGTGGTGCTTCCGGTATTTCAGGATTCAAGCCAAACCTTATGGATCGGCTCGGACCACGGCTTGAATCGCTTGAAGGACGGACACATCATACCGTTCCCTGGTGAGCACGGGCTTGCCAACGATGAGATTTTCTCCATTGCTGAGGATCGTCAACACAGCATTTGGATTTCCACCCGTCACGGCCTTAGCAGGTTGAAAGATGGGAATCTGGAGCAGTTCACTACGAAAGACGGCTTGCCGAGTGGTGTGGTCGTCTGCACCTTCACGGATCGTGACGGCAATCTCTGGGCGGGGAGCCGCGGAGGTCTCAGCCGTTTTGACGGCAAGCGGTTCGTCACCTACACGACGCAAGATGGTTTGCCAAACAATTTTGTTCTCTCCATTTATCAGGCGGCGGACGGAGCACTTTGGATTGGAACTTCCGGTGGGCTAGGTGAGCTCCAAGGCGGACGATTCTCCTCCTACACGACTCGAGATGGACTGTCGAATAACGTGATCTTCAGCATTACGGGCGATGCCGATGGCGTACTTTGGATCGCAACCAACGGCGGCGGATTGAATCGGTTCAAAAATGGGAAGTTCACCAGTTACACGACGGACAAGGGACTTCTCAACGACACCATCTGCGAGATTTTGGACGATAGGTTAGGTCACCTTTGGATCAGCTCAAATCACGGGATCTTCGCGGTCTCGAAACAACAGTTGAACGATGTTGCCGAAGGCCGGGCGCAGTCGCTCACGCCGACTGTCTATGGCGTGGCCGACGGTCTGAAAAGCCCGGAATGCAATGGAGCGTTTCAACCTGCCGGTTGGCGGATGCAAGATGGACGTCTATGCTTCCCGACTTTGAAGGGCCTATCGATCGTCGATCCCGCAAAGCTTCCTCCAGAGCCTCCCGTCCCGGTTCCAGTTATCGAGAGCCTTCACGCCGGCTCGAGTGACGTGCCGCTTTCTCACCCTATAAGTCTTTCACCGGGGAAACGTCAACTTGAGTTTCAATTCACAGCGCCCGACTTCATCGCGCCGGAGAAGATTCAGTTCCGCTACATGTTGAATGGATTTGAAAAGCGCTGGGTGGATGCTGGTAACCGCCGAATCGCCTTTTACACGAACATCCCCCCAGGAAGCTATGAATTTAAAGTTCAGGCGTGCAATCAGCGTCAGCAATGCAGGTCCGCCCAAGCCGGCATCGGCCTCACCCTGCAACCGCGCTTCTACCAGACAACTGCTTTCTCATTCCTCACGGCCGGTTTCTGCAGCCTTCTCCTGCTCGCCTCACACAGGGGGCGTGTAAAGCACCTGAAAGCACGTGAGAAGAGACTTTCATTGCTCGTCGAGGAAAGGACCCGGGAGCTTCGGGAATCCAGAGATCAGTTGGAAGTGAAAGTCATAGAGCGCACCAAAGATCTTTCCGATCTGAACCGGTCTCTCGATGAAGAGATCATCGTGCGCCGTGAAGCGGAGGAGAAAGCCACGGCCGCGAACCGTGCAAAAAGCGAATTTCTCGCCAACATGAGTCACGAAATTCGAACGCCCATTAACGGGATCATGGGCATGACAGAAATTACTCTGGGTACTGAGATTACAGAGGAGCAACGCGAGTATCTAGACATCATCCGAAGTTCCGCCGACTCGCTGCTCGCGATCGTGGAGGACATTCTGGACTACTCAAAAATAGAGGCGCGCAGGTTGTCGCTGCAGAATGTACCGTTCCGGTTATCGGCTAGCCTGGATGAGTTAAGGCGGGTCTTCTCAATGCGTGCCGAGCAAAAGGGCCTCGCCATCGTCATCCGGGAGATCGATGTTCCGGACCACCTGATCGGTGATCCCGCGCGATTGAAACAAGTGCTCAGCAACCTGCTCGATAACGCAGTGAAATTCACAAAACAAGGTTCTATCGATGCTTCCGTACACACGGAAGATTTGTCAGCTCGCGAGGTTACGCTACACTTCTCCATTACGGATACAGGAATTGGCATTCCGGAAGAAAAGCGCCGAACGATCTTTGATGCTTTTTACCAAGCCGATGGATCCTCCACACGAGCTTTCGGAGGAACCGG
Source organism: uncultured Acidobacteriaceae bacterium (assembly GCA_963849445.1). Lineage (GTDB taxonomy): Bacteria > Acidobacteriota > Terriglobia > Bryobacterales > Bryobacteraceae > Bog-105. The sequence continues at coordinate 48,347 of CAWKHS010000007.1, read as the reverse complement.
CCTTGGCCTTGCCATATCGGCTCAACTCGTGCACCTGATGAGCGGTAGAATTTGGGCGGAGAGTGAACCCGGACGCGGAAGCACGTTCCACTTCACTGTTAAGCTAGCCGTCGGAGCGGATCCTGGGGAGCAAGCAACACCCCCCTTGCAGCTGGCCGGTTCCGAACGCTAGAAAGCAGCTATTTTCAATAGCTCTTATCTCTCTGCCGGTAGGTGTAGTACTACGGACAAATCCTACCGAACTTAATTCGCGAAATTCGTCAATCAGCTCTGAATTTTCGATATAACTGAGTTATAAGCTTTTTCAAACGATAGTACTGGTTAAGGCCTTTGCAGCCGTCCCGGTCTGTCGTTCTAGATCATCCTAACTCTAAGATTCTGTTCCTCTAAACAAGCCCTTGCCTGCCAGCAAAGAGCTAAGCCCATCGGAAAGGAGGTAAGCTACATGAAAGTGAAAAGCAATGTGAAAGCCGGCGGTACCGTATGGGGCACATAGTTGTATCGGTGCCTCTCCGCTAGAACTTTAGAAAAAAGTAGCTGTCCGCTTTTAATACGACAGCTACTTTCGACCTCTTTCCACTCCTGTTACGAATCACCCTTTCAGATCGCGCGAGCCGATCTGATTTCCATTCACAATTCCATCTCCTAGTTTCACATCTTCGACGTTTTCCGATACATTTCCCTCTGCCGTGTCATTGAAATGGGATAGGTGACTGCCATTCCCGCAAGAACTTGCCGGCCTAAGCTCTCCACATGTCCGTTCTGCATGGGCTTTCCGGGTTCAATGTAATCGAGTTCCACTTTCTTCCGCTCGCACCATCTGCGCACAGCGTCGCAAACGAATTCAGGACCGTGGTCCACACGAATGGCATCGGGCAGCCCGCGTTCGTCAGCCACTTGCTCCAGCACACGGATGACGCGTGCTCCCGGCAAGCTCAGATCGACCTCGATCACCGGACACTCGCGCGTATAGTGATCCACGATGGCCAAGGCGCGGAAGCTGCGTCCATCCGCCAGACTGTCGCTCACGAAGTCCATGCCCCAGCGTTGATTGGGGCGCGTAGTCTCTGTTTGCGTGGGCTTCGAGCACGCGAACCGTTTGCGTTTCCGGCGCGGCACCTGCAACCGCAGTTCCTTCATAATCCGATGCACCCGGCCGTGCCACACCGATACACCTTCGCGCTTCAGCAGTGCCGTCAAACGTCGATAGCCGAAGCGCGGACGCTCTGCGGCCAACTCCGCAATTCGTCAGCCTCTCATCATCGCTCTTCTCCAGGAACAAGATTTCACGGCCTACGGGCGTCTTGGCAGCAGGCGAATCTAAAACCTTTCGTTTAAAAATTTAGAACCATTCGAAGCTGATATCGTGATGATGCGCGGCCCGCTGAATCTAAGCGGCTGACGCGCGGAGTTTAGCGCCGGGAAAGGCCGTTATGTTATCCACTGCCATCGAGGAACGTATCAGCGCGGACCAGGGACAACGTCCGCTCGCAGCAGATGAGATCAAGCTTGTCGTTGAAGACGAATTGCAAAAGACGCAGATTATCGATGTCCATACGCACCTGTTCATGCCATCTCTTGGCAAGCTCGGGCTCTGGGGCATCGATGAACTCATCACCTATCACTATCTCGAAGCGGAACTGTTTCGCTCCTCGAATACCCGGCCCGCGGAGTACTGGAAGCTCAACAAAACGCAACAGGCCGATTTGATCTGGCAAACTCTATTCGTCGAAAATCCGCCCGTCTCGGAAGCCACGCGCGGCGTAATCGCCGTACTGCACGCATTCGGTTTAGAGACTCGGGCCAACGGCTTAACCCAGGCGCGGGAGTTTTTCGCGCACCAGGAACTGAGGCCGCACGTGCGCCGCGTTTTCGAGCTCGCCGGAATCAGCGAGGCTGTGATGACCAACGATCCGCTGGATCCGGAAGAAAGCGCCGTCTGGGAGCGCGGCGCCGAACCCGACCCGCAGTTCCACGCCGTGCTGCGCCTTGACCGCATTCTGAACAAGTGGAACGATCACTGGCACGTCCTGCAAGCCAAAGGCTACCAGGTCAAACAGGACTTAAGCGGCGAAACCATCGCAGAAATCCGCCGCTTCCTGGCGGACTGGTCAAAGCGCATGAATCCGGTCTACATGGCCTGTTCACTGCCCGACACGTTTCAATATCCCGAACAAAGCGCCCGCGCGACTTTGCTTCGGGACGCTGTCATCCCATCGTGCTGCGAATTAGATATCCCACTGTCTTTAATGATCGGCGTGCGCTATCAAGTGAATCCCGCCATCCGCCTGGCGGGCGATGCGGTTGGAAAAGCCGATTTGCGCTCGCTCGAACACCTCTGTGTGACATTTCCTGAGAATCGTTTTCTGACGAGCGTTCTCAGCCGCGAGAATCAGCATGAGCTCTGCGTTTACGCCAGAAAATTTTCGAACTTGATGCCCTTCGGATGCTGGTGGTTTCTCAATAATCCGTCGATCGTGGAAGAAATCACTCGCGAACGGCTCGAAATGATCGGCGCTACGTTCATCCCGCAGCACTCGGACGCACGCATTCTCGAGCAGGTCATCTACAAATGGCGTAACACCCGCAGAACCATGGGGCCGATCTTTACAAATATGTACCGCTTGCTTAGCGAGGACGGCCGCCCCGTTACCCGGGCCGACATCAAGCAGGACATCACTCGTATGTTCCGTCAGAATTTCCAGCGCTTTGTAGGTGCGAACGGCTCCGATGAGCGTCGCGGCACAGCCTAGCTCAGACGGCGCAATTTCCACCACGCGCGTCGGGCGCCTGCGGTGGTACATCTGTGGCCTGCTGTTTTACGCGACGACGGTCAACTACGTCGATCGCCAGGTGCTCGGGATATTAAAGCCGGTCATTGCGCGCGAACTCCACTGGAGCGAGGCGGACTTCGGCTGGATCGTTTTCGCCTTCCAGGCCGCCTATGCGTTGATGATGCCGATCGCCGGGCGCATCATCGATTGGCTCGGCACACGCTTCGGCTACGCTCTGGCCGTTTTGATTTGGAGTTGCGCCGCGATGTCGCACGCGCTCGCCCGCACTTCGGTTCAATTCGCCGCAGCGCGCTTCGCTCTCGGCTTCGGTGAAGCGGCGAATTTCCCCGCCGCCATCAAGACAGTCGCGGATTGGTTCCCAAAGCGCGAGCGCGCCTTTGCCACCGGCATTTTCAACAGCGGCTCCAACGTGGGCGCGATCATTGCACCACTGCTAGTGCCGGTGGTGGCGGAACATTTCGGATGGCGCTCTTCTTTTCTTGCGACCGGCGGACTGGATGTGATCTGGCTCGTCTTATGGCTGTCGACCTATCGCATCCCCCGCCGCAATAAACACCTTTCCGCCGCTGAGCGCGCTTATATCGAATCCGACGGCGGTGTGGAACCGACCCGCCGCGTGCCCTATCGCCTGTTGCTGCGTACCAGGGCAGCATGGGCGTTTGCGCTCGGCAAATTCATGACGGATCCGGTCTGGTGGTTCTATCTGTTTTGGCTGCCCGGATTTCTGAACCGCAAATACGGGCTCGATCTATCTCATCTCGGTCCACCCCTCGTCGCCATCTATCTGGCCGCGGACGTGGGCTCTATCGGCGGTGGCTGGATCTCCAGTAAACTCCTGGCAAAGGGAATGGATTTAACACGCGCGCGCAAAACGGCGCTGTTCGTTTGCGCACTCGCGGTCACTCCCGTTGTGGGCGTCATGTTTACGGGCGGAAATCTCTGGCTCACCGTCGCGCTCGTGAGCATGGCCGCCGCCGGTCACCAGGGCTGGTCGGCGAACCTCTATACGCTGACTTCGGACACCTTCCCTCGCGCCACAATCGGCTCCGTCGTCGGATTCGGCGGCATGGCCGGGGCTATCGGAGGAATGCTCGTTGCGCCCGCCGTCGGCTATTGGTTAGACTTCTCACATCAATCGTACGGGCCGCTGTTTTTTGTTGCCGGCCTGATGTACCTTCTCACGTTTGTTGTCATCCACTTGCTCTTGCCCCGCTTGCGGCAAGTTCAACTTTGAAGCGCGTGCTGCGGCTTCCGTTGGAGCCAGATCGGCTGCTCCTACCTTCACCGAAAACGTCAGCTGCCAAGGAAAACGGGCTTGATGTGCCGTTCGAACAGGTTCCCGGTCACGTTCTTCGCAATCGTCGGTTCACTGGCTTGAAGCAGATCGAGATAGCGCTGGCCCATTTTGGCCGCCACCTTGAAGCCGACGTGCAGCAGTTGACGCATGCTGCTGTTGTATCCGGAATCCTTCTGATTGTGGCGGATGGCCGCGACAAATTGCTGCGAAGACCATTTGTCTACGGCCTCGGGCGAAGGCAGTTTGTCAGGGTCGATATCAATCACACTCGCATAAGGAACGCATAGTTCCTCGCGATGCGCCCAGGCCTCGCGATAAATCTCTTTCGCAAGCTCCAGGCCCGCGCCGCCCGCCTCGGCGAGGCCGATAATTTCCTCCAGCCAGGTAGTCCCAGCCGTCTTAAGATGAACGCCCGCGTCGAATTTCCTCAGCGCCCGCCTCATCGGCTCGTAAATCGAAAATTTATCGCTTCCCGAATGAACACTTAGTTTCAAATTCGCCGGCAGACCGTACCGCTGAACAGCGAACGCAATCACCGCGATATCGTCGGAGAATTCTTCACTGAATTTTTGAAAATCGCCAACATAATCCACGCCTTTGTTGAACCGGCCGGTGAACTTGGGAGCTATCGTCTGAATCGGAATACCCTCGTCGGCAATGGCCGCGAGGATGAGTAACAGCTCAGCGGGCGTTTGCGGCGAGTCGGTTTCATCCATCGAAACCTCCGGCACAAAGTTGCCCGCTCCCTTCGCCTCTTCAATACGGCGGTAAATGCGGCCTGCATCTTCAACGGCAGCAAGATACTTGTTCGCGACGCTGCGAACGAATTTGGCGTCCGTTTCAATCGCATGATTCACGCCCGGTATGCGAACTGTTCCTATCAGCTCCGGATGTTTGGCGACGAAAGCATCCACATGCGCTGCTTCCGCCGGCTTACCGATCAGGTCCGCTACATCGATCGTGAAAAAGTCGCACGGCTGGAGAAAGCGTTCCACCGTTTTCAGATTGATGTGATCGGCGTCCAGAAAGTAAGGCTTGTCCCAGCCGAGCTGTTCGACGGCCGCATCCGCCGCTGCCCGGGTACCTGAAGGATCGGACCCCACAATGTTGTGTTCGCGATTCGACTTATTCCAAACCGGCGTAACGTCTGCGCCCGCTTCAGCGGCCAGAACGCAGGCTTGAAGCTGCGCCTTCGCTTGGTGAGCGAAACGATCTCCTACACCGACGGAGTATTTGGGAAGCGTGAGTTGTTGACGCATTTCAGCACTTTATACGACGTCTGCTCTCATTGAACCTGAAAATCATACGAACCAGAACCGATACGAACGAGATAGTTGCCCGACTCATTCTCTGCATGAACCTTCTTTCCGTTCTCCGTTACTCGACCGTTTGCCCGCGCCGGCAGAACAACCTTTGCACTCGTGTTTGCAGGAATAGTCACTTGTAGCGAGAATGGACCACCGGACGTTGCTTTCCAAGCTGTCGAGATTTTGCCATACGCCGACTCGTACTCGCCGCTTGCTTCGGTGATGCGGTCGTCCGGCCGGGGATGAATGACGATCTCGTGGAATCCAACCCCGGTTGGGCTCGTGTCGATGCCTGCCACTGCGCGATACACCCAGGCCACCACCGAGCCGAACGCGTAGTGATTGTAGGAATTCATCGCCGGATCGCCCGTATCGCCGTTCCACCGTTCCCACCAGGTAGTTGCACCTTTGCTCAGCATGTAACCCCAGGAAGGATATGTGTCTGTGAGTAGCAGCTTGTAAGCAACATCCGGCCGGCCGTGATTCGAAAGCGCGAACAACAAAAACGGCGTACCCAGGAAACCAGTGGTCAGATGCCCATTGTGCGCATCGATGTTCTTCACCAGGTTGTCTACGGCTGCGCGCTTCCAGCGCGGGCGGAACGAGATTCATGTGCAGCGCGAGTACATACGAAGTCTGGGTTCCGGTGCCAACCACCCCGGCATCCGTAATGTATGCCTTCTGGAACGCAGTGCGGATATTCGAGTAGAGATCCGCGTATCGCTTCGCGGCATCTTCTTTACCCGCGCCATGTGCCATTTGGGACATCATGTCCGCGACCAGCGCCCAATATGCGGTGGCTACTAATTCCTTCGATGTGGTGGGATCGGGCGCCAGCCAATCGGCGAAATTCGGTCCCAGTTTGTTCTTTCGAATGTAATCCGGATTCGCGTCTGCAATGAATTTCATCCACCGTTCCATCGCGTCCCAATTGCGTTCGATCACGGCGCGGTCACCGTATTGCAGCCACGCCGTCCACGGCACGATCACGCCTGCATCGCCCCAACCCGGTGCACCGTCAAGGGTTCCGACTCCGATATTCGGTGCGACGTTCGTGAATGCCCCGTCGGTCAACTGAGCGTCATCCACATCTCGCATCCATTTGTGCGTAAACGCGGCGATATCGAAGTTGTAACTTCCCGTGCGCCAGAAAACGCCCGCGTCTCCCATCCAGCCGAGCCGCTCATCGCGCTGCGGACAATCGGTGGGGATGCTCAAAAAATTCCCTCGTTGACCCCAGATCCCGATCTTCCACATGCGATTCACCATTTCGTTCGAAGTCGTAACGGTGGCCGTGGGGTCTCCATCCAGGCTACTCACTACTTGTCCAGTAACGTTCGCCAGGCTCGGCTGTCCCGGGTATCCCGTCAGTTCCACGTACCGGAAGCCGTGAAACGTGAATCTCGGAACGAAGGTTTCTTCCTCTCCCCCGCGCAGCGTGTATGTGTCCGTTGCATCCGCGTTTCGCAGATTCGTCGTATAAATCGTGCCGTCCGGATTCAAAATCTCGGCGAATCGCAAACGAACGGTAGTTCCCGCCGCGCCTTTCACCTTCAGCGCAACCCATCCCACCATGTTCTGGCCCATGTCGAACACATAAGAGCCATTGGGGAGTGGCGTCATCCGCTCCGGCTTCATCGTGGCCACCACTTGGGGCGGAGCGTCTACCTGACTCGATAAAGTCCCCTCATAGGCATCCGCTAGCACAGCCGGTCTCCAACGGCTGTCGTCGAAACCCTTTCCATTCCACCCCCGCTGTTCCAAGCGCGCATCGTATGTCTCGCCCGCATAGATCTCGGAATGCAGAATCGGCGACTCTGCCGCTTTCCACGAATCGTCGCTCGCAACAGTATCGCGGGTGCCGTCGCTGTACGTTATCTCCACTTGCGCCATCAGCCGTACCGGTGGCAGCAGCTTGAAGTGTTCCGCGGTCCAGGAAAGTCCGCTGCCGAACCAGCCGTTTGCCAGAATCGCGCCGACGACATTATCGCCACTCGCCAGCAAGCCGGTCACATCGTACGTCTGATATTGCACGCGCTTCGTGAACTCAGTGAATCCCGGCGTCAGAACACCATTTCCCACGCGCTGCCCATTGATCGACAATTCGTAGCCGCCTAGCGCTGTTATATAAGCACGAGCTGATGCCACAGGCTTAGTGATTGCAAACGCTTTTCGTAACAGCGCCGCTGGCTGCGGCAGAGCCCCCGGATCGGCGCCTAGCCTCGGATCGTGCAAGTCTCCGGCAATCGTGGCGGGAGCCCATTGCGGGTCGGAATCGAGACGAGCCTGCCAGCGCTCATCCGTAGGAATCCGTTCCACAGTTCCGTCCAGATGCCTTATTTTTAAAAGCGCGGCAAACGCCGCTGGTTTCGCCGCATTTGGATTCGCATCGGGTCCAAACGCGTTGGGAGTGGGCGCCGCAACTGTGACGTCGATGGAGTTCTTTCCGCGAACCAGAAAGCCGTCAATCTCACGCCGGTCGAATTCATTCCAGTGGGGCTTCGCGCCGGCATCATGGCCGTTCACCGTCACTTTCCAATCCCCGTGCGCCATCAGGAAGAGCGCGGATCGAGAAGGGATTTCAGAGAGGTCAAAATCCAAATGGAAGTTCGCAATCGTCTTCGGAACTACTGCCAGCGCATCTTGCCCCTGCACCCAAATCCACTTGATTCCAGACTCGTCGGCTCTCTCCTCCGGGTTCTGCCAACGAATCCACTTACCGCTCCAATCGGACTTCGCAAGCAAACCCATTTCCCACCATGCCGGTTCCGATGCGTCGGCCTTGTGGCCGCGTTGATCCCAGACGCGTACGCTCCAGTAATACCGCTTCCGCGATTCGAGCGCCGGCCCGCCATACGCAATGCTGACCGACTCACCGGAGGCCTGTTTCCCGCTGTCCCAGACATCGGCCTTGCCCGCCTTCAGGAACTCTGCCTTGCTCGCCACCAGCACCTGATAAGCAGTTTGGGTCCAATTCCGCCCCGTGCTATCGCTCTGCCACGAAAGAACCGGACGCTCAGCGTCGATCCCGAGCGGGTTCGTCAGATATTCGCAGCGAAGGTGAACCGGCCTCGCCTGTACGGTAATCATCGTGAACAACAGTAGACCCAGGACACGCGCCAATTTCAGCAAGATACTTCTCCCATCCAGTCCATATACTTTAATAGGTCTCTGGGGACCATGTCTATGAAATCAGATCTGTCGGACAGAGTCTTTAATGCGCTCGATACATTTCGCATTGAGATCCCATCCTGGGGCTTCGCGAACACTGGAACGCGCTTCGGAAAATTCGTACAACCCGCGGCCGCCAGCACCGCGGAGGAGAAGTTTGCCGATGCCGCGCAAGTTCATTCGCTCACCGGAGTCTGTCCAACCATCGCTTTGCATGTTCTTTGGGATCTCCCGAAAGGAAGAGATAGCGCCCCGGAAGTGATCGCGCTCGCCGACCGCTACGGTGTCCGGCCCGGCTCCATCAATCCCAATCTCTTCGAAAGTCAGATCTATAAATTCGGCTCCTTCGGCAACCCCGACGCAAGCGTCCGGGAAGAAGCGCTGCGGCATTCGATATTGAGCATTGATATCGCGAAGGACGTGGGCAGCCGCGACATTTCGTTCTGGTTCACCGACGGCTCGAACTACCCGGGAACCGCCAACATTCGCGAACGCAAACGCCTGTTCGAAACATCCCTCCAGGCAGTTCACGCGGAACTCGCCCCCGATCAGCGCATGCTCATCGAATATAAGCCGTTCGAGCCGGCTTTTTACCACACCGACATCGCCGATTGGGGCATGGCGATGCACTTTGCTCGAGTATCCGGTCCGCGCGCCAAGGTACTCGTCGATACCGGACATCATTACGCCGCGCAAAACATCGAACAAATCGTTGCCTGGCTGCTGTCGGAAAATATGCTCGGCGGCTTTCATTTCAATGACCGGCGCTACGCGGACGACGACCTGACAATCGGCTCCATCGACCCCTACCAAGTATTCCGCATCTTCCACGAGATTCTGTTCTTCGAGTGGGAGATGGAACGGAAGCCCGACATTGCGTACATGATCGATCAAAGCCACAATTTGAAAGGCAAACTAGAAGCAATGATCCAGACCGTGACGGTAGCTCAAGAGCTATTCTCTAAAGCCGCCTTGGTCGATCATGAACAGCTTGCGGAAGCGCAAAAGAAATGCGACCTGATCCGCGCCGAATCCTGCCTGCAAGACGCATTCGCGACCGACGTGCGCCCTCTCATTCGCGAGTGGCGCAAATCCAAGGGCCTGGCCGAAGATCCGATGCAGGCGTTCCGGAGCAGCGGCTATCTCGAGAAGATCTCGCGTGAGCGCGCGGCCAAGAATGCATCCAGCGTGTCGTCCTATGCCTAGCCCGCTCAAACTGGCCGCAACTGCCTACGGAGGCGCGACCGTGAGGGAGCGCTCACAAACGACGCTAGCCGAGCCGCGACAGCATGGAGCGGACCTGTGAAGTGAAATCATGCCCCAAACAACAGACGTAACTCATTTAAAAGATCTTTGGAACGAGAAAGAAGCCTCAGCGCTCGCGAACGATCAACTGGCGCTGCTGCGTTACCGATCCAATCTGCTTGGGGCCGACCTGCGCATCACCAACTTCGGCGGCGGTAACACCAGCTCTAAAATCGAGCTTCCCGATCCCTTCACTGGCAAACCCGTTCGCGTCCTTGCAGTCAAAGGAAGCGGTGGCGATCTCGGGTCGATCAAAGAATCCGGTTTCGCACTGCTCTATCTCGACCGGCTGGAACAGTTGAAAGAACTCTACCGCGGCGAAGCGCATGAAGACGAGATGGTGGGCTACTATCCACTTTCCGCTTTCGGCCAAAATCGCGTTGCCGCCTCCATCGATACGCCTCTCCATGCATTTCTTCCGTTCCCGCACGTAGACCATCTCCATCCCGATTGGGCCATCGCCATCGCTGCCAGCGCCAACGGAAAAGAGAAGCTCGATGAGTTCAATCAAAGGTTTGGACGCAAGATCGCCTGGGTCATCTGGCAACGGCCTGGCTTTGAACTCGCGCTGTTATTGCAGCAGGCGGTCGAATCCAACCCCGGCTGCGATGGCGTATTGCTCGGTAGCCACGGCCTCTTCACCTGGGGAAACACACAGCGTGAATGCTATCTGAACAGCATCCGCACGATCGATCAGATGGGCGAGTTCATCCTGGAGCACCAGAAGAAAGGTGGTCCGCTTTTCGGCGGCATCGCTCATCAGCCGCTGCCGGATCGCCAATCCGTCGCCGTCCAAATCCTTCCCACTCTGCGCGGCATTGCCTCTTCCAATAAACGAGTGATTGCGCACTACACAGATCATGAAGACGCGCTGACCTTCGCAGGTTCCCACTGGGCCGGCGAACTTGGGAATCTGGGAACCAGTTGTCCCGATCACTTCCTGCGCACACGCATCTGCCCGATGTTCGTCGATTGGAAACCGGGCGAAGAAAGTCTCGACATCCTCAAATCACGCCTGGAAGAGCGCGCCGGCTCCTACCGAACGGAGTACGGCGACTACTACAAAGCGTGGGCGACCAGCGAATCTCCCAAGCTGCGCGATTCGAATCCGTCGGTCATCATCATTCCGGGGCTCGGTCTCTTCGGCTTCGGAAAGAACAAGAAAGAAGCGCGCATCACCACCGAGTTTTTCATCAACGCCATTCACGTCATGGCGGGTGCCAACGCTCTCGAAGCAGGCGAAGCGAAGCATCCCTATCCGCAAGCTCGGCGGCCTGAACTGTCCGAACAGTTTGTCAGTTATCGCAACTACGTCGCCCTGCCGCGTTCAGAAGCCTTCCGCATCGAATATTGGGCGCTTGAGGAGGCCAAACTGCAGCGCATGCCCGCCGAAGCCGAATTCAGCCGGAAAATCGTATTGATCGCCGGTGGCGGAAGCGGTATCGGCCGGGAAGTCGCGCTCTTGCTTGCTCGCAAAGGAGCGCACATCGTTGTCGCCGACTTAAATGAAGCCGCAGCTAAGGAAGTCGCCGCTGAAGCCGCGAAAATCGCGTCATCGGATGCTGTCTCGCATACGGGACTGAATCTCGCCTCGCCCGAAAGCATCCAGGAAGCGGCGAAGCATACGGTTCGGGAATTCGGCGGCATCGATGCGATTGTCAATACGGCTGCCATCTTCCCGGTCGGCACAGCACCCGGCGGCCAGCTCACGGAGCAGCAGTGGAACACGACGTTTGCGATCAATGTCAGCGGCAATTACTTTCTTGCACGCGAAGTCGGCTGGATTCTGCGCGATCAAAAACTCGCTGCCTCGCTTGTCTTGACCAGTTCCGCGAACGCCGTCGTGCCGAAATCCGGTAGCGAGGCGTATGACATCAGCAAAACGGCCTTGAATCACTTGATCCGTGAACTTGCCGTCGGCTTAGCCCCGCTCGTTCGAGTGAATGGCATCGCGCCCGCGACTGTGGTCGCCGGCTCCACTATGTTTCCGCGCGATCGTGTCATTCAATCGTTGCAAAAATACAAGATCGAGTTCTCAGAAACCGAGTCCACCGAAGAACTTCGTACCAAGCTGGCCAACTTCTACGCGCAGCGCACGCTCACTCGCCGGCCTATCCTGCCGCAAGACTGCGCGAACGCGATTGTCTGGTTGGCGGGTGACGAAAGCGCCAAGACAACGGGCCATATCATTCCGGTAGACGGCGGCTTGCAAGAAGCGTTCTTGCGCTAACATGCAGCGAATCTGTTTTGTCCTGCAAGTGCGACCTGAGCGCCTCGACGAATACAAGAAACGCCACCGCACCGTTTGGCCGGAAATGCTCCAAGCGCTCCGCGAGACCGGCTGGCATAACTATTCACTTTTCCTCAGGCCCGATGGCCTTCTGGTAGGCTACCTGGAAACCGATGATTTTGAGCTGCACGAAAGCAGATGAATACGCGAGAAATCAACGCTCGCTGGCAGCGAGAAATGTCCGGCTTCTTCGTCAATCCTCCCGGTGTTGCGCCAGACGCCGCCATGCAGCCTCTCGAAGAGGTGTTCCATCTCGACAAGGACGAAGCATGAACCCAAACCCCGCCTTAGGCGTGTTCTTCCACTGGCTGGGAGGTCTGGCCTCCGGCAGCTTCTACGTCCCCTATCGCGCCGTAAAACAATGGTCCTGGGAAACCTATTGGCTCGTCGGCGGTGTGTTCAGCTGGATTCTCGCTCCTTGGTTCTTCGCTGGGCTGTTGACGAAAAACGTTCTTGCGGTCCTCGGCGCCGCTGCTCCCAGCACGCTTTTCTGGTGTTACTTCTTTGGCCTGCTATGGGGCATCGGCGGCCTCACCTTCGGCCTCACCATGCGCTATCTCGGCTTGTCACTCGGCATGGCCATCGTGATGGGCCTCTGCGCCGCGTTCGGCACCCTGATGCCGCCCATCTTCAACGGCACCTTCGCCAGCCAGGTCATGGGGACGACGCCCGGACGCGTCGTGCTGCTGGGCATCTTCGTATGCCTGGTTGGAATCGCCATTGCCGGCATGGCCGGCGTTGCCAAAGAACGTTCCGTACCCGTGGAAATGCGGCAGGCCTCTATAAAAGAGTTCGACTTGAAAAAGGGCTTTCTCGTGGCGGTCATATCGGGAGTAATGAGCGCTTGTTTTGCCTACGGCCTCGCCGCCGGCGACCCGATCAAAGCCCTCACGATCCGCGCTGGAACTCCGCCTCTGTGGCAAGGTCTTCCCGTGCTCATTGTCGTGCTCCTCGGAGGCTTTACTACCAACTTCGTCTGGACTGTCTACTTGAACCTCCGCAACAAAACCGGACACGAATATCTCGCTTCCGAGTTGCCCGTGCGCTTTACAGACGCGGGCGGCCCGCAACCGGTCCAAGAAACCGCTCTCACCGGTCCCACGGCGAGCGTTCTCACCCACGCTCCCGCCACGACATTGCGCGACACGGTTCGAGTTCCGCTTCTTTCGAATTACCTGCTCTGCGCTTTGGCCGGCGTTACCTGGTACATGCAGTTCTTCTTCTACACCATGGGCGAGACGAAAATGGGCCGTTATACGTTTTCGAGCTGGACGCTGCACATGGCAAGCATCGTCATCTTTAGCACGCTGTGGGGCGTCGGTTTGAAGGAGTGGAAAGGCGCTGGCCGTACTGCCATACGGCTACTCGTGCTTGGTCTCGCCGTCCTGCTCGGCTCAACGCTCATCGTCGGCTACGGCAACTATCTGGCCTCCTTGTCCCCGCGCTAGACTACTCACATCGTCGGAAGGTGCGGATGGTAGTCGTAATACGACGGCCGCTTCAGCTTGACAGGCGGGTTCTGCTTCAGTTCCTGCAATGCGACCGCGACGGCTTTCTCCAATTGAGGATCATGCCCTTCGCGCATTAGCTTAGGATCCTGATCGATCTCGATATCGGGAGCGATGCCGTGATTTTCCACTTCCCATGTGCCATTCGTGCCGTAAAACGCCCAGCGTGGAGCCGTCACGGACCCGCCATCGATAAGATTTGGATAGCCGCCGATTCCCACCAGCCCTCCCCAGGTCTTCATTCCGACTAAGGGCCCGAGCTTGGCTTTGCGGAAATACCACGGCATGGCGTCACCGCCTGAGCCCGCAAACTGATTGATGATCATCACCTTCGGCCCGAAGATCGCCTCGGCGGGATCAGCGACATCTTCACCTTCACGACTGGCGACCATCGCGAACGGACGACGGCTCAGATATTCGATGATGTAGTCGGCGACATCTCCGCCGTGGTTATATCGCTCGTCGAGCACCGCGCCTTGCTTGCCCACTTGCGCAAAGAAGTAGCGATTGAAGCTCGTATATCCGCCCATTCCCGTATCCGGAAGGTGAACATAAGCCAGCTTGCCGCCGCTTAGAGTATCCACTTTGCGACGGTTGTCTTCCACCCACGCCAGATGCCGCAGCCCCGCTTCATTCTCCACCGGCACGACAGTCACGTCCCGCGAATTCGCGCCGTCTGGACTGGGCCCAACACGCAGCACAACCTGCTTACCGGCGGTCTCTTCAAAAAAGCTGTAAAGATTGTCGGAAGAGTGAAGTTCGCGCCCTCGCACGGCAATCAGATAGTCGCCTTCCACGACGTTGACACCCGGTTGTGTCAACGGAGCCTGCAGATCCGGATTCCAGTTCTCTCCATTGAAAATATGAGCGAAACGGTAGCGGCCATTTTCGACTTTGTAGTCCGCACCCAGCAGTCCCACCTTGATGTGTGGCACTTCGGGCTCCGTTCCGCCGCGGATAAACATATGCCCGACGTTCAGATTGCCGAGCATTTCCGTAAACAAGTAATTCAGATCGGAACGGCTGCTTACGGCGTCCGCCCAGGGACGGTAAAAGGCTTCCGCGGCTTTGAGATCCAGTCCATGGTAGTGCGGATCATAGAAAAAGTCGCGTTCAATGCGCCAAACCTCCCGATACATCTGCTTCCACTCAGCGCGCGCGTCAACGTTCACCTCCATGTCTGCGATCTTGAGCAGACCGTCGCCCGCTTTCGGAGGCGCTTCCGCTCCGGTGATGAACCACTGCGTTCCTTGCTTGAAAAGCATCTTCTCGCCGTTTGCGGAAAGGTCGAATACGGTCACTCCGCCGATGATCAGGTCCGTTTTGCGAGTCTTGAAATCGAACTTACTGACGATGAGCTGCGGCGGTCCTTCATGCAGCTCGACGATGGGCCGTTCCGGAAACGTAAATGACGCCCTCTTTCCCAGGCGTCACAGCATAGAAGTTCTTTTCCGGGATCGGAACCGCCAGAATGCGTTGACTGAAGCCGGCGAAATCGATGCGCACATCGGGCGCTTTTTCCTTCTCATCTGCTTTGCCCGCGCCCGCCGAGGCATCCTTCGGCTTGTCGGCCTTTTTCTTGTCCTCGTTCTTATCCGCGTTTTCCTCATCGCTCTGAGGAGCGAGTGGAGAGGGAAGATCTTTGCGGAGAACAGCCACGTAGACAGCGCTCGTCGAAGGGCGGCCGATGCTGGTCATATCGATCCAGCCGCCGTTCAGAGCAACGTTGGTGCTTGCAAGGAAGTATAGATATTTCCCGCTCTTGTCGAAGTTAGGAGATGTCGTGTCGCTCAGGCCATCGGTTAGCTGCGCCGCCTTCGCCGAATCCAGAGAGTAAACAAAGATCGCGTGTTGATGGTTCTCGAGTTGCTTCGCGTAAGTTACCCACTTACTGTCGGGCGACCAACCAGGGCGAAAATCGTAAGCGGGACTATCGAAACGGTCCGTGTCGATGCGAACGGGCGTTTTCTTCTGAAGATCGACATACCAAAGATTCAGGCGCTTGTCGTAGAAGACGATCTTCTTGCTATCCGGAGACCACAGCGGCGCATAGAAGAACGACGGCGGATCCCCCAGGGCGATTTTCGTGACATCGCCGAGTCCGGTTTGATCGCGAATGTGTAGAGCATACTCGCCCGATTCATCGGAGAAGTAGGCAATCGACTTGCCATCCGGCGACCACGCCGGACTGCGATCGGCCACACTCGGGCTGTTGGTCAGATTCCGAATGTCGCCCTTCTCCACGGGCGCGGAAAGAATCTCTCCATGCGCTTCAAAGACTGCTCGTTGGCCGGTAGGGGAGATATCGGCGTTCTCGATCATGCGATCAGAGATTTTCAGAAAGTGCGGACGCACTTCAGCCAAGTCCGCCGCGACGCTAATTTCCACCGGCTTGTGTTTGCCTGTCTTGAGATCGAAGATACCGATGGAGCCGAACTGCTCATACACGATGGCGTCATGCGTCGCCGCGGCTGATTTCAGATCGAGGCCTTCATTCTTAAAAACCTCCGCGATCTTATGCGAAGCGATGTCGTAGACGAAGAGCGAAGTTGTCCCGGCCCGGTCAGACAAAAAGTAAACCTTGTTACCGACCCACATGGGATTGAAGTCGTTAGAGTTTTCTCGGGGAATCGGAACGATGCTGGAATCCGCAAGGTCGGCCAGCCATACTTTCAGAGTCTGTCCGCCGTGATACTGCTTCCAGGCTGCCTCCCAATGGAAGACAGGTTCATAGGCAATGTGCGAACCGTCCGGCGAAAAACACCCGTCTTCAGCCATGGCGAGCGGCAGCGCCACAGGCATTGGGTTGTCCAGAGCGATGGTGTAAAGCTTGCCGCTATCCGCAAAGCTGTCGCGATGTGAGCTGAAGAGCACGCGCTTGCCGTCAGGCGTCCAACCAAGGGCAATATCGGCGTCCGGATGATACGTGAGGCGGCGCGGTACTCCGCCGGCAGCGGAAACGACGTAAACGTCTATGTTGCCTTCGTACTCGCCACTGAAAGCGACCTGTGTACCGTCGGGGAGAAGTGAGGGCTGAATTCGCGGCCGACGCCAGTAGTCAGTTGACGCGCTTCTCCGCCCTCGCGCCCAACAATCCACAGGTCGTTTGCATACTCAAAGACGATCTGTTTCTGGCTGATCGTGGGGTTCCGCAGCAGTAAATGATTCGGCGATTGTGCCGATGCGACACCGGCCGTCAAGAATATCAGGCCCGCGAAGACAAAGGAAACGGCTCGTGTCATGAGGTTCATGACATTATACGAGCCGGTCTCGTTAAGACAACACGCGTAGTGCGTCGCCCGGCGGCGGAGGCGGCTCCGCAATTCTCTTGGAGCGAAGCTGGCCGATTTTGATTGAAGTCCTAAAGATCGCGCCCACGGGGATGAAGCCTCCCAGCTTATGCGCGGCAACCGCTGCCAATCCCATCGAAGCGATACATCCGCACGAGGCGCAATCCGGCGTTCCGCCAAACTGGCAGGGCGTGATCTTGGTCTTGAGATCGGCCGAAATGGTTCGAGTAGTCAGCGCGAAAACGCACTCCTCCGGACTGTGTGGAGGCGAAGCGAGTTGCCGGATCAAACCCTCAGGCATATCGAGCTTGGGGAACTGCTTCCGCAATACGAGCAGATCGGAAATCACTTCCGTACGCTCCTGTGCGGTTAATATCTCCGGCAGATCGTCTCCTACTTGCGGAGTGAAGATGCTGAACCAGACTTTCTTGATCTCCGGCCGGGGCGTCCAGAATTCCAGAAACTCTCGCAAGTATCCCGGCCGCTTCGTCATCTGGCTGGTGATTGTGGAATGGATGGTTACACTTTGGCCTTCGATGTTCTTCAGAATGCGCTCATAGGTTGCCGGCTTGCGGCGTACGTCGTGCTCCGGTTGCAAACCGTCAATCGAGACAACAACATTGAAGTGCGGCAGCGTGACCCAGTCGGCGGCGAGCGGCCGGAACGCGCTCGTCACAACTTGCACGTGGACCCCACGTTTCAATAAGAGCGGGACCATGGTTTCGAGTTCACGGTAACGCACCAGCGGATCACCGCCGACGATTGAGAGATGCAGCGGCTTCAGGCGATCCACAACCTCAAGCACACCATCGATCAACGCCTGCCCTTTTCGGTCGTTCAACTCTCGTAAAGTGAGACCTCCGCCCAAATGCGCGTCTTCATATGCGTAGCATCCTGGGCAACGCAGCGGGCATTCACGCGTAATCTCAATCGACAGCGATGGGCGTTCTCCTTTTAGAATCTTGTTCCAAGCCTTCAGAATTTCCGACGTCTGCATGAAATGAATCCTTCCTCAACCTAAGTTGCCCTACCGGGGATCAGGACCGCGTGGGCACACGACGGGCACTTTGCACCCGAAATGAGATTTTTGACTACCAACTCAGGCAGTAGGCGGAGACGGATCGGCAGCTTGGTAAAGGGATCGTGCAACACAAGAGGGAGCAACAACAATCAGTACGTCCGAAATGCAGCGAATGTTTCTTAAGTCCGCGCGTGCTGCGGCTTGCGTTGCGAACGGCTGCTGCGGAAGCGGCCCGATATCAGGGTGGTTGGCTAGCTGAAGCGAAACGGATGCTCGAGTTGTCCTGTTTAACAGGCTCGGGCTGTCCGGTACATTGTCGAGCAGCGCGAGCAGAACGAAACCCGCCGCCACAAGTGCCATCGACTGTGAAAACCTGAAGATACCGATCAGAACGGGCCGCCTAGTCCTATCCTACCGTGTTGAAGAAGGTAGCAGCCCTATTGCAGGTGTACGGGCCGCGTTAGTTCACGTGAGTTTCCCGCGCCCAGAACACTCGGCCGGATCCAACTGCTCTGCACAGTCGCTTCCGAGGCGCCCGTCCGCTGCGCCTTCACTCGTGCAGCGAGCCCGGAACTATTTCCAGTACTTCGCGACTCCCAACGAAGACACAACAATTTCACGCTGTTGTACGCGAGAAACACGGGATTCGTCCGGATCAGGTCGTTCCTGAGCGCTACCAGCGCTTGCACAGATCGCGCCCGTGGCTGAGGGCCCCGCATGGTGTCTTCATTCGATCGGGGACGCCGGCAATCGTTCACACGAAGAACGGCGATCGCTCCATCGGTCTGAATGGACTTCTCCTGCTGGTCCACTCGCGGTCGCGGCACTAGAGCGGCGGAGTCGAGGCACCCGGTAAAAGCCACATCATTCAGCACCTTGGTTCGCTCGTTGTCGATCATCGGATCGGTGACGTGCGTCAGGTGCATATGCCGGAATCCGTAATTCACGTCCTCTGTTGCCGAACTTAGCCAGGCATCTTCGCCTCTCTGCTTCCACAAGCGCACGTGATGCCGCTTTGAAAAGGTGTCGAGGCTCTTCTGATAGGCGGCATCAGCTCTCAATCCGTTCAGTGTTAACTGACCCATGGGAGCCGTGCTGTAGCCCATTCGCTGCACCATGCAGTGATACATGCCGAAGATCGACATCAAAGAACTTCGCTGCGCGCCTACCCACCCGGCCGCATAAAACGCCCGATCCAGCGCGTCACGGTTTCCTAGGAACAGAATATTTATCAGGTCCGACGGGTGATTGCGGCCCCTGTCCGTCCGCTGTTGAGGGAGCTTGGCAAGGATGCCGCGGACCTCACCCATATCTCCAGTCGAGAGCGGCGGAACGCTACGCTCAAACACTCCCGCCGAAGGCACGGTCGCATCCGCATTCAGCCGCAGAATGAATTCCGTTCCGGCGGGGAAATAGATCTCAGGATCTGGAGACCTGGCGATCACGACCTTGACTCCCAAGAATGGCAGCCCGAAATGCGGGTCTATCCACAGCAATGGAATCACGTACGACGCCAGACTCGAGGAGAGATTCGCCGTGGGATAAATGCCGCCTATGACCCCTTCGGAATTCACCCGTTCCTTCGCTGTCTCCACCTGTATCACTTCTGCGTCAATCGGAACGCGTGTGCCATCCGGCAATTCCAGGCTGCTGAAACGGTATTGCATGTCGGAGTTGACGTGCTTCAGCCCGTACCCCAGCCGCTCCACCTGTTCTATCCATCCAGATACAACTGCTCCTTGCGGAATCAACAAACGCCCGTCGCCGTAAACGGGCGCGATCACAGTTGCATTCACGGCGTCACCCACATGCGAAATGCGCGATCCGCTCGCTTCCGACAACCTCACCTCTAAAGAGGTGCTAGCCGGTACCACGGCAGCTCTGGCAAAGGGAGAAAGTACAACGAAAGCGAGCAGCAAAACCTGCTCTTTGGCAAAGCCTCGAAAGCATTCGTGTCCCAAGTGCATGCGATGTGTCGGTTCCCAGACATTGTAACCGCATCACCTCGACTTTTTTGCAACTCTGGGCCAAGAAATGAATCAAAGGAAGCTAAATCAGACGCCGCAGCAACTCATCCATTCCGGTCCCCTTGCTCTCTTCAGCACCGCGCTTTAACGACGGCCCAATTGCCAGGGCCTCCTTGTGGCCTTCGAACCAAACTAGAAAAGACGCCTGCTCCGCCCCGGCCAGCCGCTGCTGGTTGATCCATGTGTAATATGCGCCCATATCCGCGTCCACCAGCGAACCGTTCGGATCGGGCACCGGATGATAGGGAGCGCCTTCCAGCATCTGCTCCATCGAATGCTCCTGCTGCCGGGGCGCATACCTCGCCAGCAATGTTACGGGTTGCGCTCGCCGCAACACCTCGCGCGCGGTCCACTGTACGAACGTCGTGCTGAAGATCTGGGTGCCGGAACCCTCCGCCAATACACTCACCTGAAAATGATTCAGCACGGCCTCATCGCCGCTGCCGCCCAAGCCCAAGTCGTCCGGTTGCATCCGCGCCAAAGTGCTCCGCAGCGCCTCCGGACCCGAGCCGGCCTCCGTCATGCTGCGCATCTTATTAAGAATGGCGGTCCGCACGACATCCAGGGACTTATACGAGACGCACGTCACACCGCTGTCTTGACGGTCGCTTTCGCCGCCATCGATGTACCAATGCCCAAACGAAATCGGCTGCGATTTGGCGCGCGCCGCCAGGGCATCGAATAAAACTTGCTTTCCGTTTTCCGGGCGCACGTCCGTGAAGTGCACGCCCTCCGGCTCGCAGCTTGCGAAAGAGCCGGTACTGGTTCTCGCCAACGCCTTGGCCAATCATCACGACGCCCAAACGGGCGATCGGCGCCGGTTGCGGCGTTGCAGCGGCATTCATCTTGCGTACATACTCAATCGAAGCCGCTCGAAATGCGTCTATTTGGTGCGTTGTCCAAAGGTGCGCGGACAGCTTCTCTGAAAACTGCGCGGGCGCGTTCACCCAATCCACCCGTTCCAGGTCCGGCGAAAGATGCAAGCCTTCGAAGACCGCCATCTCGCTCCTGAGTTGCTCAGCCGTCATCGCGCTCAGGTAGCTAAGCTGATGGTCTAACTCTTTTCGCTCCGCCGGAAATTTCCAGTCGTAGGCGATCAGCTCACGCAGCAGCAGCGGCAAAAATGCGAGCGGCAGTTGCTGCAACAGCCCGATATGCGCGACGGCAATGTGCCGGGCCTGCGGCGGATACCCGCTGAACTGCTCGGGCTTTAGTTCCTTGGGCAGCATAGATCAGGCAACATAGATCAAGCAAGCTCGGCGAGCGGTTTGCCCTTTGAAAGCGACGCGGAGAATCCCAGCACTGATCCCAGGGTTGGCACTAGATCAGTGGATTCCACTGCTCTGTCCACCACGCGGTTCTCGGGCACGCCCGGACCCATGGCCATCATCCACGTGGTCCGCGACATGGCATCGCCCGTCCGGTGATGCTGAAATCCGTTGCCGCCCGGATCCGTATCCGAATCTCTCCCGAAATCCGGCAAAATGAACATCATCGTCTTGCCCGCATACTCCGGTTCGCTCTCAATTGTCTTCCAAATCTCCGCGCACAGGCGGTCCGAACGCCGGATCCCCTCTACATACAGCGAATAAGCGCCCGAATGCGCAATGTCGATATCGTGCAGCGTGATCCACAGCAGGCTCGGCGCTAACTGCCGCATCAACTGCTTCGCGATATACACCGACAATTCGTCCGGGCTCTCCAGACTGCGCGCGTGGGCCCCGAAATCCGACAGCGACAGCTTCAATAAGTCCGCCATCTCGTGCAGCTCCGCCGCGCTGTCTCCCGCTTTCAACAACGGTTCCGGGGTATACAGCGGCGTCTCGTAGTTGTCGCGCAATAAGTGGTCGTAAAGGTCGCCGTTCTTCGCCGGCCCCCACGCGGAACTCAGCAGCCGCTTGGGAAGAATCACTCCCGCGCCGAGCCCCGCTCCATACGAACGGTTCTCGCTCTCCCCAATGCGATTGAATCCGTTACTCGGCGCGACGACCCAGGCGTCCGTCGCCGGCCGTTTTAGATCTTTGCGAAAGTATTCAAAGACAGTTGGATTGTCCGGGGCCACGGCGGCGAAATTGTTGAACGTTTCATACACACCCGTCGCCAGGCTGGCGGTGGCCACGTAGTGTCCCAAAATCCCGCGATTCACTACCTGCGTAAAAAAGGTGGAGCGCGGAATCAGTTCGCGCAACAGATGAGGGATGTTCTCCTGCCCCTCCGGCATGAACGTCTCTTCGTCCCGCGCGCCGCCGCCAAACGTCACGACCACAGCTTTCTTGGCCTGCGGCAGCGCCATCCCTAATCGCGGCGCGAAGCCGAACAAGGCCGCTCCCGCGCTCGCGCCCGTGGCGACGCGCAGGAAATCACGACGGCTGCGCGACACTGCGCGCGCAATCTCTCGCGGATCCGCCGCGCCGTTCAATACTCCGTTGTTACGAATGGAGCACCTCTTCTAAGTGAGACCGCCCGGCAACGCACTGCGCGGAGGCTTGGCGGTTACTGGCCAGTGTAGACCAAGCACCGCTTGGCTGCCGGGCTCATAAGTGAGACCGCCCGGCAGCGCACTGCGCGGCGCTTTGCGCTAAAGCAAGTGGCGATTGCCGGTCAGTGTGGACCAAGTACAGCTTGGCTACCGGGCTAAGTAACTCGATCCTTCAGTTCTATCACGTAACGCGTGAGCCTGCGGGCGCAGCACCGATCCGCGTGGGAAGCTTGAGCAAGTGCCCTCGTTTCGTTCCCTGGTTCTGCTCCATGGCTACGCATTCCTCTTTTGCTACGTGTTCGCAGTGCAGGCCGGCATGCCACTCCCGTCAGACCCTTTGGTCCTGATCATGGGGGCGTCCGTAGGCGACGGACACTACTCTTTTCCCGTAGCTCTCGCCGTAACCGTCTCCGCTGCTCTGCTCGGCGATCTACTGTGGTACGAACTTGGGCGCTGGCGTGGCCGCTCCATCCTCAAGCTGCTCTGCCGCTTCGCGCTTGAACCGGATACCTGCGTGCGCCAGACCGAACTCGGGTTCATGAAGCGCGGGGCCTGGACCTTGCTGTTTACAAAGTTCGTCCCCGGGACCAGTTTGATCTCCACGCCGTTGGCCGGCGCCATCAAGATGCCCAGATGGCGATTCCTCGTGGCCGATGCCGCCGGAGCCACACTTTGGTCAACCGCTTACCTGACGCTGGGCTTTTTGTTTCATCACGAAGTCGATAAAGTCATCCTCTTCCTCGGTCTTTTCGGCCGGCGCGCCACTCTCGTTATCGCCCTTCTGCTCGCCGCCTTCATCTCGTGGCGCTATTTTCAACGGGTCCGCTTCCGCCGTCAACTGCGCATTAATCGTATTACGCCGCGCGAAGTCTACGCGATCCTCGACACTCATCCCCCGCCGATCATCGTCGACCTTCGCAGCCACCGCCGAGGTCGAGCGCACTGGGCAAAAGATCCTTACGGCACGCGTTCTCCGCCCTGCCGAACTGCGCACCCACTTTGCGGACATACCGCCCGATCGTGAGGTGATCCTCTACTGCACTTGACCGAACGAAGCTACCAGCGCCCGTGTGGCGCTGCAATTGAAAAAAGCCGGCGTGAAGAAAGTTCACCCGCTCGAAGGCGGCTTCGAAAGTTGGCTCAAGCTTGGCCTTCCGACGGAACCGGTTTCAGCGGCCGATGTGGTCCCAGGTTCTCACCTGGACGATGCACATACTCTGGAAAAAACTTGACCTCCTCAGGAATGCAGATTAGCGGTCGATTGCGGTTCTAAGCAGCCTGTTTAGCGATCCTTTCGACACCGGTGCGGGACAGATTTCGGGCGCGTACATTGGCGAGATGCTGTTCGATTTGCTCATTTGAAAAAACGAACCCATTGGCGACGGGGTCGAAGGATCGATTGGCTTCCTTCGCGGTCAGGTAGAGGGTGGACGCGCTTTCGAGTGCTTCCCGCTCCTTTGCGCGGCGCTCTTGCTGCAATTGGCGAAGTTCGGCGATTTCCTTTTCGCGGCGGCGCACGAGGCGAGATTCCTGGAGCTGGAGATTGCGGAGTTGCTTTTCGTATTTGATGAAGGTTTGCACTTCGATCATGCCGGCCCGCAGCGAGGGTTCGTGCTGGTTGAAGCTCTCGGCGAATTCGATGTGGCCTTGCGCGAAGAGGGCGGCTTCGAGAGAGGGAATGCGCTTAAGACGCCAGATGGTGTCGGCGATGGATTGGACGAGATCGGATTCGCGTTGACCGATGGGCGAGAAATCTTCGGTGTAGGCGCGGAGGTGGCGCTCGTATTCGGGTGCGTCATCGCTCGGCAGAAGAACGGTGCGGCCGGTGAGGCCCGTCTTGACGGCGTTCAGGGAGGATTTGGCGCGGCCTTCTCGAGACGAGGGACCGGTGGATAACTGGGCGTTGGCGCGATTTGCCGCGAGTTGGGCCGGAGACAGCACGGAAGGCGCGAAGAGGAGCGGTTCGGCGGATGTGTCCTCGCTGGGCTCGGGGTTGTAGCAGAGCGCTTCTGTTGGCATGGCGTGCGTTTCGTGTTGTTCGTCGTCGAATTCCGGCTGAGGAGTATGCAGCGCAGTGAGTCTTTCGGCTTTGCGGGCGGCTTTCATTGCTTTACGTTCGGCGGCGCGGCGGATTGAGCGAGGGGTCATGGTTAGGTCTCCTGAAAAGGGAACAGGCTCGCGCGAGGAGGACGCCTCGGTGAGCCTGTTTGGAAATTCGGCGTAGATGCCGCGCATAAGGGCGAGCGATCGCCTATGCGTTAGAGAACGTAGCATATGAAGGGCCGAAAACGTTCTTTGTACGTTTGATTTTGCTTGTAAGTGCCTGACGCCTGGGGTAGTTATAAATCTGTGGAAAACGGCAACGGCTTGCAAAATTCGGGCTGGATGGTCTTGATAGACGCTTTGGAATGTGAAGGGCAGGTGATTTTCCGGCTTGCTTGGCGGCTGAGAGACAGTGTGGTTGCGAAAAGACACGCCGCGACGGCGATGCCCGTTTAGGCACCGTTCTACGGCAGGCGAGCGGGGATGTTTATCCGGTCAGTCTCAGAAGTTGATCGACAGTCAGAGCGAGCATCCCAACATCAGATGGGCCATCACTTTGCGGGCGCCTCGCACGCGAATACAGCGCGCTCCGAACTCGTCTTTCAAGCGCGCGAACACGCGCATTCCACCATACTGCGTTCGGCCGACCGATCCTGTTCGGCCCACGTCATTTCTTCGGCGCGTAGTTCCCTTTCGAGGACCCAAGAGCGTGAGTTCTTGCGCAGCGGCACTTTGCGCTCCCTGTTTGTGCGATAGCGCTTGGGGTGATCGGTGATGGGCCGGTGTCCCAGTTTGCGGCTGTGCTCACGGATCGCAGCCGCGTCGTAGGCCGAGTCCATCAGCTCGTACAGATAAGTCACACGTTGTGTGCTCATGGTCATCAGCGGAATGGCGGCTTGCGAGTCATGCACGTTGGCGCCGGTCAGCAGCGCACTGATGGGGATCTGTCCATCGGCAACATCCAGATGCAGCTTATAGCCACGCCAATATCGCAGATCGCCTTTACTGCTCGTCTTGGCTCCCGTGCCGCATTCCCGTGGCAGCGCCGCCAACGAGTGTCTGCTTCCGCTGGCGCTCTAGGCGCGTGCCGCGTGCCGCCGCCCGGGCCCGTTTGGGACGCCGCTTATAGCGTTTCTTCTTGTCGCCGGCGGGCTTGCGGTCCGCCACCTTCTCGCGTGCTTCAATCGCCGTAGCATCGCGCGCAATATGTCCGACGAGGCGGTCCTTTTGCGTGCATTCCAGCAGCGCCGCATGTAAGCGCTGTTGCAGTTCGCTTTTGGCAAACTCGGCAAACGCCCGCGAAAACATCGATTCGTGCGGAATCTGCCCGACCGTGTTCCAGCCACATAAACAGCGTAACTGCCGTTCCGAACGCAGCCGCTCCAGCACTTGCCGCGTGTTCTCCAGACCGTAGATCGCTTTGGCCAGAAACGCTGCTGCCAACGCCCGCCGATCTTTCGACGGCCGTCCTGGCCAGCCGCGGCTCGACGCCACCAAGCGTGACAGCGGCAACATTTCAAACACCGCCACCAGCAGCCGCGCTTTCTGCGACAACGGCCCCAACTCTATTTCCAGACGCTCGAATAGCGAGCTCTGGAAAACCTGCGCAAATTGCTGCAATCGTTCCCGTGAGGTACTCTGCATCTGAGGGATTGCTCCTTGTTTTCGTTTGTGTGGAAACAATAGAGTACGAGGCGCTACTCCCTCTTTCAAACATTTCTTCTCCGTTCTGTTCTTTTCCTCTTCCTCCCCTTTCGCCAAAAAGTGAATTTTGCAAGCGGCTCTTCGAACTGATCGGGCCGCTCCAGCCGGAAGTCGGGTCCGCTTGTATTATGTTGCCGCTGTGAGGGATCTCCAGCGTTTCCGACTTCACAGCTCCCTAGCAGAGTGCCGGACGGGGAATGGCGAGATTTGTTGCTGTCCCTCATTTCTGTCATCCGGTACGGACTATGTCCTTCAAGCCTGCTACCCTGTTTACGAAACGACGTGCAAAATAGTAAGTCTCACCACTGAGCCCCTGAGTCCCCATGAAGGGCCGGTGAGCTCTACCGGACTGCTACTGTCGTTATTCCCGTGGCACTAAAGGATGTTGTGCGAAGTCTGAACCTGGAATTCTGCAAGATCCTCGTGCGTACCGGACCCTACGCCTACGCTTTCCGAAATCCTGAAGGGAGTTCCTAAGAGGCCTTCGGCCTAGCGAGAGCGCGCGTTTAAGGGTCAGATAAGTAGAGTAAGGCCACCAGCCACCCTACAGGCCACCTCACGATTTCAATATGCAAGAGCCCCGCCTCGAACCACAGACCATAAAAGTGAAGCAGCTAGTCGCCGACTACAGATCGGGACGAATTGCGATCCAAGAGTTTCAACGCGAATACGTTTGGAAGCCGAGCAAGGCCCCCCAACTAATTGACTCTCTTTACAGAGGGTTTCCAATCTCGTCGTTGCTCCTGTGGGAGAGCGGTGTCGAAGCGCGCTCCCGCCGACAAGACCCACGCCCGCAGCGCGCGTCATACATGAGCTGGATTATCGATGGTCAGCAGCGTGTAATTACGCTTGCACGTACGATGAACGGCGACGAGGGTATTGATGTTGTCTTTCATCCCGATCATGATGAATTCAGGCTTGCTAACGCCGCCACACGAAATGATCGCAATTGGTTCCGAATTGCGGAACTCTGGGATGATAGCTCGTATCGTCAGCTAAGAAGAAACCTTCGAGGAGGAAGGGCGGATGATAAGCGAGAGGCTCACTTTGAGAGGGTCCGCCGCATACGCGATTATGAGGTTCCCCTCGTCAAGATGATCGACCACACGTTTGAGGATGCCGTACTAGCCTTCAGCAGAATAAATACCCTTGGCGTTCGGCTTGGGAAGGCAGACATTGAAAGCGCAAAAGTGGCAGCCAGGCATTCCGGCTTCATCGCAGACGAAGTCGCGCCCTTTCTGGATACCCTAATGCGCCAAGGCTTTACTCGCCTAAATGTAATGCACCTGTTTCGCGCCTGTGCCTTTGTTGCTCGTCCGGACGGAAGAAACCGAACACCTCTCCACGAGCTAGCGCAGGGTGAAGTACTTAAGGCATGGAAACAAACCCAGCGCGGCGTCGAGCAAGCCATAGGTCTTGTCAGGAGCGAACTCGGGCTCGTAAACATGGAAGTACTCTGGTCCGGAGCACTCCTGGTTCCTCTTATTGCGCTCTGCGCAACCACCGGGCCGAAAGAACGCGACTCACGTGCGCTTGTTGCTTGGCTTGCGTTAGCGACGCTCTTGCACCGCTACAGCGGATCTAGCGACACAGCTCTGGATCAAGATTTGCGCGCATGTCGCGCACCCGACCCGGTCAGGGCCCTCCTCGCTAACCTCAGGCAGTTACGTCCTGCGCTTAGCGCCTTCCCAAATGACTTCAGTGGCGCCCTCAACGACAAAAGCGGACTGCTCGCGGTCTATATCGCATGTATGCACAGGGGCATCCTCGACTTTTTCACGGGCGGCAAAGTGCTCTTGCAAAGCAACGTCGACCGGCACCACATTCTGCCTCGTGGACAGTTTGCGGAGTCGGATAGATCGACTGCTGACGTTGTGGCGAATGTGGCGTTCATAGCCGGGGATGTAAACAGGTCGATAGGAGTATCTGGACCCGAGGTCTATCTAAAACGCATCTCCGCCCGCGTTCGAGAAAGCCAGTGTATCCCAGCCGATCAGGCGTTTTGGAGGATTGATCGCGCCGAAGAATTCTGGGCCGCCAGACGCAAATTGCTGGCTGAGTCCTTCAATGGATTCGTGCGCCAAGCTTTGCCACAACGCCGACTCTCAAGGTGAATCTAGCTCAAAATCCTAAGTGCGTACTCGGAAAAGTTCACTCGTCCTGGCCCTCGACTTACTTCTCTCCTACGGCTTCCAATTCTCTCCATGCTGATCCGTCGTTTTATCAAGTCGGAAGTACTGAACATTGCCGCAGTAGTCGCAGATCAGATACAACGGGTGTCCTCGCCCGTGCGGGTTGGCTATAAACTGACGTTCAACCTCACGCAATCCGCCATAAGGGTCTTGTCCTTGACCCGAGCGTCGTCTTAAGTCGATCGTCGGAAATATTGAGCCGTACAGGCCGGGTGTCTGGGTGATTTCGTGCGCAGGCCGATATTGACCTTCACCGCAAAAGATACATCGCTTTGGAAGCTCAAGATTGAGTGGGCGACCGCATATACGCAAACGCTGGATTGCATGCGCCACCTTGGCCTGAAATTGAAAAGCTGATTGAATCCTACGTGATGCCGGATTCCGGACCACGCTTTCTGCAACAAGGTCATCGACGAGCGAAGCCGCGAGAATCGTGTCGGCAGGGACAACAAACGCTGGGAGGTTGGCTATACCGTTTGCTACGGACTTGCCAGCTCCGCTGTAAGTTTCCTCGTGACCGTCGAAGACCTTCCCCGTGAATAACCAATACAGCAGCTTACCCAATGAATAGATATCTGCAAGGTGCGGCGGTATATCTCGATCAGCTCGACCGTCACGCAGCTCCGGGGCACAGTAATATCGTGAGCCCATGACATCCTCAGTCAAGGTGATCTCCCCGTCGTCTTCTACGCAACATATACCGAAATCGCCGAGGACCCCAGTTCCGTCGTCACGAAGGAAAATATTGTCCGGCTTTATGTCCCGATGATAGATCCGCTGCGAATGAGCGTACTGGACTGCATCACAAATACCCTCGAAGAATTCAAATCTCTTCAGGTCCGACCAGCTCCCGAGATCACAATCCTTCAAGTTTCCGCCACGGCAGAATTCCGTTACAACAAAGGGCCTGCCCTTGGAATCGACGCCTTGATCGACCAACGACAAGATATGCGGATGTCTTAAACTGTCGATTACTCGAAGCTCGCGATCAAAGCGATCCAGCCGTTTCGGATTTTTGAGTCGTTTCGCCACGTGCTCAACGGCGGAAGCACCGTTGGTAGAGACGACAACAAAGGTATGAGCTTGGCCACCTTCGCCAAGATCTCGGACATGTCGCCAGTTGGGTCCAAAATTTACTGCCAAGGTTCCCCCTTTGAGTGTACCCGTCGGAATGAGCCATTAAGCGGGAGGAGATGCGCAAGAGGAGGAACCGCGAATAGACTTAGCGACGGATGAGCTGATAGGGGGCGAGGGTCAGTCGACAGCAGCGGCGGCAATCCCATGCTGCGGTCGGGTGGGCGCCAATCAGTTCAAATCCCCATTTATATTTAGCTCCGCAACGTGCAACTCCAGGAATCGCGCCTCGCCCGCCGCTACGAAAAGGAAAACGCCGAACTGCGCAACATCCAGGCGAAGCGCGATCAGCGCGACGGCAACGATCTCGCCAACAGCTTCCAAGCTCTACCTGACGGCCAAACACGAGACTGACTTGCAAGATTCGCGGTGGACCGCTTGGAACCTTTGCCGGGGTCGGGAAAACCGCTGGGACAGACAACGTTTTGCACTCGCGAACGAGTTTGCCTTTCGTTTTCGAGCTTTGCGGCGCTCGGCAAAACGAAGTCAGTCCCGGGTTTTCGTGGTTTCTGATGGTCGGAGAAGTTCGATTCTGAATTTTGCAAGTGGCTCACGGCAACGGCTTGCAAACCTGGCGCGCAAGGACCTTGACACTTAGCGTAAATATGCAGTTTCGGCGATTTGTGAGGCGCCGGGCCGACGGAGGGACAGTGTGGTTGTGAAAAGACACGCCGCGACGGAGATGCCCGTTTTCAGGCACCGTTCTACGCAGACCGGTGGGCGTTCTAGCTGCGGGTGTTAGTACGGGGATTGTCGAGTACTGTTCACTACGCCGTCTAGCTGCAGTCCGCCGCTCGGACCTTCCGACTTTCGCGCCCTCTCATCTCGCTCGACTCGGTCGAGCGGATCGCGATTTTAAAAACAAACCGATATGAGGTGCTTCTTCCCGCGCGTGTCAAAGGCATGATTGCTTACCTCGGCCTTTTACCTTTTGATTGGGAAAGATCAGACGCGATCGGTGCCCGGTCCTTCTTAGGTGTCTTGGGATCCCGTAAACCTCTGCCACCTTCAGAAGCAACCTTCTTGGATCTAAGCCATAAACCTGCCTTTGACGCAATCACAGACGTTTTTAGAGCGTTCTGTTTGGGACTTGCGAATGATTCGAATACTTGCGTTTATTTCGAATAGCAGCTATACTCTAGAACACCAAAGAGGATAATGCCATGACTCAAGCTGCCTTTACGCCTACACTACCTTCTGAATCCGAATCGATTCTGGCTAAGGAGACGAGCCGAGTGCTGGCTTCTCGGATAAAAAATGGCGAGCGACTGCGCCTGCGTATCCTTGATGAGGGCACGTCAGAAGAGACGCTTAACCTGCCCCGCCCTGCCGTCCAACTTCTTTTACGGATTCTCGAGGAAATGGCACGTGGTAACGCGGTGACTCTTATTCCTATTCACGCCGAACTGACGACGCAAGAAGCTGCCGATTTGCTTCAGATGTCACGACCATCGTTGATACAGCTCTTGAATGAGGGGAAAATTCAATTCCGGCGCGTGGGAAGCCATCGCCGAATTCGTTTTGAAGATCTCATTGGCTATAAACGATGTTCGGATGCCGAACGGCGGAAAGTGCTCGAAGAGTTGGCTGCCTATGACCAGGAAATCGGCATTTAAACAACGTGGCAGCGTTCACGGCCTTCTACGACGCTAGCGTTCTCTATCCTGCCGAGCTGCGCAACTTTTTAATGCATCTGGCGCTAACCGGCTTGTTTCGCGCCAAGTGGTCCGCTGATGTACACGAGGAATGGATTTCAGCGCTCCTTCGAAAACGGCCCGATCTGTCACGTGAAAAGCTTGAACGCACCCGGCTTCTCATGGACACGCACGCGGTGGACGCGCTCGTCACGGGTTACGAACACCTGATTCCCGGCCTACACCTTCCCGATCCCAACGACCGCCACGTGCTTGCCGCCGCCATCAGAGCGCGCGCCGATGTCATCGTAACGATGAACCTGCGGGACTTCCCCGACGAGACTATCGCCACCTTCGGAATTGAGGCTCAGCACCCGGATGAGTTCATCTCGCATTTACTCGACCTGTCTACGGGCCTCGTCTCAGGAGCCGCACGAGCACATCAGCAGAGTCTCAAAAACCCAGCGAAAAGCACGGAGGAATATCTGCAGATGCTGGAGCTGCAAGGTTTGACACAAGCCGTCTCGGTTTTACGCGAGTTCATGACCTGATACACGTAACGACAAATTCTGTAATTGTTACTTTACGTATCGGTTCTGATTTGCTTCACCTGACGGGGGAAGGTCTCGGAGATAGGTGCGCACGACCAACGGGCGACTCGAGTTAGGGGGGAGTTAAGAGACGTCCCGGTGATCTGAGCGTCACGAGGTACTTCGTCAATTAGAATCAACCGTCAGCATTCGGTCGGGCTAATTACTGCGATAGCGAGAATTCAATTCACAATGAGCAAACGACTTACTACGATGTGTCTGTGCGCTCCCGTCTAGTACTTTCTTTTATTGTTCTTGTCGCCGGGATCGCTCGGGGTGGAGTTGTGCGTCTAGAATTGCAACCAGTTCCGGCTGAACAGAAGGATGCAAGTCTCCCGCCGTCGTACGAAATGCTGCGCGGTAAAGTATACGGCGAGTTGGATCCCGGAGATCGCCGGAACGCGATCATTCAGGACATTCGACTTGCTGCCCTGAATTCGCGCGAGCGGGTCGAGTATGTGACGACGTTTACTCTCTACCGGCCAGTCGCCGGGGCGAAAGCCAGCGGAGTGTTGCTGTATGAAGTCGTCAATCGGGGAGCGAGCCTGGCACGCCGCGACTACTCAACCGGGGATATCTTTTTGCAGTCTGGGTGGCAGGGGGACATCCCGTTCGGTGGCAAGGCGATTAACGGGAGTCACGGAGAAACGATTCAAGTGCCGACTGCACAGAATCGCGATGGAAGTCCGGTGACTGGCGCGGTGCTGGCCCGCTTCGCGAACGTTCGTCCGGGCACGAATATACTGCCGATACGCGCGGCATCAGGGTACTCCTCTTCAGGTGTGCCTCCCATACCGGTTACCGCAGATACGCGACAGAGTACGTTAACCACGCACAGCTATGAAGATCTCCGGGGCACCGTTGCCGGCGTGACGACCATCTCACCTCAGGATTGGGCTTGGGCAGATTGCAGCGAGTCACCGTTTCCCGGAAACCCAGATCAGACGAAAATCTGCGTGCGCGGTGGAGTTCGGTCAGATGTGTTGTACCAGTTGCGGTACACAGCACGTGACCCACTCGTCTTAGGCGTAGGCCTGGCAGCAGTGCGCGACGTAGTCTCGTTCTTCCGGTATGAGATCCAGGACGCGCAGGGCACACGTAACCCGATTGCCGGTGAAGTGCAGCATACGATTGGCCTGGGCATTTCGCAATCGGGCAACTTGGTCCGAACATTTCTGAACCTTGGCTTCAACGAGGACGAACAGGGAAGGCGCGTCTGGGACGGTGCGATGCCAATTATCGCAGCGCGCCAGACTCCATTGAATCTGCGTTTTGCAGTACCTGGCGGCGCCAGCAACTTGTACGAGCCCGGGAGTGATGGAACGGTGTGGTGGGCTGATTCGCAAGACACCGTTCGCGGCCAGCCTGCGCGCGGATTGCTGGACCGGTGCAACGCTACGAATACATGTCCCAAGGTGATGGAAGTTATGGGCTCATCGGAATTCTATTCGTTGAGAGCTTCGCCCGACTACATTGGGACCTCGGGCAGAGCCGACATTCCACTACCTGAGAATGTGCGCCGGTACTATGTCGCGAGCACGCAACACGGTGGAGGGCCGGGCGGCTTCCACTGGGCTGCGATACAGTCAAGGCACCCGTCCGTTGCTGGCCCGATCGAATCCCAGGCCTGCGCTTTGCCGCCCAATCCGAATCCGATGGCTGAGGTGAATCGCGCGTTACTCGATCGGCTGCACGGCTGGGTTCTTCGTGATGAAACTCCTCCGGCGAGTGTTTATCCGAAGATCGCTGACGGCAGCTTGATTCCGGAGACTGAGTTGGTCAAACGGTTCCCGTTTATTCCTGGCGTACCCTCGCCCGAAGGCATTGCGAATCCAACGCTCTTTTACAATTTTGGCCCCGGGTTCCGAGCGGCAGATCTGTCCGGCTACATTTCAGTAGAGCCACCCCAGGTAATAGGAGTGCTACCCACATACTTGCCTGCCGTTGACGGTGATGGAAATGAAATAGCGGGAGTGCGAACCGTACTGGCACGAGTGCCGCTTGGTACTTACTTGGGCTGGACCGTTTTCGCATCCGGGTTCGATAAAGGCAAGTTCTGTTCTCTAACCGGCAGCTATGTGCCTTTCACAGAGACAAAGCAGCAGCGTTTGGCGCAGCATGATCCCCGACTTTCGTTAGAGGAGCGCTACGGCACACACGAGGAGTACGTAAATCAGGTTCGTAACGCGACAGTCAGGCTGGTGGAGCGCGGTTTCCTACTGCCGGACGATGCTGCCAAGCTCCTCAAGGAAGCGGAAGAAAGCGACGTGCTTCGCAAAGTTGCGCCACATGAATAGCGTTCGACTTGGAGCGGGAGCTGGTTACTCGGGCGACCGGATTCAGCCTGCATTGGATCTGGTGGAACGCGGATCGCTCGACTACATCGTCTTCGAGTGCTTGGCGGAACGGACGATAGCATTAGCTCAGCGGTCAAAGGCAAGTAATCCTGAGCTGGGCTATGATCCGATGCTGGCTGCTCGGATGCGGAAGGTGTTGCCGGCGTGCCACCGTCGTGGGACAAAGCTGATCAGCAACATGGGTGCAGCGAACCCACGCGCAGCGGCCAGGAAAACAGCCGAGATTGCACGCGAGTTGGGCATTGCTGGAATGAAAATCGCGGCTATCGAGGGCGATGATGTCCTCGCGCTGTTTCGAGGCGGGGAGTTCGGGGATGCGCAGTTCCTGGATAGCGGCGCTCCAGTTTCAAGTGTTCGCGGCAGCCTCATCTCGGCAAATGCCTATATCGGAGCGGAACCCATCGTCCAATCTCTTTCGCAGGGTGCGGACGTGGTATTGGGAGGTAGGATTGCCGATCCCGCGCTCTTTCTCGGTCCTTTGATGCATGAGTTCGGGTGGGCCTCTGACCATTGGGACTTACTCGGCTGCGGGGATTGTGATTGGCCACTTACTCGAATGTGCGGGACAACTAAGCGGCGGCTACTTCGCAGATCCGCCTTTCAAGACTGTTCCAGATCTGGCCAACCTCGGATTTCCCTATGCCTCTGTCGATCCGGACGGCGGCGCAGAATTTTCAAAGTTGGATGGAACCGGCGGAGCGATCACCCTCGAAACCTGCAAGGAACAGTTGCTTTACGAAATCCACGATCCCACGCAGTATGTCACTCCGGACGTGATCGCCAAGTTCTCTGAGGTACAGCTTCTTGCGTCAGGCACAAATAGAGTGCGGGCGGCCGGCGGAACCGGGTCCCCTAAGCCGGGATCGTTGAAGGTTTCGATCGGATATGCGGACGGCTATGTAGGTGAAGGGCAGATTACATACGCCGGAAATGGCGCGATCGGACGAGCTGAACTCGCGATAGAGATCGTAAAGGAGCAGTTGACCGAGTCCGGCTGCGGGGTACGTGAATTACGAGCTGAAATGATCGGCCTCAATTCGGTTATGCCCAATCGGAAGATCCAGGACTATGAGGTGCCTGAGGTTCGCGTGCGAGTTGCCGGACGCGTAGACAGTTTCGAAGAGGCGAATCAGATTGCCGCAACTGTCGAGGCACTTTATACAAATGGACCCGCAGGTGGAGGCGGTGCATCGCATTCAGTGCGCCCCATCATCGCGATGGAGTCGGTGTTGATTCCGCGAGAGTCGGTGCACACGCAAGTGGAGTTGTTAGTTTCATGATGCGATTACGTGAAATCGCGCATGCCCGTGCGGGTGATAAGGGAAACATCTCCAACATAAGCGTATTTGCATATCGTCCGGAGGATTATCCGGCGCTCGCCAATTATCTAACTGCCGAGCTGGTGGGACAAACGTTCAGCGGCTTGCTCGGCGAACGAGTGGTGCGTTATGAGCTGCCGAAGCTGGGCGGCTTCAACTTTGTAATGTATGGTGCTTTGGGAGGGGGCGTCACGCGTTCGCTTGCGCTGGATGCACACGGAAAGTGCTTAAGCTCCGTTCTGCTGGATGTTGAGATTCCGGATGATTTTAGGCCGAAGTAGGGCGTCGCGAAAGCAGCTTAAGAACGCTGCGGCAGCGGGAGACAAACTGCGATGCCGCCGTTGGACGACGCCTACGGTTCGCTTGAGTTCGTTACTGTCGATGGGTATCACCCTCAGTGAGCGCAATTCATCCAGTTCAAGGGCGGAAGAGGGTAGTATGGCAACACCCAATCCCGCCTTTACCATGCCCATCGCGGTAGCCATATAGGTGACTTCCTGCACTGGGACAACTGGAGTTCCGAGAAGTGCGAAGGCACGATCCACGATGTGGCGAACAGTGCTCTCCGGGTCGGTCAAAATGAGCGATTCGGAAGCAAGCTCGGGCAGTGTGATGGACTTCTTACGCCGCAGTGGGCTGCCGGCAGGGAAAATCGCGCTCATGGAGTCAGTAAACAGAGGTGTGAATTCGATGTCGACGTTTCCCGTTTCGACGGAACCCACTCCGAAGTCCACCGCATCTGACGTGACCAGTTCGATGATGCGATTCCCGACTGCGTCCCGCAAACGGAAGCGAACACCCGCAAATTGCTGGCGGAACTCCGTGATCACCGAGGGTAGCAGCGTAGAGGAGACGGACGGTAACGCAGCGATGGTAACGGAGCCAATGCTCCTGGACGACAAAGCCCGTGTGCTCGCCACGATGCCTTCAAGCTCACGAAGCAGGCGCTCCACAACAGGCACGAGTTCGTGGCCGATTTGCGTGAGACTCACTGACCGGGTATTGCGATCGAGCAAGCGGACGCCCAGTTCTTCTTCAAGTTGCTTGATTTGGACGGTAAACGAGGGCTGCGAAACGTGCAAAGCTCGTGCTGCTTTCGTGAAGCTGCGCAAGCGTGCCACTGCGGCGAAAGCCTCCAAGTGCCGCAGGTTGAGATTCATAAGCCGAGGCTATCACTCCGCAGTCATTTGTGACGTTGCAACGGAGGGGCATTTCTGAACTCTATGCTTGCGGTCCTGGGTACGCTCACGGTGGTGCTGCTGCTGGCCGTCATTTTGACGAAGCGACTTACCCCGCTGTCCGCACTGATCGCTATCCCTGTCATCGCATCGCTCGTTGCCGGCTTTCGCGGTAAGACCGCATTATTCATGCTGCACGGCGTTCAGAGCGTCGCCGGCGTTGCCGGGATGTTCATCTTTGCGATTCTTTACTTCGGCATTGTGAGTGATGCGGGCATGCTGCGGCCCCTGATCAACCGCTTGCTGAAGGCGGTCGGGAACGATCCCGCTCGCATCGCTATGGGTACTGCGCTGTTAGCGTTGCTGGTGCATCTGGATGGTTCGGGCGCGGTCACCTTTCTGGTCGCTATTCCCGTTATGCGCCCCCTGTTTGAACGCACCGGAATGGACAGGCGCATTCTCGCCTGTGCCGCATCCATGGCGGCGGGCGTGAACTTTCTCCCGTGGACCGGGCCGATGATACGCGCTTCGGCGGTCCTGCATGTCCCAGCGACGACCCTGTTCAAACCTCTGCTGCCGGTGCAGGTTGTTGGACTTACGTTCGTGTTCCTGGCGACCTATTGGATGGGTCGCCGAGAACGCGCGCGTCTCTCGCTTTCGGCTTCTCTTGTACCGGAACGACCGCTCATTCAGGATGCGGGCGAGCCAGCGGAGACGTCCTTACGGCGGCCCGGCCGCGTCGGCATCAACTTGGCGCTCACGGCTGCTCTGCTCGTTTTGATGATCGGCTTCAACTTGGAACCGATGGTCGTGTTCATGGTGGGCGTAGTCGTAGCTCTACAGATTAACTACCCGAGCCTGAAAGAACAGCAGGAGAGAATTGATGCGCACGCACGCGCAGCACTGCTGATGGCCAGCATACTGCTCGCCGCGGGGGCCTTCACGGGCATTATGAAGGAATCCGGCATGTTGAATGCGATGGCAAACGCCGCAGTCGCGCTGGTGCCGCACAGTAGCGCTCACTACTTCCCTCTGGTGCTGGCAGTGCTTGCGATGCCCCTAAGTCTGATCTTCGACCCAGACTCCTTCTACTTCGGTATGCTGCCGGTCCTGAGCATGGCCGGGAAAGCGATGGGAATCCAGCCGACCGAGGTAGCGCACGCGGCTCTCCTCGGATTGCATACGACGGGTTTTCCCGTCAGCCCATTGACGCCCGCCACTTACCTGGTTGTGGGACTGGCGGGTATCGAGTTGCGAGAGCATCAGAAGTTTTCGATTCCGTATCTGTTTGCGGCATCGCTGATCATGACGGCTGCAGCGCTGGCCCTCGGTGTTCTTCAGTTTTGAGAATGACAGTGTTTGTATCTTTCGAATTGTCTTGCGCAGGAGACGCGGCATAGCATGAATCGTGGTCGGGGATGAATGCCGGTTTGAGGATTAGGTTTCAGTGATGGACGGGTCTGCCCAACCCAGGCGAGTAAAGATCGCGCAACGCGCTGCCCAAGAGTTGAAGGATGGAGATTACGTCAACCTCGGAATCGGGCTGCCGACGCTCGAGAAAAGGATTGAGCGCCGAGTGCCGCGCACAACTGCATGAGGCGCGTACTCTCGCTGTTTATCCTGGCCACGATTACTCGTTGCGCTTACTCCATGTCCTGCGAGCAACTCCATGACATGCTCCTACCCGGCGCGACGGTGACCTCGGAGAGTGTTGCCGATGCCAATATTGGTTCGTACTGCCGAGTGTCAATTACATCGAGACCCGTGCCGGATTCGGAAATCCACTCTGAAGTCTGGCTCCCTTCGGCCGAGAAATGGAACGGCAAATTGCTTGGAACGGGAAACGGGGGCTACTCCAGTCAAATGGACGTCCGAGCGATGCGGGCAGCGCTGTTGCGCGGCTATGTGGTCACAGGTTCGGATACTGGGCATTCGGGAGGCGACCTGAAATTCGCCATCGGCCATCCCGTCAAAATCGACGATTGGGCTTACCGCGCCGTCCATGTAATGACGGAAACTGCAAAACTCATCGTGCGGAGCTATTATGCGCATCTGCCTCGCCACGCTTACTTTTCGGGCTGCTCAACGGGCGGTCAACAGGCCTTGTCTGAAGCGCAGCGCTACCCAGATGACTACGACGGCATTGTGGCAGGTGATCCGGGCAACGATCGTATTCACCTGAACGCCGGGTTCCTGTGGTCCTGGCGAGCGCTGCACGATGCACCTGGGGCCGATCTGCCCGCGCCGAAGTTGTCGCTCCTCTATGACGCCGTCATGGGCTCTTGTGATGCTCTGGACGGCGTGAAGGATGGCATCATCACTGATCCGCCGCGTTGTCGTTTCGATCCGGCAGTGTTGCTTTGCAAAGGAACCGACCGAGACTCTTGCCTTACTGCAGCGCAGGTGGAAGCCGTTCGCAAAATCTACGCCGGCGCGCGCAATCCTCGAACAGGCGAACAAATCTTCCCCGGATGGGTTCGCGGGAGCGAATCCCTGCCGGACGGTAGTGGAAGTTGGGCCGGATACTTTGTCGGTAAGCCTGAAGCAGCGAGAGTGGATTTCTGGCGTTACTGGATTTTTGACGATCCGGATTGGGAGCCGAAGACGTTCGACTTCGATCGCGATCTCGCATTCGCGGATCGGCGGTCACCGCAAGTTGCGGCTGTTGATGCGGATCTCACGGCTTTCAAGCGGCGCGGCGGCAAACTTTTCATCTACCAGGGTTGGGCCGATCCAGTTGTGCCCCCGGAAGATACGGTCCACTACTATCAGTCCGTAGAGCGCGCCGTGGGGGCAGACGTTGCTGAGTCCTTCTCCGTTCTGTTCATGGTTCCGGGAATGGGACATTGCGGAGGCGGGCCGGGCCCAAACCGGTTCGATTCGCTGCAAGTGCTCGACACTTGGGTGGCGACAGACAGAGCGCCACAACGTATAGTCGCCGAGCATTTGGATAAGACCGGCTCCGTTGATCGCACGCGACCCATTTGCCCGTATCCGCAGCAACCGGTTTATAAAGGATCCGGCAGTACGAACGATGCTGCTAACTTTGTTTGCCGGGCGCCCGCTTCGCAGTTATTAAGAAAGTAAGACCACATACAAGGACACTCTACATGCGCTTTAAATCGATACTCTTGCTGACAGGGCTCTTGGCCGGCGTGACAACCCCCGGCACATTGTTGGCACAAAATACCGACTCGGATCTGCCCCCCGTTATCGACGTGCATGTGCACGCGATGTTGGAGTCCTTCCCTGGAGGCGGACCGATGTGTCCCAACACCCCGAAGTTCCTAGCCTCAGATCCTGATACGAAGGAAGGAATGTCCGGTTGGTCAAACCAGAACGACTGCACGCCGAAGCTCTATCCTTCAGCGAAGGGTGAATATCTCCAGGACCTCGTTTCTGAGATGAAACGTCTCAATGTCACCGCTGTCGTGCTCGGCGATCCGGCAAGCGTTCAGAAATTCGAGCAGGCCGCTCCGGGTCGAGTCATCCCTGGAACCTCGTTCAACGACGGCCTAAAGCCTGGGGAACGCGTGTCGATGGACGATTTGCGGAAGAGGTTCACCAGCGGTGGGTTCAAAGTTATGGGGGAGATCGGATTGCAGTATGAGGGATTATCGCCGAGTGATCCGTCGGTGGACAAATACTTCGCGCTGGCCGAACAACTGGACATCCCCGTTGGGATTCACATGGGCACCGGAGGTTCGGGACGTGCGAACGTCACCAGTCCCAAGTTTCGGGGTTCTATGGGCAATCCGCTTCTCTTAGAAGATCTGCTCGCACGGCATCCAAAACTGCGCGTTCAAGTTATGCATGCCGGTTATCCCATGATGGACAATATGCTGACCCTTTTGCAGGCAAACTCCCACGTTTACGTCGACGTTGCGGGGCTCATCTGGAGTTATCCCATCAAAGAGGTCAATCGCTACATCGAACGCCTGGTGGATGCCGGCTTCGAGGACCGAGTAATGTTCGGCACAGATCAGATGGAGTGGCCGAAACTGATGGCATACTCGATCAGCATCATTCAAAACGCGGATTATCTGACGCCCGAGCAGAAACGCGACATTCTGTACAACAACGCCGCGCGCTTTTACCGGCTGGATAAGCACGGGCAGCATTAGACCGAAATGCTACGACGTTCTCATCAACTTCTAGCAAAGGATAAACCCGATCAATGATGAGGCTCCACGGTTCTTGATCGCTCGGATGGAAGGCCGTTTGCTGATAGATCAAAGCCATTCGCTCTAACATTCGCCGTTGGCCGGGTGGATCCATTGCCGACGGCGGATATAATTAGCATCGCTCGAAGAATAAGGAGCAGACATGTTGCCGAACTATATATCTAAAGCCGTGCCGAACCCCCGCTCCAACCGAGCGCCATGGTACAAGAACACGGCGCCGACGTACGCTGGCGTTTTTCTGTGGGTTGTCTTCTATCGCGAGATCGGTGTTGCGCTCGATCATGCTGGTCCTGCGCTCTGTCTCGCGGCCCTGGTGGTCGCCGGATTGATCAGCTACGGGTTGTTCTATTACATACCGGCCCTGACAGGTATGCGAACGGGATACCCGCTTTACGTGGTCGGGAGTTCGACTTTCGGCACACAAGGCGGTTACGTCATGCCTGGTTTGCTAATGGGTGTATTACAGGTGGGTTGGATGTCGGTGAACACGTTCGTCGCAACCACGTTCATCCTAACTGCCTTGGGCTCGAAAGCGGGGCCGGGAAGCCTGTCGTTTGCGATTATCGCAGCGGTTTGGGCTTTAGTGTTGGGATATGTAGGCGCCAAAGGGATCGGATATGTTGCTCGATTCGCCTTGTATCTCAACCTTGTTCCGCTGGTGATGATCCTTGTTGTGTTTGCGAAGAATGCCGGCGGAATCGGGCAGTATGCCCCGCCACATCCGAACTCGTATTTGGGATTCACGATGCTGGTGCAGATCGTGGTCGGCTTTTTTGCGACCGCGGGTGCAGCAGGGGTGGATTTCGGGATGAGCAACCGGAACGAACACGACGTCCGATGGGGTGGGCTGGTGGGTATTTTGCTTGCCGTGCTGGTTGCGGGAGGGTTCCCGTTGCTCGCGGTCGCCGGCGCACATGTTCTCTATGGAGTGAAGGACTATCAGCTCGATTCAGCCATTGCACAAACGGGTAGCTTCGCGGGCATCGCGTTCTTCCTGTTCGCGGTCGCGTCTATCGCTCCGATGTGCTTTTCTTCGTTTATCGCGGGGAACAGTCTGGCCACCATGATTCCGGGTGTTCCCAGGTCTACATCCACGATGGTGGGAGCGGTGATTGCGGCGATATTGGCGATTACGGGCGCAGCGGCAAATCTGGTGGGCCTCTTCACGATTATCGGCGCGTCCTTCGGACCGATCTGCGGGGCGATGGTGGCGGATTACTGGTTGTCGGGAAAGAAATGGGCGGGGCCGCGGCAAGGAATCAATTTTGCGGGGTATGGAGCGTGGGCGATCGGGTTCGTGATCGGAATTCTGCCGTTTCTGCCCATTGCTGAGGAAACAAAGGCTTACCTGCAACCGGCGGCTGTGTACAGCTTCGTGGCGGGCTTTCTCGTTTACGTGATACTTGCCAAAGCCGGACTTCAATCAAAGGCAGTGCCTGGGTTCGCCTTCGAGCCACCGACGCAGAAGCTCGCAGTGTAAATGGCACGTATAATTCAACCGTGAGCAAGAGTTCTACGCGCCGTCAATTCGCTATGTCGACAATCGCCGCGGCTGGTCTTTCGCACGCCGGTTTCGCGAAAGACAATCAAGCCAACACCGCTCCAGAATCCGCTTCTCCCCACACGATGCTCCGATCCGAAGGTCTTGACCCGGTACTGTGGACTCACGAAAGATACCAGTCCGCTCCGCTGAAGCTCACGTTCCGTGCCACGACACGGGCGGAGGCGGAAGCTTGGCAGCGCGAACTACGACTCAAATTGATCGACTTGCTCGGCGGCTTCCCCGAACCGGTCTCTTTGCGGCCAGAAACATTGGAGATCAAAGAATACCCGGGATACCGCAGGGAGCAGGTTATCTTCTGGAGCCGTCAAGGAGTGGCAGTCACAGGCTATCTACTTACTCCGAAGAGCCAGCAGGCACCTTACCGAGTTGTGATTGCCGTTCCCGGACACGGCATCGGCGCGCGCGACATTGTTGGGCTCGATGGCGAAGGACGAGAGCGTAACGGCGATCCAGGCTACCAACACGACTTCGCCATCCAGGCTGTTCAACACGGCATGGCGGCTTTCGCGATTGAACCGATGTGTTTCGGTCAGCGTCGCGATCCGCTTACGGTCGCCAAGGGCGCCGATGCCAGTTCTTGCCAGCCAGCCGCAGGTTCCGCTCTACTGTTCGGAGAGACGATGATCGGCTGGCGCGTCTGGGACGTGATGCGAACAATCGATTGGATCGGCACGCGGCCAGAACTCGACGCTGCTCGAATCGGATGCATGGGCATATCGGGAGGAGGTACTTGCACCTTGTTTTCGAGCGCTCTCGATCTGCGAATCAAAGCGGCGTTTGTGAGTGGCTACATGAATACGTTTCGCGACAGCATCATGGCTGTTTCGCACTGCATCGATAACTACGTTCCGGGGATTTTAAACTGGGCCGAAAACTACGACGTTGCCGGCCTGATCGCGCCACGGCCTCTCTTCTCGGAAGGCGGCGACCGCGACCCTATTTTTCCGGTCAGCGCAACGCGTGAGTGCTATGCACGAGTGAAGAAAGTGTACGAGGTCTTCGGCGTGCCGGACCGCGTGCAGCAGCAGATCTTTGAAGGCGAACACGTCTTTAACGGAACTAAGGGGCTTCCATTCCTGGCAAATGCGCTGTAACTGGAGACGTTTCGTAATCCCTGCCGTGTAGCCCTTCGCCATGCAAGATCCGGCTGAAGCCAAAGACTTCTTCATCAGCTACACCAGTTCAGATCGTGGCTGGGCCGAATGGATTGCGTGGCAGCTTGATGCTGCCGGCTACAAGGTTGTGCTGCAGGCGTGGGACTTCACGGCCGGATCCAATTTCATCTCGCAAATGAAGACGGCGGCTGAGGCGAAGCGTACGATTGCGGTCTACTCCCCTGCTTATTTCAAATCCAAATTCTCGGAAGACGAGTGGAGCGCGGCCTTCGTCAAATCGGCTCTTCTGCCGGTGCGCGTTGAAGCGTGCGATATTCCCGACTTTCTCAGACCGGTCGTTTATATCGATCTGATCGGGATGGCGGAAGGCGCGGCACGGCAGAGATTGCTGCAGGCTGTGCAGCAGAAATCAGGCAAGCCGGCCGTTGCTCCGGCTTTTCCCGCCGGGCAGACGGAAGTCAAACGCTTCCCGGGCAAGCTTCCGGCTATCTTCGAAGTGCCATTGCCGCGCAATCCGAACTTTACGGGGCGTGACCAGATGCTCGAGGAACTGCATCAGAGGTTCAGTTCAGCCGGTTCAGCCACCCTCATACAAGCAATTTCGGGAATAGGCGGCGTTGGAAAAACTTCGCTGGCGCTGGAATACAGTTACCGGTTTGCGTCCGATTACGATCTGGTCTGGTGGCTGCGGGCCGAGCAGGCTGCAACGTTGTCTGGCGATTACGCCAATCTGGCGCAACGGCTCGGGCTTCCGGAGAAAGACTCCTCTAATCAACGGGAGACCATAGCGGCAGTCCGAAACTGGCTCACTCAGAATTCCAATTGGCTGCTGGTCTTTGACAATGCGGCGGAGGTCAAAGCGCTCGACGAATACCGCCCACATTCGACGACCGGAAATATGCTGATCACGTCGCGTAATCCAGCTTGGGGGAATATCGCTGCGCCGCTACCGGTACAGGAACTGGCGCGCGCCGAATCCGTGCGATTTCTGGGGCAGCGCACAGGCCGCGACGAAGCCGAAGCTGCCGACAGGCTAAGCGAGTTGCTAGGGGACCTTCCGCTTGCGCTCACACAGGCGGCTTCTTACATTGAGGCCAAAGACATATCGATTGCCGATTACATCTCGCGTTTGCAGTCGCACTCGAAGAAGCTGCTGGAGCCCATCAAAGGCACTTGGGCTCTTTCGCTCGAGAAACTCCAGACTGAGAACCCCAACTCACTCCATCTGCTTACTCTGTCCGCTTTCCTTGCACCGGACAACATCCCGCGGGCTTTACTGCAGACGAAGGTGCCTGACGATCTGGATTTTGACGACGCGATCGAGGCGCTACGCCGCTATGGTCTGGTGGAAACAACTCAGCTATTCATCAGCGTGCATCGTTT
Organism: uncultured Acidobacteriaceae bacterium; assembly: GCA_963849445.1. Lineage (GTDB taxonomy): Bacteria > Acidobacteriota > Terriglobia > Bryobacterales > Bryobacteraceae > Bog-105. The sequence goes on along the minus strand of CAWKHS010000007.1, from coordinate 3,460 downwards.
GCTGCAGCAAACGATCCGGGAAGCGCTGGAGCAAGATGCACAACGAGCTTTCGCTTCAGAAGCGCTGGAGACGGTGAAGAGCCAGTTCCCGGAGCAGCCCGACGAGTTTCGGCAATGGGGCGCGTGCGCGCCTCTGTTTTCACATGCGCTGGAGGCGATCAGGCACGCCGAGGACCTGAAGGTTGCGCTAGGGGAAGCAGCCGCACTACTGAGTTCCGCCGGTGTCTATCAAGGGGCGCGAGGCCAACTTGAAAGTGGCCGCGAACTGCTGAGTCGTTCGCTCAAACTGGAGGAACAGGTAAACGGCCCCGACCACGCGAACGTTGCGATACGAGCAAACAATCTGGCTGATGTCTTGACTGAACTAGGTCAATTCGATGCAGCAATTGAGCAGTTGCAGCGGGCGCTGAAGATTGACGAAAGGCTTCGGGGTCCCGATCATCCTTTCGTGGCGATACGGTTGAGAAATCTCGGGGCCGCGTATTTGGGTAAGGGAGATCTCAAGGCAGCGTTCGATTGCGTCGAAGGCGCGTTACAGATTGACGAGAAGGCAGGAAATCCTCGCAGTCACGCAGTCGCTATCGATCTGGACTTGCTTGCCAGGATTCTCTATAACCGGGATGAGAAGGACGACTTAGCGACGGGTCTGACGTACGCCCGGCGCGCATTGGACATAGACCAGGAGGTGCTCGGCCCGAATCACTCCGAAGTGGCGGCTCACTGGAGTAATATCGCGATGATTTTGGCCGTGCAAGGGGATTTCTTTAATGCCTACATCGGCTATCGTCACGCGCTTCAGATTTACGAAAAGACCCTCCCGCCGGATCACCCGTACACCAAAATCACGCAGAAAAATTTAGCTGAACTCGTGCCCCATCTGCGCGCGCTGATGGTAGGTGAGCGAGCAAAGCTGCAAGCGGGCGACGCGAAAGCGGAAACGCTGACCCAGTGGATCACGCAACTGGATTCGTTCTCGGCCTCATTGGAAGATCCCAGCCGGGGTTCTTTGGCTGGGCCGGTAAACCGCTAATGTTTTCCACACCACAGCACGATTGACCTCTCAAACGCTGGAACTTGCACGTGAAGTTTTCCTGCGGTTTGTTCGACCGGCATTTCACGCGTTTGACCCAGAAACGGAAGTGCGAACACATGCGAGCCCGGGTCGGCGGCGAAGTCAATCGAAACAGTCGATTCGGTGTCGGGCGTCAACTTGCGCTTAGCTTCCAGTCCTTTGAGATTCAGAAGGAACACGTAAGGTTTTCCGGACACCTGCGCGGTTTGTGAAACGACGGTCGGCGGAGCGTGAATGACAATACCGGATGGAGCGGGCAGCCGGCTGGCTAGATTTTCAAGCTGAGGTTGGATGGCAGCCGTATCGCCGTAGTGCTGCTCAAGCAAACGTTGGAAAGCCGGCAGCTCACTCGGAAAGTCAAGCCTGCGCACGCCGTGAGTTATCAGCTCGTTGAGGCGCTGCATTTCGCCGCTAGCGATTCGCTCCTGGGCAGGAATGATGATGGCTTTTCCATGAAAGCGATCGATGTTGCGCGGGGTGACGATTTCGAATTCACGATGGGTGAGCAGCAGGAGATTCATCGCCGCCTTAAATTGCGAGACGACCTCATCGGGAAAGTAGTCGCGGGCAGTGGGAGAGAAATACACGCCGATGGGGTCGATGGGGTGACGCGGATCGTAAAACGTGTGCTCGTGCTGTGCGATCCAACCGAATACTTGCGTGCGTACAGCACTGTCGTTTGAACCGGACATGACGTGGCCTTTCGCGTCCCAGGTGTTGGCGCCGGCTATGAGTTGAGAAGCGAAAAGGGTCTTCATCGCATCCGGGATGTTGACGTCTTTGTCGTTGTCCCAGGAATAATTCAACATCCAGGTTGCTTTGCCGTCGGCAAAAGAGCGGAACGCGAACATGCCAACCATCACGTCGAGCCAGTTGAAGGGGGAGCGAGAGGCGGCGGTGGCGTCGGACGGGCCCTGATACTCGTGCGCGATGGCATCGACGACCGGATAGAGCTGGTACACGTCGGCCCCGACGCGCGGCACGGCGCTTTCAATACCTGGAAAAATCTCCGCGATGGTGAGGCAGTGGGGGTTGGCAGACTTGACGTTCGTATCGATGTCGCGCATGAAGTCGGTTATGGTGGCGATGCGAAAGTCAATCCAGCGGCGAAAGCCGGGGTCGGATGGGTCTCCGAGTTTGATGTTGCGGGCGTCGAGGCCGGTCTGTTTGCGAAACGCTTCTACGGTGTATCGATCGAAACTGGCCCAACTGTTTTCCCATTTATCGAAGTGAGTCATCCAATAGGGAATGTCGACGTACACGCCGTCGATGCCGGTGCCTGCTATCTGGTGCACGAGCTGCATGTAGCGAGCGCGCCAGGCGGGTGCATACGGGGAAATCCAGACATCCTCATCGCCCTTGGCGATCCAGAAGGCAGTGCCTCCTCCGAAGAGGGCAGGCTGGCCTTCACGATTACGCTGCACCCAATCGGGATGATCTTTAAAGAAAGTGTGCGGGCTCTGGTCTGCATGAGCGGTAATACATTCCAGGCCTGCGATGTAGACGAACGCCTTGTTGTGTACGGCATGGGCGGCTTGCGCCGCAAGACGGATGGCTGCTAATTTTTCCGTGGGGTCGAGGAAGCTCTCATAACGTCCGGGGACGTCGTTATCGACTTCGATGCCGAAGACGTGAGTGCGCTGAGACTCCTCAATGGTTGCAGCGATATTTTGGCGCGAGAGGCCGTGGCCTGCGATGCGAACGTAGTGGCTCCAATCGAGCGGCGTGGTCTGCTGCTCGGCCGCAGAGACGGTAAGAGGCGCTGCCACGAGCAGCGCGATTATGCCCCATCGAAGCATTAGAATTCGAACCTCGCGACGAGTTGTATCCGCCTGGGGGTGAAACCGGGTGCGAGCGAGTTCACAACGCCAAAGAGTGGATCTCCGTAGGCATTTACGGGCAAGCCAAAGCGCGTGTGATTGAAGGCATTGAATGCTTCGAGGCGGATCTCAAGCTTCATCGCCTCTCTGAGCGAGAAGGACTTGCGCGCGGCTGCATCGACGTTGCGAATACCGTCGAGACGCAGATTTCCGAAGTAGCGGGGCGCGTTGCCGAGTTGCTGGTCGCCGGGGTCGGAGAAGCAATTCACGTTGAACAGGGGATCGCCGGTGGCGGCGGCGTCATGATAGCTGATCCCGGTACTCGGATCCGCACACGTAACATTTGGCCGTTGGGTTCCGTCCGCGAGCCGCGGCAGACTCATGCCGATAGGAATCGGCTGGCCGCTCTGGATCGTGAGAGTGGTTGCGACCGACCATCCTCCGATGGCTGCATCGAGGATGCGGTTCATATGGGAGCCGAGCCAGAGACCGCGGCCGACCGGCAAGTTGACCGTTGCGACAGCGGTAAATCGGTTCGGGGCATCATTTCCGCTAATTCCGTACTCGT